>NZ_JBKQXM010000007.1:0-231574 GCF_046762865.1 Winogradskyella sp. A2
TGGTTCGTGGTGGAGTACGACGAGCCCGTGACGAACCAGAGAAAGGAACTCAATGCCCATTTTACCTTGAAACGATAATAAAGCATGAATTTGAAAAAGTATAGTTTAGTAACAATAATAGCCTTAGTAGTTAATTTTAGTTTTGCTCAAGAAGGTGTACCTATTTATTCTGATTATTTAACGGATAATTATTATTTATTACATCCTTCTATGGCTGGAGTAGCTAACTGTGCAAAGGTTAGAATGACCGCAAGACAGCAATGGTTTGGTATAGATGATGCTCCTAGTTTGCAGACGATAAGTGCAAATGGTAGGGTTGGAGATTCGCCCGTTGGAATTGGTGGTATCTTTTTTAATGATTCGAATGGATATCATTCTACAGTTGGAGGTTACGCTACATTTGCTTATCATTTGATGTTTTCGAGGAATGAGATTGACTTAAATATGTTATCTTTTGGTTTAAGTGCAGGATTTCTCCAATATAAATTAGATGAAACAGATTTTTTAGCACCAGGGGAATTCGATCAATTAATTGCAGGTATTGAACAAAGTGCTACAAACTTTAATATTGATTTCGGATTTTCATATCAATTTCTAGATTTTTATGCGCATTTTACTGCAAAGAATATTCTTAAAAATGAAGGAATAAATTTCAACGAACAAGGATTTGAATTTGATAATCTTAGAACATATTTGTTTTCTACTGGTTATGTTTTCAGTAAATATGGTAGTGAGTGGAGTTACGAACCTTCCATAATGTTTATGCATAGAGATGCAACAGAAGAATCTACAATTGATGTTAATGCTAAGGTATATCGTGAGATGGATTTTGGCAAAGTTTGGGGTGGTTTATCATATAGAAGAAGTCTAGATGGAGCAGAGTTTGTTGATGGCTCTGGAGTAAGTAGCCAAAAATTGCAATATATTACGCCTTTTATTGGTGTTGACTATAATCAATTTGTATTTGCATATACTTATTCTTACCAGGCAAATACGGTTAATTTTAACACAGGTGGTTTTCACCAAATTACGTTAGGATACAACTTTAATTGTAGACGAGAGAAATACGAATGTAACTGTCCGGCAGTAAATTAATATAGAAAAAGGCTCAATTTTATTGAGCCTTTTTATTTTACCAATTATAATTTTTTCTCTTGCCCTGTGATTTTATAGCATCAATCATGGCATTTTCTAATCCATTTTTTATTTGCTTGGATTTCTTTGCAATATAATCACGTCGCTTCATATTTAATTCGGCAATAGACTGTTGAAACTTTTCTCGTTCTGTACGTTTCTGCTGGATATAGGTTTTAATTTCGGATTTTGATTTATGCTTAAGTTCTTTGGGAAGTTGTTCAACTTTTAAATCTTCATAGTTAAAATCATCTTCAAGCGCTGCATCTACCAAATCCCATGAACTATTCTTGTAAAGTCTTGAACTTTTACTTACTGTTCTGCTAACGGCATTTGCTTTATTATAACTTCTTGCATTGGAATCTTGTTCTGCTTGGAGTTCCATTTTTGCAAGTCCTTGTCTACCATATGCAACGTACGTTTTATTCAATTTTGAATTGAGTTGCAATATGTCATCGTCGTATGGTGTAGCAATATGAACTGTAGATTGATTATGATTAATTGCCATATAATTTCCGTGTGTTAAATCAGCACCATCTTTCCAATAGGTATCAATTCCTTGATTGTAATCGCCACAAAAAATAGTATTAACAGTAACGTCTTTTTGGTGAGCAAGTTTAGAGGCAACTTTATAACTCACATTTCCTTGTGTGTAGGGTTCGTTTCCAGCAATAAATATGAATTTTAGATCTTCTTTATTATCTCCCCAATCTAACTGTTTTAGTGCTGTTTGAATGACTTTACCGCAAAACTCATTTCCACCATTGGTAGTTAATGAGAATAGGCTTTTTGATATTTCATCTAAATCATCACTAAAGGCAATCACTTGTCTTAAATAGCCTTCATCTGCATTAAGATTGTCATTGCCATATTCGTATAAAGCAATCTTAAGATTTGGATTTTGCTCTCTACATTTTGCATAAGATAATTCATTGACTATTTGCCACAACTGTGCTTTCGCCTGATCGATAAGCCCATCCATACTATTGCTCGTGTCTAATAGCAATGCTACTTTAATTTCAGGATTATTAGATTTTACAGTTGTTTCTAAAATTGTTTCTTTTAGAGCAATTTCTTGTTGATTGTTATTGGCATTGCATGCTGTTACAATTAGAATTCCAAATAATAAGATACTGGTTTTAAATATTGTTTTCATAATAGATTCGTTTTTTGATTATTGTGTAAAGCTCATATGAAAAAGAATGAATTAAAAATCGGAATGAGTGAATCAGCCCTTTGGTTGAGTAATGTGATTTACATATTTAGTAACCTAGAAGATTTAAATCTTTATATGTAAGAGTTTGAAGATTGCGTATTTTCCAAAGTGGAATAAAGTATGTAAGTTTAGTCCAACAATTAATAATTGAGTTTGTGAAAACAAGACATATTTATATTTGTTTTTTCTTTTGTCTTTTTGGAATAAGTGCATTTAGCCAAATTAATAGGGAAGCTGATGCAATAAAAGAAGAGGTGATTTTTGATATTCGTGGTTCAGTGTATATGCAAGATACACGCGTACCTATAGACCGTGTTACTATTTCAGTGAACAGTGGCGCCTATACAACTACTAATAAAGATGGTAAGTTTACAATTAAGGCTAGAATAGGAGACGAACTTACCATACAACATAAAGATTTTGAGACTATATTTTATACCGTAAAAAGTGGTGAAAGAATCACGATTGAAGTTACTGAAGATAATAACTTTTATGGAAGAAAGCTCAGTAAGGAGACAATAGGCAAACGCTTTAATAGATTAATTGACTCAGCAGGTGTTTATTTGAAAAAGGATGCTGAAAAAAGTCTTCAATTTATTGGTGATGCATTAGACAAAGACATAAGTTCAGGTCAGAGTGCTGAAGCCCATGAACTTTTGGGTGATATTTATACGCATTGGAAACAATTCGATTTAGCGGTTTCAGCCTATAAAATTAGTATTCAAAATACTGAAACCTCTTCAGCGAAATTAAAACTTGCGAATGCATATTTAGGTAATGAGGAATATGGAATGAGTATAAGAACATATCAGAGTTTGAGTGAAAAGAACCTTTCAAATTATCAAAAAATTGAACTGTATGAAGGAATTGGTGATGCATATCAAAAAACAAAGGAATATTCTAGAGCTATAGTGTCTTATGAGAAAGGATTGGATGTAGCTAATAAACATCTTATTTCTCCTAAAATAACAGATTTGAACTCAAAAATTGCCCAGGTTTATAATATTAAAGGTGAGCAATCTAAGGCCAAAGATTATTTCAGTAATTCATTGAATTTAGCTGAACAAGAAAACAAAACTAGAGCTGTTGAAGAGCAAGTTAAAGTTGCTGAATTTAGCAGTGACATGGAAGATTATGAAGGTGAAATACAACTTCGAAAAAAGGCAATTGAGGGTATATTAGATTTAGAAAAAGATTCGGTAATCTCTAATGAAAGTGCAAATACACTTCAGAAACAGAATTATAAAATAGGTAATGCCTACTATCTCAAAAATGATTTAGAAAATGCCATTCCTTATTTAGAAAAGAGTTTTGAAGAAGCTGAAAAGAAAGAAGATCTTGTAGTAAAGAAAGATGCTGCACGTAAGCTCTCAGAAGTTAATATAAAAGCTGGAAATACAGAAAAAGGATTAGAGTATTTAGATACATATAAAAATGTAGTTGACGAACTTTATGACGAGTTATATGCACAGAAAGAAATAGAGATTTCTCAAGTATCTCGTTTTAGAAAAAACATCTTAGAGAAACAAAACAGAATTACTTCTCTTGAGAGTGATAGAGCCTTGTCTGAAAGTAAATATGAGTTAACCCAAGAACGTAATAAACGTCAGCAACTAATTATCTATTCGTTAGTTGGAGGATTAATACTTCTTCTAGTCACTGGTTATTTTATGTTTAAATATATAAAACAACAGAAACTCGCCAATAATTTACTAGCTCTTAAATCGTTACGCAGTCAAATGAATCCACATTTCATTTTCAATGCCTTAAACTCAGTGAATAGTTTTATTGCAACAAATGATGAACGAATAGCAAACAAGTATTTATCTGATTTCTCATTTTTAATGCGTGCAGTTTTGGAGAATAGTGAAGAGGATTTTATTCCTTTAGAAAAGGAGATTGACCTTATAGATTTGTATACCAAATTAGAGCACTTTAGATTTCAAGATAAATTTGATTATTCAATAACAGTAGATGAATCATTAAACATTGATGAGTTTCAGATTCCACCAATGTTATTGCAACCTTACATAGAAAATGCTGTGTGGCATGGACTTAGATATAAAGAAGAAAAAGGACATTTAAATATTGATATTAAATCCAAATCTAAAGATGAGTTAACTATTTCTATTACAGATGATGGTATCGGCAGAGAGCGATCTAAAGCCTTAAAAACATCCAATCAAAAGAAACAAAATTCAAAAGGTATGAACAATATCAAAAAACGTGTTGCTATACTTAACGAAATGTATAAAGACAAAGTAGATGTTACCATAGATGATTTTCAAGATGAGGAGGATAAAGGGACGAAGGTTGTTGTAATACTTAAAAAGGACTAAGATGAAATTAAATGCATTAATTGTAGAAGATGAAGCAAAAAGCAGGGAAATTCTAAGAAATTACCTCACAAAATACTGCCCTAATATTTCAATTTTGGGTGAAGCTTCAAATGTTGAGGAGGCACTTGTACTGATAAGAAATAATGATTTAGATGTTGTTTTCCTTGATGTTGAAATGCCATATGGAAATGCCTTTGACTTATTGGATAAAGTTGGTGATATTGATTTTGAAACTATTTTTGTTACTGCCTATAATCATTATGCTATAGATGCCTTAAATGCACATGCATCCTATTATTTAATGAAGCCAATTTCTATTGATGAGCTTATAAAAGCTGTAGATTATGTCATGGAAATAAAAACCAAAGAGGATGCACTACAAAATCAAGTCTTTGCGCCTAATACTAAAGCTGTATATGGTAAGATTACACTGCCACAACAAGACGGTTTTGAAGTCATAGACACTAAGGATATAATGTATTGTAAAGCCGATGATAATTACACGGAAATATATCTAAATAACAACAAGAAAAAATTAGTCAGTAAGACTCTAAAATATATTGAAGAAAGCCTAAAGGAAAGTAATTTTGCTAGAGTTCATAAAAGTTATTTAGTCAATGTAAACGAAATTGTAAAATATGTAAAAGGAAAAGGAGGTAGTGTAGTTTTGAGTAACGGAAAAGAAGTTATCGTATCTGCCTCTAGAAAGTCTGAATTGTTATCTTATTTTAAATAGCTATGCCAGTAATAAAACCAGTAAGGGGAATACACCCTCAAATACCAGATGATTGTTATGTTGCCGATAATGCTACAATAGTTGGTGAAGTCATCATGGGTAATGAATGCAGTGTTTGGTTTAATGCAGTCATTAGAGGAGATGTCCATTTTATTAAAATGGGTAATAAAGTCAATGTACAAGATGGCGCGGTTATACACGCTACCTATCAGAAGTCCGCAACTACTATTGGAAATAATGTTTCCATAGGTCATAATGCTATTGTACATGGTTGTACAATACATGATAATGTATTAGTAGGTATGGGAAGTATTATAATGGACGATTGTATAATTGAAAGCAATTGTATTATTGCAGCGGGTGCAGTCGTAATACAAAATACGGTTGTAGAATCTGGGAGTATTTATGCAGGTGTTCCTGCTAAAAAGGTAAAGGAAATAAGTGAGGAACTTATTACTGGTGAGATAGACAGAATTGCCAATAATTACGTAAAATACTCAGGGTGGTTTAAAAGCGATCGCTAATTGTTTCAATCAATTCACTCACGCTTTCTATGATATTAAGTTTTTCATTATTTAATAATATGGAAATTTGATTATCCTCTAGTTTTAATATTGAAGGATATTTAATTTTTACATTTGGATAGATGGCCTCAAATTCATCTTTATGATAAAAAACCATTTCTAAATTGCTTTGCTCTCTAAAGTTTTTCCATGTTATATTTTCTGTAAAGGTGTCATAAGTAAGTGTGCACAAACTACATGGATAGGTCGATGGACTCAATAGTTTATGCCCAACATCCAATAATGCATTCAAATTTCCTGAGTTGGCATTATATATAAAGAGTAGCTTCATTTTAATTTAGTATACAAAAGAAGTTTTTCCTTACTAAAAATCTAAAAAAGAACTATTAAACTTATTATCTATAATTGTGCGTAATACCTCAATATCTCCATTTGAATAGAAACTTATTGATGGTTGAGAGTCAGTTGTATTTAATAGATCGTTTGATTGTAGAATGGCTTGAGTTTGCCTGGCAACGGCTAATCCAGAATCTATAATCGTAACCTTTTTAGGTAACATCTTAGTTAAAATTGGGATTAAATAAGGATAGTGAGTACAACCCAAAACTAAATGATCTATATCTGCTTTAACCATAGGTTCTAAGTAATAATTTAGTAAGGTCACCATTCTTTTAGAATTTAATTGACCACTTTCAATTAATGGTACTATACCTTCTCCGACCTGTTCAATGACTTTGATTCCGCCTGCATATAAGTCCGTGGTTTTATGAAACAATTGACTGCTTAAAGTACCCTTAGTGGCTAGAATACCGACTGCATTCGTTTTTGTGTTTAGCGCGGCTGGTTTAATGGCAGGCTCAATGCCTATAAATGGTACATCATATGTTTTTCTTAAGTACGAAATGGCATTAGTCGTAGCTGTATTGCATGCAACCACAATAATTTTGCAATCTTGTTTAAGAAGATATTCTGTGTTTTTAATACAAAGTTGAAGTATCTCTTTTTTAGTTTTATTACCATAAGGAGCATTTTTACTATCTGCCAAATAAATACAGCTTTCATTTGGCAATAGACTATGAATCTCCTTAAAAATAGAAGTTCCTCCAATTCCAGAATCAAATATACCTATGGGTCTATTACTCATTATCACAAAAATAAAAAGTCGCTTATCAATTAAGCGACTTTTTAAAATATTTATTTGTTATAGATTTATAAACCTAATTCAGCCTTTACATCTGCCATTAAGTCTTTTCCTTTAGCAACGATTAAACCACCTGCTTCAAGAACATAATCAATGTTTTGTGCTGTAGCAACTTTTTCAATAGCAGCTTTAGCTTTTTCAGTAATAGGTTTTAAAAGATTAAATTCTTTCTCTTGAATGTCTTTTTGAGCCTGTTGTTGATACTGACCAAGGCTTTGTTTCATTTCTTCAACCTCTTGCATACGCTTTTGGTTTTCCTCTTGAGTTTGGCTTGGAGCTTCAGCATCGTATTGCTTTAATTTGTTCTCTAACTCTTTAATAGAACCTTCAATTGTAGTTTGATACGTTTTACCTAGCTGTTCAATTTCTACCTGTGCCGCTTTATACTCGGGCATTGCTTTTACAAGTTCTTGTGTATTAATATGTGCAATATTACTTTGTGCGGCTATAAAACTTGTCGCTCCAATAAAAAGTGCTGTTGCAAATAGTAAAGTTTTTAAATGTTTCATTTTTTCTAAGTTGTATTTGTGTGTTATAATTAATTAATTTCCTTCTCCTTTCTTAGCTTTCGCTATAGAATCTCTCTTTTTTAGTTGTTTTTCTCGTTCTTCACGTGCTTTTTTGCGTTCTTCTATTATTTGTTTTTTACGTTCTTCTAATGCTTTCTTTCTGGCTTCTCTTTCCTTTAATTTTTGCTGGCGCTTTTCTTCTAATATCTCAGCCTGAGTCTTAGGTTTACTAGTTTTGGTTGAGTCTTTTTTTATTTCAGAATCAGATTGCTTCGCACTTGACTTTTCAGTACTTTTTTCTTCTGCACCCGCACCTTCAACTATCTTTTCTTTTGCCTCACTTTTGGTTTCTGATTCTATCGTTGCTTCTTCTTTAGTGCCAGTTTCAGTTTCTGATTCAGAATTTTTCTGACCGTTTCTTGCTTCTAAAACTTTTTGTCGTCTTTCTTCAGCTTCACGTTTTTTGGCTTCCCTTGCTTCTTGTTGAATTTTTCTTCTTTCTTCAAGAGCTTTTTCACGTTCAGCTCGTTTTGCTGCTAATTCTGCCTCACGAGTTGCTTTGCGTTCTTCTAATGCTTTTTGACGTTCATCCTTTTCTGCACTCACAACAGGTACAACTTCTTCTTCTTCTAAGGCCTTTCTTTCTTTTTTATCTTTTGCCTGTGTCCGTTTGGATGTTCTTGTTATAGTTCTAAGAACCTGTTCACTTATATCATACCTTTCAGCCGAATATAGCATAACTACATCTGCAGATTTATCAAATACAAAATCATATTTTTTTGTTGATGCGATTTCTTGTACAGCAGAAAAAATTTGATCTTGAATAGGCGCTATTAATTGTCGCTTTTGAATCATTAAATCTCCATTTGGACCAAATCGTTTTTGTTGATAATCTAAAATTTCAGCTTCTTCAAACGAGATGTCTTCCATACGCTCTTCATACAGCTCCTTAGTTAAAAGAACACTTTCATTTTCAAGTTCTTTTTTCTTCTGTTCTATAACGCTTAGCTGTTTCTCAATATCAGATTTCCATTGCAACACTTTCTTGTCTAATTGTGTTGAAGCTTCTTGATATTCAGGTACATTTTGCAAAATGTATTCAGTATCTATATAGCCAATCCTAACACCACGTTGTGCAATAGCACTAAAGCTCATTAACCCTGTAATTGCCAGTAAAAAAAGAACTTTAAATTTCATCATGATTATGTTTTTATTTTGAGACATAATTGGTATAACCAAATATTTCCTTGTTTATCAGTGTTACTTTACTTCAAATTAACGAAATATATTCCTAAAAATTTTAACACCATGGTGAAATCCTTATATAGCTGTTAGAAAATATCGTGCCAAACTTAAAATTGTTGTCCGATAATGAAGTGAGTTTCCCATCCATTTTTAACAGTTTGACCGGGAAGAGGATCGAATCCATGGCCAAAATCTATACCTAATAATCCAAAAGCTGGCATAAATATTCTTAAACCAACACCTGCAGATCTATTTAGGTCAAACGGATTGAAGTCCTTAAAGCTATTAACCGATGCGCCTGCTTCTAAAAAGGTCAATGCATAAATTTTAGCTTGTGCACCCAAAGTGACAGGGTACCTCAATTCTAATGAAAACTTGTTATATATTGATCCACCATCTTGAGCCGATAGCGATTGATTTGGATAACCACGTAATTGAATAATTTCCCTTCCATCCAATGCAAAGTTTCCTAAACCATCACCACCTAGAAAGAATCTTTCAAACGGAATTACACCTCTATCATTGTTATATGCACCTAAGAAACCAAATTCAACACTTGGTCTTAAAACTAACTTTTTGGTTAACTCAGTATACCAATCTGCTTTAAATTTTATTTTGTAAAACTCTAACCAATTAAAGCGTTCTTGATCTATTTCTCCAATGCGTTCAAAATCATCAGGATCGCTTGGGTCAAGTGAGTCTCTTTCGTCTGCTAAAGCTTCGTAATCAACACCATTCACTAATGAATAAGGAAAAGTAAGTTTTGCTGAGACCGAAAAATTAGATCCACCAGTTGGGTAAATAGGGTCGTTGTAAAGGTTGTTTCTACTTAAACCAATAGTGTAAGATAAATTATTTGAGGTACCGTTACCAAAAGTAAATAGTCCTGTATTATAATTATTGAGATCATAATGCTGATAACTAATTGCCTGTGAAAGTAAAAAGAAATCATCTGGTTTCTTTAATCTAGTAGATGCTCCAAATGTTATACCAGTAATATTAAAACTTCTACTCTTATCTGCTCTTCTGCTCTGCGGATTGAATAAAAACTGTCTAGAATATGATAAAGAAGTTGATAATTGAAATGGTTTTTTGCCACCTAACCATGGTTCACTAAAAGAGAAACTATAAGTCTGAAAGAACTGACTGGCTTGAAGCCTTAATGCTAAACTTTGCCCATCTCCTCTTGGCACTGGCTTATAAGCTTCCTTTTTAAAAATGTCTTTAATTGCAAAATTGTTAAATGACAATCCAAGTGTTCCAATAAAACCACCTCCGCCATAACCTCCTTGTAGTTGAATCTGGCTTGAGCCTTGCTCTACAACTGAATACTCAACATCTAATGTGCCATCTACTGGATTTGGATTCTTGATATTTGGTGCAATTTGCTGAGCATCGAAAAACCCTAGTTGACCAAGCTCTCTAATTGTTCTAATAATATTTGCCTTACTATATAATTGACCTGGACGAGTTCTAATTTCTCTATATATAACATGATCGTTTGTAACATCATTACCAACCACTGTCACATTATTAAAATAGGCAGGTTTACCCTCAGAAATACGAATCTCCATGTCAATTACATTTCCCTCTGCACTTACCTCTACAGGGTTTATAGTGGAGAACATGTAACCAAAGTTTTGATAGGCATTGGTTAAATCATTAGCATCGGGATTATTAGGATCTGCTATTCGCTCCCTTAATTCAACTCCATTATAGGTGTCGCCTTCTTTAATTTTTAAAATACTAGATAAATAACTGTCCGTATATACTGTGTTACCTACGAAATCAATTTTACCAAAAGTATATTTCTCTCCTTCTTCTACATTGATATTTAGACTTATAGTATTATCATTATTGTAGATAATTGAATCTGAAACAATCCTTGCGTCTCGATAACCATTTTCTTTATAGAAATCTACAACACTAACTAAATCGGTTTTGTAATCTTCCTCTATATATTTAGATCTTTTTAGAATACGAATAGGATTTTTCTTCTTCGTATTTTTCATTGCTTTTCGAAGCTTTTTACCTTTAATTTTCTCATTGCCATTGAAGGCAATGTCTTTGATTTTTACTTTTTCGCCCCTATCAATCTTAACCAGCATATTGACACGTTCTTTTTTGACAGAATCGATTACTTCAGATGTTACAATATTTATTTTAGCATTAAGAAATCCTTTCTTTTTGTATTTATTGGCAAGATAATTTTTTGTATTCGCAATTAAGTTTTCAGTTACCTTAACGCCAGGTTGGAGATTATTTTCTTGAATAATCTCATCTTTTTTACCCTTCTTTACACCAGAAATAGTAAGCTCTAATAATTCTGGTAAATCCATAAGATTTATCTCGAGGTTTGCGGTATTGCCTTCAATATTGGTAATGTAAATATCAATACTACTAAAAAGATTAGATTTCCATAAGGTCTTTACCGCATTTGCTATTTTCTCACCGCCTAATTGAATTTCTTCATCTTTTCTAAGCTTAGAATAAGCGATAATAGTTTGTGGACTAAAATTAGTATTACCGGTAACAGTAATTTCTTTGATTAAATACTTAGCGCCTTCAACTTGAGCGTTACTTACCATTGTTGCAATAAAGAACAATACTATGCTTAAAAACGTTGTAAAGGAGATTAGTACTCTATTAAGGGGTAAGTTGTTCGCTTGTTTTTCCAAATCTTCGTTCTCTATTTTGATAATTTATGAGTGCTTCATACAGATTTTCCTTTTTAAAATCTGGCCATAAAATATCTGTAAAATATAATTCTGCATAGGCGATTTGCCATAGCAAAAAATTACTAATACGCTGTTCTCCACTTGTTCTTATAAGGAGGTCAACATCTGGTAAATTTTGCGTGTAAAGATGCTTATTTATAATGGATTCATCAATACTTTCGGAGGAAATTATATTATTTTTAACTTTAACTGATAATTCCTTAATAACATTAACAATTTCTTCCCGAGAACCATAGCTTAATGCTAAAGTTAATGTCATATTCGTATTGTTTTTCGTTTTTTCTATAACATCTAATAGTTCGGAATAAGCTTTTTTAGGTAAATCTTTTAAGCAACCAATAGCAGAGAGTTTAATATTGTTGTCCTGTAATGTTTTAATTTCTTTTTTTAAAGACTTAACCAACAACTTCATTAATGTTTGCACTTCTAATTTTGGCCTATTCCAATTCTCGGTAGAGAATGCATAAAGTGTAAGATTCTTAATTCCTAATTCAGCACTAGCCTCAACTGTTTCTCTGACAGATTTTGTTCCGCTTTCATGGCCAATAACCCTTATGAGACCTTTTTGTTTGGCCCAACGACCATTTCCATCCATTATAATAGCTACATGGTTAGGTAATTTGGCTTTATTTATCTGTTCTTTTAGACTCATTTAAAAATTACAATAGCAAGGTCTTCTTCCAAAGGTGTAAGTTAGTGTAAATCCTGAAAACACATACCAATCATTATTATTTGTATTGCCAAAACTAAATCGTTCTCTAAATTCAGCATCTGGCACACTACCATCAATTTCATCAGTAAAGGTGTATCTAGCACCTATTTCAGCGGCAAGAACCAAATGATTTGAAATATTAGTTTTATATCCTAATACCATTGGTATTCCATAAGCCCAACTGCTTGTGTTTTCAGAAGTAATTATACCATTTTCATCAAAGTAAAAATTGTCATGATTTGCTGTTGTAATACCAGTATATATATATGGTGTACCCTGTATGCCAACTTTATGAAGGTCAAAATCCCAAAAAGTGAATTCCATCCCAGCTGAAATTTCAATGATATCGTTGCTAAAACTATAGTCTCTTTCTACTCGCCTTTGATCACTCGATTTACTGTCTAGTCCTTCTAATTCACTAAATATAATTGAAGCTCTGAATGAATGTCTGGGGCTTCTATTCCACTTAAATATAGCGCCAATTGCAGGCTGATTTGGAGAGATGTAATTGGTAGCTCCAACATCGCCAATAAAATTACTTCCACCAGCAAAAATACCAACTTCATAAATTTGGGCATTCATATTTTGGCTTAGGAAAATACTCAATATAACTAGGAAAAAATACCTCATAAAATTCTCAAAGTTTGCAAATATAATAATTATGATGAGCCTTTAATAATTTGTATTAAATTGTCTTAGAGATAAACAGATTAAACAGTTATTTATTGTTTAATTACGGCGATCTTCACCCCAGAGTAATTTTTTTCTTAGCGTGTCTAAAAAAGATTCATCAATCAATTCAACCATTTTAATTACAAAGTCTGCTTTTTTTATAGTGACTTTTGCGCTATTTGGTAAAGTTATAATTCGAGAGTCTAGTGACATTAAAAACTGATCTTCTCTACCATCTACTTTAAACTTAACGGATGTATTATCTGGTATTATCAATGGTCTGGCACTAAGATTATGGGGTGCAATTGGTGTTAAAACAAAGTTATTAGCATCTGGAGTAATGACTGGTCCACCACAACTTAATGAATATCCAGTAGAACCTGTTGGAGTGGAAAGAATCAGGCCGTCTGCCCAATATGATGTTAAATATTCATCATTTAGGTGGGTTTCAACAGTAATCATTGATGTTGTATTCTTTCTGCTAATTGCAATTTCATTCAAGGCAAAGTTTGTGTCTTCAATGGTTTTATTTTTAGGATTAGTAGTTACACATAATAAAGAGCGTTCGGATATTTTAAATGCACCTTTAAATATTTCATTTAAAGCATTTGAGATTTCTTCAGTTTGAATGGTAGCAAGAAAGCCTAATCGACCTGTGTTTATGCCTACAATTGGTATGCCCAAATCTCGTACATAAGTAATAGCTCTTAAAATAGTACCATCACCACCTATGCTTACTAATAGATTAAAAGAATTATCTAATTTCTTGAATTGATTGACAGTAGTGTTGTTTTGAATAGATTTAGACTGTTTACTTAAAAAATTACACTCAACAAACACATCAGCGTCATTTTCTAAAAGTACCTTTAAAAGCATTTCAAATGCTTCTTGAGTTGTCTCTTTAGCATAATTTTGACCATAAACAGCAATTTTCATAATAATTACATGTTTAAATATTTGTCGAGGTATTGAGAGCGTTCCTTCAGGCTTTCTAAGTATGTGTCATCCTCATGTCCAGAAATGATATTATAGCCATAGCGCCTAAAGGTCTGAATAACTTCGTTGAGACTTGCATTGTCGATTTTTAAGGTAATTTTTACTAAATCACCGTCCATTTTAGAAATAAATGCCCCAAGTAATTTGGCGTCATTAGATTCTACTATTTGACTGATTTCACTAAATGAATAGTCATTGATACCCTTTTCGACAATAATAATTCCACCTGGTTCTGAAAAAAATGGTGTTTCATTAAATAAATGGATAATATCATTTAATTCATAATATCCGAGGTAAACATTATCCTTACCTAGTACAGGCATTATATTGCAATCGTTCTGAGCAAATGCTTCTAAAACATCTAGCCAATTGGTGGAGTCTCTAACATAAAAACCTTCAACCGCATAGTTGCAATCGCTAATTGATATTGCACCATCAAAACAATGCGCATCTGTTTCAGAAATACAACCAATATAAATTCCGTCTTTATGTATAGGAATATGTGAGTATGTTAATTGATTAAATAGTAATTGTAAATCACTTATTTTATCAGTAATACTCAGTGGTTTAATGTCATTTATTATGAATTCCTGTAATTGCATTATGGGACTATTTATTAGTTGCAAATTAATCAAAAATAACCACAAAAAGCGTGTTGTACTTCGTATTTTTGTGAATTGAAAAACGATTTAAATGACCAAATTAAGTGTTAATATAAATAAGATAGCAACACTCAGAAATAGCAGAGGAGGAGATTTACCTAATGTTGTGCAATTTGCAAAAGACGTGCAAAGATTCGGTGCCGAAGGTGTTACAATACACCCTAGGCCAGATGAAAGGCACATTAGATATCAAGATGCTTATGACCTAAAACCTGTTGTGTATACTGAGTATAATATAGAAGGCAACCCAATTCCAAAGTTTGTTGATCTGGTTTTGGATATAAAACCAACACAAGTCACATTAGTTCCAGATACAGAGGATGCAATAACTTCTAATGCAGGTTGGGATACTATTAAGCATAAAGATTTTTTAATAGATATTATTAATGAATTTAAACGCAATGGAATTAGAACTTCCATTTTTGTTGATCCCGATCTCCGACAGATTCAAGGTGCAAAGGAAACAGGAACAGATAGAATAGAGCTATATACTGAAGCATTTGCACATCAATATAAATTAGGAAAGAAGGAAGGCATTGACCCTTACATGGAGTGTGCAGGACTTGCAAATACTTTACATTTGGGTATTAATGCTGGCCATGATTTGTCCTTAGATAACATTAAATTCTTTAAAGAAAATATCACAGGACTTCTAGAGGTATCTATTGGCCATGCATTGATTTCAGAAAGTCTTTACTTTGGAGTAGAAAATGTAATTCAAATGTACTTACATAGACTGCAATGATCTTACATTCTAATATCATTGGTGAAGGAAGGCCCTTCGTAATCCTTCATGGTTTTTTAGGTATGGGAGATAATTGGAAAACCTTAGCCAGAAAGTTTTCCGAATCAGATTACCAAGTCCATTTACTAGACCAAAGAAACCATGGCCGTAGTTTTCATTCAGATGAATTCGATTATGAACTCATGGCCGATGACCTAAAGAAATATTGCGAAATCAAAGACTTTTCTGATATCGTTTTGTTGGGTCATTCAATGGGTGGTAAAACAGCGATGCTTTTTGCTTCAAAGTACCCAGAATTAGTAAAGAAATTAATCGTTGCAGATATTTCTCCGCGTTATTACCCTGTACACCATGATATTATTTTAGAAGGATTGAGTCAATTAGATTTTTCATTTGTTAAAACCAGACTTGAAGCAGATCAGGTATTAGAAGAGTATGTATCGAATATTGGTGTTAGGCAGTTTTTGTTAAAAAATCTATATTGGGTTCATAAAGGACAATTAGGACTTAGAATTAATTTAGAAGTTTTAAAAGAACATGTTTCTGAGGTAGGAGAAGCTTTACCTGTGCATGCTGTTTTTGATAAGGATACTTTATTTCTTCGTGGTGACCGATCTGAATATATTGGTGAAACAGATGAAGCTATAATTCAAAGACATTTTCCTGATTCAGAAATCGTTACAATAACTAATGCTGGTCATTGGTTACATGCAGAAAACCCTAAGGAATTTTATGATGTTGTTATAAAATTTGTAAATTAGAGTTAGATATATTGTATTATGAATTTAATTATTAGACTCTTATTAAATGCCCTAGCTGTTTTTATACTTGCACATGTTTTGGATGGAGTTACCGTAAATGGTTATTTGGGTGCTGTTATAGTGGCGCTTGTTATAGCGGTTTTAAATATTTTGGTAAAACCATTACTTATTATTTTAACCTTGCCAGTAACAATAATGACATTGGGACTTTTCCTGTTGGTTATAAATGCCCTGATAATCCTTTTGGCAGATAAATTAATTGACGGATTTGGTGTTTCAAGTTTTTTAACAGCCTTACTATTTAGTATCCTCTTGTCAATACTGCAATCAATACTTCAGTCAATATTTAAAGAACAGAAGAAATCACAATAAATCAAAGACTTAAAGTGTTGTTGGGTTGTAAAAAATATTGTATTTTTGCAGCCCAATTTTAGTTACAATAATAATGAATATTACAAGAGAAAACATCGATGAACTTAATGCGGTAGTTAAAGTAGATATCGCCAAAGAAGATTATAGCGATAAAGTTGAAAAAATATTAACAGATTACCGTAAATCTGCTAACATTCCTGGTTTTAGAAAAGGACATGTACCAATGAGTTTGGTAAAAAAGCAATACGGTAAAGCAGTTCTTGTTGATGAAGTGAATAAATTATTACAAGATGCAATTGGTAAGTATCTTGTAGAAGAAAAACTGGACGTATTAGGTAACCCATTACCAAAACCACAGGATGATTTAGATTGGGATTCTGATGCTTTTTCTTTTGAATTCGAACTTGGTCTAGCACCAGAATTTGAAGTAAAGCTAAAGAGTAAAAAAGCTATAACACACTATAATATAGTTGCTGATGACAAAATGATAGGCAATCAAGTTGATCACATCAGAAAACAATATGGCAAGCTGATTTCAGAAACTGAAGTTTCAAAAGAATCTGAAATTACAGGTAAATTTACAAGTGAAGAAAATGGTATTGAAAATGTTGCTACAATAACTTTAGATAAACTAAAAGGGAAAACAAATCCTAAAAAGTTTATTGGAGCTAAAGTTGGTGATAACATAGTATTAAAAACCAAAGGGTTATTTAATGATGATCACGATTTAATGACTTTTTTAAAGGTATCTCATGATGATGCGCATGATTTAAATGTAGAGGTAGTTTTTGAAGTTAGCGAAATCAATACCAGAGAATTAGCAGACTTAGACCAAGAATTATTTGATAAACTTTTTGGGAAAGGCGTAGTTACTACTGTAACGGAGTTAAAAGAAAAAATCAAAGCTGATTCAGAAAAACAGTTTGCTCAACAAGGAGAGCAAAAATTGTTGAACGATGTTACGGAATATTTGGTAGAAAGCACAAAATTTGATTTACCAGCATCATTCTTGCAAAAGTGGATGCAAACGGCAGGAGAAGAGCCAATGACAGAAGAACAGGCTAAGGAAGAATATGAGAAATCTGAGAAGAGCATGCGCTATCAATTAATTGAAGGTAAATTAATTCAAGATCATAATTTACAAGTTCAATTCGAGGATTTAAAGGCTTATGCACTGGAAATGATTAAAGGTCAAATGGCACAGTTTGGACAAATGAATCCTTCTGAGAAAGAATTAGAAGATATTGCAGCACGTATTTTATCTAATCAAGAGGAAGTAAAGAGACTTTCTGAGCAATTAATGAGTCAGAAGTTATTAGAGCTTTATAAAAGTGAAGCAAATCTTAAAACAAAAGAAATCACTTACGATGATTTTGTAAAAGAATTTTACAGTTAATCAGTCTGTAAAAATATTAGTATCTTTAAGGCGTAAAACTGAAAAGTTTTACGCTTTTTTTTTAAATCAAAAAACAAATTAAAATATATGAACTACGGTAAGGAATTTAAAAAATTCGCTATAAAAGACCAAGGTGTAAGCAGTACATATTACGACAGTATTATTACAAGTATGTATCCTACAAACTTAACTCCAAATATCATTGAGGAGCGTCAGATGAACGCAGTGGCAATGGATGTTTTCTCTAGGTTAATGATGGATCGTATTATATTTTTAGGGACAGGTGTTAATGACCAAGTGGCCAACATTATCCAAGCGCAGTTATTATTCTTGCAGAGTGTTGATGCGTCAAAGGATGTTCAGATTTACATCAATTCACCAGGTGGTAGTGTTTATGCTGGTTTAGGAATATATGATACAATGCAGTTTATAAAACCAGACGTTGCTACAATCTGTACAGGTATAGCAGCTTCAATGGCAGCAGTATTATTATGTGCTGGTGAAAAGGGCAAAAGATCTGCGCTTAAGCACTCTAGGGTTATGATTCATCAACCAATGAGTGGTACACAAGGGCAAGTTTCAGATATGGAAATTGCAGTAAGAGAAACCATAAAAGTAAAAGAAGAACTATACAACATCATTTCTAATCATTCAGGTAAACCTTATGAGCAAGTGGAGAAAGACTCAGATAGAGATTATTGGATGAAATCTACCGAAGCTTTAGATTATGGGATGATTGATGAAGTTTTAGAACGCAAGTAGTTGTAATAATTTACGACTAAATCTACTAACTAGAATTAATATTATGGCAAAAGAAGAATTAGAATGCTCGTTTTGCGGAAGGAAAAAGCCAGAAACAAATTTACTTATTGCAGGTTTAGACGCACATATATGTGATCGATGTATTGAACAAGCTCATGGTATTGTTATTGAAGAATCTAAGCAAAGCGGAAATACAGAGTTAAGTGCTGAATTAATGCTTAGAAAGCCTAAAGAGATTAAGTCTTTTTTAGATGAATATATCATTGGGCAAGAATATACAAAACGCGTAATGTCAGTTGCCGTATATAATCACTATAAAAGATTATTGCAACCACCAACGGATGATGATATTGAAATACAAAAAAGTAATATCATTATGGTTGGCCAAACAGGTACGGGTAAGACATTAATGGCAAAAACTATTGCCAGAATGTTAAATGTACCATTGGCAATTGTAGATGCAACAGTTTTAACCGAAGCTGGATATGTAGGAGAAGATGTAGAGAGTATATTAACTAGACTTTTGCAATCTGCAGATTATAATCTTGAAAAAGCACAAAGAGGTATTGTATTTATTGATGAAATAGATAAAATTGCACGTAAGAGCGATAATCCTTCTATTACTAGAGATGTTTCAGGTGAAGGAGTGCAACAAGCTTTATTAAAACTTTTAGAAGGAACGATAGTCAATGTACCACCCAAAGGGGGTCGCAAACATCCAGATCAGAAATTTATTGAAGTAAATACAGAACATATTTTGTTCATAGCAGGTGGTGCTTTTGACGGTATTGAACGTGTTATTACTAAACGTCTTAATATGCAAGCCATTGGTTATAGCTCAATTAATACGGATACTGTTGATCAAGACAATATCCTTCAATATATTATACCTAAAGATCTTAAGGACTTTGGGTTGATACCTGAAATTATCGGAAGGTTACCTGTGCTAACGCATATGGATCCTTTAGACGCTAATACTTTAAGAGCAATCCTAACAGAGCCTAAAAACGCCATCATTAAGCAATACAAGAAATTGTTTGCAATGGATGAGGTAGAATTTAGTATCACTGAAGGTGCACTAAATTATATTGTAGGAAAGGCAATAGAATATAAACTAGGAGCTCGTGGTTTGAGATCACTTTGTGAAGAAATTTTAACAGAGGCAATGTTTGATTTACCAGGTTCTGGAGAAACTAAATTAAATGTTACCAAGTCATATGCGGAAGATAGGTTGTCTAAATCTACATTGAAAAAATTGAAGGCTGTTTCTTAAGACATTTATACCTTTATAAAAACAGAAACCACAATATCTAATTAAAGATCTTGTGGTTTTTATTTTTAGTTAGGATTGATTAATAAATATTGCTTGCAATATTGTTCTGTTGACTAGATAATGTCATTGTCATTTCTCTTCGGTACGAATATAGAATCTTAAGTTGGTTAAGGTCTTTAATCAACTAATTATTGGTTGAAATATTGGCAATTATCGATGTACGATAATTCTATACATATTTTAACGATTAAAGGTTATTATGCTTAATCTTATGCATTTGAGTTGAGCCTAAGAAGCTCCTCAACATAATCTCTGGTGTTAGAAAGCCGTGGTACCTTGTGCTGTCCACCTAGTTTATTGTTTTCTTTTAACCAGTCGTAAAACAAGTTTTGCCTTGCATAATGAATTTTAGGCTTGTTAAGCGTCATATTATTATAACGCTTAGCCTCGTAATCTGAGTTAAGTGCTTTCAGAGCATTATCAAATAATTCTTCAAAATAAGACGTGTTCTGTGGAGGTGTCTTAAATTCAATGATCCATTCGTGTGCTCCTTTTTCTTTTCCTATCATAAAAATTGGAGCTGCTGTATAATCTACAATTTCAGCATTGGTGCGTTTACATACTTTTTTAAGTGCAACTTCGGCATTCTCAATTATTAGTTCTTCACCAAAAGCATTTATATGATGCTTAGTTCTACCAGACACCTTTATTCTATGAGGGTTTAGGCTTACAAATCTTATGGTATCGCCTATTCTGTATCGCCATAATCCTGCATTAGTAGTTATTATAAGTGCATAGTTTGTATTTAGCTTTACATCACTAAGAGGAATAACTTTCTGATTATTTGTACCAAAAGTGTTCATTGGAATAAATTCATAAAATATTCCATAATCCAACATTAATAATAAATCACCTGTATAGTTTTGATCTTGTATAGCAAAGAATCCTTCGGAGGCATTATAAATTTCGTAGTATTTAAAATTCTTTGATGGTAATATCGCTCGATATTGTTCTATGTATGGATTAAAACTTACACCACCATGAAAGTAGACTTCAAGATTTGGCCAAATATCAAACAAGTTGTCCTTTCCTGTTTTGTCTAGAACATTGTTTAATAATACCATCATCCAGGACGGAACACCAGCAAGACTTGTAACATTTTCATTAATGGTTTCGTCAACAATAGCAGCCATTTTGGTTTCCCACTCACTCATAAGTGAGACCTTACTACTAGGAGTGCTACTAAACTCAGCCCAAAAAGGCATATTATCAATAAGAATGGCACTTAAATCCCCAAAAACAGTTCCGTTCTCCTTATATAATTCTTTACTACCTCCCAATCGTAAACTTTTTCCAGTAAACAATTGAGAATCCTCATTATTATTTAAATACATGCATAGTAAGTCCTTACTGGCTGCATAATGGCAATCCTCCAGAGATTCATTGCTTACTGGGATAAATTTGCTTTTAGCATTTGTTGTTCCGCTCGATTTCGCAAACCATTTTATAGGTCTTGGCCAAAAGATATTTTGTTCACCTCTTCTTGAACGCTCAATTGATGGTTGAAGACTTTCATAATTTACTATAGGTAAACGTTCGCTAAATTCTTTATAAGTCTTAATTGACGCAAAGTCATACTTTTTTCCTATTTCTGTATCCTTGGCAAATTTTATAAGGCTAAAAAGTAGCTCATTTTGCACTTCATTAGGATATTTCAAAAACAAATCAATCTGATGAAATCGCTTTTTTAAAAACCATGAAGCAATAGAATTTACAATAGGAATTGGCATGGATTAGTTATCTTTACTCGCAATGCGAGATTTAATTATTTTAATTAGAAAATTAATATTAAATCTTTTTTCTTCAAAGTTCTTTATGCTAATTTCATAGAGGCTTAGATGCTAAAAATAATAAATTCTTTTATGAATTATAGAGGTGTCCTTACTAAAATGCAAACGGAGTTTTTAGAGCCAATACAGTATTATTTGGTATTTGAGAATGACTTCATTCATATGAATCAATTATTAAATAAAACGATTTCCATAAAATTGGTTGGGCATCAATGCTTAAGTTGTGGGCTAGATAGACCAATTTATAGACAGGGATTTTGTAGAACCTGTTTTTTTGACAAACCAATTGCTGGTGATTGGATAATGCGACCAGAATTAAGTACGGCCCATCTAGGAAAGGAAGACCGTGATTTAGAATATGAAAAGAAGGTGCAATTACAACCACATATTGTATACTTGGCTAACTCTAGTAATGTAAAGGTTGGAGTTACCAGAAAGAGTCAGGTACCGACTAGATGGATAGATCAAGGTGCACACGAAGCAATTGAGATTGTTGAAGTTCCTAACAGATACCTTGCTGGTATAACTGAAGTTGCATTAAAGGATTATGTTGCTGATAAAACCAATTGGCGAAATATGTTGAAGAATGATGTAAAGGATGAAAATTTAATTGAATGGCGAAATAAGCTAAAAAATCATATACCTGAAGAAGCTAAGGATTATTTTATTGAAAATAATACTGAAACACATTTACATTTTCCAGTAATGCGATATCCTGAAAAACCCAAAAGTTTAAATCTTAATAAATCTGTAGAATTTCAAGGTAAACTAGCTGGTATTAAAGGGCAATATCTAATTTTTGAAGACAATACAGTGTTCAATGTAAGAGCCAATGAAGGATTGGTAATTGAATTAAGTTTATAGTCTCCGTGTACTCTTATGAACTGATGTTAGTATTCCGTTAAAATTTATTTTGTTTAACAATTAATACATAATTTTAAACAAAATATAAAATATGAAAACTTCACCCTTTTTATATATTGCAATTACAACTTTACTATTAATTACAATAACCATAATGTCGGCAATGGATTTTCCATTCGGATGGGTTTTCTATTTAACGGTTTTGGGTCAGATATTTTTAGTTGTTATGGTTTATAAGGTATTGAGAGATGATTATAAAACGGATAAAACTTTTGATCATTTTTATGAGGACAAACCAATTGACCCTTTTGGAGTAAGTGCAGAAAACGAATCTGAGAAATTTAGATTATAATAAATTATAAAGTCTTAGTAAATGATGAATTTAGAACATAGCTTCAACATTGCTATGATTGAGACGTCAAGAAATTTTAAAGTATGAGCAGATTTTGACAAAAAAAAAGAGCAACATTACTGTTGCTCTTTTTTTTTGTATTTAGGAATATAATTATATGTTTTCCTGATCTCTTAAGCCTTGAATATATTCTGCTTTTTGGATTTCTCTTCTTCTCTTAACTGAAGGCTTTGTAAAATAACGAGACTCTTTCAAATTATTCATAATTTGAACGTTTCTATGCTTACGCTTATAACGCTTGAGAGCTCTTTCTATATTCTCTCCTTCTTTTATTTCAATCTTTATCATCTAATGATATTTTATTGTGTGTTTCTCAATTGAACGGCAAATATATGTTAACTATTTGAAAATAAAAAATTAATTAACCCAAATAGGTCTTTAATATTTTACTCTTACTAGCATGTCTTAATCTTCTAATACCCTTTTCCCTTATTTGTCTCACACGCTCTCTAGTTAAATCATATATGCTTCCAATTTCTTCAAGTGTCATTGCTGGTTGATCTCCAATTCCAAAATTTAATCTAATGATGTCACTTTCCTTTTGAGTTAATGTGTCTAATGCCCTTTCAATTTCAATATTTAAAGAGGCTTTCATTAATGCTTTATCCGGATTTGGTGATTCGCTTGCACTTACCACATCGTATAAACTAAAGTCTTCACCTTGTTTTAATGGGGCGTCCATTGATAAATGACGGCCAGAGTTTTTCATAGATTGTTTTACTTCTCTAACACTGATATCTAATTCCCTTGCTATTTCCTCTGCATTTGGTGGCCGTTGGTGAATCTGTTCTAAATGAGAAAACGTTTTGTTTATCTTATTTATAGTACCAATTTTATTAAGTGGTAATCTAACAATTCTAGATTGCTCAGCTAAGGCTTGAAGAATGGCTTGTCTAATCCACCATACTGCATAAGAGATAAACTTGAATCCTCTAGTTTCATCAAATCGTTTAGCCGCTTTTACCAAACCTGCATTACCTTCATTTATTAAATCAGGTAATTTTAATCCTTGATTTTGATATTGCTTTGCAACAGAAACCACAAATCTTAAATTAGCAGTGGTTAATTTTTCTAATGCTTGTTGATCACCTTTTCTTATCCTTTGCGCTAGTTCTACCTCCTCATCAGCAGTAATCAACGGAATTTTACTTATATCTTGTAGATATTTGTCTAAAGATTTGTCTTCTCTGTTGGTTACCTGCTTGGTGATTTTTAATTGCCTCATGTATTTAGTTTAAAATTAGTCAACCCATAACATAACTTAATAATTAAGAAAAGCAAGTAAAACAGCAATAATTAACAAAAATTGGCAATTATGTATGGTTTTTACGTAAAAATCAGTCGTTTTTGGTTGAATCTTGAATTTTTTTATCTCCTTTTGGCTTATTCTTCTTTTTGCCAAAGATGTCTCCAAGTACATTTTTTACTCCTTCTTTTACGGTTTTTTCGGTTGAATTTGTTTTGGTGCTATCGGTTTTGGTCTGTGTGGAATCTGTTTTAGTTTCGTTTTGATTACCTCCCAAGATTCCACCAAGTAATTCATTGACTTTGTCTTTTCCCTTATTTGTAAGTTTTTCTTTTTGTATTTCTACAAGTTGTTTAGTTAAGTTGGTAACAGCACTTGTTAAATCCGTTTTTACTTGTGGGTTTGTAAATGTACCATCAATATTTGCGGTAACCGGAATTGTGATTTTATCAACTTCAGAATCATTTATATTACCTATCAAACGGTTAACATCGCTTCCTAAGTATTTAGCGGGTACCTGTAAAACAGCGTTATAATTCAATGTGTTTGTGAAACTGTGTTTCCCAGAAACTTCAATTGGAATATCTTCATATACAATTGTAAAAGGTTCTACATTCACTTCACCATTTTCAAAACTGAGTTTTGTTTTTATTTCTTTTTCGAGTTTATCAAAATCAATAAAATTTAATTTACTGTCTAAACTAGCTAATAAAGGACTTTTTGAAACATCGATATTGGAGGTTAATATTTCTCCAACAGCATTACCAGAAATGTTACTTAAATCTGGCGAGAAATTTTCATCTAATAAACCACTTACATCAATAGTGGAATTCAATTTACCTTGAACTACTTTGGCTATAGGTGCAAGTGCTTTAAGCATTTCTAAATCTTTAAAAGACTGGGAGACATCAAACTGTTGCATAGCTAATTGCATATCAAAAACTGGTTTGTCTTCTTTTGTTGATACATTACCATTTATACCTAATTTACCACCAAACAAATTGGTTGTCATCTCACTCAAATTCGCATTTTGATCTTTTATACGAAGCTTACCACTAACATTTTTTAAGTTTAAATTATCATAGACCACATTCTGTGCGTTCGCATAAATCGAACAATCCAAAAAATCAGGAATCTTTAACGATTCTGCATCTGATGTGGTTTTGTTTGAAGATTCTGAAGCTGTCTCATCTTCTACCATAAAATCGGAAACTACAAAATTATCCGATGTAACTTTAAAGTCACCTTGTAGTTTTTTATCACTTAATAAAAAACCTAACAAATTATTTATTTGACCCGTAGCATAGAGATCGCTTTTACCCGTTAATGCGTTAAAACTATTTAAGATAACTACACCTGGTTTAAATGTAAGATCTGCTTTATTAATTTGTATTGGGTTTACTATGTCTTCAGACGAAAATATAAAGTCAGTAATTGAGACACTACCATTATTTTTAATACGTTGATAGGCATTGGTTTCAATGGCATTCATATCAAAAGTGGTATTCAATTTTCCTTTTATGATACCGCTGAGTTGATTTTCTAATTCAACAGGATAGGCTTTTGTGATATTAGCTAAGTTTAAGACACCATCTAAGTTGGCGTTAACCAACATATTCCCTGTAAGATTTTTTATATAGGCTTCAGACTTAAAGACATCTTGGTCTATTTTAAAATCGAGTGTATTTATATCTACAAAGGTCTCATCTGCATTTCCACTAGTGTTTTTTATTGATGCATCAATCTTAATATTATCAACACGCTTAGGTAAATTAGGATATTTAAACGAGGCATTATCAGATCGCATATTTATATCTAACATCGGAATCGTTTCATCAGAAACTAAACCTTTAATTTTACCATCAACAGTGAAATTCCCAGTGGTGTTTACGTCTTCAATATTTTTTGCATAGTCTTGAGGAATTACAGCTAAGAAGTGCTTAAAAGAAGATTCTGGGTTTTTAAAACTAATATCAATATGTTGCCCTTCTTCTACTAATTTCACGAACCCGTCAAATTCTAAAGGCAAGGCATTAATAAATCCTTTGTTTTCTTTAAAGGTGTACTTATCATTTTCTAAATCTAGGTCTATGAGTGCATCTAGTTTTATTGTATTATTTTTTAAATAGGATGTGCTATCAATGCTTAGGCTAATTTTAGCTTCGGTTTCAGTTTTTAATTCTGAAAGTTCACCTGAAAATATCCCATTACCAAAATGATTGATTCCGGTAGCATGAAACTGCATGTCGGATTCTTCATCGATATATGTTAATGCACTGTTGTTGATTTCGTAGTGTTCTATGTCAAAACTGAAATTTGTAGAAGTAGTTTCAGTAGATGTATTTGCACCTTCATTTTCTTTTACTATATCATAATTAACCGTACCATTTTTATTGGTTATTAAAGTTAAAAGTAACTCGTTAGCTATAATTTCATTTACCGCTAAAGGTTCATTTGTGCTACTGAGTAACTGACCTATTGGCATTTCAAATGAAATAGATTTTGCGGTCGCAAACGTTTCATCTTTAAATGGTGCTCTGTTAGTAATTTTTAAATTCTCTACATTAACTTCTGCTTTTGGAAAACTACTGATAAGGCTAAGACTTATATCATCAAAACTTAAATTGGCATTTAAATTTTCATCAGCATAATTTTGAACAATGGTATCTATTTTAGATTCTAAAACAAATGGAATAGCTATTAATATGGCAATGAATATGAGTAAAATAATTCCAATAATTTTTAAAAATTTCTTCATAAGGATATAGTGTCTATAGAATTATACGTAATGTATATGACAATAGTTGTGCCTTTAATAAACTTTTAAAGATTTTAATTATTCAGTAACACTTAGAGAAGGTCAATTTCTTCGTTTACTTTCAAATTAAATCGTTTTCTAAATAGATAAACACCGAGGTAAAGAAATGGTGTGTCAAAAAAGGCAACTAATACTTTAAACAAAAACCCGCTTATTAAAAGACCTTTAAAGCTAGACCATGGTAAAACCTCGAAATAACATAATAAGCTTATAATCGAAAAGGTATCTATAAACTGAGACACCCAAGTAGAGAAGTTATTTCTTAACCACAGATGCTTTCCTTGAGTTAAGTTTTTCCAGAAATGATAAATTCGAATATCAATAAATTGCGCAAATAAATAAGCAAACATGCTAGAACCTACTGCAATAATAGTTTTACTAAAAACAAATTTAAAAGTTTCATCATCTAAAGGAGAATTGTCTAAAGCTGGCACGGCATCTGCTACTAAGATGATACCGACAGAAAATAATGATGCAAAAATACCTGCAACAACAACGTCGTTTGCACGCTTTCTCCCATAAATTTCACTGATTAAATCAGTAATTAAAAAGGTAATAGGATAAGGTAAAATACCAACAGAAATTTCAAACAGGTTATTTCCAAAAATTTCTATATCTACAGGATACCAATAAAAAAACTTCTGAAAAATTAAGTTAGAAACTACAAGTGAGGTTATAAAAAGCGCACCTAACAATAAGTAGATACGCTGTGCTAAAAGCTTGTCTTTTAGTTGCATTTAAAATTGTCGATAAATTGTTCACCCAAAGATAATCTATTAATATATCTTTTAGTTAATTTGCTTTCTCCATGATATTAGCAAAGTCAGTATATATAGGATTAGGTAGTAATAAAGGTATAAAATTGCAAAACTTGCAAGATGCTGTCGATGCTATTTATGAGACCATTGGTACAATAGTAAAAATTTCTAAAGTATATAATACAGCGGCTTTCGGTTTTGAAGGTGATGATTTTTATAACGCTTGTATTCTGGTTAAAACCGAATTAAAACCAAAGAAGCTCTTAAAACAACTTCTAAGGATTGAAAAGGATTTAGGACGCAAAAAACCGACTTCTAAGGGTTATGAGTCGCGTGAAATCGATTTGGATATTTTGTTCTACGAAGATGAAATCGTTGATGAGAAAAGTCTTGTTATTCCTCATCCTGAAATGCACAAACGCAAGTTTGTCTTACAGCCATTGCTTGATATTGCAATGGATATTAAACACCCAAAAATGAGCAGGTCAGTTGAGGAGCTCATGGAAGAATGTACAGACGATTCTGAAATTGAACCAATTAAAATTTGGCTAAAGAATCCTAAGAAAATTTATAAGTTCAGTGAATATAATTTCATTGCAATTGAAGGTAATATTGGTGCAGGCAAAACAAGCTTAGCTACTAAGATTTCAGATGATTTCAATGCAAAACTCATTTTGGAACGTTTTGCAGACAATCCTTTTTTACCAAAGTTCTATAAGGAACCAGAGCGCTATGCTTTTACCTTAGAAATGTCTTTTTTAGCGGACCGTTACCAACAAATTAGTGATGATTTATCGCAGTTAGATCTATTTAAAGATTTTATGGTGAGCGATTACGATGTACATAAATCGCTCATATTTTCTAAAGTGACCTTGCCAGAAGATGAGTTTAGATTGTATCGTAAATTGTTTTATCAGGTATATAAGGATATAGCAAGACCAGATTTGTATGTGTATCTCTATCAAAACACAGAACGACTTCAAGAGAACATTAAAAAACGTGGTCGCAAGTATGAGAAGGAGATTCAAGATGAATATCTCGAAAAGATCAATTCAGGTTACCTCAGTTTTTTAAGAAACCAAACCGAATTGAATGTGAAAATCATTGATATTTCAGATCGTGATTTTATAAAGAAGCGAGAAGATTATCTGTGGTTGTTAAATGAGATAAACCATTAATGCAGTTCAATTATAGTAGTTACAATTTTGCCTTTATTTTGGTTTAGAATAAATTCATCAAGAACTGTTGTTGATTTCACTTTCAAATTAAAAGGCTCAGCCAACAGATCAACACCACTATTTTGTTTTAAGCGTATACCTTGACTGGCAATTTTGTTTTTATTTGGTGTGAAATTACCCATTGGAAGATGCTCTGTAAGAATCATATACTTATAATTTGAAAGCTTTTTGACAATAGATTTTATTTCTTCATTTGATAAATGCTGCAATACTTGCTTTAAAATGATACAATCTGCTTTTGGTAACTCGTCTTTTGAAATATCTAAACAATGAAACTCTAAATTATTTGCCTTAAATATTTCAATGTTCCTCAATATCAGGCTTTCAACAATATCAACAGCAATGTATTTTTGTGTGTATTCAAAAAGATGTTTGCCAATATTAAAATCACCACAGCCCAAGTCACAAACCGTTAGTTTGTTCTTATGAGATTTTAAAAAACCTGAAACAACTTCAAAATAGGGCTTAATAATTTCTGGTTGATGTGAGCCTTCGCCAGAATAAAAATCATAGTCTTTTCCGCCCCAAAAATGTTGCTCATAAATCTGTTGCATGGCATCTTTTGTTGGCCAAGGGCGTTTATTGGAAGACATTATTTAGTGTTTTTAAGGCGCTCGAAATAGCGTAATAGCGAATACAAAATCATCAGAACTACTGGTGCCACAATCAATACATATATAATATTCCAGTAAAGGATAGATGCTTTTGGACTACCGAGATATCCCGTAGCACTAGAACTGAAATCAAAATTAAAATTTCCAGATAGTAGAAATGCAATACCAAACCACAAAATTGAAACACCGATTAGCAAGTGCATCAAATTCCGAATCAATTTACCTAATATTGAATTGCTCGCCTTAAAACCTTTGTGAAAGCTATAGACTACGAATTGAAGGGATATAAAACCAACCCAAAGAATGAGGTTACCTGCTGGGATTCCAAATAAATCATAAGTCAAGATTGATGATCCCGTAGAAAATAGAATTACAACTATGCCTACTACGGCTAACGAAATTGAAAATATTTTTTTGTTTGTCATATTCAAGATTTTAAACTTTTAATTTTTGTGAAGACATCCCAAACAACAACACCAGCACTTACTGAAATATTTAATGAGTGTTTAGTACCATATTGAGGAATTTCAATAACCACATCACAGACATCTACCACATTTTGGTCTACACCTTTGACTTCATTCCCAAAAACAAAAGCATATTTAGTATTAGGTTGAGGTGCAAAATCATTTAGCATTGTGGCGTTTTCGGCTTGCTCAATCGAGCAAATTTGCACGTCTTCAGATTTCAAGTTATTAATAACATCTAATGTGTTTTCAAAGTATTCCCAATCCACAGTTTCTGTGCTGCCCAGGGCTGTTTTACGAATGTCGTTGTGAGGTGGTTTAGCCGTTATGCCACAGAGGTAAATCTTTTCAATTAAAAAGGCATCACTTGTTCTAAATACAGAGCCAATATTGTTTAAACTTCTAATATTATCCAAAACAATAATAATTGGCGACTTTTCAGCTAGTTTAAATTCTGAAATGTCCAATCGATCTAATTCGTCGTTTTTTAGCTTCCGCATGTTGAAATCTCGGTCTTTTTGTAGATAACTTATTTTACTTTTCTTTTATAAAACAAGGCTATTTAGCTAAATTAGCACTCTTACATTTTCGACAAAAATACGTAAATCTCTTGGCTAAAAAGGTAAAAAAAGTAACACCATTAATGAAGCAATATAATGCGATCAAGGTTAAATATCCTGATGCTTTATTGCTTTTTAGGGTTGGTGATTTCTATGAGACCTTTGGGAGTGATGCTGCAAAGGCATCTAAGATTTTAGATATAATCCTCACTAAACGTGGAGCAGGTAGTGAAAGTGAAACAGAACTCGCTGGTTTCCCGCACCATTCCCTAAACACCTATTTACCTAAATTGGTGAGAGCAGGTGAGCGCGTTGCTATTTGTGATCAGTTAGAAGATCCAAAACAAACCAAGACCATTGTGAAACGTGGTGTAACTGAGTTAGTAACACCTGGTGTAGCATTGAATGATGATATATTGCATTCAAAATCCAACAATTTTTTGTGTGCAGTTCATTTTGATAAAAAATATATTGGCGTTTCTTTTTTAGATATTTCTACAGGAGAGTTTTTAACCTCACAAGGTGATGCCGAATATGTTGATAAACTCCTTCAGAATTTTAATCCAAGTGAAGTATTAATTTCTAAGCAATATCGCAAAGAATTTGCAGAGACTTTTGGTAATGATTTTCATACTTTCTATTTGGAAGATTGGGTATTTCAGGCAGATTACGCACACGAAACATTAACCAAGCACTTCAATACAACTACCTTGAAAGGCTTTGGGATTGAAGATTTATATGAAGGTATTATTGCTTCTGGTGTGGTACTACATTACTTAAGTGAAACACGTCACAATAAGCTAGAACATATAGCTACAATTTCAAGGATTGCCACTGATGATTATGTGTGGATGGATAAGTTTACCATCCGAAATTTAGAATTATACCATTCTACCAATGCCAATGCAGTTACACTAATAAATGTAATTGATAAGACCATTTCTGCAATGGGAGGGCGTACATTAAAGCGTTGGTTGGCTTTACCGCTAAAACATGCCGATAAGATAAAACAGCGTCACGAAGTTGTTCAGTATTTATTGGATAATGAAGCTGTACTTCAAAAGATTCAAGGGCAAATAAAACACATTGGTGATATTGAGCGCTTAATTTCTAAGATAGCTACAACCAAGGTGAGTCCAAGAGAAGTGATTCAGCTTAAAAATTCCTTGGAAGCTGTTGTCCCTATCAAGTCATTGGCTGAAACGTGTGATAACGAAGCCTTAAAAGTAATTGGTGCTAATCTTAATAATTGCGATTTGTTAAGAGATAAGATTAAGCAGACCTTAAATGAAGAAGCGCCTGTTAATGTCCTTAAAGGAAATACAATTGCTGAAGGTTTTTCACAAGAATTAGATGAGCTTAGAGGTTTATCTAAATCAGGTAAAGATTATCTAGATGCTATGTTGCAACGCGAAAGTGAACGCACTGGTATAACCTCTCTAAAGATAGCCTCAAATAATGTGTTCGGTTATTACATAGAAGTGCGTAATTCGCATAAAGATAAAGTGCCGGAAGAGTGGATAAGAAAGCAAACTTTAGTCAATGCAGAACGCTACATCACTGAAGAACTCAAAGAATACGAGGCTAAAATTCTTGGGGCCGAAGAGCGCATTTTAGCCATTGAACAACAACTATTTTCAGAGTTAGTACTTTGGATGCATCAGTTTATTATTAAGGTACAACAGAATGCGCAACTGATTGGTCAACTAGATTGTCTTTGTGGATTTTCAAGTTTAGCAAAGTCTAATAAATACTATTATCCAACTATTGATGATAGCTTTGATCTAGAAATTAAAGATGGTCGTCATCCAGTAATTGAAAAACAATTACCGCTTGGTGAACCTTATATAGCTAATGACGTCTATCTCGATAGAGAAACTCAGCAAATTATAATGATTACAGGTCCTAATATGTCTGGTAAATCAGCGATACTAAGACAGACTGCATTGATAGTGTTGTTGGCGCAGATTGGTAGTTTTGTTCCTGCTAGAGAAGCTAGAATTGGACTTGTAGATAAAATATTTACGCGGGTTGGTGCCAGTGATAATATTTCAATGGGCGAATCAACCTTTATGGTAGAGATGAATGAAACGGCATCTATTCTTAATAATATTTCTGAGCGAAGTTTAGTGTTATTAGATGAAATCGGTCGAGGCACAAGCACTTACGATGGTATATCTATTGCTTGGGCAATTAGTGAGTATTTACACGAACACCCTGCACGTCCAAAGACGCTTTTTGCTACGCATTATCATGAGCTTAATGAAATGTCTGAGACCTTCAGTAGAATTAAGAATTTCAATGTTTCAGTAAAAGAGTTAAAAGACAACGTTCTTTTTGTTCGTAAGTTAGTTGAAGGAGGTAGTGAACACAGTTTTGGTATACATGTAGCAAAAATGGCTGGTATGCCTCAACAAGTGATTAGACGCGCAAATAAAATATTATCTAAATTGGAGAAATCACATTCTAGTGAAGAATTGACGGATAAAGTAAAGTCATTAAAAGATGATTTGCAGTTGAGCTTCTTTAACCTAGACGATCCATTGCTAGAAGAAATAAAAGACGAAATATTACATACAGATATTGATACCCTGACTCCTGTTGAAGCTTTGATGAAGCTCAACGAAATAAAGCGTATGCTAGTTAAGAAAAAACAAGCTTAATTTAATTTCTATTTATTTTAAAAAAAAGGCTTTGCTTTTCTAAGAAATATTTTAAATTTGCATCCGCTTTTACAGCGAATATGTTCTTTCAAAAGACTACGCGAAAGTAGCTCAGGGGTAGAGCATCACCTTGCCAAGGTGAGGGTCGCGGGTTCAAATCCCGTCTTTCGCTCTATAAAATATATACCAATTGGGTTACAGTGTGTAACCTAGATGCTGAAGTGGTGGAATTGGTAGACACGTTGGACTTAAAATCCAATGTCCATTAGGACGTACGGGTTCAAGTCCCGTCTTCAGTACAAGTAAAAACCGTAATTACTTTATTCATAGAGTGTTACGGTTTTTTATTTTTAAATATAGACTATATTTAGACAACAAGTTTAAAAAGTGAGAATTACATACTTTAGATTATGTAAGAATTGGATTAATTTAGGTTTTTGGATTATATTTATCCAAACTATTAAATATGTGGACTAACGAATTTTTTATTGGAACATTAATTAGTTTATTGATAGGTATAATATCAGGCGCATTTGCATCTTATGTATTTCTAACACTGTATTTGAAAAGAAAGGTTCCAAATCTTATAATTGCTGAAAGAATAAGTAAATGTGTGTTTGACGGAGAAACAAATTATTTTTTTAAGTTTATTAATAAAACAAAGAGTGAAATTTTTGATGTGAGAGTGGAGCTGACCTTCCATAAGTTTAGAGGTGGTGGAAATAATATTCAAGAAATAGATTTAACTTTAAAAGATAGTTATTTCGCTTATATCCCTGTAAAATCTAAACGTGATGTTTTCAATTTACATGCAGTACGAGTTAGAACTGAAGATAGAATTGAAGATATGTGGGATAATGACTCTTCGTATGTTAGAATTACAGTTATTGCAAAGCATTCGTTATCAGGATTAAGCAAAGTGTATAAAATGGATTATAGGTCAACACATTTTATCGTAAATGGGGAATATGCTTCTGGCGATAATTTGAATGTTTTAACGAATAATAATTAATTTTATTAGTTTTGGTATTATATTTGAGTATTGTATAATAAACTAAATGAGATGAAAAATTCAAAAGACTTAATCGGTGGGTAATTTCAGACTGTTCTATCTAAATTAGAATATTTGGCTAATAAATGACCAGTTTTAAAACTTCTTATTTCGGTTATACTGTTATGTTCAGCATTATAAACCACCTCAACAAAAAACATATCAATTGCGTAAAGATTGCATCGTTCTTTAGTTGTAACATGGTTATCTAAGAATGTGCCGTATTGATTAACGGCTTCCATTTTATCGTTGAGGTTAAGTAAGTTAAATTCGTATAACGTCATCTTATACGTTTAGTCTTCTTTTTTAAACCAAATGTGATATTTGGTAATTGTTGCGTTTGGAAATACCGCCAAATCGATTTTATGTAATTTGTACCCTCTTTCTTTAAATATTTTAATTAAGTGAATTTGGCTTTTTGCTGGAAATTTTTTCTCGGTTATAATCCCGTTTTCATCTGCAATTTCAACATTCTTTATGAAAGTTTCTTTTTGGTCATTGTCCCAATATTGAACGTATAAATCTTGTGAATAAGAATTGTAAGTGAAAAGTATTAATGCAATAATTATTATTTTTTTCATGTGTAATGATTTAGTTCATTATCTGAACGTAAGTTCTTTTATCGAATGACTATTGCATAAATAATTACCACTAATATAAGTAGGTAAAATAGGTATTGATCATGCTTTTCGTTATCCATATTTAAATATAGCAAATCAGTTTAAAATCAGTTAACTGAATTAATAAAAAATCAATTAATTAATCTTGTAGGTTTATGAAATTATTAAAAATATCACTCGGCTTTTTATCGCCAATTAAATTATAGAGTTTAGAATATAGACTGTAATTCCTTTTGTTTAGAATTACCTTTGAATTTGGATCAGTGGTACACTTTAAGAGTTTGTTTGTTTCATCTATCCTAGTTTCCAGTATCATGATATTAAATATCCTTTGATACTGCCTTACCGTTAAATTAGGTATACCTTTGGACTTTAAAAGACTAGAGTAGTAATTTGTAAACTTCATGGTACAAAATTATTTATAATGTAAGTAAGGTATTGCTACAAAAGGTAGTTTTGGACTAATTTTATCCTTTATTTTTATACTTGTAAAAGTTCAACAGTATTATTTGAATGCTATATAAAGATATTTATACCTATGACCAACTGATAAATTTAATTTCAGAGGATGATTCCATAAATGATGATATAGTGATTCGTGGAAATTCAATTAAAACGTTAGGTAGGCTTAAGAGGGTATATGGGACATTAGGTATAACATCAAATAGTCTTATTGACCTTGGTTCCTTAGAATATGTTCAAGATTTATGGTTGTCTTCTGCAGACAAACTTACCTCTTTAGGGAAGTTGAATACAATTGAGGGAAATGCCAATCTGAGATATTCTAAATTGGTCTCTCTTGGCAGTCTAAGAAGGGTTAAAGGAAAATTATCTCTTCGAGATACTGAGGTAACAAACTTAAGCAATTTGGAATATGTTGGAGAGTTATATTTACCAGCAAGACTAAAGAAACTGAACTTTGATTTCATTGAAACTAAAAAGGGTGTAAGATTCTGGAAAGACTTAATATCATTTGAGAAACCAGAATTGAAGAGTGTAGGTGGTGAAAATCAATGGTTTAATATTAATGTGGATTTAAGTAAAAACAACTATGCTGTTAGATTGGGAGTTTATAAAACCCCTAATGATCCAAATGAAAAATACTATAAGAGTAAAGATCAAATTAAAACAGAGAATGACAGATTTAATCTTTATAAGAAATATTTAGAATTAGACTCAAGTTATCTTGAAGGATTTCGAGATAGTTACCAAATATCTCAATTTTATAATCGACTAAATTTTGAACAGGTCAAATCTTTAAAAAATAATACTATTAGTGAAGAAGAATTTGTGAGTAGTACAAAACATATAAATAAATGTTTTTCAAATTTCTCACTTAATAAAGATGACTTTAAGGAGTTTTATTATCTAAAAGGCGAATATGCTACATTAAGAGATTTAATTGTTAATTGTGATGTCAATACGACCTTTTCAGAAATTCATAAATTGGAACTCAAATTAAAACGAAGAATCCTGAACGGTAGGTTACTCCTCAAACAAGTTGTTAAGGAATCAGAGTTAAATGGTTTTATTGTAAAAAATATCAAAGAGTTTTATGGTTATTTAGATTCAAAGTTAGATGAAATTTACTCTGATAATTATTCTTTTTACTTTTCTCTATTCGGAGATATTAAAACTATAGATGGGGTTAATAGTCTATTTCCTAAAAAATTTATTTTAAGTGACGATCTAACCCTGAATCAAAAGCAAAAAACAACAATTGAGGCAAATAAGTATTACAAGTCCAATATAGATAAGCCACCTTTTGCTAAGTATATTGCTGTTAAGAATAAGTTTGATTTGGGCTATGATGTTTCGAAACTGTTTAACGGTGGTAGATTGTGGTTAAGCCATAATGAAAGTCTGTTATCTTATTTTAAAAATAATTCAAATTGTTTCTTTTATTTTATAGAGAATGTTATTCACGAAATTTTCCTTTACTTGGTGTTAAATTTGCAGAATGACTTTAGGGTATACAAAGGAGTTCCTCGAATTGGTGAGGGGTGGGTTTCTGAAACAGAATTATTTAACTTACTGAAGAACGAATTTGATGGATTCAAGGTTGTTCAACACGGTAGGCCAAAATGGCTGGGAAGACAACATATTGATATTTGGTTTCCAGAACACAATTTAGGAATAGAGTATCAAGGCAGACAACATTATGAGGCGATAGATTACTTTGGAGGTGAAGAGGCATTTTTGCAGAATCAAGAAAGGGACAAACGAAAAAAACAATTGTGTAAGGAGAATGGAGCTCTGCTATTTGAGGTTACTAGAGGGTATGACTTTAATAAATTGGTTGAGAAAATAAATAAAGTCATTAATAAGAGTTCTTCTAATTAAGAATATTACAAAAATATAATCAATACTCAATTTGTCATTAAAATATTATCTAAATCTTTTTAAACCTAGTTATAGGTTAGATTCAATCGATAAGGCTAAATTTTATAATAATTTAAAAGAAGATTTTCGAAGGAATTACAAGTTTAAACCTTCATTGTTTGTTAGAATGGCGAAGGAAAATGATTTGGATATTAGACATTGCGTAGAGGTTTTGCAATGGCTAGATAGAGAATTTGTTTCAAATAACGGTAGTGCTGCGATTGGATTTTCAAAATTTATTTTAGGATTGGAAAAATATAATGATACATTATCAGAGAGATCAATTGTTAGAGACCGGGACAATTTCATTAGAGATTTTCAAATCCTTAGACAGAAGTATATTGAAATGACAGATAGGGAATTCTTAGATTTTATAAAGCAAAACTTTGACTTTTTGGATAATGAATTATCTCGATCTTCACTCGAAACATTTTTTTATCAAAAAATTAAATAATTTTTTCTTCCAATAAATAGTTTTTGAAAGCAGAAATGAATTCTATCTGTGTATATTTTGATTACATTAGTTATTGATTACACACAATACTATATTTGTTTGTATATGTTTTTATTCTATTGTATATCAGAGATATACTTACATGAAAACTGATTAATTAGATTGAATTTTACTGAAATAATTAAAATAATGTTTCAGATGGCACATGAAATTCAATTGCAACTACCTCCAGAATTAAAATCCGATATAGACTATCTAAAATCAGAAGTCAAAGAACTCAAAAAGTATTTAGAAGCCAAAGAACCAAACCGTTATTTATCTATATCTCAACTTTCAAATATGTTAGGAGTTGATAAAAGTACCATCCATAATTGGCGTAAGCGTAGCATTATAGAGGCGGTTCAGATAGGGGGGAGGGTATTCTTTGAAAGAGCAAGTATTGAAAAGGCATTTGTAAAACTTGAAAATTAATTGATACATCAATATTTGAATCATTATAGTTCCTCCAGTAATAGTGATTGACTATACCAAAATATTGCTAGTTAATGTAGACAAGCATAGACTTGAACAATTGAATTGCCTAGAATTTGAAATAGAGGTTTCAGAAAAAACAGGAGCGATATCAGATAAAAAAACGGCTGAGTACCATCATTGTAAGATCATTAGTTATGATTCAGGTAGAATATTATTTATCGGAAGTATACACAAGATGTATAATTCGCTGAAAGGAATAACAGCACCAAACAGCAGAAAGGGCTATAATGGAAATCAATTTACCCTAAATAACATCAAAGAAGTAAGATGTCATTTATGTTCACTCTTTGATTGTGAACCAAATCAAATCATTTTTCAAAACATAGAATTTGGAATTAATACAACAATAGATTTTAGTCCTCAAAGTTTTATCAAGGGTTTATTGTTTCACTATGGTAAACCTTTTGAATTCAGATATAATAGGCAATATGCTGAGGTTTCACATACAAGGTATAGAATTAAAGTTTACAATAAGTCTGATCAGTATGGATTAAGCAATCATACTTTAAGAATTGAACTAAGCCATAAGAAGGCATTGGATTTTAAAGAAACAGGAATAAAAACTTTTGCAGATGTGAACCAGGCTTCGCTTAGTAGGGCTACAGAACTTCTTATAAGGCGTTTTGATGAGATAGTTTACTATGACAATACAATTGACAAATTGGATTTAAACATATCCATTAGAAGAAGATTGGACTTTTACTCCAATATTAACTTTTGGATGAATTTGAAACCTAATAAGAGGGATAAGCATAAAAAACAACTACAAAAAGTAATCTCTGAAAAATCTAAGAATCTGCATTCAATCTTGAGGTGTGATTTAAATAATAAGGGGGTAATAATTAACCAAGAATCTAAAAAGGGTACGGAGGTAATAATTAACACTTCAAATATAGAGTTAAACCTTACACATAAACTTAAAAGAAAATGTTCGATTACAGGCATAGATTTAAGTCTTGAGGACAACAGCGCAAAATACGTAAGAACCTCAACAATAAAGTATCTAAGATTGAATGATAATGAGACTTTCCAAATGCTTTGCAGTTTATATATTCCTCATAATGGTAAAAGACCAAGGTTTGAGCATAGTTTGGTGGCTCATTTGTGCAAAAACATTAGAAATACTTACTATAACCAGAATAAGTTTAAACAACAAGGCTACAATAAAAAGAGATTAAAGAATCAACTAAAATTATCGATATGAGAACTGTCTAAGTATACACAATAGTATATATCTGAAATTTATGTTTACGTCCATTGGAGTATTAAAACCATATCTATTTTGGAGAGTAAGAAGTTATAAGTTCTGATTTTTAATACCAATTACAAATAAAAATAAAACCGAAAACAATCAGTCAATTAAGCCAACAAGTAACCCCACCCAATGGAAAAAACACGTTTTCAGAATATGGTGTCACCTATGAAGTATGTATTGGGTTTTGGATCTCTTTATTAAGGCAATATTTTTATTATTGGATTTGTGTGCACGGAATTTATTTTGAAATTCAATTGTAAATTCTCTCGTAGTAAGAATGCAAGGATTTTTTATCTTTAACTATGAAGAATCGGATAATTTACTATTTACGCTGGATTTTAGTTTTACCTGCCGTTGTGCTTACTTTTTTCATTACCTCTTTAATTATAAGTGTTATTTTATGGATGGTAAATAGTTTTTCGTGGGATTTAGCCATAATAGACACAATATTTCAAGATGTATTGAAAAATGGTGCTATTGGGTATTATTCGCTTTTGGTTTCTGCTATAGTCGCTCCTAAGTCTAAAAAAATAACTGCTTTAATAATACTCATAATTATTTGCATGCTGTTAGCAATAAATATTTTCTTAGCAATTTATTACACTGATGATTATATTTCAATTATTGGATCGATATCATTAATAGTTGGAGCAACTTTTTCTTATTATAAATTGAACGAAATGAGTGAAGAGGAACTGGAATATTTTACAAATTTGTGAAAAGGTTGTTAATCCTTACTGGGCTATTTTGGGGCATAGTTATTAAAGATTAGAGTCCTGGTTTAGTCTATTTATCTCAAATTCTTTTAATTTTTCTTCCACGATTTTTTTTAACTCTGGATATTTTTTGATTGCTCTTAATATCTTTAGTCGTAAATACGATCTCTGTGCATTAGTTAATTGCTGTTTCATTAATAACAATTTATTTTGCTTGTTTGACTATACTTAGATGAGGTTCTTTTTTCTCTTTCTGCGCCTTTAAAATATAAAAATCTGCTATCTGTTGAGCATAATCAAGAGAGTTTTTACCAATATAATTGAGAAGCATTTTCTCTGTACTGTGACCAGTTATTTGCATGATTAAGTTCGTTGGTAATTCGCCGTATAGGTTCGTAGCAAAACTTCGTCTGCAAACATGGCTAGTTATCAACTTATACTTAGGGAATTTTCCATAAACTTTACGCTTTTGTTTTTTTCCTTTTCCCATTTCTGTTATTTCATATATACCTCCCTCAGTCATTTCATTTATCTCAGCAAGTTTGCATATCTCTTTGATATAGTTGTTCAGTTTCTGAATTGAGATTGTATAAGGTAATCCGTTTTGTAGAATATTTTTAGTTGTATTGAGTACCGGGATCGTTACATTCTTACCAGTCTTTTGTTGTTCTAACTCAATTACTTCATATCCGTTTCTTTTGACAAAGTTGGATTCTGTTAATCTCAGAAGATCTCCACCTCTTTGACCTATATTACAGCCCAACAAAAGCCATTTTCTCGCATTAATTAATGCTTGGTTAGTTAATTCTAGTTGTTCAATTGTGTAAAGTTCAGAAGGAGATAAATAAACTATATTTTGATTCTTAACTTTAGTGCTCTCAATCTTCTTAAATTGTTGATTAATAGTTATACCATTAGTTTCTGCGTTATAGCAAACGGTCTTTAAGTCTGCAACTTTCTTTATGGCATAACTTTTTGAATAATCTTTTTCCTTGATGAGGTATTCTAGAAAATCATTTGCGAATTTAATATTAACTTCTTTTATCTTATATCTCTTTGATTGTGAGAAATCAATGATTAAGCCTTTCAAAGATCTGTAGGAGTTAATTCTGCTTTTTGAAAGTCCTAAACCACCTTTTGCATTTTTCCTAGTACTTGATGTGTCAATTATATTTTGAATGGTATCAATTATTAATTCACTTTGATTGTTTTCACTTATTCTTTCAAAATGAAGGTCAATGTGATATAATAACCAATCTCCAGTAATCTCTTGACCTTTGCTGTTAGCGTCATTTATTTTGTCAAGAATTTTGATTTCAAGTTTCTTCAGTTTAGAGGTGAGGTTCTTATTTTGAGGTGTTGTTTGCTTAGGAAAACCCTTATCGCTCCAATCTTTACAATTTATATGCAATCCTGTCTTTCTTTTGATTTGTTTTTTACGACCTAGTGAAAGTCTCAGATAAATAGGAGCATTTTCTGATTTGCTTTGAATCTGATATTTAATAGTTGCCATATAATATAAAAAGAACAGTCAAAGTTAATAGATATTTATTATTTAGACAACTATTAGATAACATTTGACCAATCACATTCAACAGCATTAAATAATCATATATCCATTTAGCCCTATATATATTAGGTTTTAATGTACTTTTAAATAGTATTTGAACTAATGAAGTTGAATAATATTTAAGGTTTCAAGTCCCGTCTTCAGTACAAAAGCCTTATCATTTTTTGATAAGGCTTTTTTGTTTTTCTTTCAGACTACAATTTCTGCATTCAATTTATTGAAAAAGAAAATGTTTAAATATCTTTATTGAACTTTTAATTGGTATTGAAAATTCCTTAATCAAGAATTCACAATTTGATACTTCTAAAACTAAATCAATGCACAAAAAACTAGTCATCTTATCAGTAATTGCAGTCACTATTTCTATGTTGTCCTGCAGTAATTCAAAAAAAACAGAAATTCAAATGGATGAAGACGCAACATCTAAAAGCTATCAAGGTAATCCTATTACGCACGAATTTGATGAACAAATTGATGCTCTAATTAGTCAAATGACCTTAGAAGAAAAAACAGGTATGCTTCACGGTACAAGTATGTTTTCAACAGCTGGTCTGGAGCGCTTAGGAGTGCCAGAATTAAAAATGGCTGACGGACCTTTGGGTGTGCGCGAAGAAATTTCTAGAGATTCCTGGGCACCAGCAGGCTCAGATGATGATTTCGCTACATATTATCCTGCAGGTGGAGGACTTTCTGCTACTTGGAATACAGAGTTAGCTTATACTTTTGGGTTTAGCGTTGGTGAGGAAACTCGTGCCAGAGATAAGGACGTGTTGTTATCTCCTGCAATAAATATTATTAGAACACCATTAGGCGGAAGAACCTATGAATACTTCACTGAAGACCCATTTTTAAATAAAAAACTAACGGTTCCTTTTGTGGTTGGTATGCAAGAAAATGATGTGGCCGTTTGCGTGAAACATTATGCAGCAAACAACCAAGAAACCAATAGGGATTTTGTTGACGTTCAGATTGATGAACGTACACTGCGTGAAATTTATTTACCAGCATTTAAAGATGCCGTAGTTGAAGCTAAGGCCTATAGTATGATGGGTGCGTACAATAAATTTAGAGCGGAATACTTATGTGAGAATAGCTATATGCTAAACGAGGTGTTGAGAGATGAATGGGGATTTGAAGGTATAGTGATATCTGATTGGAATGCGGTTCATACATCAGTAAAGTCATTAAGAAGTGGACTAGATATTGAAATGGGAACACCAAAACCATTCAATGAATTTTATTTAGCAGATCCATTAATTGATTCTGTTAAAGTTGGCAAAATTTCCGAAGCTGAAATTGATGTGCATGTGAAACGAATATTGCAATTAATGCATACAGTGAAAAGAATGGGAAGTGAAGATCGCAAAACGGGAAGTATTAACACTGAAGCACACTTTAAGGATGCTTACAATATTGCTAAAGAGTCGGTTGTACTTTTAAAAAACAGCAATGATTTATTGCCAATTAATACATCTGGAATTAATTCTATTGCAGTAATAGGTAATAATGCTATGAAGAAGAATGCACTAGGAGGCTTTGGAGCCGGAGTGAAAACTAAACGGGAAGTTACACCTCTAGAAGGTCTGCAAAATAGACTGCCAGAATCTGTAACAATCAATTATGCAGAAGGTTATCTTGAAAGATATGCACCCAAAAAGAAGGGTGCCGTTGGACAAGTAGCAGAAGTCGGTGAAGTAACCCAGGAACAATTAACTACAATTGATGAATTGGATCCTAAAATGCTTGAAGAAGCAATTAATGCTGCTAAAAATTCTGATATGGCAGTAATATTTGCAGGCTCAAATCGCGATTTTGAAACAGAAGCTTCAGATAGGGCAGATTTAGAGCTCCCTTTCGGTCAGGTAGAATTAATTGAGGAAGTTCTTAAGGTAAATCCAAATACAATTGTTGTCATGATTGGTGGTGCTCCATTCGATTTAGGTACTATAAAACAAAAATCGTCTGCATTGGTTTGGAGCTGGTTTAATGGTTCTGAGGGTGGTAATGCCCTAGCAGATGTATTGTTAGGTAATGTTAATCCTTCAGGAAAGTTGCCTTGGACAATGCCAAAAAAATTAGAGGATTCGCCTGCACATGCAACCAATAGTTTTCCTGGAGATATGTCTGTGTCATATGATGAAGGGCTTTTAGTTGGCTATCGTTGGTTTGATACTAAGAATGTAGAACCTTTGTATCCATTTGGTTATGGACTTTCATATTCCACCTTTGATATTAAAAATGTGCAGGTAGAAAAAGAAGATTATACTAAAAGTGAGACTATTTACGTTACTCTAGATGTTGAAAACATTGGAGAATATGACGGTAAGGAAGTTGTACAACTGTATGTTAGTAAACCAAATTCTGAAGTTGAAAGAGCAACACAAGAATTAAAAGGGTTTAAGAAAGTACTTGTAGAGAAAGGCCAAACGAAAACGGTTACTTTAGAATTACCTGTTAAGGAATTGGCTTATTACCATTTAGAGCAAAAGTCTTGGACAATAGAGTCAGGTAATTATAGTCTTAAAATTGGTAACTCTTCAAGAGACATTAAGAATGAACTTAATATAAATATTAAATAGTTTTATTAAATTTGGAAAATGTCAAAAAAGTAAAAAGGGCATCAAAAAAATGATGCCCTTAGTTACTATCTTGTTACTTAAATAACTATTACCCTTAATTATAAACCAGTAACAGATAGATTTACTTAATTTGATTATAGTTCAAAGGTGTCTGTGTCTTTTCGGCCAGGCACTTTTTTATTAACTTAGGGATAACCAATAAGTAATATATTAAAGATAACTTAAATTTATAACTTATCTATACGTAACCATACGTATACTCTTATTTAAATAACATCACACATCACACATCTACAAGAAAAATTAAAAGCAGGGCACCAATTTGGTACCCTGCTTAACTACCTTAATACTTCAATAACTATTACCCTTAATAATATATAAGTCGTTAGATAGCTATTACAAATGTAGTTCTACATTAATTGTTTTAAAATGATAATTGTCATGATTTAAGGTAAATATTGTAAAATAAAAAATTGATAATCAGTAATATAGATTGAAATTTAAAGCTTAAAAAATTGTAATTGATATGACTTAATACAAATTATTAAATTGCTTTGATGGGTGTATATTGATAAGTCTGTAATCTATTTCGTAACCGTATTTTAAAGATTTGAATTATCGGATAATTCTACCATCTCCCATAGTAATTATTCTATCAGTTTGATTGGCAAAATCCATATCATGTGTAACGACCAGTAAGGATAGATTTTGCTCAATACTTAACTGTTTAAAAATATTAAATACATTTTCAGCATTATAACTGTCTAAATTTCCTGTTGGTTCATCTCCCATAATAATTGAAGGATTATTGATCAATGCTCTGGCGATTGCCACACGTTGTTTTTCGCCACCTGAAATTTGTGACGCACGTTTCTTTGCCAAGTGTTCAATATTGAGAATTTTTAATTTTTGAATGGCATCATGAATAATTTCCTCACCAGAATTTTCTCCAAGTTTTTTTGCTGGAAGCATAACGTTTTCTAAAACAGAAAACTCAGGCAGTAAATAGTGAAACTGAAAAACAAAACCAATATGCTTATTTCTAATGTATGATAATTCATTATGGTCAGCACCGGTAATGAGTCTATTGTTAAGGTACAATTCGCCTTCATAATCAGTATCCATTGTTGACAGTATGTACAATAAAGTAGATTTACCACAACCAGATTTACCCATTATTGAAGTGAAATCACCCTTTTTTATCTTGAAATTGATGTCTTTAAGAACATGGAATAAAACAGGTTTTTTAAAGTATTTGTTGATATGTCTAGCCTCTAAGATAGTTTCCATCACTGTCCTCTAATTATTTTAACAGGATCAATTTTTCGCGCACGTTTAGATGGTAAGTAACCAGCTAAAAAGGTTGATAGCATTGCAAAACTAAAGCCAATAACAAAGAATAATGGATTTAGATTAATAGGATAGGTTTCAATTGTGGGCAATGCCTCTGTATTGAATGGTAATGTCCCTATAAAGTTTGCTAAAACTAAGCCAATTAAGAGTCCTAAAATACCACCTACAAAACCTATTATCATTGCCTGACTCATAAAAATAAGATGTACATCACGGCCAGAGAATCCTGTTGCTTTAAGAATTGCTATATCATTCATCTTTTCATAGATTAACATGTTGAGGATATTGTAAATGCCAAAACCTGCAACAATTAAAAGTGTGATTGAAACTGCGTATGTAATAAGATTTCTAACTGTAGTTCCTGTTTCAAATTGTGCATTCGCTGTTTGGATGTCTATTGCTCTTAAGTTGAATTGCTTTTCAATCTCATTGGACAGTTTTGGTGCTACATTAAGATCAAATAACTTGAGGTTTAAATCGGTAATATAATTTTTTGGTTTTCCTAGTATCCGTTGAATCGTTTTTATATTGGTAAAGCTTTGTATAGCATCAATATCTGCAATTCCACTTTGATAAGTTCCTACAATTTTTAATGGAAAAAAACCGCCATCAAGAGGGCTTACTTGTACGCGATCTCCAATTTTTAAGGACATTTTTTCAGCAATACCTGCACCAATAATGATACTGTTATCAATATTGTTAAGATCTATTGCAGATCCTTCAATTATATAATTGTTGAGATTAAAATGTTCAACCTCTTTAATTGGTTCAAATCCGGTTAAGTTGCCTCCAATTTCTATAGAACCAGCGATATAAAATATTTGAGTTTTTATTTGTGGTAAAACAGCATTGACATCATCATGATTAGATAAATAATCCATAATTGGTAATACATTATGTATCTTCTTTTGGGTTACTTTTGGTTTAATAGAATGAACAACATTAAGGCTATTATTTAGCTTATCGTATAAATTAATAGGCTGCTGGGCTGATGGTTTAATTTCATTGTAGATGTGAATGTGAGGTGTCTGGTTTAATATAAGGTCATCTAGCATGGTATTTAGTCCCGTCATAAAGCATACTAAGGTTATATAAGCACCAATGCCAAAAGTAACACCTAAGGCGGCAATACTAGTTTGCTTCACTTTAGTCAGTAAATGTGTTTTAGCAATGTTTAAGATTAATTTCCAATTAACCATTATTCAGGTTTATATATGACGGTTTGCTCTGAAATACCTGATAATATTTCGACAAACTCTAGACTTTGTAGCCCAATTTTGACAGTTTTTAAACCATCATCAGTGGATACTCTATTATTATCAATTAAGTAAGATTTTGGAATAGTTAAGACATCTTTATGTTGTGCAATAATGATATTTGCTTCTCCTGAAAGTCCAGGATATAGTTTTTTGGGAGCAACGGTAAAAATGGCCTCGACTAAAAAGGTTTGATTACGTGCATCCTTTTTAGGATATATTTTTGTAATCCTTGCATTAAACACCTGTTTATTGTATGCATCTAAGGTTATAAGCACATCTTGCCCTAGGTTGATGCTAATGATATCAATTTCATCTATAAGCATCTCAATCACAAAATTATTTTCACTGCCAATTGCTGCTAAAGGTTCTTGAGTGGTTATAATTTCACCAGGTTCTTTATACAAGGCATAGACTTTGCCATCAATCTTACTTGTAATAGTAAAATCTTGAGTAGTAATAAGTGATGTTTCATAGTTATTCTCGGCTTGCTGCAACTGAACTTTTAATTCATTTTCAGTTCTTTTAAGTTTATCTTTAAGAAGTTTTAATGCGTTTTTAGATAATTGATAGTTTAATTTTTTACTATCATATTGTGCTTTAGATCCTATGTTTTGTTTCCATAAATTTGACTGTCTATAGTAATTTATGGAGTCATCTTTAAACTTCAGTACTGCGGTTTCTATTTCATTTTTGATGTCATTTAAAAGAGTTGCTTCGCCTTTATAATTTTGATAAGCCAAATCTGCGGCAAGTCTATTATTTTGAGTGTTGAGTTTGGGCGAATTGTTTATTATTTGCATTAAAGGTTGCTCTTTTCTAACCGCTTCACCTTCTTCAATTAAGTTGTCTTGTAGTATACCATAAACAATAGAATGAACCTGATATAGACTATCTGGTTGTATTGTAACCGATGCATATACTGATTCTGTAATTGAACTTATTGTAGCTGTAGTTTGTTCCTTATTATTTGAGCAATTAAAAAATAGAATTATAAACACAATTAAATGGTATGACCTCATCAGAACTATAATTTATACTTTTTTATAGTCCAAGTTTTGTCCTCGTTCTGAGTGGCAACTAAGTTGTCTGAAATAAATTTTGATTTAATTTTTGGTGGTTTTTTTAAGAAGTTTTTTTCTAAGGTTACATGGGTTGGTTTTTCATCAAAATAATGAACAATTTCACCATTGGTATCAATAGCAACTTCCATATAATTATACTCAATCATTTGTTTGTCTAAGACATCATTTCTACCTAAAACATTTTTATAGAGTTTCACAACTGTCGCTTTACCATTATTGAATGCCGTTGCGTTTAAGAACTGTGATTCCAAAACAGCCTTACCTTTTTTATCGATATACCCAAAATAGGTGATACCTTCTTCCTTCTTGGAGATTAAACATCTGTTTGAGTTAAAAACAGGATACTTTTTGCCCTTAATATCTGCAACAACTAGATCTTTTCTAAAATCAAATAATAGTTCACCTTGCTCGCTAATAAAGGACCATGTTTCACCTTTTTTTATAGCTGCAACACCATCATGAAATGGAGATATAAAATCTAAACCATCTAAACTTTGTGCGAACGATGCCAACGGTAGTACTAATAGCACCAGTAATAAACTGATAATTTTTCTCATGATAAATACCTTTATATGTTAACGGATTAAAGGTATGATTGATTGGAGGTTCAAACAATGACCATTGTCAATGTTTGAGTATATCATTTAGATGTGGTTTTGTATAACTGAAACAATATCAGTTTTTTGTAATACACCTGATTGTCGCCAAACTTGTTTACCCTCTTTAAATAAAAGCATTGTTGGAACACCTCTAACTTGATATGTATTTGCAAGGGCTTGATTTTTATCTACATCTATTTTTACGATTTTAATTTGGTCACCCAATTCGTTTTTTACTTCCTTCAATACTGGCGTCAGCATTTTGCATGGACCACACCAATCCGCATAAAAATCTACCAATACTGGAACCTGAGAATTTATGATTTTGCTGAAACTAGATTTCATATCTCCCTTTTTTTAAATTCGATATTCAATTTTGCGACATAGTTTAATTCTGATTTATTGATTTTGGCAAAAGCATAAGCGATATCATTGGCTGTTTTTAAAATTAAGGACTTCATATCGCTATTAAATAAGCCTGGGTTTTTGTGTAAATAATCAATAAATGATTCGTAGCAGGTTATTGCTAATTTGTCTTCACTTTGCAAGTTGTTAAAACGTTTTTTTATAACATTTATATTTTCAGCTCCAATATGATACCAATCACGATCTAAACAATCTGCTAGTTTAGTGTATTCCTCAAAACTAAGGTTACCATCTGCCTTTGCTATTGCATAAAAAAGTGCGCCTATATGTTTATAAAATTCTGTTTTCATTTCACTATCTAAATTTAATGAAAAGCTAGTGAATTATAGATGATATTGTTATTAATATGAACCTTTTAATGTGATAAATGTCATGATATTGTAAAACCTAAATTCATAAATTTATTAGATATACTAATTACATTGTTAATTATGATTAGGCAAGACCAGGAGATATTCAACATTCTACTAGAAACTGTTTCTGAAGCTGTAATAATTGTTAACCAAAATCAAAAAATTATGGAGGTTAATAGATCAGCTGAGGTGATTTTTGGTTATGACAGTTCTGAGATAAAAGGGAAGCCTTTGAATATTTTATTACCGTCTAATTATCATGATTCCCATAAGGCCCTTTTTAAAAAGTTCATAGAGCAAAACGGACAAAAGAAAATGGCGAAGTCTATGGACGTCTATGGCCTTAATAAGCTTGGCGATATTATTCCGATAGAAGTACAATTAAATCCTTTTAAAATTTATGATAAGACCTATGTAATGGCACTTATAAAGGATGTGTCTAGACAAAAGGAAACAGAGTATGATTATATGTTGAGAAGTAAAGCTTTAGAATCTGCAAGCAATGGTATTATAATAACAGATGCACTAAGGCCAGATAATCCCATAATTTATTGTAATAGGGCATTCACAAAACTTACTGGCTATTCCAGCAAAGAGGTTATTAATAAAAACTGTAGGTTTTTGCAAGGTGAAGATAGAGCACAAAAAGAGCTCAATAAAGTAAGGAAGGCTATTAAAAAAGGTGAAAGTTGCCTTGTTACATTAAGAAATTATAGAAAAGACGGCACCCTCTTCTGGAATGACCTTTATATAACTCCAATAAAAAATGACAAAGGAACAATAACCCACTTTATTGGTATACAGAATGATGTTACGGATCGCGTAAAGTCTGAGGAAGAACGCAATCATTTAGCTGCAATTTTTAACGAGTCTTTAAACGAAATATATGTTTTTGATGCTAATACATTATTGTTTTTATCGGCCAATACAGGCGCCTTAAATAATTTAGGCTACTCGGAGGCTGAAATAAAAAAAATGACACCTTTTGATTTAAAGAATGAAGTGGATAAGGAAAGTTACAGAAAGGCATATTTTGATCCATTAACGACTAAAGCAAAAGAGAAAGTTGAATATGAAACCATTCACGTCAGAAAGGATGGAACAGTATATCCTGTTAATGTACATTTACAGTTGTCTTACCTTAATGAAAAACCTGTTTTAGTAGCCATTGTTCTTGATATAACGGAACAAAAAAATTACTTACAAAAGCTCGAGAAAACGGTTGAAGAAAGAACAGCACAGTTGAGCGTGGCTTTAAGCAAAGAAAAGGAGCTTAATGAATTAAAAACAAAGTTCTTGTCCTTAGTATCACATGAGTTTAAAACACCACTTAGTGGTATATCAACTTCGGTGATGTTATTAGAAAAATACAAGAAAGCTACGGAGCAAAATAAGCGCGATAAACACCTCAGTACCATAAAGGAGAAAGTACAGTATTTAAATGCTATTCTCAATGATTTCTTGTCAATCGAACATATTGAGTTAGGCAATGTAAGCTACAAGTTTAGTGAGTTTAAATTAAGCAAAGTGATTAATGAAGTAGTTTACAATGCCAATATGCTTTTAAAAGAAGGTCAGCATATAAAGTATCCTGACAATATTGATGACATAACTATGTATCAAGACGAGCGCATTATTGAGTTGATTTTAACCAATATTGTTTTAAATGCCATTAAATATTCCAATGATAACTCCACTATATTTATAAAAGTAGGCCAAAAAAATGGATTCATAAAAGTAGAGGTTAAAGATGAAGGTATAGGTATACCAAAAGATGATTTGGACAATGTATTTACGCGTTATTTTAGAGCTGAGAATGTCCTTAATGTACAAGGGACAGGTATTGGTTTGAATATTGCCAAAACACACTTAGAGAACTTAGGAGGAATTATTTCTTTGAAAAGTGAAGAGCATAAAGGCACAACAGTAACAATTGAAATACCCACTAGGTATGACGGATAAAATATTACTTATAGAAGATGATTTTGTATTAAGAGATAATACTGCTGAATTATTGGAGCTATCTAATTACAATGTAATTAAGGCATCTGATGGGAAGGAAGGCTTAAAACTTGCAATGACAAACCCTCCTGATCTTATAATATGTGATATCATGATGCCCGAAATGGATGGCTATGAAGTATTAGAGAAACTATCTAAAAACAAAAAGCTTAAATACATACCATTTATTTTCCTGTCTGCTAAAACAGAACATCAAGATGTAAGGAAAGGAATGAATATGGGTGCAGACGATTATATTACCAAGCCATTTACAGAAGATGAACTATTAAGTGCACTTAAAAGTAGACTTGCAAAAGCATCAATATTAGCACATAAAAGAAATACAATACAGTATATTGAAGAGGATGAAGAAGAACTACGTTCATTAAATGACTTAAAGAATTTCTTTGATGATTATGGCGAAGAATTTAGCTATGATAAAAATGAAATAGTATATAGTGAGGGCGATCATTCAAACTATATTTATTTAATCACGGAAGGGGCTGTTAAGTGCCATAAATTAGATGATCAGGGTAAAGAACTTACCATTGCACTTTATAAGGAGGATGACTTATTTGGGTACACTTCATTTACGCATAACCTACCTCATAAGGAAACTGCAACTGCTATTAAAAATACGCAATTAATGGGCATTTCCATACTTCAGCTTTCTGGTATTTTAGACAATAATCATAAAGTTGCCATTGCGTTAATAGAATTGTTAACAGATGATTTGTGTAATACTAAAGAACAGTTATTACAAATGGCATATAGCTCAGTTAATAAAAAAACAGCAAATACAATTGTGCAATTTGCTGAGCACATAAATCGTAAACCAGAAGATCCAATAAAAATATCAAGAAGCGATTTAGCAAGTGTTGCTGGTGTTGCAACAGAAACCTTTATAAGAACACTTACAAACTTTAAAAACGAGGGAATTATAAAGTCAGAAGGAAGAAATATAGTTGTGTTAGACTTAGAACGATTAAAAGAAATTGAATAGAATCCTGGTATTAATGACTCTCGTCATTTTAGAGCCGTCAAAAAGAAATTAAATTAGTTCTCTTAAATTATAAGAATTATGAAGAGTGTACTTCTACCCACAGATTTTTCCGAAAATTCATGGAATGCCATTGAGTATGCACTTGAGTTTTTTAAAAGAGAACCATGCGTATTTTATTTACTTCATGTAAATACCATGAGCAATGCCATTTTAAATGACCCAACATATATAAGCACTGAAGATGTTATTGAAGAAGTGTATGTTAAGCCTGCTAAGGTTAAACTCCGCACATTATTAAAACGTATTTCAAAAATTTCAGACAAAGATTATCATAAGTTTTATTCAGTTGTAGACTATGGTTTCTTTATTGACTCCATAAGAAGGCAGATTGAGGAAAAAAATATCGATTTAATTATTATGGGCACTAAAGGTGCATCTGGCCTAAAAAAAATTGTTATTGGTAGTAATGCTGGTGATGTGGTTGTAAAAGTAAAGTGCACAACCTTGGTCGTACCAGAAAATGCGGTTTATGAAGGCGTAGAGGAAATTGCGTTCCCAACAGATTTTTCTTCCTACAACAATTTTAATACACTAAAACCACTACTAGAACTTATTGAATTAAGAGACTCTAAACTGTCTGTGTTACATGTTAATAAGGCAAATACTGAGCTGAATGATGAACAAGAGAGTGGTAAAGAACTACTAGAAGATTTATTTGCTGAGTATAATCACAAATTTTTCTTCTTGTCTAATAGCAAGTTAGAAGATGCTGTGCAATGTTTTACTGAAAGTAGAGAAGTTGATATGATAGCTATGGTTGCAAAGAATCTCAATTATTTTCAACAAATATTATTTCACTCAAGGGTAGAGAATATCACCTATCATACAAATATTCCTTTCCTTGTATTACATGAAACCAATAATTAAACTATTATGGATATATCAGTAACTTTTGCAAAATTTTGGGGATGGTATCTTATTATTTTCTTTTTGATTTTAAGTTTAAATCCAAAACGTATCAAACAGATTTTTGAAGATCTTAAGGATCAAAAATTTTTAATACTATTTTCTTTTTTGGCAATAATAGTGGGTTTGATTAATATCATCTTTCATAATATTTGGGAAGCTAATTACAAAATTATAATAACTTTGATAGGTTGGTTCTCTCTAATAATTGGTCTTGGCTTATTTATATTTCCGGTTAAGACTGTCAGTTGGCTTCAGGTAACCAATGTGAAATTTGTTCAAGTTATTTATACACTTTTATTTTTGGTTGGTTTATTTCTATTAAATGAAGTTTATAATCTTATTCCTTTATAAAGTTGATAATTATCATTTTTAGAAAAATAATAAATTGGTATGTTTAACCAATATTAAGGTCAGGGAGTTCCTTAATGTTAGTTTGCTATTAATCATGAAGAAAACCAGATTTTATTAAAATCTGGTTTTCTTTTATTTTGATTGTCATCATTTAAATATTTAAAACTGATTAATATCATTTTAGGGTTTATTTCTTTATTCTAAATTGAAAATTGTTAAAAGGGGGCTTTTAATAATATAATTAAGGAGCAGTGTGAGTTTATGATAAAGTTTTAAGTACTTTCAGTTTTCTTAAGACAAAAAGATATCTTTAAACTGCTACAAAGACAATATCATAAAATTATAATGTTCGTTGAAACAGGGAGTGTAAGCTCCCTGTTTTGGTTTTGCCCAGCACCATTTTTGTAGTTGAACTAGATGATATATATCATTGTAACAGTTATGATTAAGATATAGTTTTATAGCTCAATAAAATTATAACTGTTATGAAAAATGTGCTTGTTCCTACTGATTTTTCAGACAATGCAATGAATGCCGTACGGTTTGCATTGGAGTTTTTTAAGTATGATAATTGCGAATTCTTCTTCTTACATACTTATGAAGATGAGGTATATGAAAAGCATAGATTATTAGAAGAAGAATCCTTTGACAAAATAAGGGAAACAGCTAAAATCAAATCAGAAGAAAATTTAAAATTATTGCTTAAGGATGTAAAAACTCTTGCACCTCATAAAAGATTCAACTACCACATCATATCAGCTTATAACTCAATTTTGGACGAGGTTGACAAAATTGTAATAGATAAAAATATTGATTTGATTGTAATGGGGACGAAAGGGGAAAGTACAAATCATGCATATGCTTTTGGCAGTAATACGCTTCAAGTATTAAAGTATGTTGCCTGTCCGGTTTTGGTGATTCCTGAGTTTTGTACATACGATCAACCCAAACACATTCTTTTTCCAACCAATTTTTTAATTCCTTACAACAGAAGGGAGCTTAAATTATTATCCACTTTGCTTAAACCTTTTAGATCTGTGGTTGATGTGTTGTATATCGCAAAATATAGTAATCTATCAAGACGACAAATAGATAATAGAGAGTTTCTTATAGAAGAGTTAGAAGGATTAGAATTAAAATTTGAAACTGTAGATAAAAAAGATGTGTCAAAGGCAATTATGCACCACATTGAAGCATATAAAATTGATTTATTAGTAATGGCAAATACTAGGCATTCCTATTTAGAAGATATGTTATTTAGGTCTAAGGTAGATGAAATATCATTACATACTAATATTCCATTTTTAGCACTTCAAAATATAAGAAGAACCATTTAAAACGAATCGAAATGAAAAAAATATTATTACCTACGGATTTTTCAGATAATTCTTGGAGTGCTATCGTTTATGCACTAAAGTTTTTCCAAGAAGAGTATTGTACATTTTATGTTTTAAATTCCATTGCATTAAAGGCATCTACAATGTCTAATTTTTCTAATACTTTATTAAAGAAAATGAAGGATAATGCAATTATTGAACTTCTTGAGATTAGAGATCAATTGATATCTTCTGATCCAAATGCAAATCATGAGTTTCATACAGTTCTCAGTACTCACGATTTAATTGATGCTATAGATGCTGAAGTAGAACAAAACGATATTGATTTGATTGTAATGGGAACAAAGGGAGCAACTGGAGCAAAGGAATTATTTATTGGAAGTAATACGGTTAAGGTAATTAAGAAGATAAAACATTGTCCGATATTATTGGTACCTGATGAGCATGATTTTGTTTCACCACGTCAAATTGCTTTTCCAACAGATTTTAAACATAAGTATACCGATATACAACTGGCGCCATTAATTGAAATGGCAGATCTGCATAATTCTAAAATTAGAATATTACACATTAATGAAGAGGAAAAATTAAGTAAAGAACAAGAACTTAATTATATGGATTTAAAGGAGCAACTTTCAGATTACAGAACTACGTTCCATTGGATGCCAGACTACAGTACTAAGGAAGTTGAGATTAAAGAGTTTATTTCAGAATTAGAGATTGACATCTTGGCTATGGTTAATAACAAACACAGCTGCTTAGAAAAAATAACACATGAACCTGTCATTAAAAAAATAGGATTTCATCCGTTAATTCCATTTTTAGTAATACCGGCTTAAAGTGATTAATATCATTGTTAAAGCTGTTATTACAATCTAAATTTAAACTATAGCTAATTATTATAATAATATATATATGGAAAATAAAGGTATATGGATTGATAAAGAAAAGGCACATATTGTAACAATTTCGGGAGAAAACATAGATATGGTTACAATTCTCGCCACAGAAAGTGTTGTGCAATCATTAGAATTAGAACGACCAGGTGGAGCCCAAGAAATAATTAAGGATCGCAAGGTACTTGAACGAGAAAAACTAAGAACAAATAATTTTATTAAATCTATAGTTTCAAAATTAAAGAATACAAAAAATCTTCTTGTATTAGGACCTTCAATGATGGGTCAAAGATTTGCTAAAGTCTTGCAGAACGATTACCCAAAAATTGGTGCTAGAATAAAGGATGTAAAAAGGGCTGATAAGATGACAAAGAATCAATTAAAGGCCTTAGTTAAAGAATACTATATGCCGTTAGGTTAAGCGGCGATTTGGTTAGTTTGGGGAGTTGCCAGGGCAATTCGTTGTCCTGGCAACATTATTTTATCTGGTTATGAAAAACGACAATTTTGAGGTTATAAAATCAAGTGGTAAAAGGGTAAGGTTTTCATTGAGCAAACTCAGATCCTCATTAAAAAGAAGTGGAGCCAATAAGGAGACCATAGATAGTATTATAGATAAAGTTAGAGATGAGCTCTATCAAGGTATTTCTACCAAAGAGATCTATAATAGAGCGTATGCACTTCTGAAGAAGAAAAAGAGTTACCTCGCTTCAAAATACAAATTAAAAAAAGCAATTTACGAACTAGGACCAACAGGATTTCCATTTGAAAGGTTTATTAAAGAAATTTTGAGATACTCAGGATACGATACGTTCGTTGGTGAAGTATTAAATGGTAAATGTGTTTCGCACGAAATAGATGTTATCGCAAATAAAAATAATGAAACTACCATAATTGAGTGTAAGTTTCATGGTGAACAGGGATTAAATTGTAATGTTAAAGTCCCTCTTTACATAAACTCGAGATTCCGGGATATTAAGTCTAGCTGGGAATCTAACGGTAATGGTACTTCATTGAATAGTTGTTGGGTAGTAACAAACACAAGATTTTCTGAAGACGCGGTTCAATATGGTCGCTGTTCTGGGTTGTATTTACTGAGTTGGGATTATCCAAATAATGAAAGTTTAAGAGACAGAATTGATAAGCTAGGTCTTTATCCGATTACAGTGTCTACCTTGCTGACAAAACGAGAAAAGCAGTTTCTGTTAAGTCGCAATATTGTTTTGTGTAGACAACTTTTAGGCGATGTTTTTTACTTAGATCATTTGGGGATTTCTGACACTCGAAAAGAAAAAATCTTATCTGAGATTGATGCCTTATGTGAAATTTCAAAAACACATCATGAAACCAATAGTTAAGGTTAATTTTTTGGGTGGTGCAAGTACTGTCACAGGTTCTAAGTTTTTATTAGAAACTTCAGAATGTAATATGATGATAGATTGTGGCATGTTTCAGGGTTTAAAAGAGCTTAGGAAATTAAATTGGGTCAATTTACCCGTAGATGTGCCTGCAATAGACTTAGTATTATTGAGCCATGGTCATTTAGATCATGTAGGTTATCTACCCAGACTGATACAACAAGGATTTAAAGGTAAAATTCTAGGCACTTCACCAACTTTGGCAATTGCAGAAATTATATTAAAGGATAGCGCAAAAATTCATGAAGAGGAAGCAAAAAAGGCCAACAAAGAAAAGTATACGAAGCATAATCCTGCCTTACCATTTTATACCATAAATGAGGCTGAAAAGACTATTAAGCACTTTAAATCTATTGAGCCAGACAAGTGGTTTCAATTAACGGATAATATAGCCGCCAGATTTCAGTATAATGGACATATAATAGGTTCAACTTTTATTGAGTTAGATATAAATGATAAGCGTTTTGTTTTTTCGGGTGATGTTGGTAGAAAGAATGATTATTTACTTAGTAATCCTAAAAAACCACAATGGGCAGATTATCTCTTTATAGAAAGTACTTATGGAAACAAACTTCATCCAGAACAAAATGTAGAAATTGTTCTTACGGATCTTGTTAAAAAAACAATTCAAAACAAAGGTAATTTGATAATACCAAGCTTTGCGGTTGAAAGACTTCAGACCTTAATGTACATTTTCTGGAAACTGTATAAGCAAAATAAAATTCCAGATATACCAATATTCATTGATAGTCCTATGGGAACCAATGTGTTAGATGTTTTTAAACACTATCCAAATTGGCATAAATTACCAGAATCAGAGTATTATGCCATGTGTAATCATATAAATATTGTTAGTTCCTACAAGGAAACCTGGGAGACAATAGATGATAGAAGAGCAAAGGTTGTTATTGCTGGTAGTGGCATGGTTACTGGAGGAAGGGTGCTTACATACTTGCAACAATATATTGATGAACCTTCAACAACAGTTTTATTGGTTGGTTACCAAGCCGAAGGAACCCGTGGACGCCAATTGATAGAGGGTGCTCATGAAATTAAGTTCTTTGGTAAATACTATCCAATAAAAGCACAAGTAGAGCATATAGAAAGTTTATCTGCCCATGCCGACCAAGGTGAACTTTTAGACTGGTTAGGTGAAATTAAAAACGTCCCTGAGCAGGTTTTTTTAATTCATGGTGAGCCCAACGCTCTTAGCGCATTTAGGGTTAAGCTAGAAACCTTAAATAATTGGCTTGTAAAAATTCCAAAGCTGACTGATGTAGAACAACTAATTATTTAATAGTAAACTGATTAATATCATTTCAGGAATCAGCCTTGATTTTTAAATTTCAGCTAGAATCATGTTTAACTATTAAAATAAAAGCTATGTCATTAATTAAATTTAACAATCGTAACCGATTATTCCCATGGAATAACACGCAGCTAAAAGATTTTTTTAGCTCTGATGATTTCTTTTTTAACGATAACTTTTTTGAAGGAGATTCTTTAATGCCTGCAATGAATGTAAAAGAGTTAGAAGGTGAGTTTGAAGTTGAATTTGCAGCACCTGGTTTTAAGAAATCTGATTTTGAAGTTACATTAGAAGATAATATGCTAAATGTATCTGCTAAAAAAGAAATGGAAAAAGAAGAGGAAAAAGAAGATTACATGCGCAGAGAATTTAGCTATAATGCGTTTAAACGTTCATTAAGATTGCCAGAAACTGTTGATAATGCAGCAGATATAAAAGCAGTTTACAATGAGGGTATTTTAAAATTAAATCTTCTTAAAAAGGAACCATCAAAAGAAACACCTAAAAAAGTTATAGAGGTTATTTAAAAATCAACATTTTAAGCAGAGTACATTTTTTAGGTGTTGTACTCTGCTTTTTTATACCATACTATCATGAAAACAATTCACACAAAAGCAAAACACACAGAATGGTTAAGTGCAGAAGACATGCACGATGCCTCAAGACTATGGCTTTCTGAATTACAGTTTTTTAAAGAAGAACAACTTTTCTTAGAAGATCTGATTAAATCCTACACATTGAATTTAATAGACAATAATCATTTTGAAGAAAGCAAAACAATTATTGATAAACTTTCAGTGGTTGTTAAAAACACGCAAGTTTTATTAAATGCAGTTAATTCTCACGAAAAAGGTCTAGCAATTATGGTAGATGGAATAGATCAACTAGAAGAAGAAGCAGCGTATAGAAAAGAACATCGAAATTTAATTGAGCTTATAGGCGAATTCAAAAAGCGTTACCAAAAAATAAAGAAAAAGCTTTTTAGTTTAATAAAACTGGTAATGAAGGAAAGTAAACAAAAGAGACTTTTAAAATAGTATATGAGATATTTTAAATATTTATTGGCTTTAATAATAATTACTAGTTGTTCTGAGACTCAATTGGTTGAGTATTGGAAAAACCCAGAAATTGATAATTATAGTCCAAATAAGGTACTTGTTGTAGGACTCACATCAAATGAAGAGGCAGGTCTGAAATTTGAAAATAAACTCAAAGAGGCTCTAGAAATTAGAGGTGTTGAAACTGCAACGAGTACCGATTTCAATATACTTTCGAGTTCAAAAGATCCACTTAATGAAAATAAGCTCAATAGTTTAGAGAAAACATTAATTGAAAAAGGGTTTGATGCTATCTTATTTTCTAAGGTCGTGGGTGTAGAGGATATGATAACCTATAAGAAAGACTTCGATGGATACGATGAAACTTACCGAAGATTTAAAGAAGATTTTTTAAGATATCAAGACGCATTTTATAATGAGGATTATTACAATGAATATACTGTATATCATGCTGAAACGTCCATGTACTGTATATGCCCTTCAAAAGAAAGGGAACTCTTATGGAAAGGATATATTGATATTACAGACCCAAGAGAAGTAGATAAGACTATAAACCAGTACGTTAATATAGTTGTTAGTGCATTAGAAGAACTTAGTTTAATAGATCCAGTAGAGATAATTACCGATAAAAAAGAGCAAGAAAATATACTGTAATAATTAAGATCCTACTATTATTGCTTCTAATATATCACCAACATAATAGGCCACAGTTGCCGCTATTGCGCCAAGTACTAAGGTTTCAAATATGCCTTTAAGCTTGCTAGTTTCAGTGATATAGGTCTTTAATAAACCTATGAGTATAAAGGCTGAAGAAGTTAATATACTAGTCCATAAAAACAAATGACCTGGAAAATTCCAAATAATATCCCATACATAAACAGTTAAAGGGATGAGGCCAACACATATAAATGCCAAATAGGTAGATAATCCAATTTTGAAAGCTGATTTGCGCAAATTAATTGGGTCAATATTATTTTTTTTAAATTCCTTTTTCCATATATCTTTTTGTGTGACAATTTCTTTTACTGTAGTTTCTAATGACTCTCCCTTGTAACCTTTAGATATAAGGATTTCTTTAATCTTTGTTGACTCTTCTGCTATATTGCTATGTAAATATTCAATATTAGTTTTATCAATATTTGTTTGGCTGTCTTTTACTGATTTTGCAGACAGATAAGCCCCTACAGACATGGCAAAACCATCTGCTAGTAAATTTGCAAACCCAAGAATTACAATTACAGAATTGCTAAGACCAGCGCCAACAGCGCCAGAAACAACAGCAAATGTTGTAACAGCACCATCAATGCCACCATATACAATTTCTCCTAGATATTTTTGAATAGGATTGAACCAATTATTAGTCTTAATAGGTGGTTTTTGTTTCGTCACAATCAATAAAGTATAACTAAAAATAGAGATCATTTATCTCATAATCTATGATATTAATCATTCTCTTTATTATTTGATAATAATGGGAAATTGGGTTTATTCTGTTGCATTAGTAGTGATTCTATAGCTGTTTTATCTGTAAAATCATGATAGTTTACCACTACAGATATTGTAATAACCCTCATAAATACTTACCTTGCACCTTAACAAATCATTTTGCCAAATGTTGTGGTGATATTTAAAGCATTATAAAATGAGTTTTGTTAGAAAACCACTTTGTGTATTTTTTATTCTACTTGCTACTTTAATCCAGTCTCAAGAAATTCCACCTATTAATATTTTTACGCCCCAAGATTATGGTGCGGAAGATCAAAATTGGTCTATAACTCAAAACGATAGAAACTTCATTTATGTTGCTAATAATATTGGTCTATTAGAATACAATGGAGCGTCTTGGAAATTATACAAATCCCCAAATGACATAATTCTAAGATCTGTTAAAAGTGTTGGCAATCTTATATACACCGGTGGCTATATGGATTTTGGCTATTGGCAGAGAAATGAATTCGGAGAATTGTTTTATACATCCTTATCTAAGGAAAATGATGTCATTATTCATGAAGATGAGGAGTTTTGGGGTATTATTGAGGTTGAGAATTATATTCTATTTCAATCATTTGAAAGTATTTTCATCTACAACACAAATGACAATTCTTTTAGAATAATTGAATCAAAAGATCGAATCAATAAGGTTTTTGAAGTTAATGATGTTGTTTATTTTCAGAAACGTGGTGAGGGAATATTTAAATTCGAAAATGGGAAAGAATCCGTATTTCTATCTTCAGATGAAATAAATAACCTCGAAGTAGTAAATATGTTTAGCTATGAAGATGATTTATTACTTATTACTAAAGAAAATGGATTTTATAAAGTAGATGGTGAAGACTTGTTTAAATGGTCTATCAATGCTGATAATGTTATTCTTAATGAGAGCATATATAGCAGTGCAAGATTAAAGGATGGTAGTTTTGTACTCGGCACAATTTCAAATGGTATAATTAATATTGACGCTAATGGTGATATACTGTTTACAATAAATCAAGAGATAGGATTAAGTAATAATACTGTGTTGTCTATTAATGAAGATACTTACGGAAATGCCTGGCTGGGATTAGATAATGGTATTAATGTCATTAATTTTAATTCACCATATAGAGTTTATAAAGATAAGTTAGGGATATTAGGAACAGTATATGTCTCTAAGAAAATAGGTACTACATTGTATCTTGGTACAAATCAAGGATTATTTTATAAAGATCTTAATACTAATGAGGGATTTACTTTCATTAATGGAACCAATGGGCAAGTTTGGAGCCTAGAATTAATTGATAACGTTTTATTTTGTGGGCATGACAAGGGGACATTTGTTATAACTAATAATCGAGCAAATTTAGTCTCTGATGAAATGGGAACTTGGAACATGAAGCCGATAAAGAATCAGCCTAATTTAATTGTTACAGGTAATTATAAAGGACTTCATGTTTTAGAAAAGACTGAAAGAGGATGGGAAAAAAGAAATAAAATTCAAGGTTTTGATATCTCCAGTAGATATCTAGAATTTATATCGCCTTCAGAAATATTGGTTAGCCATGAGTACAAAGGAGTATACAAGTTAACATTGGATGATGATTTTAGAAACGTTGTTAAGTCTAATCAGATTTCAAATTTAATGGGTTCAAAGTCTGGTATTGCACGTTATAATGATAACCTGCTATATTGTAACCAAGACGGTGTATTTACATATATGAGTGAGACTTCGACTTTAATAAGGGATAGTTTATTTAGTTCTATTTTAAGTGAAGACAAGTACCTTTCCGGTAAATTAATTTATAACACTGATGAAAAAAGACTTTGGGGCTTTCCTAAAAATGATATCGTATATATTGAACCTGGAAAACTCTCGGATAAGCCAGAAATAGAAGTGGTTCCCATTCCTAGTGAGATTAGAAAAGGAAAACCTGGTTATGACAATATTCTATATTTAGATAATAAGCGCTATCTAATTGGTACAACCGAAGGTTATTTAATAATTGATTTAGACAAGTTTAAAGAAGAAAAGAAAGAAATATTTTTAAATGGTGTTACCTATAATTCCGCGCAAGATAAATCTGTTCCATTAGCAATTAATGCGTCACCATCGCTAAAAACAAATGAAAATAGGATCCATTTTAAATATAGTGTGACAAGTTATAATGCATTGTCATCGACCAAATTTCAATATAGGTTGTTGGGGATGTATGATCAATGGAGTAATTGGTCTAACATGCCAGGAGTAGTATTTGAAAATTTACCACATGGCGATTTTACATTTGAAACAAGAGCTAGTACCGACGGTAATCTCTCAGAAAACATCGTAAAGTATAATTTTTCCATAGAAAAGCCATGGTACCTAAAACCATTGGCTATAATCCTATACACTATATTAGCTTTGGTTACTGTATATCTAGTTCATTTTTTTAATAAGCGTTACTATAAAAGGCAAAAGGAAGAATTATTAAGAAAAAAAGCGCGTGAGTTAGAACTTGAGCAATCAGAAAATCAAAGACAGCTTATTCAGTTTAAAAACAAAAATCTGAAGTTAGATATTGAAAATAAAAATAGGGAATTAGGAATAGCAACTATGAACCTCGTTAAGCGAAATGAACTATTAAATAATATTAAAGAGGAACTTACAAGATCAAAATCATCCGATGATATTAAAAATGTAATTAAGGTTATTAATTCAAGTTTAAATAGCACTGGAGATTGGAAACTTTTTGAAGAAGCATTTAATAATGTAGATAAGGACTTTATGAAAAAAATAAAGTCATTACATCCCGCAATTACACCAAATGATTTGAGACTTTGTGCTTATTTAAGACTTAACTTATCGTCTAAAGAAATTGCACCACTCTTAAATATCTCACATAAGAGTGTTGAAGTTAAACGTTATCGTTTACGTAAAAAAATAGGCTTAGAGCATGATCAAAGCCTGTCTAACTATATCATAGAGTTGTAAATCTCCTATACAACTTCAAAAAACACCTATACATAAACTATACATTCGTGTTAAATCAGCTGTTTTAATGAAATTGTGTTAATTAATTATTAAATTCAAGAATCCTTATTTTATTGGCTAAATATTGAGTTTGCGTTAAAAAAAGGCCTAAAATATTGCCTTGTATATTCATTGTATAGCCAATAATTAATGATTTCTTAACAACTTGTTTTAAGTTGCAATAAATCAAAATAACTATGCGCAATCAATTTTTAACTTTAATTGTTATGCTAATGACAAGTTTAATCTCTGGTCAAAACATTAGCATTTCAGGAACAGTTACAGAAGCCTCCTCAGGCCAACCATTACCCGGAGTAAATGTTATTCTCAAAAACACCGCAAAAGGTGCTTCTACAGATTTTGACGGAAAATTTACTCTAGATGATGTTCCACTTAACTCAATACTCGTTATTTCATATATCGGGTATCAAACACAAGAAATTACAATTGTCAATGCAGAGCCATTAGCCATTCAACTTCAAGAAGATGCTGAAGCATTAAGTGAAGTTGTAGTTATTGGTTATGGGACACAAAAAAAGAAAGAAGTCACAGGTGCTGTTAGTGTACTTGATTCTAAAGCGATTGAGAAGCTTAATCCAGTCAGGGTTGAGCAAGCTATTCAAGGTCAGGTTGCGGGTGTTAACATTACATCCAACTCTGGTTCTCCAGGAAGTGGACTCAATATTAGAATTAGAGGTATTACTACAAATGGTAATAACGCACCATTAATTTTAGTAGATGGTAACAGAATTACTGATTTATCTGTTTTAAATCCTAATGATATTAAAACTATTAATGTTTTAAAAGATGCTACGGCAGGTATATATGGTGTACAGGCAGCAAATGGTGTTATTTTAATTACTACTAAATCTGGTAGAACAAATTCTGAACTAAAGTTTCAATTAGATACTTACTCTGGTTTTCAAGTAACAAGTAAGAAAATGGACCTATTAAACTCAAGAGAATTTGCAATCTATGTAAATGACGCTGCAGATGACACAGAGTTTTTTGTTTATCCAAATAGCGGTACGAATTGGCAAGATGAAGTTTTTGAAGCTGCACCAATTTCAGATATCAGTTTAAATGTTAGCGGTGGTACTGATAAGTCTGCATTTTCTGCAGGTATTTCATATTTAAATCAAGATGGTATTGTTGGTGGAGATAAAAACGGTTATGAAAGGTTAACAGGTAGAATAAATTATCAATATGATATATTAGATAATTTAAAGCTAACTGCAAACACTTTACTTACTAAGTCTGAAAAAAGTAATTTAGCTGAAGGTGGTATTGGAGCAGTTTTATATAATGCGGTAAATATTAACCCGACTATGCCAGTACGAGACGCAAATGGTGCTTTTGCATTGGCAAATGATATCACACAAATTGAGATTATAAACCCAGTTGCTCAAATAGCAGACACCTATAATACTAGTAAAGTAGAACGTTACAGTGGTGTATTAGGGTTAGACTACACATTCTGGGAAAACTTTACCGTTACTTCAAGATTTCAAGGAAACCATGCCAACGTTCGTGATGATATTTTTAGACCAGAAGTATATTATGGTGGTGGTAAATCTGCTAATACTGTAAATTCCTTAGCAGCTCTAGAAGATGACGTTATATTCAACGAAGTAGTAGATTTTGGTGCAGATTTCACTGATTTTACTTGGGATAATCTTATAACATATACAAACACCTTTAATAATGATCATAATTTAACGGTTTTATTGGGAACATCCTTATATAGAACAAAAGGTCGTTTCTATGGTGATGTTGGTAGAACTGAGATGGGTACAAATGAGCCTGGACAATCTATCTATGATGAAGGAATGGAAAGACAGCCAAGATTCACTGAAGCTGCATTAGAAAATGGTGCGGACTGGTTTGATTCTCGACTATCATCTTTATTCACAAGAATTCAATACAATTATAAAGGCAAGTATTTATTTTCTGCAGTATTGAGAAGAGATGTGTCTTCGCAATTTTCTTCACAAGATGATAATAATGTAGGCTACTTTCCTTCAGGTTCTATCGGATGGAATGTTTCCGACGAAGACTTTATGCAAGAAGTTAATTGGATAAACAGTTTAAAACTGAGAGCCAGTTACGGTGTAATTGGTAATGACCGTATACCTAACTTTGCCTTCGTTACTAGATTAGACGGACAAGCAACTATTGATGTTGGTTCTGATGATTTATTATTTGGATTAGCGCCTGGTAGACCAGGTAATCCAGATTTAAAATGGGAAGAACAAGAAACTGCAAATATTGGACTTGATTTACGTTTTTGGGATAATAAAATTAACATAACTGCAGATGCCTACAGAAAACAAACCAAAGACTTGTTATTAACACCTCAGGCTTCAGGGGTTACTGGTGTTGGTGCACCTGCTACAGGGCCATCAGTAGTTAACGCTGGTACAGTGCGTAATACAGGTTTGGAGTTTGCAATAGGGTATAATGATGATTTATCTGATGATTTCAATTTTAATATAAATTTCAATTTTACAACTATAGACAATGAGGTAATCTCTTTAAATGGAAGAACAACTCCTGTTGGTGGAGAATATGGTGTAGGTATCAACCAAACCGGGATAACTAGAATGGTTCCTGGTCTTCCGCTTGGTCACTATTATGGGTACGAGACAGATGGTATTTACCAAACACAAGCACAAATAGATGCCTTAGATGCTTCTGCACCTTCTGGAACATACAGTACTATAGGAGATGTAGCGCCAGGTGATTTAATATTTGTAGATACTAATGGAGATGGTGAAATAACAGCAGAAGATAGAACTAATATAGGTGATCCAATACCAGATGTTACCTTTGGTTTAAATATCGGTTTTACTTATAAGAATATAGATTTTAGTGCAAATGCCTTCGCATCTATTGGTCAAGAAATGATAAGAGATTATGAGCGTAAAGATTTATATGCAAATAGAGGATTATATATGTTAGATAGATGGCAAGGTAGTGGAACTAGTAATTCAGTGCCAAGAGCAGTTTCTGGCGCAAATGTAAATACTGATGTGTTTAATGATTTTCATGTTGAGGACGCATCATTTTTAAGATTGCAAAATGTACAGATTGGGTATACTTTCGGTGAGAAAATGAACAGCTCTTTAGGGATAAATAGTTTTAGAGTATATGTGTCAGGAAATAATTTATTTACTATTTCTGACTATTTTGGGTTTGACCCATCTGCAAATACAGGTGCTCCTCTTGGAGGTGGAATTGATAAAGGATTCTACCCGGTTGCGGCATCTTATCTATTAGGAATTAATTTAAACTTTTAATTTGTTATGAAAAGAACGTTAATAATTTTATTTGGTCTCACTTTATTCTATGTGGTAGGATGTAGTGATGACTTTGTTGAAGTGGAACCAGATGGTTTCAATGACACTGATTTTTTTAATAATCAGGAAGAATATGAAAGTGCGCTTATAGGTGCATATGACATGCTTCAGTCTACATTTTGGAATGTGCTTACCGGCATAGTTGCTTCGCCAGATTACGCAGCAGGCGGTGATGCATTTAATTATGATCAGGCTACATTACAGAATATTAATTTAATGATCCATACACCTGCTGATGAAAATCAGTTGAGAAGTATTTGGGGGCTGATGTATGCTGGTATTAACAGAGCCAATTTTATTTTAGAATTTAAGGATAAAACTGATTTTGCTGGTAAAGAAGAAATTATTGCTGAAACATATTTTTTAAGAGCATATTATACTTTTGAGTTGGCGAAATATTTTGGTAATGTACCATTAAAGCTTGAAGAGCGTAATGGCGTAATGAGAATAGCAGATGAGAGAATTTTTCCTGAAGAAGAATTCGGACTAGAGAGAGTTACTAATATTGCTACAGTATATGGTTTAATTGAGGAAGATTTAAAAGAAGCGATTCCTAATTTACCTGTTACTCAAGATTTACCATATGAGGCAACCAAAAATGCAGCACAAGCTTTACTAGGTAAAGTTTATTTGTATCACGGTACGTTTGATCAATCAAAGTTTGCTGATGCGGCAACACAACTAAATCAAGTTATTGCTAGCAATCAATTTTCGTTAACACAAGGAGAAAACTATGCGATGCTTTTTGAAGGTGAAGGAGAAAACAGTTCTGAAGCTGTATTTGAAATTCAATATACAGGAGTAGAAGCTGCAGGCTGGGGATGTATAGAATGTAGTCAAGGAACTTATTTCCCTCAATTCTGTGGTCCACGCTCACCGTATAATAATAGCGAATTTTCATCGGGCTGGGGCTTTTGTTTGCCTTCTGTAGAATTATATGATTTATTTGAAGATGGTGATGCAAGACGCGATGTTACTATTTTTGATTTAAGAGATGACCAAGACAGCTATTCACAAGGAAGAGATGATACTGGCTTATTCAACAGAAAATATATGCCACGCAAGGCAGCTGATGGCGTGGGCGCTGACCCTTTAAACTACTCACAAAATTATCGTGCTATTAGATATTCTGATGTACTTTTAATGGCAGCCGAAGCAGAAGCACAAAGTGGAGGTTCTAATGCTACAAATTACTTAAATGAAGTTAGAGCAAGAGCTTTTGGAGATAACAGCCATGACTTCGATTCTTCTGAGGGTACGCTATTAGAAGCTATTTATACAGAAAGAAGAAAAGAATTAGGCGGTGAAGGTCATGGATTCTTCGATTTGGTAAGAACTGGAAGAGCTGCTTCAACCATTGAAGGATTTACACCAAATAAAAACGAAGTATTTCCAATACCATTAATTGAACTTCAATTAGCCAATGCAGAAGAGCGTTGGGGAAATCCAGGATATTAAAAATTGTTAAATAAAAAAATAGATTAAAATGAAAATATTAAAAAAAGGAGCTTTTAAAATCTTAGCATTGTTGCTTTTAGTAAGTACACCATATGCTTGTGATGAAGACGATGATTTAAATATTATTGCAGGCTTGGATTTTACCATTGCAACGTTAAATGCAGAAGGTACTGAAACAGGAGTTGTAGCAACGACTATACCTCCAGATGGAAGAATGTTATTCACCGTTGATTTCGGAAATCCAGATGATGACGCAGATGTATTCCAAACAAGTGGCCCTATGGTAATATATGATTATCCATTAGAAACGGCTACATATACTATTACAGTTACGGCTTCTTTACCAGGTAGAGATGACGTTACTATAACTAAGGATCATACTGTTATTTATGTAACAGAACCAGAACCAACACCAGACTCGCCAATAGCGGGTACTTGGAGACTTGCTCCAATAGCTGGTGCATTTGGTGTAGGTCCAGGATTAAATGATACATCATGGTTTTCAAGTTCTGCAGAAGACGTTGTAACAAGAGATTGTTTATTTGATGATGAGTATGTACTTGGATCAGATGGTTCTTTTATGAATGTATTAGGTTCAGAAACATGGTTAGAGGCATGGCAAGGTACAGATCCTGAGGCATGTGGTACTCCGGTATTCCCTCATGACGGTTCAGCCGCAGCAACGTATACATATAATGCCGCAATGGGTACTTTAACTGTTGAAGGAACGGGTGCTTTCATGGGACTTGCAAAAGTTATAAATGGCGCTGAATTGGCATCTCCTGGTGATGCTCCAGGTTCAATTACTTACGTGGCAGAACTTTCAGCTGATGGAAATACATTAGATTTAGATATACAGGTAGCTGGTGATGGATGGTGGTCATTCACTTTCCAAAAAGATGCGCCACCTGAGCCTTCGGCATTAGATGGTACTTGGAGATTTGCACCTGAAGCTGGCGCTTTTGGAGTAGGTCCAGGATTAAACGATGTATCTTGGTTCTCAAGTTCGGAAGAAGATATAACAACAAGAGCTTGTTTGTTTGATGATGAATATGTGTTTAATTCAGACGGTACTTTTCAAAATGTATTAGGATCGGATACTTGGTTAGAAGGATGGCAAGGTGTAACACCAGATGCTTGTGGAGCACCAATATTCCCGCATGACGGTTCAGCTTCTGCAACATACGCGTATGATGATGCGGCAGGAACAGTAACTATAAGTGGTCAAGGAGCATTCTTAGGATTAGCGAAAGTTTTTAATGGTGGTGAATTAGGTTCACCTGGTGCAGCACCAGATTCTATAGAATATTTGATTGAGTTATCAGAAGATGGCAACACAATGGAACTAGATATTGCAGTAGAAGGAGATGGCTGGTGGTCTTTTAAATTAGTAAAAGATGCGGCACCTGCAAATCCATTAGTAGGTTCATGGGTGTTTGCACCTCAAGCTGGTGCTTTTGGAGTTGGTCCAGGGTTTAACGATGTGTCTTGGTTCTCAAGTTCAGATGAAGATGTAACAACTAGAGCTTGTTTATTTGATGACGAATATGTGTTTAATGCAGACGGATCATTCCAAAATGTATTAGGACCAGATACTTGGTTAGAAGGATGGCAAGGAGTAGCTCCAGATGCTTGTGGTGCACCTATATTCCCACATGATGGTTCAGCTACAGCAACCTATTCGTACGATGAAGGTGCTGGAACTGTGACAATAGATGGTCAAGGAGCTTTCTTAGGATTAGCGAAGGTATTTAATGGAGGTGAATTAGGTTCACCAGGAGCGGCACCAGATTCTATAGAATATATTGTAGAGTTAACAGATGGTGGCAATACAATGGAATTAGACATTGCAGTAGAAGGTGATGGCTGGTGGTCATTTACACTTGTAAAACAATAATTATTTAGTTTAATAGTCTGAGATAAGGTCAGTACCTTGACGTATTGACCTTATCAATTAAGCTCAAGACAGTAGCTAGATGACCGTTAAATTCAAATAATTGGGTATGAAATAATTACCCAACTAATCAAAAAATAAAATCATTAAATAAACTATATGAAAAATAATCTAATTGTACTTTTCTTCATGTTTTGTGTGTCATTTGCACTCGCACAAGCAGATAAAGTAACCGTAGAAAATAGTGCTGATGGTTCTCGACTACTTGTAAATGGCGAAAGCTTTATGATTAATGGTATGAATTGGGATTATATACCAATTGGTACTGATGTAGTTGACGCAAGTTTCTGGACTAAATCAGACGATGTAATTAAATCTGGATTGGAAACAGAAATGTCCCTTTTAAAAAATATGGGCGTTAATGTTATAAGACAATATACTGGTGTTCCTGCCAGATGGATCCAATATATTTATGAAAATTATGGCATTTATACGATGCTTAACCACTCTTTTGGTAGATATGGTCTTACTATAGATGGAGTTTGGACACCTGTAACTATTTACGATGACGAAAAAACTTCAGAGCTTTTAATGTCTGAAATTACCACTCTCGTTGAGGATTATAAAGATACACCAGGATTATTACTATATCTTTTAGGTAATGAAAATAATTATGGTTTATTCTGGCAAGGTGCTGAAACAGAAGATTTCCCTGATGATGATGAACAAAAGGCATTTATTGGGGAGTCTCGTGGACGACCAATGTATAAATTAATGAATGATGCAGCATTAGCCATGAAGGCTATTGATCCTTCTCACCCAGTTGCAATTTGTAATGGTGACGTATTATTCATTGATATTATTGCAGAAGAATGTAAAGATATTGATATCTATGGTACAAATACTTATAGAGGAGCTTCATTCTCGGATATGTTCGATGTAGTTAAGGAGAAATTAAATAAACCATTAGTTTTTACAGAGTTTGGTGCAGATGCGTTCAACGCAAAAGAGAACAGAGAAGATCAAAAAGCACAAGCTTATTATATGGTAGAAAACTGGAAAGAAATCTATCAAAATGCAGCTGGTTTAGGTAAAGCAGGAAATTCTATTGGTGGTTTTACTTTTCAATTTAGTGATGGCTGGTGGAAATTTGGATTTGATGATAGAAAAAATGCCGATGTACATGATAACAATGCATCATGGGCAAATGGCGGTTACCCTATTGATTTAGCACCAGGTGAAAATAACATGAATGAGGAATGGTTCGGGATTTGTGCTAAGGGAGCAACAAACGAAAGAGGATTATATGAATTATATCCAAGAGCTGCATATTATGCTTTAAAAGAAGCACATAGTTTAAATCCTTTTGATGAGGGTATGACGCTAGAATTTGTGACAAATTATTTCAAGAATATTCAAATAATGGATCACGTTCTTAGAGCACGAGGCGATAAAGCCGCTTTAGGGGGAAACGATTCACAAAAGATTAGATTAAGCCAACTTACGGCTAGATTCACAACTTTTAGTACAGGTGGTTCTTTAATAACAACACCAGATAATGCAGATCCTAATGCAAATGTGTTTCCAAATCAATTAGGTTTTGATCATATGCAATCGTATTTCATTGGTGTGGAAGGTAATCCAGCGCCAAATGTTAGAGCTAATCTTGTTTTTAACCTATTAGGTAATGTTGCTCAAAATCCAATTGACGAAATTTTTTATGAGAATCGTGGTAGAGTGGTAACCCTTGACACAGACCGAGGTGAGGTAACTCTTAATGATATTAATAGGCTTAATATTTATCAAAGTGAATTTGAGTGGAATGCAAAAGACTTTGATTTAAGAGGATTTTATAGAACAGGGCATTTCCATTGGCAATACGAGGGTGACTTCTTCGGTCTTTATCCTGAAGCTAATTATGGGCCTAACTTAGATATCTATGGAGGTGAGATTTTTGGAGCTGAAATTGATGGTAAAGGCGCACTAGAAGGACTGAAAGCTGCTTTTGGACCTCAATTATGGTGGGGAGCAAATCCAACTATGTTATTTAAATATCACAAAAAGGTAGGTAAGTATGATGTTACAGGTATTTATCACCGCGATGTAGAGAGAGATTTAGAGTTTGATGCAACTGGGCGTCGTGTTTTAGATCAAAATCAATTACGAAGTGGTATTATCCCAGCATGGCCAACAGAAAGAGCAGCTTTAGCTGTTGAACGAGAATTTGGGAAATTTGATGTTACAGTTGGTGGTATTTGGGGTGGTAGTCCTTTAAATGGTAGTTCATTTCAAATGTATGAAGAAGAGAATGATGTTGTAGTTGTAGATAAAATTAATAGTGATGATAACTGGGGTGGAAAAGCAAAAATCACTTATACAGGTGGAAGATTTAATATGTACGCTCAAGCGGCTTACATGGGCTTAGTAGCAAATGGTGGATTTGATGCAACAAGAACCTTTACAGGCTGGAAACTAAAAGATACAGGAAGTAGTAATGTTACAAACTTCTTGTCTGGGTTTACATATTCTTTTGGAAATCTGCAAGTAGCACCAAATTTTATGTGGCAAAAACCATTGGTAGATCCAATGCCAAATGATGTCAATGCTCCAGGGAGATTAAGAAATGTTATTGATGATCCTTTTGCAGTTAGACAAGGTAATAGAGAAATGACCGCAGGTGAGATTTTATTCTCATTTGACCCTACGCCAGGTACTTGGATGTACGAGTGGAATAACGATAGAGCTGAGGATGCTAAATTTGCGATGAATTTAGGTTTTGTTTATCGTTATCTTCCAACAACTATGGATGCACATATAGGTTTCTTAGCAAATCGTACTTTCTTTGCATTTCCAAATTCTGCACCTGCAGAAGATTTATGGGAAGTTCACTCAAGAATGGTGTCAAAAGTGACATCAGATCTTGGTATTATTGGAAATTTCTACTATGGAAATGCACAAGCGAATGGTGATAGTGATAGAACTATTAAACGATTTGGTGGAGATATTAGAGCCATATACAAGAAAATGAAACTAGAAACCCATGTAAAAGTTAATGATTGGGGACCTTTTGATTATCATAGAGATTTTAACTTAACATTTCCGTTACAACTTATGTTAGATATTTCTACATCATTAGGAAAACCAGATTGGTTTATTTTACCAAGCACAACAATTGGGTTAAGAGGAACTTGGCGTTCTTTAGATCAATTCTCACCGAGATACTCGCCAAATGCAGTACCGGCGAATACATTTCCACCTGTGGCCCCAGTTAGTTCTGTTGGGTTTCCAGATGGTTCAGAGTGGGAAATCAGGACTTATGTCCATATAAATATTGGAAAATAAAAATAGCAAACGATGAAAAATATAAAATTAAGACATTGGAAAACTACACTAGTTGTATTTGCTCTAATGATAATTACAATAGGTTGTGATAGAGGCTTCTCTGATGAAGTAGAATTAGCAACTTTTAATCCAAACGGTGAAATATTTACTGATAATCCTATAGGATTAAATGATTCATTATTTATATCATTTGACCCAGCAACTGGAGCCAATGTAGAAGGTTTTGATGTTGATAATAACGTAGCTTTTGAAGGTTCATCGTCAATTAGAATTGATGTGCCAACTCCAACAGATCCTAATGGAGGTTACATAGGTGGTATTTTTAAAGACCGAGGAGCAGGGAGAGATTTAACAGGTTATGATGCACTAACGTTTTGGGCAAAAGGCTCAACTACAGCATCCGTAGGAACCTTTGGGTTTGGATCAGACTTTGGAGAAAATAAATATGCGGTTGAAGTAAATGATGTTGAACTGTCTACAACTTGGAGAAAAATAATAATTCCAATTCCAGATCCTTCAAAATTGGTTCAAGAAAAAGGAATGTTTCTTTTTGCTGCTGGTACACAAAGTACCAACGGCGTTGGATTTACATTTTGGATGGATGAAATGCGCTTTGAAAAATTAGGAACCATAGGACAACCTAGACCAGCTATACAGGGTGGGCAAGATCAAACCGCACAAGCAAATTTAGACACGTCTGTACCTTTAGTCAACTTAACGCAAACTTTTAATTTGCCAGATGGTCAGGATATAACAATGACTGCTGCGCCTGCATATTTCGATTTTGTAACATCTAATCCATTCGTGGCTTCCGTAGATGAGAACGGAGTTGTTACCGTGGATGGTCCTGGTGAAATAGATCCAGATACTGGGTTGCTTGATAACACAGCAGTTATTTCTGCCTTTTTAGGAGGTGTAATGGCTTCAGGATCTTTAACTATTGAAGCAGTAAATATAGATGTAATAGCCATTTTTAGTGATATTTTTGCTAATGTGCCTGTGGATAATTATAACGGATTCTATTTAGACGGGTTTCAGACAACACTAGGTGGTGCCATTGTGGAAGATGGTAATAATATTATTGATTATACTGATATGAACTTCGTAGCCATTGAATTTTATGGTAGAGAGGGTAGCGGAATACAACCTGTTGATGCCTCTGATATGACGATGTTACACATTGATATTAGAGTAAATGAAACTGTAGATCCTTCTGACTTTTTCAGAATTGAGTTATTCAACAACTTTACCTTAGGTAATTCTGTCTCGGGAAGTTTTACCATTTCTGGAAGTGAGTTACAAAGTAACGAATGGGTAGAGTTTGATATTCCACTTGCGAGTTTTGCTGGTCTAACTGCACAGGATGCTTTAGGTGCATTTATTTTTGTAACAGATGGTACAATTGCAAATGTCTCTTTGGATAATATCTATTTCTTTAATGAAAATTAATAAAAAACTAAGAAAATGAATTTTACAAAAAATTTTAAAATATCAATAATAGTTTTAGTTGTTGCATCATGTTTACTAATTTTTAATTGTAATCCAGATGAAACTCAGACAGTAGCTCAATTTAATAATTTGTCATGGCACGATGAATTTGCTGAAGATGGTGCACCAGACCCTGGTATGTGGACCTATGATATAGGTATTGGCGACAATGGTTGGGGTAATAATGAGTTGCAATATTATACTGATAGACCAGAAAATGTTGTTGTAGAAGATGGCATGTTAAAGATTACAGCAATACAAGAGAGCTTTGAAGGTTCTGGTTATACGTCTGCACGAATCTTAACAAAAGGGTTGTTTGAACAAAAATATGGACGTTTTGAGGCCAGAATGAAATTACCATTCGGTAAAGGTATGTGGCCTGCATTTTGGTTATTAGGCTCCAACATAGACGAAGTCAGTTGGCCGTTTTGTGGTGAGATAGATGTTATGGAAAATGGTGGTTCTAATCCAACCATAGTAAGTAGCGCTGTTCATGGTCCAGGGTATTCTGGTGGTAATCCTATTAAAAAAGAATATACTTTTGATAGTTCTCGTGCGGATGAATTCCATATATATGGTATTGAATGGGGACCACGATATATCAATTTTTACGTAGATGATGTCTTATACAATCAATTAACACCAGAAAGTTTAGATGCAAAAAATGTTGATAGATCTAATTGGGTATTTGATAACGGACCTTTCTATATTATTATTAATTTAGCAGTTGGTGGAAATTTTGATGGAAATCCTAACGCAGATACTGTATTTCCTCAAACCATGTATGTTGATTACGTAAGAGTATTCTCTGAAGATTAAATACCAAATAATAATAAAATTAAAAGGTCAAGAGATTAACTTCTTGACCTTTTTACCCACCAAATAGTAAGTAGTAATAACTAATTAACTTTTATTTTGAAAGATACTATTGCACACGATATGGATGTGAAATTAGAGCCAATAACTATTAATGAAAAGGCTTATTTCAAAATTTCCAATAGTAATAAAATGCGTCCATTTTTTATGAGCATCGTAAGTGATTCTAATCACTGGATGTTTATTTCTAGTAATGGAGGCCTCACAGCAGGTCGTAAAAATTCTGAATTTTCAATATTTCCATATTATTCAGATGATAAAATAACTGAATCTTCGGAAATAACTGGAGCAAAATCTATTTTTCAGGTTAGTAAGAATGGAAAAAGATATATTTGGGAACCATTCTCTATTAGATTCCAAGATAATTACAACACAAGATGTAATCTTTACAAAAGTGTTTATGGTAATGCTATCATTTTCGAAGAAGAAAATCTAGATTTGGACCTCATATATAGGTACGAGTGGTGCTCAAGTGACAAGTATGGTTTTGTGAAGAAATCAACGCTTTCTAATAATGGAGAATCCTCAGTTGAGGTGAATGTATTAGATGGTATTCAAAATGTATTACCATATGGTGTAAATAGTGCGCTTCAAAGCGCTAGTAGTAATTTAGTTGATGCCTATAAACGCACAGAATTAGTTAAAGAAACAGGTATAGGTATTTTTGCATTAAGTGCTATAATTGTTGATAAGGCAGAGCCAAGTGAAGCATTAAAAGCAAATGTTGTTTGGTCTTTGGGAATTGATAAACCAAATTATTTATTGTCTTCCCTGCAACTTGATAGATTCAGAAATTTTGAAAATGTTGAGTTAGAAACTGATGTAAAAGCAGAGAAAGGGGCTTATTTTATTAATACTAAAATTCAACTTGCGCCTCAGAGTAAGGAAAAATGGGTAATAGTAGCAAATGTTAACCAAGACACCTCTGATATAGTTAATATTTCCAATCAAATAAGCCAGGATAATCAACTATTACAAAAACTAGAGGATGATATAGCATCAGGTACTAAAAAACTCGTACAGCTCAATGCCTCCTCTGATGGACTACAATTAACTTCTGATAATTTCAGAGATACTAGACATTTCTCAAATACGCTTTTTAATATAATGCGTGGTGGGATTTTTGATGATGGTTACACCATAGAAAAATGGGACTTAGAAAAATACTTAGCAAAGGCAAATAAGAAAGTATCAAGAAACTGTGAGGGTATAATTAATGATTTGCCAGATACATTTTCTGTTGGGCGTTTAAAAGAAATTGCATACCAATCTGATGATAAAAATTTCCGAAGATTGTGTTTAGAATACATGCCTTTAAAGTTTAGCCGACGTCATGGTGATCCAAGCCGTCCATGGAATAAATTTTCAATTAATACAAGAGATGAAGTAGATGGGTCTAAAATATTAGATTACGAAGGTAATTGGAGGGATATTTTTCAAAATTGGGAAGCTTTAGCATGTTCATATCCTGAATTTATTGAGAGTATGATTCATAAATTCCTCAATGCAACGACTTTTGATGGTTATAACCCTTACAGGGTAACAAAAGATGGCTTTGATTGGGAAATAATAGAACCAGACGATCCATGGTCTTACATTGGATATTGGGGAGATCATCAGATTATATATTTGCTTAAGTTTTTAGAATTTATTGAGGAATATACTCCAGGTAAATTAGAAAGCTTTTTTGATAAAGATTTATTTGTTTATGCAAACGTACCTTACAAAATAAAACCCTATGCAGATTTACTAAAAAATCCAAAGGATACTATAGAGTTTAATGAAGAATTAGATAATAGGATCAATCAAGATAGAACAGAGATTGGTGCTGATGGAGCTCTATTAAGGGATGAAAATAGATTTATTGTAAAAGTTAATTTCATTGAAAAAATATTAGCGACAACACTTGCTAAATTATCGAATTTTATTCCAGAAGGTGGTATTTGGATGAATACCCAACGTCCAGAATGGAACGACGCTAACAATGCATTGGTTGGTAACGGTGTTTCAATGGTTACACTTTATTATTTAAGACGCTTTTTAAAGTTTTTTGATGATGTATTTGCTGGTGCTAATACTGAAACGGTTGAGATTTCAAATGAGCTAAAAGTGTTTTTTGATGCTGTTTTCGATGCGTTCAAATCACATACACATATTTTATCATCATCTACAAGTGATGAAGATCGCAAGAATGTTGTAGATGCTTTGGGACAAGCCGGAAGTAATTATAGAGAACAGATTTACGATCATGCATTTTCAGGTAGAAAATCTGAAATAGCGATTGCCTCACTAAAAGAATTTGTAGATGTAAGTCTTAAATATTTAGAACAGTCAATAGAAGCTAACAAAAGAGAAGACAATTTATATCACGCATATAACTTAATGACAGTTAACAATGATGACTCAGTTTCTATTTCTTATTTAGACGAAATGCTAGAAGGTCAAGTAGCAGTTTTAAGTTCTGGCTATCTTAGTTCTAAAGAAAATTTGGCGGTATTAGATGGTTTAAAAGCAAGTAAACTGTTTAGGCCAGACCAGTACAGTTATATATTATATCCATATAAGAATTTAAAGGGCTTCATGGATAGAAATACTATTCCAGCAGAAGCAGTTAAAAGTTCTGAGTTGTTACAAACTTTAGTCACAGATAGTAATACTCTAATATTGAACAAAGATGTTTATGGTGAGTATCATTTTAATGGTAATTTTAAAAATGCAAACGATCTAAAAGAAGCTTTAGAAAATTTGAAAGATTCAAATTATTCAGAATTAGCTGAAAAGGAGCAAAATAAAGTGCTTCAAATATTTGAAGATATTTTCAATCATAAAGCATTCACTGGTCGTTCAGGTACATTTTATGGTTATGAAGGTTTAGGCTCAATTTATTGGCATATGGTTTCCAAGTTGCTACTTGCAGTCATGGAATGTTGCCAAAAGGCAATGAGAGAAAACGAATCAGATGAAGTAGTTGGAAGATTACTAGAGCACTATTATGAAATTAATGAAGGTATTGGGGTGCATAAATCACCAGAATTATATGGTGCATTCCCTACAGACCCTTACTCGCATACACCAGCAGGCAAAGGCGCGCAACAGCCAGGCATGACTGGTCAAGTTAAGGAAGATATTTTAAGTCGCTTTGGGGAATTAGGTGTGTTCTTTAAGGATGGATTACTAGTTTTTAATCCATGTATGCTTCGTAAAGATGAGTTTTTAAGTGAGGCACAAACCTTCAATTACATTACTGCTGAAGGAATAGAATCTTCAATAGAAATTGGTAAAGGACAACTTGTATTTACCTTCTGCCAAGTACCTGTTATTTATTCAATTTCTAATGAATATAAAACAGTTGCTACACTAAATGATGGTTCTGAAAGAACATTTAATCAACTTAGCTTAGATGAGGCTATGAGTAAAGAAGTTTTCAGCCGTTCAGGAAATGTAAAAATAATAACAGTTCATATTAAAGAAGAATATTTAAAGTAAACAGAGAATAATCATGAAAAAAGGAAATATAATAGCTTGTGTTTTATCTTTATTTATCATGATGTCTTGTAATGAAGAAAATAAAAAGGATCAAGAATCTTCAACCCAAACAACAAAAGAAGTGACAGCAAAAGATATACTAGGAAATCCGGATTATTTAGCTATTTCATACGGAGGTTATCGTGAAAAATCGAGAGATAGTCAACCAACGATTCCACAGTTAAAGGAAGATCTGAAAATACTAGCAGCAATGGGAGTTAAGGTGCTTAGAACATACAATGTTCAGCCAAAACTGCCACATGCTTCAAATATTTTAAAGGCAATTACTGAGTTAAAAGCAGAAGATGAGAATTTTGAAATGTACGTCATGTTAGGTGCATGGATTGATTGTCTTAATGCATGGACTGATAAGGAACCAGATCACAATGTTGAAAGCCCTAATAACGCAGGTGAAATAGATAGGGCAGTTGCACTAGCTAATGAGTATCCAGATATAGTAAAGGTTATTGCCGTTGGAAATGAGGCCATGGTAAAGTGGGCAACCTCTTATTATGTGCAACCAGAAGTTATTTTAAAATGGGTTAACTACCTTCAAAATCTTAAGAAAGAGGGTAAATTGTCAAAGGATTTATGGATAACAAGCTCAGATGATTTTGCATCTTGGGGAGGCGGTGAAGATAGCTACCATGTTGAGGATTTAGAGAAATTAGTTAAGGCTGTAGATTATATCTCCATGCATACCTATCCTTATCACAATACGCACTATAATCCAGAATTCTGGGGAGTACCTGAAGCACATTCAAACATGCCATATTTAACTAAAATAGAAATGGCAATGGAGCGTTCTATAAAGTTTGCTCAAAAGCATTATGACAGTGTAACAAATTATATGAAAAGCTTGGGTGTTAACAAGCCTGTGCACATAGGTGAGACAGGTTGGGCTACAACATCTAATGGACATTATGGGCCTAACGGTTCTAGAGCAACCGATGAGTATAAACAAGGATTATATTTCAAACAGATGAGACGTTGGACGGACAGAGCTGGTATTTCTTGTTTTTATTTTGAAGCTTTTAATGAACAATGGAAGGATTCTCATAATGCAAAAGGATCAGAAAATCATTTTGGATTGATCACAATAGATGGAAAAGCAAAATTTCCAATTTGGGATTTAGTGGATAAAGGAGTTTTTGAAGGATTAACCAGAGATGGTAATACAATAACAAAAACATATAATGGTGATAAAAAAGCACTTTTAGATGATGTGTTGGTACCGCCAAGTGAGGTGGAAATTATGGCAAATAAATAAAATTATGAAACTACTACGATTTGGTATTTGTTGTTTATTAATTACAACTATGAGTTGCAACAAGGAAGAAAAGAAAGAACTTATTGCTGATGTATACGAAACCTCAGCAAGTGGTAACCAGTTAACTCAAATTAATGAATTTAAGAAATTAGATTCCTCGTCTGTAATAAAAATAAACCCAAATCAAAAGTTTCAAACTATAACAGGCTTCGGAGGTGCCTTTACAGAATCTTCTGCCTATTTACTTAACAAACTAAGTAAGAAAAATAGAGATACAATTTTACAAGCCTATTTTAGTGAAGATGGTGCTAATTATTCACTATGTAGAACACATATGAATTCTTGTGATTTCTCCTTAGGACAATATTCTTATACACCTACTGAGGATAAAGAATTAAAGGATTTTTCTGTTAAAGAAGATATGGATGATTTAATTCCTATGATTAAAGAGGCCAGCGCAATATCTAAAGATGGATTTAAACTTTTTGCTTCGCCATGGACAGCACCGCCTTGGATGAAAGATAACAAAGAATGGGTAGGTGGTAAACTGTTACCAGAACACTATCCTACTTGGGCTTTATTCTTTTCAAAATATGTAGATGCATACAAAGAGCAAGGAATTGATGTTTGGGGATTCACCGTTGAGAATGAGCCTTTAGGTAATGGAAACAATTGGGAAAGTATGCACTATACACCAGATGAAATGACTGATTTTGTTGTCAATCATTTAGGTCCAAAATTAGAAGCAGATGGTAAAGGTGACTTAAAAATTATAGGATACGATCAAAATAGAGAACACTTAAAAGAATGGGTAGATTCTCAATTTAAAAATGAAGAAACATCTAATTACTTTGATGGTACCGCAATTCATTGGTATGCAAGTACATTTGAGATTTTTGCGGATGAATTACAGAATGCGCATAATAAAGCTCCGGATAAACTTCTTATCCAATCTGAAGCATGTATAGATGCACAAGTTCCTGTTTGGAATGATGATGCATGGTATTGGAAAAAAGAGGCTACAGATTGGGGTTTCACATGGGCACCAGAAAAAGACAAACATTTACATCCAAAATATTCACCAGTTAATAGATATGCAAGAGATATTATTGGTTGCCTAAATAATTGGGTAGATGGTTGGGTAGATTGGAATATGGTTTTAGATACGAAAGGTGGACCTAATTGGTTTAAAAACTGGTGTATCGCTCCAGTTATTGTTGATCCTGAAAAAGATGAAGTCTATTTTACACCACTTTATTATACAATGGCGCACTTCAGTAAGTTTATTAGACCAGGAGCTGAAGTTATAGGTGTAGAAAAAACGGATGATGACTTATTGGTATCAGCATCAAAAAACACTGATGGTTCAATAGCCATAGTGGTTTTTAATGAAGGAAAAGAAGCAAAGGATTTTACTCTTAGTTTAAATGATGAAACTAAAAATATGGGAATAAAAGGGCAAGCAATTCAAACCATTGTTATCCCATCAAAGAAATAAAATATAAACTAACTAACTAATACAATTATGTCTAACATCGCTACACCAAAAAGAGATAAAGTGCCAATGGGTCAAAAGGCTGCATTTGGTTCTGGTCATTTTATATTAAACATTTTACCAGGAACCTTAGGTGTCTTTATTCAATTCTTTTTATTAACTGCTTGGGGAGTTGACCCCCTTTGGGCCGGCCTCTTAGGTGGTTTGCCTAGAATATTTGATTCCGTTACAGACCCTATAATGGGCTTTATCTCAGATAACACAAAATCTAGATGGGGTCGTCGTAGACCATATATATTTGTAGGTGCAATTTTAAGTGGTATACTTTTCTTCTTAATGTGGCAATTAGATGATAATGCATCGCAAAGCTACATCATCTGGCATGTTATGGTTGTTCAACTGCTGTTCTTAATAGGTAATACCATGTTTGCTACGCCTTTAGTAGGGTTAGGTTACGAGATGACTTCAGACTATAATGAGCGTACGCGTCTTATGGCATTCTCAAATACTATGGGGCAAATTGCTTGGATAATTGTGCCTTGGTTATATGTTATTATACCAGACTCTGAAACATTTAACACCCAGACAGAAGGTGTGAGGACTATGGCGCTTATAGTAGGTGCCATGTGTGTAGTATTCGGTATATTACCAGCACTATTTTGTAAGGGAATTGATTCTTCACATATGGAAAATCGTAAAGAAATCAATTTTAAATCCCTTGCATCTAATATGAAAGAATTATTAGCGGGTATTGTACAAGTTTCTAAGAATAAACCATTCATGAAGCTCTGTGGAGCAACATTCTTAGTGTTTAACGGTTTTCAGTTAGTTGCCGCCTTTGGTGTATTTATTATTGTGTTTTACATGTACAATGGTAGCTACGAACTTGCTGGCACATGGCCTGCATGGTTTAATACTATTAATGCGATGATAACGGCATTTATTGTAATACCTATTATATCCAAAATGGCTAATAAATGGGGTAAGAAAAATGCATTTATAATATCAACAGTACTTTCTGTTATAGGTTATATATTAAAATGGTGGGGATTTGATAAGGAACTAAACAGTGAGTTTAGCCAAACAGGTTTAGCAAAAAGCTTAAACTCTGGTGTGGGTTCAATATTCGAATCAATAAATCCTGCTTTAGATAATATAGGTATGTCTTGGTTTAGTATTGATCCAGGTACGGAAATCCCTTGGTTAATATTTGCTCCAATTCCACTTTTCGCATTTGGTATGGGTGGATTATTTACCTTGATGATGTCTATGACTGCAGATGTTTGTGATTTAGATGAATTAGAGAACGGCATGCCAAGAAAAGAAGGTACTTTTGGCGCTATTTATTGGTTAATGGTAAAAATTGGTCAATCAATAGCACTAGTTTTGGGTGGTGTAATTTTAAGTGTAGTAGGTTTCGATCCTAATGTCACTGAACAGTCTGTTGAGACTATGAATAATTTAAGAATAGCGGATATCATTGTACCTTCCGCTACAGCTGCTCTTGCTGTTTGGGTGATGTGGAAATACAATCTAACAGAAGAAAGAGCAAGAGATATAAAAGCAGAACTAATAGAACGAAGAGGAGAATTATAATAAAAATATAAATAGAAAAATAAATGGGTTACAGAAAAGAATCTTATTATAAATATAAAGGTTATAGTCAAATAGCTACTCAAGGAATAGATGTATCAAATCTATCGTTAGAAGAACTTAAGAGTCTTTGGCTTAAAACAATGAATGATGGTTTTCACGGTATATGTTTTAGCATGTACGAAGATGGACAAACACCAGGAGATCATATTAGTTATGAGCAGGTAGAACGTCGTATCAGCATTTTAAAACCGTACGTGAAGGCTATCCGATCATTTTCATGTATTGAAGGTAACGAACATGTTCCGGTAGCAGCAAAGAAACAAGGATTAAAAACTCTTGTTGGTGCATGGTTAAGTGATGATAAAGAAGATAATGAAAAAGAAATAGAAAGCTTAATAGCACTTGCCAAAGCAGGCCATGTTGACGTTGCAGCGGTTGGGAATGAAGTATTGTATCGTAATGATCTCACAAAAGAAGAATTATTAGGATATATAAAACGTGTTAAGGATGCTTTACAAGGTCTGGATATTCCCGTAGGATATGTAGACGCTTACTATGAATTTTCTCGTCATCCTGAAATTGTTGAGATTTCAGATGTACTTCTGGCAAACTTATACCCATTTTGGGAAGGTTGCCCGATTGAGTATGCCTTAGGACATATGCAGGCTATGTATGGTCAAGTAGTTGATGCGGCTCAGGGAAAACCAATTATTATTACAGAAACCGGGTGGCCTAGTGAAGGTGGTAGTTATAAGGGAGCTATAGCAGGAGATGTTGCGGCCATGAAATATTTTATAGATACCATAAGATGGACCAAAGAAAACGATATACCTATTTTTTATTTTTCTTCATTTGACGAATCGTGGAAAACAGGAGATGAAGGTGATGTTGGCGCATATTGGGGCCTTTGGGATAAGCACGAAAAACTTAAATACTAATGTAAGTATAAAATTATGTCTCGAAGAGATGAAAAATTTTTTGCATTAGCCTCTATAGATTATCAAGGGAAGTCACTAGAGGAATTAAAGTCTATGTTTAAAAAGACTTTAAAATCTGGTGTACACGGATTATGTTCTAGTCCTTATGAAGAAGGACAAAAACCAGGTGATCAATTATCAGAATCTCAGATTCATCGTAGATTAGAAATTATGAAACCACACACAGAATGGATTCGTTCTTTTTCTTGTACAGATGGTAATGAAATGATTCCAAAAATCGCCAAGAAAATGGGAATGAAAACGCTTGTAGGAGCTTGGTTAGGTGATGATCCCGAGATTAATGAAAAAGAATTAGAAGGCTTAATTAGTCTTTGCCATGAAGGTTTGGTGGATATTGCTGCTGTAGGTAATGAAGTTATGTACAGAGGTGATTTAACGGAAGCGGAATTACTTGATAAGTTGCACTATGTAAAGGCTTCAATAAAAGATTTGGATATTCCGGTAGGCTATGTAGATGCTTATTACGAGTTTGAAGAAAGACCAGCTGTTACTGAAGCATGTGATATAATATTGGCAAATTGTTATCCGTTTTGGGAAGGATGTGATTTAGATTACTCATTATTGTACATGAAGGATATGTATAATAAGGCAAAACGAGCGGGTAATGGTAAACGCACTGTAATTACTGAAACAGGTTGGCCAAGTGAAGGAACAAATTTACAAGGCGCTTTCCCTTCAGAGGAGAATGCAATAAAATACTTTATTAATACCCAGAAATGGTCTCAGGAAGAAGATATTGAGATTTTCTATTTCTCCTCTTTTGATGAATCGTGGAAAGTGGGTGCTGAAGGCGATGTTGGCGCTTATTGGGGAATTTGGGATACGAATGAACAACCAAAGTTTTAAACACGTTTTTTAACAATTCTCTATACTTAAAAATCTGGATTAATCTCCGCAATTACATATCTTTACCTTAAGCTAATTATTTAATGAAAGATGAAGAATTTTTGTAAGAGACTAATCCAGATTTTTTGTTTATGCCTTTTTATTTGGAGTTGTAACGACCAGCCAATACGAGATTTAAATCCTGAGCAACTTACCGCTGGATTTAATTTACTGCCCTCTGAAGTTACAGGAATAGATTTTAATAATAGCATTAAGGAGTCGCCTAAATTCAATCATTTTTATTTTAGTCAAATTTATAGTGGTTCAGGTGTTGCCATTGGTGATATAAATAATGATGGATTATCAGATATATTTTTTGGTGGTAATCAAGTTAACGATCGTTTATATTTAAACAAAGGTGATTTAAAGTTTGAGGATATTACAAAATCATCGAAGATTGCCAGAAAACCAGGTTGGACTTGGGGCGTGACCATGGTAGATATTAATGCAGATGGATATTTAGATATTTATATGAGTAGAAATGGTAATTCTATGAAATTAGAAGATAGGAGTAATCTACTTTACATTAATAACCAAGATCTAACGTTTACAGAATCGGCACAACGTTATGGTTTAGCTGATGTGGGCTTTTCAGCCCAGGCTATATTTTTTGATATGGATAATGATGGTGATCTAGACATGTACCAGGTTAATCAACCAGCAGATGCGAAGTTGTTTCTAATCCATGATATACCTAAACAAGATTACAGGTTTTTTGCGGATAGGTTATATGAGAATGTGGGAGGAAAGTATAAAGATATTACCATAGAAGCAGGTCTGATCGGTAAGACCTTTAAGTTTGGATTAGGAGTTTGTGCAGGAGATTTGAATAATGATGGTTGGACGGACTTATATGTGTCTAACGATTATGAGCAACCAGATTTGTATCTATTAAACAATAAAGATAAAACCTTCACAAATGTTATAGATGATAAAATGAAACACATTTCATTTTATAGTATGGGTATTGATATTAACGATATTAACAATGATGGTTTTCAAGATATTTTAACAATAGACATGACACCATCAGATCATTATAGATCAAAAGTAAATATGCCTTCCATGAACTCTGATAGGTTTTATGAATTGGTAAATAATGGGAACCACTATCAGTATATGAAGAATGCACTTCAAATCAATGTGAATAATGGGGAGTTTTCAGATATATCTAACCTTATTGGTATTTCTAGAACAGATTGGAGCTGGTCTGGTCTAATTCAAGATTTTAATAATGACGGTTTAAAAGATATAATTATTTCGAATGGTGTTAAATACGATTTATTGAATAATGATTATAAACAATCAGTGTCAAACTTAGAGGACGATATATCATTAGACCGCTTTTTCGAACTAAGCAAAAAGGCCCCTAAAAAGAAAATTGGAAATCAGATTTTTGTAAATAAAGGAAATTACAACTTTAGTGATAAAAGTAGCGAATGGAATTTTGATACACCAACATATTCAAGTGGTATGGCATATGGTGATTTAGATAATGACGGTGACTTAGACCTTGTTATAAATAATATGGAAGATTTTGCACATGTTTATGAGAATACAACGAATGGTAATTTCATAAAAGTCAACTTTGAAGGTTCAGAATTGAATAGATTAGGAATTGGAGCCAAGGTTTTAATAAATTATGATGACAAAAAACAAATTGCAGAACACTTTAATACCAGAGGTTATTTTTCGTCAGTTGAACCAGGTTTGTTTTTCGGCTTAGGTAAAACTAAAACTATTGATAAAGTAGAAGTTATTTGGTCTAATGGAAAATCGAATATATATGAAAATGTACAAGCTAATCAAGTAATTACTGCAAAATATTCTGAGGCTGAAGCCTATAATAAAATTGAGACTTCTGGAAACAGCCTTCTAACTCAAGTTGATTCAAATGTACTTGGTATAGATTATGAACATAAGGAAAACCAGTTCAATGAATATGTAGAGGAAATCTTACTACCTCATAATGTGTCTCAGAACGGCCCATTTTCAGAAGTAGCTGATGTTAATGGTGATGGTCTTGATGATTTGTTTGTTGGCGGTGCAAAAGAGCAGGCAGGTGTATTGTATATTCAAAATACTACAGGAAAATTTATAAAATCTATTTCTCAGCCATGGCAAAGTGACAGTGGATCTGAGGATTTAGGCTGTCTTTTCTTCGATGCAGACGGTGATACTGATTTAGATTTATATGTAACAAGTGGTGGCAGTGAATATAAACGCGGAAGTTCTAACATGTATGATCGATTATACCTAAATGATGGAAGTGGTCAATTTAGTAAAACTCAAAATGTATTACCAAAAATTGGGGAGAGCACTCAATGTGTAAAGGGATCTGACATTGATAATGATGGTGATTTAGATTTGTTCGTAGGTACAAGGTTAATTCCAGGCCAATATACTTTTCCGGCTGATAGTTACTTGCTTATTAATGAAAATGGAAAGTTTACAAAGGCACCATCTGAATTAGCACCAGCACTTAAAAATATAGGAATGGTTACTGATGCTGTGTTTACTGATATTAATAAAGATGGAACAGAAGATTTAATGATAGTTGGTGAATGGATGGAAGTGAAAGTACTGCTTAATGTAAACGGAAATTTTGAAGATAAATCCTCTGATTTTGGATTAGAAGATACACGAGGCATATGGTGGTCTATTACTGCTGCCGATTTAGATGGTGATGGTGATGATGATTATGTATTGGGCAACTTAGGGAAGAATAATAAATTTAAGGCATCAGAAGAACATCCCTTCAAAGTATATGCCAATGACTTTGATGATAATGGTACTAACGATATTGTATTAGCAAAATTTTATAAAGACGATTATGTACCTGTGAGAGGTAGAGAATGTACCAGTCAACAGATGCCTTATGTAGCAGAAAAGTTTGAGGATTACCACAGTTTCGCATCTTCTAAGTTATTTGAAATATTACCTGAGGATAAAGTTGATGAGGCGGTTATATACGAGATTAAGAGTTTTGAGAGTGTAGTTTTAATTAATGAAGGAGATCATTTTGTTAAGAAATCACTACCAAATGAAGCACAGGTTTCACCAATAAAATCATCCATGGTTTTAGATTTTAATGGCGATGGTATTAATGATATTTTGGTTGCAGGGAATCATTATGGTGTCGAAGTAGAGACAACACGATATGATGCAGGATATGGTAACATTCTTTTAGGCACTAGAGATGGATCATTTAAGGCCATGAACCCAAAAGAAAGTGGTTTTTATGTGCCTTTTGATAGCAGACATTTATCCCAAATAACAATAAATGGTCAAAAATCCATAGTGGTTACAAATAACAATGATGAATTAAAAATATTCAATACTAAAGGATAATCAGTATTGCTGTATAGTTGTGTTTTAGTAATATTTACTTACAAGAAAATTAAATATCTATATATCAAATACTTAGTATTGTGAACAAAAAATCTTACAAAGCGTTAAAATATGACTTGTATAGTTTTTGTATAGGTTGTTTTTCGCCTTTTTTTGAATTATATTCACGTTATTGTGTAAAATATTAACTAAATAATAAACAAACATGAAAAAAATTACTTTTTTAATTTTAATGGTTCTGGTTTCATTCGTGGGTTCGGCTCAGGTGATTCTTGAAGATTTTGACACGCTTACTTTAAATGCCGGTGGAGGAGCTACGGGGGATTATGGTGGCTTTGGTAGTATCGCTACTAGTTTAACAACGGATGGATCTGATAATGTTGGTGAAGCTATAAATAATGCTGCAGGTGAGGTTTGGCAGGGTATCTATGTTGTTTTAGACACTAACTTCATGGATTTGTCAACTAATAAAACTGTTACTGTTGATGTTTTCAATAATGACGGTAACACATTTTATTTGACTGGTCAAGTTGAGTTAGGCCAAAGTGGTGCTGCTACTTCTCGAGCAGTTGCAAGTCATGCTGGAGGTGGATGGCAAACTATGTCATTTGATTTCAGTGCTCCACCAACTGGATTTCCTGCTGCAGACGGAGAATATGGCCAATTTACAATATATACTAATTCAGATAGTGCTGGAGGTAATCCTTCACCAATAGGTGCTCTAACTATTTTAGTAGATGACATTACGGCTGTTGCTGGTGCAGCAATTGCACCTCCGGCGCTCCCAACTGTCGCTGCGCCAACACCTCCTGCAAGAGCAGCAAGTGATGTAGTTGCACTTTACAGTGATTCTTATACACAGTCTACAAACTGGGGTCAGATAGATGTATTCGCAGCCTCTTCACTAACAGATGTAACAGTTGATGGTAATAACACTTACCAATTAACAGGTGCTCCAGGTGGAGGATATCAATACAATTATTTTGCACCTCCAGGAACTTCAGAAGATTTATCAGGGATGACTCATTACCATGTTGATATTTGGGTAGAAGGTACTATAGCAGGAGGAGAAGTTTTTACGGTTCAAGCATTAAACTATGACCCTTCAGATGCTCCAGAGTCTAATAATTTCTATCAAGCACCAGTTACATCAACAGGTGAGTGGATATCAATAGATGTGCCAATTTCTAGTTTTGCAAATGCAGACGGAAATACAAATTATAACAACATCAGAATATTACAAATCATTTTACAAGGTCCAGCTTATGGTCCTGTGTTTTTTGATAACTTATATTTCCACAACAATCAAGTATTGAGTACAGATGAATTTGATACGGCTGAGTTTAGTGTATTCCCTAACCCAACTAACGGTGAGTGGAATATTAACAGCAACTCTGAAATGAGCAAAGTTTCATTATTTGATATTTTAGGTAAAGAAGTATTAACTATTACTCCTAATGCGACTGAGGCTACAATAGATGCTTCTACATTTAGAACTGGCGTATATTTTGCTAGAATTGAAGGTGTAAGTGGTACTAAAACTGTTAAGCTTGTTAGACAATAAGTCTTTTTAAGATAAATTATAGTTATAAATTTATAGCGTGCTTATATTTTATATGCACGCTTTTTTTTCTTTGTAAGTTTTCAATTGACTTAATTTATTTCGTCTTACTAACTTTTAATCAGTAAAGTAAAATGGTGTCAGTATAGGTCATTTGATTTTTAATAATTAAATATACTATTATGAAAAAAATTACGTTTTTATGTTTAGCCTTTATATTGCCACTTGGCATTATGGCTCAAGAATTCCCATTAGATTTTGAAGTCTCTGAGGATGATAATTGGAGTGCTTTTAATGGGGCAACAGTAGCTGTCTTAGTTGACCCAACAAATGCGTCTAACCAAGTATTAGAATTAACTAGTAATGGCGCAGACTTTGATGGTGCATCTATTAACATGGGTACATACATTGATTTATCAGATGACAATAATAATACCATAACTCTAGAGTTTTGGACACCAGACGCAACAACTAGGACGCATTTGCTCAAATTAGAAGGAGCGTCAAGTAGTCCTACAGTTACAGAACTATACTTTAGTACTTCAGTTGCAGGGTGGCAAACGGTAACGCTTAATTTTGGTCCTGGTTTAGCCAATGATTATCCAATTTTGGTCTTATTTGCAGATTCTGGTGAGGGTAATACTGCAACTGGCACATATTATATTGATGACATAGACGGGCCAAACGGTGCGGTAATTCCACCAGACCCAGTACCTTCTGGTCCGGCAACTGTGCCAAACGCACCGGATTCTGAAGTTTATAGTATCTATAATGATAGCCCAGGTTTTTCAACTAATTTTCCGGTTGCTTATACTTTTGGTACCCTTTCAGGCGAGCCAGATTTAGACGCTTCAGCTACAGAGAATAAAGCGCTTAAATTTAATTTTGGTGTTGCAGGTTGGGGTCAAGGTGAAGGTGGTCCTGATGATGTATCTTCTTATGGCTTTGTTTCATTTGACTATTGGGCTGGCCCTACGGTTGTTGGTTTTGATTTTGTATTAATTAGCAACAACGGTGGAATTACAGAACATAAGTACCAAATCAGTATTCAAGAACCTGTTGTAAATGAAGCTTGGACTAAAGTTCAAATTCCGATGTCTTTCTTTACAAATATAGGTTTTGCAAATACGGCATTGTGGCAATGGAAATTCAGCCCACTTAATGATAGTGTAGATAATAGTGGAATTGTATATGTAGATAATATACTATTAACGCAAAACTTACTTTCTATAAATGAATTTGACACTGAAAGTTTTAGTGCATATCCTAACCCAACAAATAACGATTGGAATATAAAAAGCAATTCTTTTATGAGTAAAGTTGCCGTCTATGATATTTTAGGTAAAGAAGTATTAGCTATAACACCTAATACTACTGAAACTACAATAGATGCCTCTACATTAAAATCAGGTGTATACTTCGCTAGAATTGAAGGTGTAAACGGTACAGCAACGCTTAAGCTTGTTAGACAATAATATTTAATAAGACTTTTATAGGTATAATAATAAAGCGTGTTAATATTTTGTAAGCACGCTTTTTTCATTATAAGCAGTCAATTAACTAAATTTAATCTTCAACAATTAAAACCTAAATGATAAATAGGACGGTTCTCATATTATGTGTTTCTTTATTATTGTTTGGGTGTAACCAAGAAACAAACCTAGCAGTTAATGAAAAGGGTGTAAAACCAAATGACTTAATTAAGGAGACCAGCCCTTATTTATTGCAACATGCCTATAATCCTGTGAATTGGAAAGCATGGAATGATGAAGCATTAGCACTTGCAATAGCAGAGAAGAAACTTGTTGTGATTTCAATTGGTTATTCTGCATGCCACTGGTGCCATGTTATGGAAGAAGAAAGTTTTGAAAACGATACTGTCGCAAAACTGATGAATGAGAAATTCATCAATATTAAAGTAGATAGAGAAGAACGTCCAGATGTAGATCAAGTATATGTCAATGCTGTAACATTAATGACAGGGAGTGCTGGTTGGCCCTTAAACGTTATTGCTCTGCCGGATGGGAGGCCAGTATTTGGTGGCACCTATTTTACCAAAGACCAATGGCTAAAAGTTTTAAAACAGACATCTTCTCTTTTTGAGTCTGATCCACAAAAAATGATTTCCTACGCAGAAAAATTGACTGAAGGCGTTATTAAGACGGATTTAATTGAAGTTAACAAAGAGAAAACACCATTTGAAGCATCAGAGCTAAAGGATATAATAACCAACTTTAAAACTAATCTAGATTTTAAGTTGGGTGGTCAGAAAAAGGCACCCAAATTCCCGATGCCAAGCCATTTGAGTTTGTCATTGCGTTATGCACATCAATTTAATGACACAGAACTTTTAGAATATGTCACCAACACATTGAATAAAATGGCCTATGGTGGTTTATATGATCAAATAGCAGGTGGTTTTTCAAGGTATTCCGTAGATGATAAATGGCATGTGCCTCATTTTGAAAAAATGCTTTATGATAATGCTCAATTAGTTAGTCTATATGCTGAGGCTTATAAGCTAACAGAGAATGAAGATTATAAAGGAATCATAATTGAGACCTTAGATTTTATTAATGCAGAAATGACTTCATCCGAGGGTGCATTTTATTCTTCGTTAGATGCGGATAGTAAAAATGAAAATGATGAACTAGAAGAAGGTATTTATTACACTTGGACAAAGGAAGAGCTCAAAAAAATATTAAAAGAAGATTATGATTTATTTAAAGCGTATTACAACATAAATAATATTGGCCAATGGGAAAAAGGGCAGTACATTCTGTATAAAACTAAATCCGATACCGAATTTACAAAGCAAAATAATATTGATCCAAATTCGTTTCAATCTAAATTAAAGCAATGGAAGAACATGCTTTCTGTAGAACGCAATAAAAGAAATCGTCCAAGATTAGATGATAAGGCACTTACATCTTGGAATGCTCTTATGCTAAAAGCGTATTTAGATGCATATAGAGCTTTAGGTAATAAAGCTTATTTAATGCAGGCATTAAATAATGCCAATTTTATTAAGGAAAAACAGCTTCAACCTAATGGCCAATTACTACATAGTTATAAAGATGGGACTAGTGCAATTGATGGTTTTGCAGAGGACTATGCACATGTTATAAATGCATTCATAGAATTGTATCAAACTACATTAGATAAAGCCTGGTTAAATTTAGCTAAGGATTTAATGGATTATACTGTAGACCATTTTTTAAACAATGAGAATAGTATGTTCTATTTCACTTCAGATAAAGTCAATAATCTCATTGCGCGAAAAACTGAAGTTTATGATAATGTAATACCAGCTTCTAATTCAGTATTGGCAGAAAACCTCTTTAAATTGGGCCATTACTATTATGATAAATCTTATACTGAACGAGCCGAACAAATGTTAAGTAATATTAATGGAGATATAGTTAAATCTCCTACGGCATTTACAAATTGGTTAGAGCTATATATCAGTTTTGCGAATCCATTTTATGAGGTAGCAATTAGTGGACCCAATGCATTAGAAAAAATAAACGAAGTTAATAGTAAATTTATACCTAATATAATTATTGCAGGAGCTACGCAAGAAGATGACTTACCACTATTAATTAATAAATTTACAGAAGACAATACTTTAATTTATGTTTGTGTTAATGGCACATGTAAATTACCTGTTGCTGAAGTTGAAGTGGCACTAAAGCAGATAGAAAAATAAATAGTAGATAGAAGTATTATCTTTATTTTAAATAAAAACGAATTATGACTACACTAAAGGAATTAGCGAAGCTACTCAACATATCTGTTTCTACAGTGTCCAAGGCATTAAATGACAGTCATGAAATTAGTACACAAACTAAAATAAGGGTTCACGAACTAGCGGAAAAACTCAACTATAAGCCAAATAGGATTGCACAACAGTTAAAAACCAATAAAACAAAAACGATTGGAGTTATTCTTCCTACAGTGACCAATCCCTTCTTTGCAGAGGTTTTACATGGTATCGAGACAGCTTCATCTAAGAACGATTATGATATTATTGTATGTCTCTCAGAAGAAACCTGTGCTAAGGAAGCCAGAAGTTTAGAGTTGTTATCTAATGGTAGTGTTGATGGTTTTATAATGGCAGTAGCGAGGGAGAGTCAAGTTAAGGAGCAATGGGATCATATTAATTCAATTCTAGAAAGAAAAATTCCTGTTTTAATGTTCGATAGAGTTGTAAAGGATATTGTTTGTGATAAAGTCATTGTAGATGATTTTCAATCTGTTTATGAAGCAACAAAATATCTTGCTGAAGAGGAGAAAAGAAAGAACATTTTACTAATTAGTAATATTGAAGAATTGAGTGTTGGTAAGCTCAGGATAAATGGGTACAAACAGGCAGTTGCAGAAAATAATCTTACAAGCGACATTTTAAAATTAGATAACGTAAAAGATGTGGAAGAAGCACTTTTCTCATATCTAAAGAATAATGACCAAATAGATGCTATAATCTCTAATGATCATATCACGGGAATTGTAGCGATTAATATGGCTAGAAAGTTAGGGAAGGAGATCCCAAAAGATATTTCTGTTATTGGTTTTGGTTATGAAAACACACAGATAATATCGAGTCCTAAGATTTCTATTATTCATCAAAAGGCATTCGAAATAGGTGAAATTGCAATTAAGCTCTTAATTGAAAATCTCAATAACGAAACTCACGAATTACAGACTATAATAGTTCCGAGTGAACTTAAACTAAGTGGGTCAACAAAAAAAGCCTGATCATATGACCAGGCTTAACTCATTATTTTAATTGGTATTAGTTACCAATACTTCCTTTAGCTTTATCTACTGCGTCATTACCAGCATCTTTAGCTTTTTCAATAGCATCATCACCAGCTTCCTTTACTTTGTCAACCGCATCGTTTGCAACATCCTTAGCATCGTTAGCCATATCTTCGGCACCTTCTTTTACTGCATCAACAGCATCGTTAGCTGCATCTTTTGCACTGTCAACCGCATCGTTAGCCATTTCAGCTGCGTCATCAACCGCATCGGTTGCAGCGTCTTTAGCATCATTTACAGCATCCGTTGCTGAGTCAGCTGCTTTTTCTACAGCATTTTCAGTTTTTTCTTTTGTTTCTCTACAAGAGTTTAAAGATAGTCCTAGAGCAGCAACTAGTGCTAAACTCATTACAATTCTTTTCATGTTAATAGTTTTAGTGTTAATTGTTATAGTACGAAAATAGCATTTTTAATGAAATTTTAACATTTATAGTGCTATTTATCGATGTTACGATTTTATATACGAATATAATCTAGTATTTGGTTTACGGCACCTTTATTTTCTTTAATGAAATTCTCGTTAATGGTACCCATTGCTTTACGTTTGGACACATTGTTTATCAGTGAAGCCACAATTTTATCAAATTTAATTTTCGAATTTACAGATACTAGACCATTTGAAGCCAGTAGCGCTTTGGCCTCAGGAAACTTTTCATAATTTTTCCCAATTATTATAGGTATGCCAAATACAGCCGGCTCTAGTATATTATGAAGACCAGTCGAGCCCGCTCCACCACCAACGTAAGCTATATCTGCATAACTATAAGCCTTAGACAAATAACCGATAGTGTCTAAAATGAAAATATTATAATCACTAAAATTTTCACTATTCATCTCAGAAAAGGTAATGTATTTGCCTTTCAATTGTGCTTTGTATGAAGCAATGTAATTGGGTTTAATATTATGAGGAGCAATTACATACTTTACATCCTTATCAGAATTGTTATTAATAAAATCAATGTATAATTTATCATCTTCTGGCCAAGTGCTACCAAAAACAAAACATAACTTATCATTAATAAATTGTTCTAGAAAAGGAAGTGAATTATCAACTTTTAGTTGATTTGATACACGGTCGAATCTTGTGTCACCAGAAATGGTAACATTATGATATTCAATTGTTTCTAGGAGTTGTTTTGATTTTTCATCTTGAGTAAAAATATGCTTGAATGCAAATATAGCTTTGCTCATAAATGTACCATACCATTTGAAAAAACTTTGATTTTCTCTAAAAAGTGCTGAAATCAGTATTGCATTAATCTTTCGTTTTTTTATTTCATTGAGAAGATTAGGCCATATTTCATATTTTACAAAAATGACATATGTAGGATTCACCAAATCAAGAAAACGCTTAGCATTCTTATTTGTATCCAGAGGTAAATAGACTACAATATCTGCTATATCTGCATTTTTTCTTATCTCATAGCCAGATGGTGAGAAAAAGCTAAGTACAATTTTAAAGTCTAAATATTTTTCTTTCAAAGCTTCAAATACAGGAAGACCTTGCTCATATTCACCGAGTGAGGCACAGTGAAACCAAAACACATTATCATTTTCATCAATTGCAGATTTAAGGAGATAGAATGTGTCTTTTCTGCCTGCTACTCCTAATTTTAATTTAGGATTAAAAACAGCAAAAATTTTAATAAAAACACCGGCAATATAAATCCCTATGTTATAAAATACTTTCAATTGTTGAAATTTGTGCTAAAATACATTTCTTTCAATTAAATGCATTGGCATAGCAATTACATTTTCGTATTTTCGCTCTAGTTGTAAGCTATTAACGCTTTAAAAGAATTCTTCAGAATGAAAAAAATCCAAATGGTTGACCTTCAGAGTCAATATTCGAAAATTAAAGATGTTGTAGATCCTTCAATTAAAGAAGTAATGGATAGTGCGGCATTTATAAATGGTCCAAAAGTTCATCAGTTTCAGAAAAATCTAGAGGATTATTTAGGTGCCAAACATGTTATTCCATGTGCAAATGGAACAGATGCATTGCAAATTGCTATGATGGGTTTAGAATTAAAGCCAGGAGATGAGGTAATTACCGCAGATTTTACTTTTGCAGCTACAGTAGAAGTAATCGCGTTATTACAACTAACACCTGTATTGGTAGATGTGGATCCTATAACTTTTAATATAGATGTAGATGCTATTAAGAAGGCCATTACACCTAAAACAAAAGCAATTGTACCTGTTCATCTTTTTGGCTTGGCAGCCAATATGGATGAAATTATGGACCTGGCCAAACAACATAATTTATATGTTATTGAAGACAATGCTCAAGGCATTGGTGCCAATTATACAAGTAAAGATGGATCAAAAATAAAGACAGGTGTTATTGGAGATGTGGCATCAACCTCTTTTTTTCCTTCAAAAAATTTGGGTTGTTATGGTGATGGTGGAGCAATATTTACAAATGATAATGATCTAGCACATACTATTAGAGGAATTGTAAATCATGGAATGTATAAACGCTACCATCATGATGTCGTGGGTGTAAATTCTAGATTAGATTCTATTCAAGCTGCAGTGTTAGATGCTAAACTCCCGCATTTAGATACTTACAATGACACACGACGAAATACAGCAAGAAAGTATAATAACGCCTTTAAAGAACATGAGAAAATAACTATTCCATCAGGTAGAAGTGAATGTGATGGGATTTGCAATACTTGTGATTGTCATGTATTTCATCAATACACCTTAAACCTTAAGGATGTGGACAGAGATGCGTTAGTAGCGCACTTAAATGAAAAGAGTATTCCTTGTGGTGTTTATTATCCTATACCCTTACATAATCAGAAAGCCTATACTGATAATCGTTATAATGAAGCAGATTTCACGGTGACCAATGAACTAGTGAAATCTGTGATATCATTACCAATGCATACAGAACTTGATGATGAACAAATTGATTTTATTACCAGTACAGTTTTAAATTTTATAAACTCCAATTCTTAATTAATGAAAGTATTAGTAACGGGTGGTCTAGGTTTTATAGGATCTCACACCGTAGTAGAATTACAAAACAAAGGCTTTGAAGTGGTTATTATTGATAATCTCAGTAACTCCTCAATTGAAGTATTAGATGGTATAACAAAAATCACTAAAAAGAAACCACATTTTGAAAAGCTAGATTTAAAAGATAGGTTAAGTGTTAATCAGTTTTTTAATAAACATAACGACATAGCTGGAGTAATACATTTTGCTGCTAGTAAGGCTGTTGGTGAAAGTGTAAAGGAACCATTAATGTATTATGAAAATAACATTAATACTCTGGTTTACGTGTTACAGCAAATTTGCCAGTTAGAAAGTAAAAATTTTATTTTTAGTTCTTCTTGTACAGTTTATGGGCAGGCAGATGAATTACCTATTACAGAATCTGCTCCTGTTAAACCGGCAGAATCACCGTACGGTAACACCAAACAAATAGGTGAGGAAATCATAAGAGATACATGTAAGGTAAATGAAGATTTAAATGCTATTGCACTAAGATATTTTAATCCAATTGGTGCTCACCCATCATCTGATATTGGGGAATTACCTATTGGAGTGCCTCAAAATTTGGTGCCTTATATTACCCAAACAGCAATTGGTTTAAGAGATCAGCTTTCTGTGTTTGGAGATGATTATCCTACTCCAGATGGTACTTGTATAAGAGATTATATACATGTAGTAGACGTTGCAAAAGCTCATGTCATTGCATTAGAACGTCTTATTGAAAACAAAGGTGACTCAAATTTTGAGGTGTTTAACTTAGGTACTGGCAAAGGGAGTTCTGTTTTAGAAGTCATTCAATCTTTTGAAAAAGTATCAGGCCAAAAACTTAATTATAAGATTGTAGATCGAAGAGAAGGCGATGTTATCGCAGCCTACGCTGACACAACTCACGCTAATGATGTTCTAGGTTGGAAAACAGAATCTACTTTAGATGATGCCATGGCATCTGCCTGGAATTGGGAGAAAAAAATAAGAAATTAATAAATCTAATATGAGAACTTTACTGAACATCTTAGTATTCACATTTACTCTTTCTATAGTGTCGCAAAACACATATTTACACTGTGGTAAACTTATAGACACAGAAACAGGTAAAGTTTTAAATGAAAGAACAATTGTTGTAAAAGGTAATACCATCGTTTCCGTAAATGATGGTTTTGTTACTTCAGAAAATCCTGAGGATGTTATTATTGACTTAAAGTCTAAAACGGTAATGCCAGGATTAATTGATATGCATGTACATATTGAGTCTGAGACAAATCCGAAAAAATATCTTGAAGCTTATACTTTAAATGATGCAGATGTAGCGTTTAATTCAGTAAAATATGCTGAGATAACTTTAATGAATGGTTTCACTACAGTTAGAGATTTGGGAGGTTCTGGTGTAAATGTATCATTACGAAATGCTATAAATGCTAATAAAGTTAATGGACCTCGAATATTTACAGCAGAAAAAGCATTAGCCACAACAGGTGGTCATGCAGATCCAACTAATGGTGCAAAACGGAGTTTAATTGGAAATCCAGGACCAAAGGAAGGTATAGTTAATGGTGTTGAAGATGCTAAAAAAGCCGTGAGACAGCGTTATAAAAATGGTGCAGACTTAATAAAAATCACTGCAACTGGTGGTGTTTTGAGCGTTGCTAAAAGTGGTCAGAATCCTCAATTTACTATAGAAGAAATAAAAACTATTTGTGAAACCGCTAATGATTATGGATTTCATGTTGCGGCACATGCGCATGGTGATGAAGGAATGCAACGCGCTATTTTAGGTGGTGTAAAAACTATAGAGCACGGAACTCTAATGAGTGACGAGACTATGGAGTTAATGAAAAAACACGACGTATATCTGGTGCCTACAATTTCTGCTGGGAAATTTGTAACTGAGAAAGCTCAAATTAAAGGATACTATCCAGATATTATTGTGCCTAAAGCTTTAAATATTGGTCCTAAAATTCAAGATATGTTTGGCAGAGCTTATAAGTCTGGCGTTGGTATTGCATTTGGTACTGATGCAGCAGTATTTTTTCATGGAGATAATGGTAAGGAGTTTGCATATATGGCCGAAGCTGGAATGCCTGCAATAGAAACAATCCAAAGCGCAACTGTTACGAATGCCATGATTTTGAAGATGGAAAATAAATTGGGTCAAATTGAAGAAGGTTTCTTAGCAGATATTATTGCTGTAGATGAAGATCCTACTAAGGATATAACCACAATGGAACGGGTTAGTTTCGTTATGAAGGATGGTATTATTTACAAAAAATAACCTTAAGCTTCTTTTTTCTTTTTATTAAATACACCACTGAATAATAACATAATCATACCTGTTGTTACGGATAAATCTGCAACATTGAAGATTCCCGTTTTAATTGTTTCTGTAATTTTTATAAAGAAAAAATCTGTTACCTGACCATATACAATTCTATCAAAAACATTTGCAATTCCACCACCAACTATGCAACAAAATGCAATTAAACTAGTACGATCTAATTCTTTTGTTTTGACTATGTAATAAATTACATAACCAAGAACAATAGTTGGTAATATTAGAAGAAAAATTAGTTTTAAGGTAGGGTTCATATCACTACCCATACCTAAAAAAGCACCTTTATTTTCTACCCAAATCAGTTGAAAATAGTCTTTAATAACGTCAATCTCTCCGCGAGCTCCTTCTATCATATTAGATCTAACAATTGCTTTTGAGATTTGATCAATTGCTATGTTAAATGCTATAAGTAGGGTAATAAATATGTTTCTATTCAAAATGAATTGTATTAGGCGTTAGAATCTAAACTAGCAGAAGATGTTTCAGCCTCTCTGTGTATTTTCTTTACCAGACCTTGTAATACTTTGCCAGGACCAACTTCAGTAAAATGGGTAGCGCCATCTGCAACCATTTGCTTTACAGATTGTGTCCAACGTACAGGAGCTGTTAATTGACTAATTAAATTTGCCTTTATTTCATTTTCATCAGTAATTGCAGTGGCGGTTACATTCTGATATATTGGGCAATTTGGTGTACTAAAGGTTGTACTTTCTATAGCTGCAGCTAATTCTTCACGAGCAGGTTCCATCATAGGCGAGTGAAAAGCACCACCAACTGGAAGAACTAAAGCACGTCTTGCACCTTCTTCTTTTAAAGACTCACAAGCTTTGTTTATAGCTTCAATTTCTCCAGAAATAACTAATTGACCAGGACAGTTATAATTAGCAGCCACAACTACGCCTTCAGTCATTGCACAAACTTTTTCAACAATATCGTCATCTAATCCCAGTACTGCAGCCATTGTACTCGGTTGTATTTCACAGGCTTTTTGCATGGCTTGTGCACGTTGAGACACTAATTTAAGACCATCTTCAAAAGTTAAGGCACCATTTGCAACGAGTGCAGAGAATTCACCAAGGGAATGTCCTGCAACCATGTCTGGTTTGAAACTTTCTCCAATTGTTTTTGCTAATATTACGGAGTGCAGAAAAATAGCAGGCTGCGTAACCTTTGTTTGTTTGAGGTCTTCTGCAGAGCCTTCAAACATAATATCCGTAATATGAAACCCTAAAATATCATTTGCTTTTTCAAATAACTCTTGTGCTAAAGGAGAGTTTTCATAAAGGTCTAAACCCATTCCCGAAAACTGTGCGCCCTGACCTGGAAATATATATGCGTTCATGTTGATCTAATTTTTAAGTGATGCAAAAATAGGAATATTTATTTTCTCAAATATGTAACAAATGAAAATGCATGTTTATGTTTTTCATCTGCATCATGGACAGTTCTACTCACTTCATTCCACATGGATTTATCAATTTCAGGGAAAAACGTATCTGCATCATCAAAAGTGGCATGAACCCTTGTAATTTCGAGCTTGTCAGCAATACCTATAGATTGTTTGTATATTTCGCCTCCGCCAATAATAAATGGTTGGTCATCTTTTTTTGAGGCATCAATTGCATCTTCTAAGCTATTGACTATGATGATGCCATCAGGTGCATTATAATTTTCTTGTCTTGTAATAACAATATGAGTGCGATTAGGAAGAGGTTTCTGAAAACTTTCAAAAGTCTTTCGTCCCATAATTATGTGATGACCATTAGTTAATTTTTTAAAGCGTTTAAGGTCATCGCTTAAATGCCAAATAAGATCATTGTCTTTGCCAATGGCATTGTTTTCTCCTACCGCAACTATTACAGTTAATACTCTAGTCTTTTTTTTTTCTGAAATCTCAGTTGGTGATTGGGCTTCGTTATAAGCCTGTGATTGAGCTATTTTTGATTCTTCTTTTAGAAAATCTTTTTTAAGAGCATCAATACGTGTTTGTTGTTGGTTTACTAATTTATCTAACTGCATTTTCTCCCAATCTTTACCCATAAACTTATTGGTAATAAACACATTAATGAAATGATATATAAATAGGAATAACCAAGCTAATATGGCATACACAAACCAATTTACACCAGCGATGGTAAAATCTTTACCAATTCCTAATACGGTATTAGCAATAATTAAGAAAACGGCGCCAATTAAAAATATTACGAAATGGATGTAAAGACGCTTTTTTTGCCTTATCCGCTTTTGCGCATATTCTATGATTTCTAATTGTTCTTTATCTATAGAAGAAACTTGTTTTTTCTTACCAAACATAATTGTAATTTGAAGAGATAAAGATACCTATTTTTCACTAAAACGTTATAGTATTCTGAAGACTTTAGAATCATTGGTTTTTCGCAAACGATATAGTTGATAATCAGGGTTTAAAGGTTGGAAAAGGGATTGAGAATCTCTCAAAATTTGTCTTATAAAAATAGATACTTTATCGAAAAGTTATGGCTATTTTGTCAAAATGATAATTCTTTAATTTTAAGAGATTTAAATTATTATTAGTGATTTTTTCTTTAATACTTTTGAGCCATAATTAAATCTATCTATTATGGCAATTAAAAAGCAGTATTTAAAAAGCAAGCCAGTATGTAAGGTTACATTTTCTGTGCCTGCGGAAGAAGCAAAAAAAGTAGCAGTTGTTGGAACATTCAATGAATGGAACGAAAAGAAAGCTGTCAAACTTAAGAAATTAAAAAGCGGAACCTTTAAAGGAACTGTTGATTTAGAAAAAGACAATTCTTATGAATTTAGATACCTTGTTGATGGTACTTATATCAATGATGACCAAGCAGATGCTTATGCATGGAGTGACTATGCAGGAGCTGAGAACGGTGTTCTAAATGTATAATTAGTCGATTTACAAAGCATAAAAAGCGTCTCATATTTGAGACGCTTTTTTTATTAAAAGTAAGTAATGTCTATACAGCAACAACGCCTTTAATATGAGGATGTGGGTTGTAATCTACAAGTGTGAAATCTTCAAATTTAAAATCAAAAATATTCTTAATTTCAGGATTTAAAATCATTTTTGGTAAGGGTCTAATATCTCTAGAAAGTTGCAGTTCTAATTGTTCTAAATGGTTGTTGTAAATATGTGCATCACCAAACGTATGGATAAAATCTCCAGGTTGAAATCCACATACCTGTGCCATCATCATGGTAAATAACGCATAAGAGGCGATATTGAAAGGTACTCCTAAAAATATATCGGCACTTCTTTGATATAACTGGCAAGACAATTTGCCGTCAGCCACATAAAATTGAAAAAAAGCATGGCATGGAGGCAAAGCCGCTTTGCCATTGGCAACATTTTCGGAGAATGACTTTGACGTGTCTGGCAAAACTGAAGGGTTCCAAGCAGAAACTAGCATTCTACGACTATCTGGATTCTTCTTTAACCCATTAATCACTGCTTTAATCTGGTCAATATCTTCACTGGCCCAATTGCGCCATTGATGGCCGTAAACAGGACCAAGATCACCATTTTCATCTGCCCACTCATTCCAAATTCTAACACCGTTTTCGTTAAGATACTCAATATTAGTATCTCCTTTTAAAAACCAGAGCAACTCATATATAATAGATTTAAGGTGTAACTTTTTTGTTGTCACCATTGGAAAACCCTCACTTAAATCAAATCGCATTTGATAGCCAAAAACACTTTTTGTACCAGTGCCTGTTCTATCACTTTTTTCGTTTCCGTGTTCTAATACATGTTTTACTAAGTCGTGGTATTGTTTCATAAGCGTAATATTTCCAGTCCTATTTGATTGGAATTTTTAGAAAATTATTCGGGAACGAATTTAAGTAAAAACTCAAAAATTAATGACCAAAGATGTGACTCAGATATAAAAAGTTATTAACGCCTTTTGATAGATATAATGATAAATGGCGATTATATTTTATCCAATAATCATACCCGCTATTGTAGCGGATAAAAGCGAAGCTAAAGTACCTCCGATTAGAGCCTTTATTCCAAACTCTGATAAGGTCTTTCGTTGGCCTGGTGCTAATGAGCCTATACCCCCAATTTGAATTCCGATGGAGGCGAAATTGGCAAAACCACATAACATATATGTGGCCATAATGATAGATTTCTGATATTTCAAATGAAGAAATTGTGTAGGGTCTTTTAATTCAGCCAATTGAATATATCCCACAAATTCACTAGCTGCTAATTTGATGCCTAAGAGTTGTCCCATTAGTGCAATATCCTCTTTAGCAACTCCAATTAGCCACATCAAAGGTGCAAACGTATAGCCAAGAATAAATTCAAGAGAAAATTCAGTATACGTTGTATTATTTGCAATCCAACCATTTAAATTTGTGATATCTCCGGCCCAACCTAGAATGCCATTTATCATTGCAATAAATGCCAAGAATACAAGTAGCATAGCTCCAACATTGACTGCAAGTTTAAGTCCTTCAGTTGTACCATTGGCAATGGCATCTAAAATATTAGAGCCAATTTTATCTTGTGTTATTTTAATTTCAGAATTAATTTTTTCTTGTTGAGGATATAAAATCTTAGAAATAACAATTGCTCCAGGTGCAGCCATTACTGAGGCTGTTAATAGGTGTTTGGCATAAAATAATCTCAATGCTTCATCAGATCCGCCTAAAAAACCTATATATGCTGCAAGTACACCACCAGCTACTGTAGCCATACCACCAATCATAACCAACAGTATTTCTGATTTGGTCATTTTTTCTAAATAAGCCTTTATCATTAATGGCGACTCTGTTTGGCCTAAAAAGATATTACCAGCAACACTTAAACTCTCTGCACCAGAAATCTGCAATAATTTGGTTAGTAACCATGCCATACCTTTTACTACCTTCTGAATAATTCCTAGATAAAATAGCACTGATGTTAAAGCAGAGAAAAATATAATTGTTGGTAAAATGGAAATGGCAAAAGTCATTAGGGAATCTGCAATTTCATTGGTACTGAAAGCTGCGAATAGAAACTTTGTGCCTGACATGGTGAAGTCCAAAACACTTATAAATAGTCCACCAACCCATTCAAATGCTGACTGAATAAATGGTACCTTTAAAACTCCAATTGCTAAAATCAATTGAGATAGTAAACCAAAACCTACCGTTCGCCAATTAATAGCTTTCCTGTTTTTACTTAATAGAAAGGCAATTAACAATAAAACAAGCATACCTAATGCACCACGCATTAAACTATTAGCAGAGAAGCCTTGACTTGGAATAATATCACTTATAATTGCCTTTTTTTGTAAAAATGGTTTGTAACTATAAGCAATATTGTTTTCTGTAAAAACAAGAGTAGAATCTGTTAATTCCTTAATTCTATAATGTCTTATGGTATCTTTAGGTGACGAATAATAGAGAACTAAAACATTGTTTTGGTGCAAATAATCACCAGTTGCTTTTAAATTGTTTTTTGCCTTTAGCGAATAACTAAATTTACCAGAGTTAAATCGTAGTGTATCAGATTTAATTATTTCGAATAGGTCTTGTCCTGAAGTATCTTTTATGGATTCAAATTGCCAGTTTTTTTCAAGCTCTTGTGCCGTTATTATTGATAGTGCAATAAAAAAAGCTAATAAGGCTTTGAAAAAATTTGTCATTGAAGTTTTTGATTAGTTAGCGCTTAGAAATCTCATCTCGTATTTTGGCGGCTTTTTCATAATCTTCGTTTTTGACAGCATCTTCAAGAAGTTTTTTAAGATCATCTAACGATTTATCCTTATATCCTTCCTGTTCTACCACCGCAGTCTCAATTTCCTCTGCTATTATATCGTCAACCAAAATACTATCCTGTTCTTCATCCTCTTTTTTAGGATTAACTTTTAGGTAGATACCTGCTTTATCCAAGATGTTTTTATATGTAAAAATTGGTGCTTGAAATCTAAGTGCTAATGCAATGGCATCGCTAGTTCTGGCATCAATAATTTCTTCAATTTTATCTCGTTCACAAATCAGACTAGAATAAAATACACCATCTACTAATTTGTGGATTATTACTTGCTTTACAACAATGTCAAATCTATCAGCAAAATTTTTGAATAAATCGTGTGTAAGTGGGCGAGGTGGCCTAATTTCTTTTTCTAAAGCAATTGCTATAGATTGAGCTTCAAACGCCCCAATTACAATAGGAAGCTTTCTATCACCATCAACCTCATTAAGGATTAAGGCATAAGCGCCATTTTGAGTTTGGCTATAAGAAATTCCTTTGATATTTAATCGAACTAAGCTCATAAAATGTAAAACACAAAGAACTGTTTAAATTTGGACTTTACCAACTGTAATTAACAGTTTTGGTTATTTTTCACTGAACTATCGATAAAATGAATGTATCAGTGAATTTCCAAATTTAAACAGCCCTATTGATTATACAAGTTAATAAATTTATGCGTTTTGCGCTTTAAAAGCTTTTAATTTTTCTGTTAATTTTGGTACTACTTCAAACGCATCTCCTACAATACCGTAGTCTGCTGCTTTAAAGAATGGAGCTTCAGGATCTGTATTAATTACTACTTTCACTTTAGAGGAGTTTATACCAGCTAAATGTTGAATTGCACCAGAAATTCCAATTGCGATATATAAATTAGAAGCTACAGGTTTTCCTGTTTGTCCTACGTGTTCACTATGTGGTCTCCAACCTAAATCAGATACTGGTTTAGAACATGCTGTTGCAGCGCCTAAAACCTCAGCTAAATCCTCAATTAATGCCCAATTTTCAGGTCCTTTTAATCCTCTACCTCCAGAAACTACCACTTCTGCATCTGCAATACTTACTTTATCGGTTGCCTTATCTACAGACTCTACTGAAACACCAGAGTCTGGTAGGGATGGTGTAAAGTTTTCTACTGTAGCGCTACCACCAGATTCTACTAAACCAAATGAGTTATTAGACAGACCTATAAGTTTTGTTTCTGTATTAATTTCTGTATTAGCAAATGCTTTGTTTGTAAAGGCTGTTCTTTTTACTGTAAAAGGTGAAACACTAGAAGGTGCCTCAATTACATTTGATACATAGCCTGCATCTAATCCAACTGCTAATAGGGGAGCTAAATATTTACTATCTGCACTAGAACCCACAACTACCACCTTAGCCTCTTCTTGTTTAGTTGCTTGCTCAATAACTGAAGCAAATTTTTTGGCATTAAATATATTTAAGCTGTCATCATTAACAGATAAAATTTTTGACGCACCATAATTACCTAAGCTATCTGTGTTATCTGCGTTAATTGCAACCGCAGTCACGGAAGTACCCATTTGGTCTGCAATAGCCTTTGCATAAGAAACAACTTCGAAAGCTGCTTTCTTAAATTTTCCTTTTTCTGATTCTGTATATACTATAACTGACATATCTGTTTTTTTTAAATCACTTTAGCTTCGTTGTGAAGTAAGTTTACTAATTCATCTACATTATCTGCATCCACTAATTTTACCGCTCCTTTTGGTGCTGGTTTTTCAAAACTGGTAGCATTTGTTCCGTCGCTTGTCTCTATTGGATCTAAAACATTTAAAGGTTTTTTTCTAGCCATCATAATACCTCTCATATTTGGTATTCTAAGATCACTTTCTTCAACTAATCCTTTTTGCCCACCAATAACTAAAGGAAGTGATGTTGAAACTGTTTCTTTACCACCATCAATTTCTCTGATGGCTTTGGCATTAGAACCATCAATTTCTAACCCAATACAATTTGCTACAAAATTTGCTTCTGTCATTGATGCCAGCATTCCTGGAACCATTCCTCCATTATAATCGATAGACTCACGCCCAGCAATTACTAGATCGTATGCGCCATCAGTTACTACTTTGGCTAATTGTTTAGCCACTGCAAAACCATCAGTAGCTTCAGTATTTATTCTAATAGCAGTGTCGGCACCAATTGCTAATGCCTTTCTTAATGTAGGTTCTGTTTCTGCTCCTCCAACATTGACAACATCAACACTTGCTCCTTGTTTTTCCTTAAACCACATGGCACGTGTTAATCCAAATTCATCATTGGGATTTATGACAAACTGAACACCGTTGGTGTCAAATTTGGTTTCACCATCCGTGAAATTAATCTTTGATGTTGTATCAGGTACGTGACTAATACACACTAAAATCTTCATATTTATATATTATTTAGGTTCTATTATTGATTTAAAGCATTACGATAACGTTATCGTAAATACTCGAAAAAAATTTATTTTTTGCAATAAATTAGGGCAATCTATACCGTAGATTATTGAGGTAGCGAAGATAAATATTTTATTTCGAATATTTACTATGCGTGCATAATAAATTTTAAAGAAATTTGACCAATATAGTTTTTCATTTATTCCTATTTTTGCTACTCGATTAAAAAATAGATAATGAAGACAATTCAATTTAGAGAAGCTATATGTGAGGCAATGAGCGAAGAAATGCGTCGCGATGAAAGCATTTATCTAATGGGTGAGGAAGTGGCAGAGTATAATGGTGCTTACAAAGCGTCTAAAGGTATGCTAGATGAGTTTGGACCAAAACGAGTTATAGATACACCTATCGCTGAATTAGGATTTGCTGGTATAGCAATAGGTTCTACGATGACAGGAAATAGACCTATCGTAGAATATATGACCTTTAACTTCTCCTTAGTTGGAATTGATCAAATTATTAATAATGCTGCAAAGATTAGACAGATGTCGGGTGGTCAGTTTAAATGTCCGATTGTTTTTAGAGGTCCTACTGCATCTGCAGGTCAGTTAGCGGCAACTCACTCTCAAGCTTTTGAAAGCTGGTTTGCTAACACTCCAGGACTAAAAGTTATTGTACCTTCTAATCCTTATGATGCTAAAGGCTTATTAAAATCGGCAATTCGTGATGACGATCCTGTTATTTTTATGGAAAGTGAGCAGATGTATGGAGATAAGGGTGAAGTACCAGAAGGAGAATATACTATACCAATTGGTGTTGCAGAACTAAAGCGCGAAGGTACCGATGTTACAATAGTGTCATTTGGTAAAATTATCAAGGAAGCTTACAAAGCAGCGGATATTCTTGCAGAAGAAGGAATAAGTTGTGAGATTATAGATTTACGAACCGTTAGACCATTGGATAGAAAAGCCATCTTGGAATCTGTAAAGAAAACTAATCGTCTAGTAATATTAGAAGAGGCTTGGCCTTTTGGTAATGTCGCAACTGAAATTACTTATTTGGTTCAGTCTGAAGCATTTGATTATTTGGATGCACCAATTGTAAAAATTAATACTGCTGATACACCAGCACCTTATTCACCTGTACTATTAGCAGAATGGTTACCCAACAGTGACGAAGTTGTTAAAGCAGTGAAAAAAGTGATGTATAAATAAATAATGCGCAGTTTTTTGCGTTAAATAGACTTCATTAATAACCACAAAGACCTTGAAATTTTGGTTGTCAATGAAGTTTATTTTTTTAATATGAGGATAAAACTACTTTTATTTTTATTTGCCCTATCATCTATTTGTGCATTAGCCCAAACAAAGGTGAGCGGTTATGTGTTTGATGAATTTAATGAACCCATTGCATATGCGAATATCCTCTTCAAAGGATCTACAGAAGGGACAACTTCTAATGAAAACGGGAGATTTTATCTTGAGTCTGATGAAAAATGGGATACACTGGTAGTCTCTTTTATTGGTTATGAATTGCTAGAAATACCACTTACAAAGCCTGTTAATTTTGATTTAAAATTTGTACTAAAAGAAGAGGCGTCGTCGTTAGATGAAGTTGTTATTATAACAGGTAAGCAATCCAAGAAAGCTTCAGAGAATCCCGCAATTAAATTACTTCAGAAAATTTGGGATCGAAAACGTCAAAACGGTTTAAATCAGTTTAAACAATATGAATACGATCAATACGAGAAAGTAGAATTTGATCTTAATACAATTGATAGTTCATTAATTAAAAGCAAGCTTTTTAGAGGTATGGAATTTGTTTTTGAAGAAGTGGACACTTCTAGTGTAACGGGTAAGACGTATCTTCCAATTTTTTTAAATGAGTCTGTAAAAAGAGTTTCTGGTGATAATATATTAAACAAGGAACGTCAAGATTTAGTAGGAAACAAAAACAGTGGATTTAGTAATAATCAAGTGATTATTGATTTCATTGATGACTTGTATTCAGAGTATAACGTATATGATAATTATATTAAGTTTTTTGATAAAAGCTTTGTTAGTCCATTAGGTAAGTCTGGAGTTCAAACTTATAATTATATTCTTTCGGATAGTGCATTTATAGATAACAAATGGTGCTATAATATTATTTATTACCCAAGACGAAAAAATGAATTGACCTTTAAAGGAGATTTTTGGGTAAATGATTCAACCTATGCTATTAAGGAAATTAATATGCAAGCATCAAAAAGTGCTAATATAAATTGGGTTAAGGAAATCTATATTGAACAAGAGTTTGAGGTATTGAACGACTCAGTATTTTTAATAAAACGAGACTATTTTTTATCTGATTTTGCATTCAATAAGAAGGAGAAATCACGTGGAGTATATGGTAAGCGCACAACCTTATATGATAACTATAAATTTAATGAGCGAAAGGACCCTAAGTATTATGACAAGGTAGTTTATAATTACGATGCCGATGTTTATAATAGAAATGATGATTTTTGGGAACAAAACAGGTTAGAAGTTCTTAATAAAGATGAAGAGGGTGTCTATACTATGTTAGATACGTTAAAGACAGTAAAGAAATTTAAACGACTTTATAACTTGGGTAGTATTCTTGCGTCAGGTTATGTAGAGTTTCCAAGCATTAATTTCGATTATGGACCAATATTCTCAACCTTTGGTTTTAATGATGTTGAAGGGTTGCGAATAAGAACCGGTGGTAGAACTTATTTTGGGCCTAACGATATGTGGAGACTTGAAGGTTTTGTTGCTTACGGATTTAGAGACAATAAATTTAAACATGGTATTTCTGGCAAATGGTTGTTAGATAAAAAAAGTAGACTTACCTTATTTGGTGGACATCGAAGAGATATTGAACAAATCGGTGCTAGTTTAACAAGTTCAACGGATGTTTTGGGAAGAAGTTTAGCGTCTAATGCTGTATTTACCGCTGGAGCGAATGACAAACTTTCAAATATTAATCTCACGAATTTTGGAGTGGCAATTGAACCGGTCAGGAATTTAGAGATTAGATGGGATGGAAGTTTCAGGAAGATTAGTAGTGCGTCTCCAACATTTAGTTTGGATTTTAATGATCCAACCTCTGCAACAGGTATCAGTTCAGAAGTTAGACAATTTGAAAGTAGGTTTTCTTTAGGGTATTTCCCAAAACGTCAAATGACTGGTTTTGGGGTAGAGCGAAAGTATAAGAATGACAATTTTGCACAATTGTTTGCCCAAGTAACTAGAGGGGATAAGGATTGGTTTAAAGGTGATTTTGATTATACTAAACTACAGTTCTCTTATATACAACCATGGCAAATAGGAGGATTTGGTAGATTGGTTAGTTCAGTTGAGATAGGTAAAACTTTTGGTGAAGTGCCTTTAGCATTGCTTAGTGTGGTTCCTGGGAATCAAACTTATTTTTCAATTTATAATACTTTCCCGCAACTAGATTTTTACGAGTTTGTCACTGATACTTATTCCTCATTGCATTTAGAACATAACTTTAATGGACGGTTATTCTCAAGAATTCCTTTCTTAAAAAAATACAATCTTCGCGCTATTGTTGCCTTAAGAGGTGTTTGGGGTGAGTTGTCTGATGAAAATAGAGCCTTAAGTACAACTGGTAATCCTTTAGAATTTCCATTAATTGCACCAGATTCTGAAGTCTACTATGAATACAGTTTCGGTGTAGCTAATATTTTCAAGGTTCTGCGGATAGACTTCAATTTTAGAGGAAATTATCTCGATAATCCAGATGCAAGACGCTTCGGTGTAACAGGAAGTTTTGGTTTTTATTTCTAGCCCTATCCAAATCGACTACAAGAAAAGTTGATCATTTTATTATTACTCATAACCTTTTACTAGGTATAACCTTTGCTATGTTGTAACTTTGCCGCCCTAAAAATGAATCAATTGTCCCCAAAAAGGGTTAACCTAAATAATATTAAATGAAAGAAAAGAAGAAAATAACTTTTGATGTATTAATTGAAATACCAAAAGGAAGTAGAAATAAGTACGAATATGATTTTACGCTAAACAAAATAAGGTTTGACAGAACCTTGTTCTCATCTATGATGTATCCTGGTGATTATGGTTTTGTACCTGAAACTTTGGCTTTAGATCAAGATCCGCTGGATGTGTTAGTACTTTCAACAGAACCATCCTACCCTATGGTAGTAATGGAAGTTAGACCTATTGGTGTATTTCATATGACAGATGAAAAAGGTCCTGATGAAAAAATTATTTGTGTACCGGTTTCCGATCCAGTTTGGAGTAAGCGTTCAGATATCAATGATTTAAATCCACATAGATTAAAAGAAATTGAGCATTTCTTTCAGGTTTATAAGGATTTGGAAAAGAAAAAAGTTGATGTTGGCGGTTGGGGAAATGCAGAAGAAGCGAGGAAAATTTATCTACAATGTGTAGAGCGTTATGAAGAAAGCGAGCACAAAAAGAAAAGAACATTTACAATATAATTGCATTATTGTAAATTTTCAGCATATACAATGAGCTATCTTTAATTAAAGGTAGCTTTTTTTATCAGGTATATTTTTCTATTTTTGGCAGCATTAAAAAATTAGTAACTAACTAACACATATTAATATGGAAATTATTATTAAAGCGCTTCCAGCTTTTGGTGTATTGGCATTACTCTTTGTTTTTGTAAAGAGTGCATGGGTAAGCAAACAAGACCAAGGAACGGACAAAATGAAAAGAATTGCTAAAAACATTGCAGATGGTGCAATGTCTTTTTTGAAGGCAGAATACAAAATTTTAGCCATATTCGTTATAGCGGTCGCGATATTACTTTTCTTTAAAGGTAGTAATGAGGAGGGGTCAAATAGTTTCGTTGCTGTGTCCTTTATTATTGGAGCAATATGTTCTGCTCTTGCAGGTTTCATCGGGATGAAAGTTGCAACCAAGGCTAATGTAAGGACTACAAGTGCGGCAAGGACATCTTTAGGTAAAGCTTTAGAGGTTGCATTTGCTGGTGGTGCTGTAATGGGTCTTGGTGTTGTAGGTCTAGGTGTATTGGGTCTTAGTAGTTTGTTTATGATTTATGGTGAAATGGGCTGGGGAATAAACGAGGTCTTAAATGTACTTTCAGGCTTTTCATTAGGAGCTTCATCAATAGCATTATTTGCTCGTGTAGGTGGAGGTATTTATACCAAGGCGGCAGATGTTGGAGCAGATTTAGTAGGTAAAGTAGAAGCTGGTATTCCAGAAGATCACCCATTAAACCCAGCAACTATTGCTGACAATGTTGGTGATAATGTAGGTGATGTTGCTGGTATGGGTGCGGATTTATTTGAATCCTACGTAGGTTCTATAATTGGTACTATGGTACTTGGAGCATATATCATAACCCCTGAATTTGATGGATTAGGTGCAGTTTATTTACCATTGGTATTAGCTGCTGTTGGAATCATAATGTCTATTATTGGTACGTTCTTCGTAAAAGTAAAAGATGGAGGTAATCCACAAACGGCTTTGAATATTGGTGAGTTTGGTTCAGCTGGTTTAATGCTTGTTGCGTCATACTTTATAATTACTGCTTTAATACCAGAAACTGTTGAAGGATTACCAAGTGGTGCAATAGGTGTATTTATTGCTGTAATTGCAGGCTTAATTGCAGGTTTGGCTGTTGGTAAAGTAACAGAATATTATACAGGTACTGGTACAAAACCGGTAAAATCTATTGTACGTCAGTCAGAGACTGGTGCAGCCACAAATATTATTGCTGGATTAGGTGTTGGAATGATGTCTACAATGATACCTATTCTTCTTATCGCTGCTGCAATATTAGTATCTCACCACTATGCAGGATTATACGGTATAGCAATCGCTGCTGTAGGTATGCTTGCTAATACAGGAATACAACTTGCAGTAGATGCTTATGGACCAATTTCAGATAATGCTGGTGGTATAGCAGAAATGGCAGAATTACCTAGTGAAGTACGTGAGCGTACTGATAAGTTAGATGCTGTCGGTAATACAACCGCAGCTATTGGTAAAGGATTTGCTATTGCATCTGCGGCATTAACGGCATTGGCTTTATTCGCAGCTTTTATGAAAACAGCAAATGTAACTGCAATTGATGTTTCCAAACCAATGGTAATGGCAGGTTTATTAGTCGGTGGGATGTTACCATTTGTATTCTCGGCATTATCTATGAATGCAGTCGGTAGAGCTGCAATGGCAATGATTGAAGAAGTTAGACGTCAATTCAGAGATATACCAAAATTAAAGGCTGCATTAGAAGTAATGAGAGCTGTAGATTCCGATATGTCTAAGGCTACGGATGCTCAACGTAAAATATTTGATGACGCTGATGGTGTAGCCGAATACGATAAGTGTGTAGCTATTTCAACACAAGCATCTATTAAAGAGATGGTTTTGCCAGGATTATTGGCTATCGCTGTACCAGTTGCAGTTGGATTTATTGGTGGAGCTGAAATGTTAGGTGGTTTATTAGCTGGTGTAACAACTTGTGGTGTTTTAATGGCAATATTCCAATCTAATGCTGGTGGTGCATGGGATAATGCTAAAAAAATGATTGAAGAACAAGGAAGAAAGGGTACAGATGCTCATAAAGCGGCAGTTGTAGGTGATACGGTCGGAGATCCTTTTAAAGATACTTCTGGTCCTTCATTAAATATCTTATTAAAGTTAATGTCTGTTGTTGCTTTGGTAATTGCACCTAGTATAGCAATTTCTGCGACAGGAATGGCATCTTACGAGACTGAAGAGATTAAAAAGGAGATTGTTGTTTCTGATAATAATGAGGCTGAAGCTACGGTTGAATACACTATGGTTGTAAATGGTAAAGAGGTATCTGAAAGTAAGACTTTTAAAGGAACAGAAGCTGAGGTTGAGGCGCAACTTAAAGCTTTTGAAGAAAACTTAAAGTCTACTGAGAAAGATGCAGAAGTTGAAACTATTATAGAAAAAGTAGAGGTTTCTAAAAGCTAAAATATTAGCTGATTATATAAAAAAACCCTCGCAATTGCGAGGGTTTTTCTTTTCCATGCAGTTTAGGCTATTTGCCTTTAGGCTTATCTCTATTCATTTCTGTAATGTCAATTTCAGTAGCTTCATGACCTAAAAGATGTTTGCTGAAGTGATCTGCTCGTAACCAAAAGGAGTATTCTGTCATACTACCAAATCCATGACGCTGCCCAGGCATTAACATAAAATCAAAACGTTTATTTGCTTTTATTAAAGAATTCGCCATCCGAATTGTTCCGCCTGGATGTACATTATTATCAACATCACCAGTAATTAACATTAAATGACCCTTTAAATTTTTTGCAAGCGATTGATTATTGTCAATCATGTACTTATATTTTACATTACCCTCTTCATCTATTTCTTCTTGCACACCGTGATGTGTTTCGCTCCACCAACTATTGTATATATTATTATCATGGTTTCCTGCAGAAGATACAGCCGCTTTGAAGAAGTCCGGGTAAACTAAAATTGCTGCGGTAGACATAAATCCACCACCTGAATGTCCATATATACCAACTTTTTCAATATCTATGTAATGGAATTTGTCAGCCAATTGTTCAGCAACATGTTTTTTGTCCGCTAAGCCATAATCTCTTAAGTTGCCGTAGCCATAATTATGATACCATTTTGACCTATCTGGATGACCACCTCGATTTCCCATAGTTACAACTATAAATCCTACTTGGGCCATTCGGTCTAACCTGTCCATTCTAACAGAGAATGATTTGTTTACAGCTTCTGTTTGTGGGCCAGGATAAACATATTCTAACAATGGGTATTTCTTTGTTTCATCAAAGTCAAACGGTTTATACATTACACCGTAGATATCTGTAATACCATCATCAGCTTTCATTTTGAATGTTTCAGGGAATTTATAACCTGAGGCTATTAGCTGTGACAAATCAGCCTCTTCAAGTTGCATTACCAACTTGCCATTACTATCGCGTAATTCAGATTTAGGAGTTGTATTAACTCTAGAGTAATTATTAACAAAATATTTGTTTGAGTCAGACATATTTGTATTCGTATTAAAATCGCCTGAGTTCAATGATTTTAACCCAAATCCACCCAAATTGATTTTATACATATGCTCGTAATAAGGGTCTTGATCTTTTGGTATTCCGTGGGCTGTAAAAAACAGTGTTCTAGTTTTTTCATCTACTCCTATAGAACGTTCTACGTGATATGAACCACTTGTTACTTGATTTTTTAGATTACCTTTAGTATCATATAAGTAATAGTGTGCCCAGCCAGAGCGCTCTGCCCAATGCAACATTTCTGTTTCATTATTGAATAAGACTAAGGGTCTTGTTTCAATGTAAGTATTAAAGCGTTCTTCTATTAATACTTTTACATCTCCAGTATTTATATCTGCCACACAGATATCCAATTTCTTACGGTCTCTACTTATACTATTAAAGTAAATTTTACCTTTTTTAGACAACAAAAGTGAGGGTTGAAAATCATCTCTATAGTTGGATTTTTTACGTGGCTCTCGATAAATCTGAATGCTTTGTTGCTTAATGGTATCTAATTGTACTTGGATACTATTTTTTGATGGCATATCAAAAACATGAATTTCTGTTTTATAGAATTCATCTTCTCCTGGCATATGGTATTTGTAAGTTTCTAAGGTTGGTCTTTTGCCAGAAGTTGTGTTAATAACCCAAAGATCTTTAATGTGTCTTGCATCACGTCTTTGAAAAACAAACTTTTGAGAGTCATGTGACCAGACACCACCTACATATTTGCGATTATCCTTGTTTTTGAGTTTTGTCTCATTATTTTCTCCTCTGGTTCTGCCACCATAACTATAATTTTCTTCACCATCAGTGGTCCACTGGTTTTCTACTATGGTAGAGTCTTTTTCATTTTTAACAGCTTTAAGGAAATTGTCCTTGTCCATCCAATAAAGATTGTAGTTTTTTGAAAATAATACTATAGAACTATCTGGTGCAATATTGGCCCATTTCTTCCATTCTTCTTTTTCCTTCTTTTTGTTATCTAAAACGATTAACGAATTCCCACCAAGACGATATTCAAAATGATAAATCTTATTTACCAATTTTGGTTTACTTTTTTTCTTTTTGGTTGATGTAGAATCAGTTTTCTGTTCATCCTCCTCGTCTTTAATTTCTTCTACCTTTTCAGTAGAAGTAACATAGAATTGTATTGCAGTTTCATTTTTTACAAACTTAAAGTCGAATTTTGGAAGATGCTTTGCATCATAGGGATCTTTAGTGATTTCTGTAAGCCATTGAGCCATTTTTTCATTGTCAAATAACACTTTTTTCGTTCTGTTATCAGCATCAACGATATAGTATTTAGAACCTTCTGTTGTTTTATATTGATACCAAAAGCGATTCCCCTTTTTTAACCAATTTGGCCTTACTGAGGTAGAGTGTACCATTTTACCAAGGCTTGTAGGTGAATATTTAGCTGCTGCTCTATAATTAGGGACAGGAATATTATCGTCATTTTTTGTCTGTGCAATAACATTTCCAAAAGTGAATGATACTAAAAGAAGTATAAGTAAATTCTTCATGAGTAGTTGGTTTTTTGAAGTTTAAAAGGTAATGCCACTAAAATACTTGTTAAATTTTGAAGTCATTCTTACTTTAACATTTTCATTAGTTTTTTAATTTGGCATCAAGAGTTAAATTATAGTTTTAGTATCTTCAAGCTTTCAAAAATTAAATTTCTTTGAGCTGGTTTAAAAAAGATCCATTACAGATAATACCTTTTTATACTTATGGTACAACTGAACATCTCTATTTAAAAGGTAGGGCATTGGAAGATGAGGATATAGATTTAGAAAAAAAGGATTGGTTTAGCTTGCTTTTAAATTCTTGGAAGCGTTTTGAAACGGATGAGATAAGAAAGACACCTTTGGTGGTCTCAATACCTAATAATGATATTATAAAATCAAGTACCGATGCCGAAGGGTATTACTTATTGGATAATCATTCAAAAAATTTAAATCAATATATAGATGATGAAGGTTGGCTAGAATATTATGTGTCTTATGAGAGTGAAAGTAAGAAAAGACAGATTCAACTAAACAATAGGTTTACAGGCCAAATGCTTATACCAAGAGAGAATGCCAGTTTTGGTGTGATAAGCGATATTGACGATACCATTTTACATACTGGTGTTACTTCTAGATTAAAGTGGCGAGTTGTTGTAAACACCTTTTTTAAAACGCCTCACAAGCGCAAAGCATTAGAGGGTTCAGCAGAATTTTACCATTTGTTACATAATGGAAAATCTAGTAATGAGGCTAATCCAATTTTTTACGTAAGTAATAGTCCTTGGAATTTGTATCGCTATCTAGCCTTTTTTCTGAAAAATAATAATTTTCCAAAAGGCCCAATTTTACTCAGAGACTTCAGAACCCCATTTGATAGAACACCCAAAATGGAGTTAGCGCACAAGTATCATGAGATTTTCAATATTTTGAAAACATATCCTAATCTCAATTTCATTTTAATAGGTGATTGTGGTGAAAAAGATGCTTATATATATTTAGATGTAGTTAAAGAATTTCCGAATAGAATTACTGCAATATATTTGAGAGCGGTTGAACATTCAAAACGGATGAAACGCATTGGCAACCTGTTCAAAGATTATGATGAAGTACCTGTTTTGATCGTAGAAAATGGAGAACAGGCGTTAAAGCATGCAAGAAATCACGGATTTATTGTTTAAAATAAGCCGTTGATCTGCGCATCGATTTTATTAATGATATCACCTAGATCTTCAGGATTATCAACAAAGTCTAAATCATCCACATTTATAATCAGCAGATTTCCTTTATCATATCCGTGAATCCAAGCCTCATAACGTTCATTTAGTCTACTTAAATAATCTATACTAATTGAATTCTCATAGTCGCGTCCACGCTTATGGATTTGGGCAACAAGATTCGGAATTGTACTTCTCAGATAAATTAATAAGTCAGGTCCCTTTACAAAAGATTCCATTAAATCAAACAAAGAGGAATAGTTCTCAAAATCGCGATTAGTCATTAAGCCCATTGCATGAAGATTAGGTGCAAAAATATGAGCGTCTTCATAGATGGTTCTGTCTTGAATAATATCTTTTCCGCTACTGTGAATCTGGTTTACCTGACGAAATCTGCTATTAAGGAAATATACCTGCAAATTAAAGCTCCAACGTTCCATTTGATTGTAAAAATCATCTAAATATGGATTGTCTACGACATCTTCTAATTGAGCTTCCCATTTATAGTGTTTAGCAAGTAATTTGGTGAGCGTAGTCTTCCCAGCTCCTATATTTCCAGCAACAGCAACATGCATAATCTATTCTAGTTTAAGTTGATATTGACGCAGAATTCCGTCGTTGTAAATATACAAGGTTTCATTGGTTACCAAAAACTGATTTATTAACAAATTTGGATGCGAAATTGGCATGATTTCAGAATTGTTTTTTGGTAAAATATAAAGCTGATTGTCACTTTTTAAAACAGTTTGAGCTTTGCTAAATGCCATTTTATCATAATTAATATTAGGAAATTTTTTTACTAAACTCCCAAAGTAATTATAGACATATAAATATTGTTTAGTAAGTAGATAACAGAAGTTATAATCACTCTTTAAGTCTATCACCTCAGATTGTATGGGGACTGTTTTAAGTCTTATTTTATTGGTTTTGTAATCATATAATTCTAATTGCTGTAAATCCTGATTAAAAATCCAAATGGTATTATCATAACCGGTAGAAACATAACTCACATTTTTATAGGGAACTACTGTGTTGAAGTCAATTTTAAAAATTTCAGCTAGTCTATTATCTAAAATTATTACCGAATTAAAATCCCTGTAGAAGAGATTAATTTTTAAAGGGTTAAAGGCATTTGCCGTACTTATTTCACTGAGTTGGTAATTGGTATAGGTTATTGTAGTATCCTTGGTTTTTTTGTTAAAAGTATTGTCGTTGGTAGAATAATACATGGTACCAAAAGTATCTACTCCGAAAATGTCAAGAACATCAATCGTCATAGAATCTACCAATTTAGCCTTAATAGATTTTTGGGAAAAGCAAACCGTACTTATAAATAATAATAAATAGAATATTTGTTTCATAACGTTTAGAAAAATACAAAAATTGAACTACAAATTAACGTTGTGGATTTGTATTTAGTTTTTATCTAGACAGTAAGTTTATAACCAAATCCTCTAACGTTTATAATTTGGATGTTTTCATCTTTGCTTAGTTTCTTTCTTAGCTTAGAAATAAATACGTCCATACTTCGAGCTGAAAAGAAATCGTCCGTTCCCCAAAGTTTGTTTAGGATGAGAGACCTATCTAAAACTTTGTTTTGGTTTTTAATGAGATGAAATAATAAATGCGCTTCTCTATGAGTAAGCTGTATAGGTGTTTCTTCTTTAAAGTGTAGAAATTGTTTTGGGAAATTAAATTGGTATTCTCCAATATTTAAAATATCTGCAGTCTTCTGAACTTGGGTTCTGTTTAGTAAATTATGAATTCTCACTATGAGCTCTTCCATACTAAATGGCTTTTTGAGATAGTCATTTCCTCCAATTGAAAAACCTTCTACCACATCTTCTGTTTGAGATTTTGCTGTGAGAAATATAATGGGAATACTATCATCAATTGCCCTAATTTCTTTAGCTAATGTAAAGCCATCTTTTTTGGGCATCATTACATCGAGTACAAGTATTTCAGGTTGTTCAGATTTATATTTTTCAAAGGCTTTCTCGCCATTTTCACATAGAGTTACTTCAAAGTCTCTTGTTTCTAGACTTTCTTTAATTATTTGGCCTAATGCAATTTCATCTTCTGCTAAAATGAGCTTTATTTTTTTAGCCATTAGGTAATGTAATTTTAAATGAGGTTAAATTATTTGATAAATCTAAATTAATTGCACCATTGTGTTTTTCAACAATAGTTTTGGTGTAATAAAGTCCTATACCAAATCCTTTTATATCATGGGTATTGCCTTTAGGAATGCGATAAAATTTTTCGAAAATTCTACTCTTATTTGCCTTGTTAATGGAATTGCCATTGTCTGCAATAGTAATCTCAAAATTCTCGTCTTTTGCTAGTAGCGTAATTGATATTATGTCTCCACCGTATTTTATAGCATTATCTAGTATGTTATTAATGGCATTTTCAAAATGAAAAGCATCAACATTAGCCATAAGATTTTCTACCATTAAGTTAAGATTAAAGGTTTTGCCAGGAAATTGGATGCCGTATCTGTTTAACAAAGAATTTAAAAGGTCATTGATATTGATTAGTTCCTTATTTAGACTCAAATTGTCGCTGTCTAGGGTAGCAGTTTCCAATAACTTCTCAACCATAAGGTTGAGTTTGTTTAGCTGATCAGAAGACATATTTATGTATTTTTTCGTCTTTTCTTTATCATCAATGCCATTAAAATTACTGATGCTTTCTAATGCCACACCAATAGTTGCAATTGGTGTTTTAAACTCATGTGTGATATTGCTTATAAGATCATTTTTTACTTCGGCCAATTCCTTTTGATTTTTAATAATTTTTAAAAGGTAGAAGAGGCAACTTATGACGGCCAAGACTAATACAGTCGAAATTAGAATACCATTAAGACTTCTTTTTAAAATGGTTAAAGTTTCATTGGTGTAGTTTAATTCTAGGATACTTCCTTTTGGAAGAAAGGAAGATTTTGATATTGCGGTAAGTCCAAATTTGTATTCTACGTTTTTGTTAGATAGTGAGTCTTTTATTCTCTTTACCTGTCGCTTAATATCTGATTCAAAAAAGGACAATTCACTTTTTAGTCCGATTTGTTTTCTTTTAAATTCTTCATTTAACAGACTATCCACTTCAGCCACATTTAAACTATCGTTTGTAATCGAAACTACAATTTTAGATGTCAACATTTCTATTTCATCTAATTCTAGATTTAAATTATTGGTTTTTATACTGTCAATTCTTTTTTTAAAGATTGCTGTTGAAGTAGAAGGAAATAATTTTTCATGGACAGCATTCATAGAGTCTAGTTTAGGACCCCTAAGAATGGTAATGCCATCTATACTTTTGAGTTTTAATGAATCTAATGTTTTAAACTCGTTATTTACACTATCTATTTGTTTAAAAAACTCATCTAACTCACCTCCTTCGGATAATGCATTCTTTTGCTGATCACCTTCAAGAAATACACCAATCGTAGTGCGCTCAGCAAGTGCAGTGTAATAATCATCTACAGCCTTGTCTAAACTAGCCTGAACATCACTAACCAATTGCTGTTTATTGTTTAAATAGTTCTTATAATTCCAATAGCCTTGTATGGCAATTGTTGCCACAATTACCGTGACAATAACATATAGAATCCATCTATATCGTTTTTCATTCATATATCAAAAGTATAAGTAATTATATAGTTTAAAGAATCGGTTAACACACGTTAACACTAGTTAACTCAAATACTTAGATTGAGTTGGGACATTTGTACGGTATTAATCAAAGAAATATAAAAACATGAAAAATTTAATTTTACCTTTATTGTTAATTGTTGGTTGTTTAGGCTTTAGCCAGACTAAATCTGTTGAAGAAATTGAAATAATAAAAGAGATCGAAGAAGCCAAAGTAGAAAGTGTAGATGTTGTTGTAACCGTTGATAATGTTGAAGAGTTGGAATCTACATTTACACTAGATGATATCAAAGAGATGTTTGATCTAGGTGAAGGAAATCAATCAGTTTCATTTAAATTAATTTGTAACGGCGACGTGATGTCTAATGGGAAGAAGTCTAACATGTCCTACAAAGTTGAAGGTACTTCTGATGATGAAGAAGCATTTGTAAAACGTGTAGAGAAAATTAGAAATGCGGCAATTAAGTATTACAAGAATAAAGAATAATTATAAAATCAATCAAATGACAACAATAATTAGAGTTATAGTTATATCCTTAGCATTGCTGTTTGCTTGTGCTATTGATGCGCAAGATTTTCAAGGTGTTGCAACATACAAAACGCAAAGAAAAGTAGACATTAAAATGGATAGCACCTCGATGAATTCTGAGATGCAGGAAAGGATGATGGAAATGATGAAAAAGCAATTTCAGAAAACATTTCTCCTCACCTTCAATAAAGAAGCCTCATTGTATAAACAAGAAGAAGAACTAGACAAACCAAATGTTGGTATGGGTGATGGTATTCAGATTGTTTCTATAGGAGGAGGTGGTGGTTCTGATGTGCTTTACAAGAACACAAAAGAACAAAGATATGCTGAGCAAGTAGATACATATGGTAAAATCTTTTTGGTTAAAGATGACATTGAAAAGATTGATTGGAAACTAGAGTCTGATACTAAGTATATCGGAGAATATCAATGTTTTAAGGCAACATATACAGAAATGGTTGAGAAACCTAGAGTTTCCTTTGGTAGTGATGAAGAGGTTGAAGAAGAGAAGGAACCAGAAATGGAAGAGCGAACGGTTACTGCATGGTATACACCGCAAATACCTGTAAATAATGGACCTGATAACTATCAAGGTTTACCAGGATTAATATTGGAAGTTCATGATGGACAGCTAACTATTATATGTAGCAAAATTGTACTCAATCCAGAAGATAAAATTGAAATTACAGAACCTACAAAGGGCAAAGAAGTCAACCAAGAGGCTTACGAAAAGATCATGGATAAGAAAGCCAAAGAAATGATGGAGCGTTTTAGACCGCGTCACGATGATAGAAATGGTGAGAGTATAAGCATCTCAATAAGAGGCTAAGTAATTAGAAATCAATATTCTGTTGAGGTTTATACTTATGTAATCAGGAATAATTTAGTGTTAATATTTTGATAAACAGGACGATAATGTTTAATCTATTTTTACATTTGTTAAACAATATTAATTTAAAGTTTATCTCGCAATGAAATCAATACTATTAAAAATCAGTGTTTTAGCACTAATGTTCGCATTTTCTATTAATCCTCAGCCTGAGGTAAAACAAGAATTTCAAGGTAAAGCATATTATTTTTCAAAATCAAAGATGGAACTTGGAAGATGGGGAGCTCGTTTAAGTGAAGCACAAAAGAAGCAAGTCGCAGCGAGAATGAAAAATAGACTTGAGAAAAACTATGTGCTGACCTTCAATAAGGAAGAATCCTTTTTCGAAGAAGAAGATAAACTAGATGCAATGACAGGCGCGACGGATTCTTGGGGAAAAAACTTTACACCAGGTGATCAATATAAAAACGTGAAAACCAATACTCAGATTCAAACTCAGGAATTTTATGGTAAAAAATTCTTGGTTAAGGATAATTTACAACCAATAGATTGGGTAATGGGCTCTGAAACAAAACAAATAGGCAACTATACTTGTTTTAAAGCGACCGCTTCAATACCAACTAATGATCTGACATGGTATAACTTTTCATGGGATAGACTAAGAAATCAAGAGCCAACAACAGATTCAACAGGTGTGGTGACAGTACCAGAGGTTAAAATGACAGAAATTGAAGCATGGTACACCGTGCAGATTCCTGTTCGCCATGGTCCACTAGAATATTGGGGATTACCTGGATTGATTTTAGAAGTAAGTGCAGATAATACAACAATGCTATGTTCTAAAATTGTATTGAATCCTCAAGAGATTGTTGAGATTGTTGCACCAGATAAAGGTAAAGAAATTACAAAGGCAGAATATCAAAAGACTATATCTGAGAAAATGAAAGAATTTAGAGATAACCGTGGTAGAAGAAGAAGTTAATCTTTTAACATTAGTTTAACTTTAGTCAAATAAACCAAAGGGTCTTTATAGAGTCAAAGTGATGTAATTATTAAAATATGACATGTTAATTTTATGATAAACCAAATGAGGTAGGCAAATCATTAAATTACATTTGTTAAACAATCAATTCTCAATAATCAAGATGAATACATCATTACTTAAACTCACTTTCACTTTTGTTGCTTTACTTTTCGGAGTCAATACATTTGCACAGGACGATTTTCAAGGGAAAGCTTATTACATGTCTAAAACTACAATGGACATGGATCAATGGGGCGGAAGAGAAATGTCTCCTGATCAAAAAAAGCGGATAGAAGAACGAATGAAAAGCTTTCTAGAAAAGGAGTACATTCTAACATTCAATAAATCGGAGTCAATATATAAGGAAGATGAAAAATTAGAAGCTCCAGGATCTGGCAGAGGATGGGGTGGATTTGCTAGTAGTTTTACAGGTGGGCCTAAATATAAAAATGTGAAAGACCAAGAATTGTTGCAAGACCAAGAGTTTTTTGGCAAGCAGTTTTTAATAAAGGATGATTTAAAACCACTAGAATGGAAAATGGGTAATGAAACCAAGCAGATTGGTCAATATACTTGTTTTAAGGCTACAGCTACCAAGGTGGTAGATGAGTTTGATTGGAGAAGTATGAGAAGAAGGCCACCACCACCTCCAAAGAAAAAGGACTCTTCAAAATCAAGAGATGAGGCAAAGGCAGAATCTAACGACCCAATGGACGAAATTGAAGTGCCAAAGACCATTGAAGTTGTTGCATGGTATACACCTCAAATTCCGATAAATCAAGGGCCTGATGATTATTGGGGACTTCCAGGATTGATATTAGAGGTGAATGCAGATAGAACAACAATTCTTTGTACCAAAATAGTCATGAATCCTGAGGAGAAGGAAGATATTGATAAACCAAAAAAGGGAGATGAAGTAACGCAAGCCGAATACAACGACATCGTTACCAAAAAGATGACAGAGATGAGAGAAATGTATGGTGGACGAGGAAGAGGCAGACGTAACTAATTTATACTTAACCAACAATACAGATTTGTGAGCCATTTACATGAAATGGGCTAACATCCAACCTAAAGAAAACAAACCAAATGAAAAAAGTTTTAGTGCTACTTTTAACCTTAGTAGCTAGCAGTTCCTTTGCTCAATTAAAAATGCAGGGTATTGTTAAAGATAGTATTGGTACACCTTTAGAACTTGCCAATGTTATAGCAATAAATCAAGAAACCAATGCTCTGGAGTCTTATGCTGTAACAAATGATAAGGGTAAGTATATCCTTTCTTTAGGTAAGAATGGGAAATACAAAGTACAAGTAAGTTATATAGGATTAAAATCCTTAAATGAAGTAATAACTACTCAAGAAGAAAATATCACCAGAGATTTCACTCTATTGCCAGATAACGCATTAGATGCAGTTGAATTGACCTATGAAATGCCTGTCACAATTAAGGGAGATACGCTTATTTATAACGCCGATTCGTTTAAAAATGGATCAGAAAGAAAGCTAGAAGATGTATTAGAGAAACTACCAGGTGTAGAAATCAATGAAGATGGTCAGATTGAAGTTGAAGGTAATACAGTTCAAAAATTAATGGTAAATGGAAAAGACTTTTTTGATGGCGATACCAAATTGGCAACTAAAAACATTCCCTCTAATGCTGTAGATAAAATACAAGTATTGCGTAACTATTCTGAGGTTGGGCAATTAAGTGGTGTTCAGAATAATCAGAATAATGTTGCTATTAATATAAAATTAAAAGAAGGGAAAGAGAACTTTTGGTTTGGAGATATTACCGCAGGTGTAGGTCAGGCACCATCTCCAAATGACGAATTGTATTTATTTCAACCAAAGCTTTTTTATTACAGTCCTAAATATAGCATCAACGTTATAGGAGATATGAATAATATAGGTGAGGTTGCCTTGACTAATAGAGATATTAGAGGATTTGGAGGTGGATTCCGTCTTCCAAGTAGAACCAGTGGAACCAATATTAATTTAGGGAATAATGGACTAGGTGGTTTAACAAGTATCGCAAATGCTCAAGAAGTAATAACAAAATTAGCAACCGCAAATTTCAGTTATTCTCCAAACAAAGCTTTAGACCTAAGTGGGTTTGTTATTTACAATAGTAGTAGGTTAAGAACTAGAGAAGAGAACTTCTTTGACTATATTGAAGAGGAAGATGATCCAAGTACGCCTGTAGATGAATCTGCAGGATTACCTCCAGATGAATCAACAATTCAACGTGGTAGAGAGGCTACTAATCAATTTGTTGCAAAGTTGAGTGCGGTGTATAAACCTAACTTTAACAATCAATTAGATTATGATGTAATAGCAAGGGCCTCAGACGAGGAAGAGCGTCAAAATTTGTTTTCATCTGTTGTTGGGGATACAGATCAGCTTAACGAGGTCAATCCCTATAGTATCAATCAAAATTTAAACTATTATTTTACATTAAATGAGGATAATATATTCGCATTAGAGGTTCAACATTTGCTAAGCGATGAAGATCCATTTTATAATGCGTTGTTGGTAAATGATCCTACAAATAATAATGAAGTTGACCCAGATGATAGAGACGCATTTGATACTACAGCAGCAGGATTAGGTTTAGATTTAGATCAATTTAATTACGATGTAAATCAAGATAGACGAGTTAAGAGTAATAAATTAGATGCTAAGTTAGATTACTACAATATTCTAAACTCAAAAAGCAATATCAATTTTACATTAGGGACTATTTTTAGTAATCAAAAATTTGATTCTAATATCTTTCAATTCTTAGATGACGGAACGCGCTTAGACCCGACGCCTAATATTACAGATTTAGAAGGCGAACCTTTGTTGGCTACAAATGACGATGTAGACTATACCTTTAGTGATGTTTATTTAGGTGTACATTATAGGTTTAAAACAGGTAAATTCACCTTTACTCCTGGTGTTTCATTCCATGCCTATAGTAATCAGAATACGCAGTTAGGCAATAATTTTAAGGATAGTTTCTTTGATGTATTACCAGACTTTGAAGCCTTGATTCAGTTTAAGAAAAGTGAATCATTAACGCTTAACTATAGAATGACCAATACATTTACAGATGTTACCAATATTGCAGAAGGATTGGTGCTTAATAACTTTAATAGTATTCAATACGGTAATCCAGAATTGCAGAATGCACTTACTCATAATGTGAGTCTATTTTATAGAAGTTTCAATTTGTTTAATTATACTAATGTGATTGCTAGTGTTAATTACAGTAAAAACATAGATCAGATAAGATCTTTAACGAATTTTGAAAGTGTTATTAGAACAAACTCATTCTTTAATTCTCAATTTGCTGACGAGACAGCCTCAGTTTTTGGTAGAGTAGAGCGTACCTTTGGAAAAATTAGAGCACGATTTAGAGCAAATTTCAACTACAGTAAATTAAATCAGTTTATTCAAGGAAGGCAATCTTTAAATGAAAACTTCACTCAAAATTATACACCCGAAATCAGAACCAATTTTAGAGAAGCGCCGAATGTAAGATTACGCTATGGCTATACGGTTAGAGATAACGTACAAGGATCTAATACTACAAAGTTTATAACCAGAGCACCATCAATACGTTTTGATGCATACGTCTGGGATTCTGTAACCTTCATCACGGATTTTGCATATACAGAACAAGAAACACAAGGGCAAACCGACGCCTTTAAAACTTGGGATGCGTCTTTACGCTATAGAAAAGATAGAGATGCAAAATGGGAGTATTCTTTAAGAGCCTCTAATATTTTAGATATCGATTCTAACATTAGCAATGGCGCCTCTAATATCTCTGTATTTAGCTCAGAAACATTTATACAACCACGGTTTATAACCTTAAGATTAACGTATACATTATAAGACTAAGGTTTATAGAATAAAAAAGCCTTCCATTTATGGAAGGCTTCATTTTTTCTTATTCATCTATTCTAACATGGACTTGACCTTCAATTGTATGCTCAACTCCTCCTGGATCCTGAAAGGTACCATTGAAGTTCATATCAATTAAATCACCAACACCAGCACCAATATATGTGATTTCAATATTTATCCCATAATTGCCAATTGAAACGTATTGATTAGATGATCCAACTGGATAAAACACATTAAGAATCATTCCATTAGTGCTGGATGTAATAAACTGGCCTAATTCATTTGGCAAGTCTGTTAAAAACTTCATATCACTCCCGGGTTCTAATCGTCTTAGTACTGTAAAGTTATTTTCGTTTAGGTCTACATCGATATTATCATAGAACATAATATCATTCGAATTATCAATAAAATATATGATATATTCTTCTTGAGAGATACAAGTGTTTATGGAATCTATATTTGTTGTAGATGTATTAAATGTGTAATTGTAGGTAGCACTAGTTTGAAATGTATTTAAATCTACTGCTCTTAAACTAAAATCATTTATTGATTCGCAACTTATTATATTGAATTCAAAATTTCCATTATTGACCAATTTATAATTTTCTTGATCGTTGTAATTAATAACTACATATCCATTTTCTAAGTTTTCTCCATTACAATTATTAATAGTTCCAGTTATGGTTTGAATTATTTCATTTGTTGTTGCCAATGTAAAATTAATACTTTCATCTTCAGAAAATGGACCAATTGACTCACTAAAAATTAATTGCTGGCCACATGTAAAATCATAAACTTCAAGAAGAAGCGATTCGTTTCTTGGGACTAAACCACAGACTTCTCCTTTTTCATCAGTAATTCCGCTTGTTGTTCCATATGTTGAACTTGTAATATTTAATATGAGCGAATCTAATGGATTATTTTCAATGTCTACTACGTTTACACATAGCGTAATTGCCTCTGCAGGAATATCACAATTCCAAAAGGAGAAATGTGTTACAACACCAACATATTCATTGCCTTGCAATGTGGCTTCTCCTTCTTCTTTCCAATAACCGTGTTCCTCATCAAAATACCAAAGCGGTATTGTTGCTGGCGCCATACCCATTAAACTAGGATCTACAGGAATTCGAATCTCTGAGCTTGAGCCTTCAGCCAAATTTAAGTCTTCGCCAGACTCGCCTTTTAATTCAACAGCTAACATGCCTAAGGTTTGCAGCATACGTTCTGCACCATCTTCATTTTGCGCATACAGCATACCTGGCATTTGCAATTCCATATCATCGTCTGTTGGATCCAAATGATGCATAATAACGTTGACGTTGCCTTCGTAAGTCGTACCATTTTCATCCATAAAGTTACCATCAAAATTTACCGAGCTACCGTTGCTTAATTCTACTTCGCCTGGTTGGCCACTTGATACTGTGCCAGCAATAGTTTCTGGAAGTAGCATAATTCTAACTTTATTGGTACCCTCTGATGGTACCAAAGCTCTAGAACCGTTTAGATATCCTGGTTTTGAGGCTTTAACATAACCAAAACGTTCATAAACATCTGCATCTTGTAGAATAAATATTCCATTGATATCTGTTTGGGTTACTTGGCCACCAACACTAATAGTCGCTCCAGCAATTGGCGCATTATTTTCATCTACAACCGTACCGAGAAAATCTCTAGAAATATCATTACCGAAGTATTGTGAGAAGGTTTCAGGGATAGATTCTTGGGTGTCATTCCCTAGATAGGGACCATCATCTAAATTACATGAGGTTAAGTAGGTTATGGCAAATAGGAGCAGTACAAAAGGTGTTTTTGTTGATTTCATAGCGATTGATTTTTTTAGTTTCTTTCTTAAAAGATGTTAAAACCAACAAAAGGTTGCGTGAAAATTCTTATAAATTAAAAAAGCCTTCCACTAACGGAAGACTTTTTTAGAGGCATAAAAAAGGTGCTATTAATTATCTCGTAGTACGTGAACGGTACCAGAGATTGTATGAGGATTGCCTTCGTAGTCTTCATAAGAACCAGTGAAATTTATATCTATATATTCGTCAACTTCACCTATATAATTTAAATTATATTCAATTTCATTATTAGTGTTTGTAACACTTAAACATTCACCAATAAAGAACCCAGTATCACCTGGAGTATTCCAGTCTAAAGTGTCATAAGTACCAACATATTCTGGCCCTACAACTACACCATACATATAGAAACATGTTTCTTGGTCATTTCCTCCACCAAAAATATCTAAAGATGGTCCATCAGTAGTTTGACCCTGACCTGCCGCATAGAAATTAGCATAAATATTTTCAAGGATATAAACGGTCTCCTCATTATCAATTGTAAATTGAATAAACTCATCAACATCATTACAAGCACTTAATTCTCCAACATCAGTTAATGACGTTGTAAATGAGTAACTAATGTTTCCTGTAGATTGTAAATTGGTATAGTCGTTTCCTTTTAAAATAAAGGTATTGTCTTCTGTACAACGTAATAGATTAATCTCAAATTCTCCATTGCTTACAGCATCAACAAATGTCTGATCACCATATGTAAGTTCTACGTAACCATCAGTTACAGGATTACCGTTACAGGTATTAAATACACCTATTACAGTTTCTGAGATAATATCTGGATTTTCTGGAACTGCAATTGAGATTGAAGTATCCATACTAAATGGACCAATAGTCTCTGTATATAATGGCGTATCACTACAGTATTCGTAACCATAAACATTAAGTTCTAGGGTTTCATTACTTGGTACAAAACCACAAACTTCACCATTTTCGTTGGTGTAGCCATAGGTTGTGCCAAAAGTTGTACTGGTAATACTTACCCATAGATTATTTAAAGCATCTTGATTTTCGTTTGTTGCGTTAACACACAATGTCACAGCTTCTGCTGGTATGTCGCAATTCCAAAATGAAAAATGTGCTACTGTACCAACGTATTCATTACCTTGTAAAGTAGCTTCTCCTTCTTCTTTCCAGTAACCATTTACTTCATCAAAATACCATAATGGTATCGTAGCAGGTGCAATACCCATTAAACTTGGGTCTAACGGAATTCTTATTTCTGAAGTAGAACCTTCTGGTAAATTAAGATCTTCGCCACCAGAACCTCTTAGTTCAACAGCTAACATTCCCATAGTCTGCAACATACGTTCTGCACCAGCTTCATTTTGTGCATAAAGCATACCTGGCATTTGCATTGACATGTCTTCATCTGCAGGATCCAAGTGATGAATAATCACATCTACAGAACCTGTGTATTCTGTACCGTCTTCTTTTACAAAGTTACCATCAAAACTAACTGAGCTACCATCATCTGAAGTTACAGTTTCTGCGTTACCACTAGATATGGTGCCAGTAATACTAGCTTCTAGTAACATAATGGTTACTTTATTTGTGCCATTAGAAGGAACTACAGCACGTGAGCCATGTATATATCCTTCTTTTTCTGCTTTGATATAACCAAATCGCTCTTTAACTGTGGCATTATTTATAATAAATACACCGTTACTGTCAGTCATTGCAGTTTCATTTCCGATAGAGATAGTAACACCTTCAATGGGTTCTTTGTCATCATCGATTACAGTTCCTAGGAAATTTTTAGAAACGTCATTACCGAAGTATTCTGAGAAATTATCCGGTATGTTTTCTTGTTGTTCACCGTTATTCATTGATGGGCCATCATCTTTTTGACAAGACGTAATGGTAAGAAGTGAAATCAACAGTACTAAGAAAAGATTTGGGGTCTTTGTAATGTTTTTCATGATAGTTTGTATTGATTAAGTTTATGTTCTTTGATATATAACAGTTGAAACATAAAAACACCTACCTTTAATTATTACACATTTCATAAAAAGAAACCCTCAACAATTAATTTATGCTGAGGGTTGAATTAAAGTATTTTGTAACTTTTATAAACTAAAGGCTTCTTTTATTCTGTCTACATAGTCTAACTTTTCCCAAGTAAACAATTCAACATCTATAGTTGTAGATTCTCCGTTTGGTTGCACAAAAGTCTTACTTACAGTTGTGTTTTTACGTCCCATATGGCCATAAGCTGCCGTTTCACTGTACATAGGCTGGCGTAATTTTAATCGCTTTTCTATTGCTGCTGGTCGCATATCAAAAAGTGTAGCAACCTTTTCTGCAATCTCACCGTCAGTTAAATTTAATGGACAAGTGCCATAAGTTTCAATAAAAATTCCCATTGGTTCAACTACACCAATAGCATAAGATACTTGTACTAAAACTTCTTCACATAAACCAGATGCTACCAAATTTTTAGCAATATGTCTAGTGGCATAAGCTGCACTTCGATCAACTTTGCTCGGATCTTTTCCCGAAAAAGCACCACCACCATGAGCGCCCTTGCCACCATAAGTATCCACAATAATCTTTCTACCTGTTAGCCCTGTGTCACCATGTGGTCCGCCAATTACAAATTTCCCTGTTGGATTGATATGATATTTTATATCATCTGTAAATAAAGGTTTAATATGTTCGGGCAATTTTTCAACAACTCTTGGGATTAAAATATCCACCATATCCTTTCTAATTTTAGAAAGCATGACCTCTTCACTATCAAAATCATCATGTTGTGTTGATATAACGATAGCCTCAATACGTTGAGGTGTATTGTCATCACTATATTCTATGGTAACTTGACTTTTAGAATCTGGTCTTAAATAAGTAATCTCCTTGCTTTCACGTCTCAACTCCGCCAATTCCTTTAAAATTAAGTGTGAAATATGAAGTGCCAAAGGCATATAGTTATCAGTTTCATTTGTTGCATAACCAAACATCATTCCTTGGTCACCTGCACCCTGTTCTTCTTTTGATCCTCGGTCAACACCTCGATTAATATCTTCTGATTGTTCGTGGATTGCAGAAATAACACCACAAGAATTACCATCGAACATATATTCGCCTTTTGTATATCCTATTTTATTAATGGTATCTCGTGCAATTTTTTGAACATCTAGGTAAGTGTTGGATTTAACTTCGCCAGCTAGCACAACTTGTCCTGTGGTAACTAAGGTTTCACAAGCTACTTTAGATTCTGGATCGAATGCTAAAAAATTGTCAATTAAAGCATCGCTAATTTGGTCTGCTACTTTATCTGGATGTCCTTCTGATACACTCTCTGATGTAAATAAATACGCCATATATAAATTCTTATGTGTTGATTTGACGTAATTGTCCGGAAAGTTTACACTGTCTTTAGCATTTTTTTCCAGAGGTTGCAATCAGTCAAATCATTCCTCTAATTTTGAAGGGCAAAAATACATATTAAAATGTAAACAGAAAACCTTAATGGCTTAAGATACTCTTAAATAAAAACAATTATTTTTGCGGTGAATCACAAGTTTATGAGGCAAAGGCTTAGTTACCTTTTTGTATTATATTGTTTTTTTGGTTTTTCTCAAGTAGATAAGACTTCTAACACATATTTTGACTTAAATTATTTTTCAGGCAATATTGCGCTTCATAATACTGATATACTTCATTTGATATCTGGCAGACCACAAGGATTTATCTTTAGCTGGAACAAAAAGACATATGGAGAAGAAGCTTGGGAGCAACGATTTAATTACCCTGATTATGGAGCATCGTTCATTTATCAGGATTTAGTTGATGAAAGATTGGGTAATAACTTTGGTTTATATGCTCACTATAATTTCTATTTTTTAAAGCGCAACCTTACTTTAAGAATTGCACAAGGATTAGCTTTTACAACAAATCCGTATGATAGAATTGACAACCCAAAAAACATAGCCTTTGGTACAAGAATTTTAAGTTCAACGTACTTAATGGTTAATTACAAAAAGGAAAATCTTTTCAAACACTTTGGTATACAAGGTGGTTTATCATTAATTCACTATTCCAACGCAAATGTAAAAGCGCCTAACACTAGTATAAATACAATTGCATTAAATTTAGGTGTTACCTATAATCTGTCAGAGAATGAAAGCGAGTATATTGAAAACTTGGATAAAGAAAAGTATACTGAACCAATCCGATATAATCTAGCATTTAGATCTGGCATAAACCAAAGTGATATAATAGGTAGTGGTCAGTTTCCGTTTTATATTTTATCAGCATATGCAGATAAAAGATTAAGTCATGTAAGTGCAGTACAATTTGGTGTTGATGCCTTTTTTTCAAATTTTCTAAAAGAACTAATTTATTACCAATCTGTGTCATTTCCTGAAGAAAACGTAAGTGGAGACGAAGATTATAAAAGAGTTGGTCTTTTTGCTGGCCATGAATTATTTATAAACCGTATGTCTATTGAAACACAGCTTGGTTACTATGTATATTACCCTTTTGATTTTGAGGGTAGAACTTATATAAGAATTGGTTTAAAACGATATTTTGGAGACAAGTTTTTTGGAGCGATAACATTAAAATCACACGGTGCGAAAGCTGAAGCTGTAGAATTAGGAATAGGTGTTAGACTATGAAAAAAATAATATACATATTGTGCTTACTGATATTTGCTTGTGATAGTGAAGATGCTAATGATTGTTTTCAGACTGCGGGTGACATAATCCAAGTAGATGTTGACGTAGCTAGTTTTGATAGAATATTGGTAAATAGAGATGTGGAATTAATTATTACAGAATCTCCTGAGTATAAGGTTACTGTTGAAACAGGCGAAAACTTAATTAATGATGTAGAGATTGAGGTTATTGGAGATAGGTTGGTTTTAACTGATAATAACAATTGTAATTATGTTAGAGATTTTGGTATTACAAAAGTATATGTTGAAGCACCTAATTTATCTGAGATAAGGACGTCTTCTCAATATGATATATCATCTAATGGTATTTTGAATTTTGATGATATAACATTATTATCTGAAGATTTTAATGGTGAAGGTGAATTTACAGTTGGTGATTTTAGGTTAAGCCTTGACTCACAAAATCTATCCATTATATCTAATAATATTTCCTTTTTTTATATAGATGGTGAAGTAGACGAATTGTTTGTTGGGTTCTTTGCAGGATCTGGACGCTTTGAAGGCGAAGATTTAATTGCACAAGAGGTACAAATTAATCATCGTGGAAGTAATGATATTATTGTCAATCCACAACAATCCTTAACTGGTCTAATACGTGGAACAGGAAATGTAATTTCTGTTAACGAACCTCCATTGGTAGATGTCGAAATTACTTATACTGGCGACTTAATTTTTAACTAGTAAGTTCCCTAAAGAGACTTTCTAAACTCGCATTTTTTTGGTTTAACTGTAAAATCTTTAGATCGTTATCGTGAGCAAAATCGAAAACATGGGATCTCATGTCTTCTTCTGTAGAAAAGGTAATTTCATATATAAAACCGTTTGGGTTTTTTACTGATTTTACCTTTGGTAATTTCAATAGAAAAGCTTCTTCAACCCTATAATCAAACTCAACAACAACAATTTGTTCTTGTCCGTCTCTCAACTGTTTGAGGTATTTGTCGGCAACAACTTCTCCCTTATTAATAATGATTACTCTATCACACATTGCTTCAACCTCCTGCATAATATGGGTAGAAAGAAATACGGTTTTCTCTTTGCCTATGGTCTTAATTAAGTTTCTAATTTCAACCAGCTGGTTAGGATCTAAACCTGTTGTTGGCTCATCTAGTATTAAAACATCTGGGTTATGTAATAAAGCATTGGCTAATCCAACGCGTTGCCGATAACCTTTTGAGAGTTGTCCTATTTTTTTATGAGCTTCAGGTGCTAGTCCCGTTAGTTCTATAACCTCGTTAATTCTTAATTTTGGTGTGCCATAAACATTTGCATTGAATTCAAGATATTCTTTTACAAATAATTCGGTATACAGTGGATTGTGTTCTGGTAAATACCCAACACTTCTCTGAACATATTTTTTATCATCAACTACATCATAACCATTCACCTTGGCATGGCCTTCATTGGCATTAATGTACGTGGTTAAAATCTTCATCATTGTAGATTTTCCTGCACCATTCGGACCAAGAAATCCTACAATTTCAGCATCATTTACCTTAAAAGACACATTATTAAGTGCTTTTTGTTCCTTGTAAAACTTAGAAATATTGTTTACCTCAATAGACATTTTTTAGTATATTTTTTCAAAAATAGGTATTCTATAATATTGTGTGGTATATATTGATAAATCTTTAAAACTCTTAATTATTATTCAAAAAAATGGACTACAATTTTAATTTCTGAAAATATTAATTACTTTAGCGACAGAATAATAACGATGAATATAGTTAAAACATATTATAGCTGGTTTTATTTCTTTTTTAGCAAAAGGAACGAGGCTTAGTATGTTTTATTAAAAAATATAATTATGAAAGTCTCGATTTAGTCGAGACTTTTTTATTATGAGCAAGCCAATAGCAATACAAGGAATTAGAGGATCTTTTCATCACGAAGTAGTCCAGCATTATTTTAACGGTAGTAATAATGTAATTGAGTGCATGTCGTTTGATAGTGCTGTAGATAGCCTGTTGAATGGTAAAGCAGACGATATTGTCATGGCATTAGAGAATTCTATTGCAGGCTCAATCTTGCCCAACTACGCTTTAATAGATAAACATGATTTGAAAATTGTTGGAGAGTATTTTTTGGATATCCAGCATAGTTTCATGGCCTTGCCAGGGCAATCTATTCATGATATTAAAGAAGTGCATTCTCATCCAATGGCCTTATTGCAATGTAAGGTGTATTTAAAAAAATATCCTCATATTAAATTGGTTGAAGCAAAAGATACTGCCGATGTCGCAAAGCAAATATCAGAGGGTAAAATTGAAGGTATAGCGGCAATTGCAAGTAAAAATGCCGCCTTAATGTTTGGGCTTAATGTGTTAGCAGAGAGTATCCAAACCATTAAACATAACGAAACGCGCTTTGTTATTGTTAAACGCGAAAGCCCAGAACTAAATACTAAGTTACTCAATAAGGCTTCCTTAAAATTTATTTTGGACCATAAGCGTGGTAGTTTGGCGACGATTCTTAATGTAATGAGTGATTGTAAGCTTAATCTAACTAAGATACAATCCTTACCAAAAATAGACACACCTTGGAAATATGCCTTTTTTGTAGATGTTACCTTCGATGATTATAAAGATTATGAAAAGGCAAAATCTATCATAAAACTTATGGCCGATGATTTTAAAATATTAGGAGAATATAAAAATGCAAGACTATGATTGAAGTTGCAGATCGATTAAAGAATGTAGAAGAATATTACTTCTCCAAAAAATTGAGAGAGGTTGCGTTTTTAAAATCTCAGGGAAAGCCAATTATTAATCTTGGTATTGGTAGCCCTGATTTAGAGCCACCTCATAAGGTAACCATGGAACTTCAAGATAGTTTGACAGATGAAGGCGCTCACAAATACCAGAGTTATCAGGGTTTACCAGAATTAAGAACTGAAATTGCGAATTTTTATAGAAATAGATATAATGTTAATCTCAGTTCTCAGACAGAGGTATTGCCTCTTCTTGGTAGTAAAGAAGGCATAATGCATATTTCAATGGCTTTCCTTAATCCTGGAGATGTAGTCTTAATTCCTAATCCAGGTTACCCAACTTATGCTGCTGTTACCAAATTGTTGCAGGCAAAACCAGTATATTATGATTTAATAGAAGAAAACCATTGGCTCCCTGATTTTATTGCCTTGGAGCGTTTAGATTTAAGTAAAGTTAAAATCATGTGGATCAGTTATCCACATATGCCAACTGGAGCAAAGGCAACGAATAAATTTTATGATGAAGTTATTGCCTTTGGTAAACGCCATGATATTTTAATTGTAAATGACAATCCGTATAGTTTTGTTTTAAATGATAAGCCTATAAGCATAATGCGCTATCGCAATGCTAAAGATGTTTGTTTAGAATTGAACTCATTGAGCAAAACTTTTAATATGGCAGGTTGGAGAGTAGGTATGCTCGTTGGAAACTATGATTTTGTGCAGTCTGTATTAAAAGTAAAAAGTAATATGGATTCCGGTATGTTTTATGGTGTTCAAAAAGGAGCAATTGAAGCACTTAAATGCTCGGATCTTTGGTTTGTAAGTTTAAATAGTGTTTACCAACAACGAAGAGAGTTGATTTGGGAATTAGCTACAGAATTGAATTGTACATATGATAAGGATTCAGCAGGTATGTTTGTTTGGGCAAAATTACCACCACATGTTAAATCTGAAGAATTTACTGATTTAATTCTAAAAGAACACTCCGTGTTTATAACACCAGGAACAGTTTTTGGAAGTAATGGTGAAGGTTTTATAAGATTTTCGTTATGTGCTTCAGAAGATATTATTAAAGAAGCAATTGCAAGAGTTTAAGGATTATGAATAATGTTTATATCATAGGAGTTGGGTTAATTGGCGGAAGCTTTGCTTTAGATATTAAAGAACTATATCCTAATTGTACAGTCTATGGGATAGAAAACAATGAAAGTCATATACAAGAGGCTTTAGAATTGGGAGTAATAGAAAAAAAGGCAAATATCAAGGATTTGTGTAATGCAGAAATGGTAGTTATTGCAATTCCTGTTGATGCAGCCTTAAAGGTATTACCAGAAGTACTAGATAATGTATCTGATGAGACTATAGTATTTGATGCTGGTTCTACTAAGGAAGATATTTGTTTGGAGGTTAAGAAACATCCAAAACGTAGAAATTATTTAGCCGCACATCCTATTGCAGGTACTGAGTATTCTGGTCCGAAGGCAGCGATAACCGGACTCTATAAAAATAAAACCAATATCATTTGTGAAGTTGAGGATACTGCCTTTAAGCTACAAGAGAAGGCACTTAAATTATTTTCAGATTTAGGGATGCGAATTCGCTATATGAATCCTAAAGCACACGACAAGCATATTGCTTATGTGTCGCATTTATCACACATAAGTTCTTTTATGTTGGGTAAAACTGTCATTGAAAAGGAGAAGAATGAAAGAGATATTTTCGATATGGCAGGTAGTGGTTTTGAAAGTACTGTACGGTTGGCAAAAAGTTCACCGGCAATGTGGACTCCAATTTTTGAGCAAAACAAAACCAATGTAATTGAAACCTTAGATGAATATATTTCAAACTTAAAACATTTTAAAAAACTGATGGAAGAAGAGGATTTTGAAGCTGTGTTTAAAGAAATGGAAGAAACCAACCATATAAAACAAATTTTAAACGGAATAAAATAAAAATCTAGAATAAGAGATTAACAACAAAAATGGAAAACAAGAAAGAATTAAGGAACTGGTTAGATGCATATAACTTAGAACATCCACTAGTTATAGCAGGGCCATGTAGTGCAGAAACTGAAGAACAGGTATTAAATATAGCACATCAATTAAAGGATAGTGATGCAACAGTATATAGAGCCGGAATTTGGAAACCTAGAACACGTCCAGGTAATTTTGAAGGTGTTGGAGCTTTAGGCTTAAAATGGCTTCAAAAGGCAAAGGAGGAAACTGGGATGAAGATTACAACCGAGGTCGCCAACCCAAACCATGTTGAGTTAGCCTTAAAACACGATGTTGATATTCTTTGGATAGGTGCTAGAACAACAGTAAGTCCATTTATAATTCAAGAAATTGCAGAAGCTTTAAGAGGGACCGATAAACCAGTACTGATTAAAAATCCGGTAAATCCAGATTTATCATTATGGTTAGGTGCTGTAGAGCGTTTTTATACATCAGATGTAAAAAAACTTGGCGTTATCCATAGGGGTTTTTCTACATACGAGAAAACACGTTACAGAAATAATCCAGAATGGCAAATCGCAATAGATTTACAAAATCGTTTTCCTGATTTACCATTAATTTTAGATCCTTCGCATATTGCAGGTAGACGTGATATTATTTTTGATTTAAGTCAGACAGCATTAGACTTAAACTACGATGGATTAATGATTGAGACACACCACGATCCTGACAATGCTTGGAGTGACGCAGCCCAACAAATAACACCAGAAGCTCTTATTAAATACACAGAAGATTTAAGAATAAGAAAAGAAACTGATGATGATGCTGTGTTTAATAATAAAATAAATACACTAAGAACAAAAATTGATGTGATTGATCATCAATTAATTGAAATGTTAGGTAAGCGAATGCAGGTGGCAGATGGCATTGGTCAGCTTAAAAAAGATCACAATGTTGCTGTTTTACAATCTAAGCGTTGGAATGAAATCCTTGGAAAAATGATCTTAGAAGGTGAAGAAAAGAATTTAAGCGAAGAATTTATTTTACGTATGTTCAAAGCTATTCACCAAGAATCTATTAATCATCAAGAAGAGATTATAAATCATTAATAAACAAAAAAAAGGCTCGCAACTGCGAGCCTTTTTTTTAATGTATTTTTATTTAAGTCCTTTTTTGATAACGTATTAAGTTTACTGATATGAAAAATCAAAAACGGACTGATTTGTTCTGCCATCAGGAACATTTCCTTGATAAATAAAACAATATTCTCCTGGCTCTAAATTTTCAGGTGTTACTTTAAATCTATTTCCTTCTATTACTTCAATTTTAAAAGGAAGAGCAAACTTAGGATCTATACCATCTGAGCTACCAAGCCAAGAGCTCTTTCCAGTAATAATTTCTCTTAAGTTTTTTCTCTCCTTAACTTTTAATTTTACTAAAACAAATTCATTAGGTGATGAGGCTACTCTGAACCACCAGTTTAAGTCACCAGCTTGAGTTCCTTGGCTATTTTGCAAATTATCAACTTGAGAGGTAGCGGGATTAAATACGAATATAAATTCTGGGGTTTTGTTTGTTATTACATTATTGGAAGCTACTCTAGGTAATTGCGCTTTTTGCTTTGAGTTTATCAAGCCCGAAACTAATTTTTGTGCCGCTGCATTGGTGTTTGTTCCAGAAAAAACAGAAGGTTGAATTAATTCTTCTTCTGCCTCATTGTTTATAAAATAAATACCCGTTCTAGATTTTGTATTATGCTTTGATTTTTGCATAATCAATGAGATAACTTCAGAAGATATACCTGCATTTTTTAATACAGTTAACGCCGAAATTGAAGCATCAAATTTCACATCAGAAGAATTTATTTTATCAATAATCATCAAATCATCAAAGCCTAAATCTTTCATTTGAATAACGGATTCATTCGTAATGGTTTCTTGAGCTGATATATTATAAAAGGACAATAAGGAGATAACGGTTAATAGCAGTATTTTTTTCATTTCGTTGATTTTTAGATGTTTATTTCTTAAAAATATGAAATCTTAAACTAATTTGTAGGGTTTTTTATTTTTTATTTTTTGCGTTTAAAAATATATCGAGTTACAAAAATTCCTTGGCCGTCACCTTTACCAGCATCACTCTCAGAACTACTTGTAACAAACGCTAATTCCCAGCCTTCTTTTGCCATTGATACAAGTTTAGAGCTTATTACAGCATCATTAGCAACAATATTTTGAAATCTAATACCACCAATATTAAAAAAGTTTAAGAGTTTGGTTTCTTCAAAATCCTTTACACGGATTTCACTTCGTTTAGACTTGTTTCTACCATCTTCCTTTTTGTCGCTTGAGCGTTCTGACGTAAATTCATCATAGTCTCTGACAACATCTGAAGAGATAAGTCTAGATCTACCTAAACCGTTAGGTACTATAGATTCAACACTTGTAACAACTTTGTACTCTATTTCAGCATATGATTTCTCATCATTTATAAATGAAAATGATACAAATCCTGCAAGAAGTAAGCCGATAATTAAAAATTTTTGCTTCATAATATTTGATTTAGTTTAAGCTTAAAATTAAAGACTTTTTTCTTTAATTGTTGTTTCTTTGTTAGGATTAATATTAACAATGGTAGGAACGGTTTATAAATCTACAGGTAGCTGGTACACAGTTAAAACCATGAATGGTAAGTTTTATCAGTGCAGAATAAAAGGCCGTTTTAGAATTGCCGATATTAAAAGTACTAACCCTATTTCAGTTGGTGATATTGTTCAGTTTGAATTGGAGACAAAAAACAACACCGAAACAGGCGTGATAGACCGTATAGAAGAACGTAAAAATTATATTGTTCGAAAATCGGTTAATCTATCTAAGCAAACCCATATTATTGCTTCAAATATAGATCAGGTATTTCTTCTGATAACGCTTAATAACCCACAAACCTTTACCAGTTTTATAGATCGGTTTTTAGTTACTGCAGAGGCTTACTCGATTAGAACCATTTTGTTGTTTAATAAAATTGATACCTACGAAGAGGAAGAACTACTCGAGGTAAAGTATTTAGCAAGTCTTTACCGTAAAATTGGTTATGAATGTATAGGTATTTCTGCTGCCACAGGTAAAAACGTAGATAAGGTTAAGGCATTGATGGAAAATAAGGTGAGTATGTTCAGTGGGCATTCGGGAGTTGGTAAATCAACTCTAGTAAATGCCATTGAACCATCACTGGATTTAAAGACAAAGGAAATATCAGAACAGCATATGCAAGGCCAACACACAACCACATTTGCAGAAATGTTCGATCTTAGTTTTGACGCTAAAATCATTGACACGCCAGGAATTAAAGGTTTTGGAGTTGTTGATATGGAAGCTGAAGAAGTTGGGGATTACTTCCCCGAGTTTTTTGCTCTAAAACAAGATTGTAAATTCAACAATTGTTTGCATTTAAAAGAGCCGAAATGTGCAGTTAAAGAAGCTTTAGAAAATGATGATATATCTTATTCTAGATATCGAAGTTATCTTCAGATTTTAGAAGGAGAAGATGAAAATTATAGAACTGACAATTGGGATAATTAATGAAAGTTGTAGTACAAAGGGTTTCTGAAGCATCTGTTGTAATAAATAAAAAAGAAGTTGCCTTTATTGGTAATGGAATATTAGTCCTACTAGGAGTTGTCAATGAAGATAGCGCTCAAGACATAAATTGGTTATGTAAAAAAATAGTGAATCTTAGAATTTTCCCAGATGAGAAAATGGTAATGAATAAGTCTATTTTAGATACAGATGGAGATATCATTGTAGTAAGTCAATTTACATTGCATGCAAGTACAAAAAAAGGAAATAGACCTAGTTATATAAAAGCAGCTAAACCCAATATTGCTATACCTTTGTATGAAAAGTTTGTTGAAATTTTACAATCTGAATTAGGCAAGCAAATACAAACCGGAGAGTTTGGTGCAGACATGAAGGTTCATCTGGTTAATGATGGGCCTGTTACGATAATTATTGATTCAAAAAATAGAGAATAATCTATTTAATATCTTAATTGTTAAGACTTAACAATACAAAGTTCAACAAGAAATAAAAACTTCACTTTGTAAGTAAATTTTCACTTAAATCATTTGTTTTTACTGTTTACACTTTATATAATTGTATTAGCTTTTAATTCAATTCTTAGAATGCCCTACAGAAAATACTACTTAATATTATTGGGAGTACTTTTTTCAATTTCTTCCTCTGCCCAATCAGAATCTGATTATAAATCATTATTAATACCATTAGAATTAAAAGAGAGTGCAAACGCTGTGGTTCGTTATGAAAAAAAGACAATAGATATTATTGATTTTGATGAGATCATTGTAAGTGAAAAAAGAGTGGTTACAGTTTTCAATGAGCGAGGAAATAGGCATTCAGGGGCAGTTCAGTATTATGATGACAATACAGAAATCAAAAAAATGGAGGCTCAAATATTTAATGCTAACGGTGAGCGAATAAAAAGAATTAAGAAGAATGATTTCACCGACGCCAGTGCCGTGAGTGAAATTTCAATTTATGAAGATGACCGCATCAAATTTTTTGATTACAATCCCCTCAAATATCCATATACTATTGAATATACTGTTGAAGTTGTATATAAGAATACAGCATTTTTTCCAAATTGGAGACCTGTCGATAATTACTATTTAAGTATTCAACACTCAGAATATGAAATATCAAATACTATTGGTGTTGAATTAAAGACTAAGAAAGAGAATTTTGAAGAGTTCAATATAGAGGCACTATCAAAACATCACTTTTTGGCAAAGGATATTAAAGGAATTAAATATGAAGCATTTGCTCCAGATTTTGGCGATATAGTACCTCACTATAAAGTTGCACTAAAGGAGTTTAACATGTTAGGCGTAGAAGGAGTAAATAATGATTGGAAGGATTTTGGAAAATGGATGTATGATAAATTACTTACAGGTACAGACCAAATACCACAATCTACAATTGATGAGGTCAAGTTGTTAACAGCTGGTATTGAGAATAAAATAGAGCGTGCAAAATTAGTCTACGAATTCATGCAGGATAAAACACGTTACATTAGTATTCAGGTTGGTATTGGAGGTTGGAAACCTATGCTAGCCAATGATGTTGACAGGTTGGGGTATTCAGATTGCAAGGGTCTAACAAATTATACAAAAGCTTTGCTTGAAGCAGTTGAAGTACCATCGTACTATACGGTCGTTTATGGAGGAAACAATATTAAAAATATTGATAAAGATTTTTCTCATATTGAAGGAAATCATGTTATTCTTTGTGTCCCAAGTGAGGATAAAAATATTTTTCTAGAATGTACTAGTCAAACTAATCCTTTTGGCTTTACTGCCGGATTTACTGATGATAGAGATGTATTATTAGTTAAGCCTAACGGTGGTGAAATTGTACATACAAAAGTATACTCAGCAGAAGAAAGCCTACAAACTACAGATGCAAAGGTTGTACTGAATGAAGAGGGTGGCTTCTCAGCAGAAGTAAAAATTACCTCAACAGGTTACCAATACAACTCTCATGAAGGTGTTCAGAATGAGTCAGATAGAGATAAGGATTTGCATTATAAAGAATATTGGGATAACATTAATAATTTGTCTATCGATGATATCGAGTTGAATAATGATAAGGACAAAATTGTTTTTGAAGAAAAAGTAAAATTATCAACAGTAAGTTATGCCTCTAAAAGCGGTACTAGGTTGATACTTGAGCCAAACATGTTTAATAAAATCACTAGTATTCCACAGCGATATATTTCAAGAAGCCAAGATTTTAAAGTTGATAGAGCTATAAAGGATGTTGATGAGTACATCATCGAATTTCCAAAAGGTTTAAAAATTGAAGCTATGGCCAAAAATGGAAAAGTCTCAACTAGTTTTGGCAGGTATCACTTTAACATTAAGTTGTTAGAAGACAATAAACTTAAATACACAAGAGAATTTATAACAAATAAAGGAGAATTCGATAAAACAGATTACGAGGCATTTAGAGATTTCCTCAAAAAAGTTGTTAAATACGACAAAACAAAAATTGTATTAGTTAAAGCATAGCAATCACTACAAATTAACACACATGAAAAATCTACTTATACCTGTATTTATATTTTTAACCATTAATTATTCAAACAGTCAGGATTTTGATTTTGGTAAAGTTTCAAAGGCTGAACTACAAGAGAAGTTTCATCCTATTGATTCTTCTGCAAGTGCCGCTATTTTATTTAGAAATGAAGAGATTTCATTTAGCTTTAGTGAGAATCTAGGATTTATTCAACAAAGGATGATTCATATGAGAATCAAAGTTTACAATAAAGATGGATTTAATTGGGCAAATGAAAAGGTCTCTTTATACAAGGGTGACCCTAATCTATCTGAAAAAATTAAAGGAATAAAAGGATATACCTATAACATTGAAGGAGGCAAAATCAAAAAAGACAAGTTAAAAGGAGATGCTATTTTCGATGAAAGCTCCAATGAATTGTATAATATACGATCATTTATAATGCCTAATGTAAAGGAAGGTTCAGTTTTAGAATATACCTACATTATTGCAACTCAATCTCCGTTTATTGATGATTTAAATTTACAATTTAGTATACCAACTAATAAGTTGGAGGTAAGAGTAGCAACACCGCAGTATTACAATTATAATAAAATATTGAATCCAAAGGCATCCTTTTTGCCTAAAATGAGAGAAAGTACTAAAGACAAAAGAATCGCTAGAACAACGAGAAAAGTCTCAGAAATAGGTAGCGGTTCGGGAACTATGCTATCCTCGAGTTATGACACGAGCAATACGGATTATAAAGAAAATATTGTTTCTTTTAGTGAAGAAAACATACCGGCTTTAAGGGCAGAATCTTATGCAGATGCTTTAAACAATTATAAAGCGAAATTAAGTATGGAATTAGCTGCAATTTTAGACGAGAATAATATAGTGAGACAATCATTCTCAAAAACTTGGGAGAAAGTTTCTAAGTCAATTTATGAGAATTCAGACTTTGGCGGGCAATTAAATCGTACAACTTTTTTTAAAAATGATGTTGAAGAGGTTTTAAAAGATATAGAGGGTGATATTCAAAAAATATTTTTAATTGAAAGTCTTGTAAAGTCCAAGGTTAAATGGAACGGCGTTTATGGTAAGTATGCTCAGAATGGGATTAGGAATGCTTATAAAGAAGGAGAAGGAAATGTTGCAGACATTAATCTATTAGTTACCGCTATCTTAAGATCACAAGGATTTAACGCTAATCCTGTTCTAGTGAGTACAAGACGAAATGGTATTCCATTATTTCCAACAAGAGAAGGATTTAACTATGTAATATGTATGGTAGAATTAGGAAACAATTATATGCTTATTGATTCTACGGAACCGTTTAGCTCTAATAATATATTACCTTCAAGAGTGTTAAATTGGAAAGGACGAGTGTTCGCAAATGACGGTTCTTCCAGTTGGGTTAATTTGCTTTCAAATGAGCCCTCTGTAGAAAGTACAATGTTAAATGCAACAATCAATGAGGATTTGTTAGCTAAAGGTACGGTTAGACAAGTCAAGAAGTCACATGTGGCTCTTAATTACAGAAAAAAATATACTGGTGTGAGTTCTGAAGATCATGTTAAAGGCATCGAAGCTAACAAAGGTGATTTAGTGGTTAGTGACTTAATTTTTCAGAATGATAAAGATATTTATCAACCTATTCGTTTATCTTATAAATATGAACTTTCAGATGGTATTGATGATATAGGTGGAAATTTGTATTTCAATCCAATGTTTTTTCTTGGAGTTAAAGAAAACCCATTTAAGTTAAAAGAGCGTACCTATCCAATTGATTTTATAGTGCCATTTAAAGATAAATACTTAATAAACATTGCCTTACCAGATAACTATAAGGTAGAATCTTTACCTGAGCCATTAGCTATGGAATTTAAAGGAGGCGAATCAAAATTTGTTTATATTGCTGAGAAGAATGGCAAATATTTACAAATTAAAGTAGAGTTGAATATTGTTAACCCAATAGTTCAGCCTGCCGATTATAATGATTTTAAAATATTTTTCGAAAAAACAATTGAGAAACAGGCAGAGCAAATCGTATTAAGTAGGATAGAATGAAAATTAAAAACGCCCAATTAGAAGTTGATAATTGGATAAAAGAACATGGTGTTAGATATTTTAATGAGCTAACAAACATGGCCCAGCTCACTGAAGAAGTTGGTGAAGTAGCGCGCATAATAGCAAGACGTTATGGCGAGCAAAGTGAAAAGGAAAGCGATAAAGACAAAGACTTAGGAGAAGAACTTGCTGATGTAGTATTCGTGGTTTTATGCTTGGCCAATCAAACTGGTATAGATTTGCAAGAAGCTTTTGACAGAAAAATGGATAAAAAAGCAAAACGCGATCACGATAGGCATCATAATAATGATAAATTAAAGTAATTTTATTCCCGCAAAAGCGGGAATCTTTTTTGATATGGATATTCAAATTTTAAAATCCTCAATAAACAGACAATCTTCTATAGCCATTACAGGTTCAAAAAGTGAGTCTAATCGTTTGTTATTGCTTCAGGCTTTATATCCTGAATTGGAGATTAAAAACCTTTCTAATTCTGACGATTCTCTCTTGATGCAAAAGGCCTTACAGTCAAATGAAGAGGTTATTGATATTCATCATGCAGGCACGGCAATGCGTTTTCTAACGGCATACTTTTCCACTCAAGTTGGTAGGGAAACAATATTGACAGGTTCTTCACGGATGAAGGAACGACCAATTAAGATCCTCGTAGATGCTTTAAGAGTACTCGGCGCAGAGATTAGCTATACAGAAAATGAAGGGTATCCTCCTTTGAAAATTCGTGGTAAAAAGCTTACTCAAAATAAGGTTGGCTTAGAGGCTAATGTGAGTAGTCAATATATTTCGGCATTATTACTAATTGCCTCTCGTTTAGAGAATGGTTTAGAACTTACGTTAAATGGAAAAATAACGTCTGTACCATATATAGAGATGACACTTTCTTTATTGAATGAAATTGGAATTGACACTGAGTTTGATGGTAATAAAATAACTGTAAAACCATTTTCTTCTAATCTAAGGGTTAAAGAAATTACTGTAGAATCAGACTGGTCATCAGCATCATATTATTTTAGTTCCGTTGCTATGAGTAAAGTTGGAACTGAAGTTACCATATCTGCTTACAAGAAAAGCTCATTACAAGGTGACTCTGTTTTGGCGAAAATTTATAATGAATTTGGAGTTGAAACGCAATTCAATGACAATACTATAACAATTAAAAAAACTTCAGAGGTATCAACCAACTCAAGGATTGATTTAGACCTAAGTAATGCACCAGATATTGCTCAAACAGTTTCAGTCACTGCATTTGGACTTGGCTTAGAGTGTTCCTTAATTGGTCTTCATACACTAAAAATTAAGGAAACAGATCGTTTGGTTGCCCTTAAGATAGAGCTTGAAAAATTAGGTGCGCAGGTAGAAATTACAGATGCGACGTTGCATTTAAAGGTATCAAGTATCATAAATAGTAATATTACAATAGCCACTTATAGGGATCATAGAATGGCAATGGCATTTGCTCCATTAGGATTGAAAACGTCATTGAATATTGAAAATGCGGATGTGGTTAGCAAGTCCTACCCTCAATTTTGGGAGGATCTAAAAACTCTTGGTTTTAATTTAAAATAAGTAAGTAATTACTTGACAAGGCCTATGTTGAGATTGTATATTTGCAACTTCGAAAAACCAGGAGTTAATATATGAAATCGAAATGTTTAAGAATAGAGTTTTAAACATTGAAGATTCCATTTGACCGATGAAAACAATAAAACAAGCAAATGAAATTATCACACTTCAATTTTGACCTTCCAGAAGAATTATTAGCAGAACATCCAGCAGAACACAGAGATGAATCTAGACTAATGGTGCTTAATAGAGAGAAGCAGACCATAGAGCATAAACTTTTCAAAGATATTATTGATTATTTTGATGAAGGCGATGTGATGATACTTAATAATACAAAAGTATTTCCAGCACGTTTATTCGGAAACAAAGAAAAAACAGGAGCACGTATTGAAGTATTTCTTTTAAGAGAATTAAATCAAGATCAACGCTTATGGGATGTATTGGTAGATCCAGCACGTAAAATTAGAATAGGTAACAAACTTTATTTTGGTGAAGACGAAAGTCTGGTTGCTGAGGTAATTGATAATACAACTTCAAGAGGTAGAACATTACGTTTTCTATATGATGGATCCTATATGGACTTTAGAAGAAAACTTAATGAATTAGGCCAAACACCTCTTCCAAAATACATTAAGCGAGATGTTGAACCTGAAGATGAAGAACGCTATCAAACCATATTTGCCAAGAATGAAGGTGCTGTAGCGGCACCAACTGCTGGATTACACTTCTCTAAACACTTATTAAAGCGCTTAGAAATTAAGGGTGTAGATATGGCAGAAGTTACATTACATGTAGGTTTAGGTACTTTCAATCCGGTTGAGGTTGAAGACTTATCTAAACACAAAATGGATAGCGAAGAAATATATATTGATGAAAGAGCTGCGTTAAAAGTTAATACCGGTATAGAGAATAGAAAACGTGTTTGTGCAGTTGGTACAACTTCAATGCGAACAGTTGAAAGTTCAGTATCATCGAGCGGTAGATTAAATCCTTATGAAGGGTGGACTAATAAATTTATCTTCCCACCATATGAGTTTAGTATTGCCAATTGTATGATTACAAATTTCCACACACCAAAGTCTACTTTGTTAATGATGGTTTCAGCATTTGCAGGGCACGATTTTATTAAGAAAGCTTATGAAGAAGCTGTGAAAGAAAAGTACAGATTCTATTCTTATGGTGATGCAATGTTAATTATCTAAATAAATAATATTCAATTCAAAGCCTCTACATAGAGGCTTTTTTTATTTGTAGCATAACCAACTCAATTAAGTACTTTTGCATTATATGGAAACGAGAAAAAAGGACATACGCGCATTAACTAAAGATCAGTTAAGGGAGTTCTTTGTTAAGCAAGGCGATAAGGCTTTTAGAGGGAATCAAGTCTATGAATGGTTATGGCAGAAGTCTGCACATAACTTTGAAGACATGACAAACGTATCCTTGAAGACTCGAGAAATGCTACAAGATAACTTTGTCATTAATCATATTAAGGTAGATCAGATGCAACGTAGCTCTGATGGTACTATTAAGAATGCCGTTCGACTTCATGATGATTTAATTGTGGAGTCTGTTTTAATACCAACACCAAATCGAACTACTGCTTGTGTGTCTTCACAAGTAGGATGTAGCTTAGATTGTAAATTTTGCGCAACGTCAAGATTGAAGCGTATGCGTAATCTTAATCCTGATGAAATCTATGATCAGGTTGTAGCCATAGATAATGAAAGTAGATTATACTTCAATAGACCACTAAGTAATATTGTATTTATGGGAATGGGAGAACCACTCATGAATTATAATAATGTACTCAAAGCAATTGATAAAATCACATCTCCAGAAGGTTTAGGTATGTCACCGAAGCGAATTGTAGTGTCTACCTCCGGCGTACCAAAGATGATAAAGAAAATGGCAGATGATGAGGTTAAATTTAAATTAGCTGTATCCCTGCATTCTGCAATAGATGAAGTACGTACTTCTATAATGCCATTTAATGCTACTTTTCCTCTTAATGACCTAAGAGAAGCTTTACAATATTGGTATTATAAAACCAAAAATAGAATTACCTATGAATATGTTGTTTGGGATGGTATCAATGATAAAAGAAAGGATGTTGATGCCTTAGTAGATTTTTGCAAATTTGCACCAAGTAAAGTGAATTTAATTGAATATAACCCTATTGACGATGGCGAGTTTCAACAAGCCGACTCTAAAGCCATAGATATGTATGTAAATATTCTTGAATCTAATAACATAACTGTGACCGTAAGGCGAAGCCGAGGAAAAGATATCGATGCAGCATGTGGTCAACTAGCGAATAAGGCATAAAAAAAGGAGGCGCTAGACCTCCTTTTTTATGATTAATAATAAAAATTATTTTTTTGCCACTTTAATAGTTTGTGTTTTTTCTCCAGAAGTAATTTGAACTAGATATAAACCCTGAGGTATATTTGATAAATTAACACTACTGTTAATTATATTATTGTTGTTAAATGAAGCCACTTCCTTGCCTAATAGGTCATATACGAAAACGCTATCAATATCATTTACTGACTTAATGTTTAATATATCACTAACAGGGTTTGGTGATACACTGAAAACTTCAATTTCTTCCTCTACTACAGATAAAGCCGCATTTGTTGTAAAACTCCATACAGTTCCTGTTGTTGTACCGAAACAATTTACTGAATCAACACTCCAAAAATATGTAGTATTTAAGGCTAAACCAGTTATAGGATCACCGCTTTCAAAGTTATCAAAAGCTTGTGTTGGAGGATTCGCGGTGCCAAGATTTAGTGTAAAATTAGCTGATGGATCACCAGGTGTCCAACTGAAGTAAACGCGATTTCCATCCACATTGACATTTACACTAGGGGCGCCATCAATTGGAACAGGTGCTGATACACCAGCCGGAGGTGACGTTTCCGTACATGCATCAGTGGTGAAACTGAACACTGAGCTTGGCGTAATACCTGCACAATTAACTGCCTCTATAAACCAATAATATGTTGTATTCGGTTGCCATGCAAAATTAATGGAACCTCCACTATCAAATCCATTAAGAATACCTATGTCATCACCTGCAGTATTTGTACCAAGACTAATGTTGAAGCTATCTGCAGGATCACCTGTAGGGGCAGGCGTCCATTCAAATGGACCTAAAGTATTTGTTGTAGTACCATAATCTATCATAACACCGCTTCCTCCATTAGCCGGTGCAACTGCTGATACTGCATTTGGAGCAGTAACCGTACATTGAAAAACAGAAACATTATCTACATACCATGCAACAGACCAATTACCTGTCCATCTAAAACGAACCTGTGCATTTGAAACTCCTGCCAATTGTGTTGAAACATCAATATTTATTGCGCCACCTACATAATTATCTCCCGAGTAATTGGCAACAGTTACCCATCCATTACCATCGTTCACTTCAACAAACCCGCTACCACCAAAATTTCCGGCAAAAAGATGGTTATATGCCAAAGTTACTGAAGTTAAACCTGAGCAGTCAAACATAGGACTCTCTAAAGCGGCATCTTCTGCAGTTCCGTTATTGCCATAAGCATCACTGTCAAAAGCAGCATAGTTCCCAACTGCACCACCTCCAGTATAAACTAAAGTATTTCCTGCGCCAGCAAGTACAGCTTCGCCACTAGATTCAATGGTCCAAATCTCACCATTGCCTGCAATATCATTGTTCGTCCAATTTCCAGGTATTGATGTTCCGGCCTCAAAATCTTCATTCAAAACAGTCTGTCCAGTAATATAATTTGTAAATAGAATTACAAGAGTAAATAAAATACAGTTTTTCATAAATTAAGGATTTACAATTAAAGTTAAGTTTATGTACAGGAAAATTACATCTTTTAAAGTTAATTTTTTTGTCATTTTTATTCTGGGTATTTATCTCGAATAGCACAGTTTTAACTCTAGAAACAAAAAAATATACGACTAGTTCATCTTAATAAAAACCATAAATATGATATTTAGAATAAAGGAGCAAATAAGACATAAAAAAAGGAGGCTTTAAGCCTCCTTTTTTTATATACACTAAGTAATTACCGTTTAATAAATTTTATAGTTTTTGAGTTTCCATCTATACTAACTTTTGCCAAATATACACCATCACTTAAAGAAGATACATCAATAGTTTCGGTGGTGTTTGATAAAGACTCTGTTATTACAGGCTGTCCAAGCAAAGAATAAATCTCGATGCCAGTCATAGGCATATTAGAAGTCTCTACGCTGAGAGTTTTTGAATCTATGTTATAGTAATGTGTAAAATTATTTTGTTCAAACAGATTTACGCTTAATGTCTCAGAAACATCTAAAGAAATTAAGAAAAAGAGTCCACCGTTGGCGTCTGCAGTTGTAGCATGTACAGCAAAATAGAAATCACCATCGGTTGTTGGTGTATATGTTGCACTATTGCTGTAAGCATTTGATAGAAGATCAGTAACACCTGCACCAGCTTGAGTTATGCCTGAATATGAGCCAATAACTGTTTGCATTGTAGCCGAGGATGACGGTGCATCTAATGCAACTATGTCAAATGATTCGTTTGCCGTTCCAGGTTGGTCAAAAGCATTGTAAGTCACCGTAAGTTGATATTCTGTATTTGCTACACCGTTTAGAACAGGTAAGAATAGCCATTCATCTTTTGTTGCACCTGTGCCAGGAATCTGTACATTTATAATAGGATCACCATTGCCATCTCCATCTATGTCATTACCTATATTTCGTGTCCAGGTAAAGCCATCCGAGTTAGAATCTTCAACTTCATAACAATCCTCATAGGCGTCTACATTGCTAAAATCCTCAGAAAAAGGTATGCCATAAACTGAACAATCAAAAGCAGATGCATCAGCTTCCGTTGTAAAACTCCAAATTGAAGAGCCAACGGCTTCACCACCAACATTTTTAGCTACAATTTGCCAGTAATATAGCGTACTGTAGTTGTTTCCTGTGATATTAACAGTTGTATTACTAATTGTGCCCAATAATGGAGGGTTAGGATCCGTCCCATAATAAACATCATAAGCAGTCGCAGGATCACCAGTAGTGGCAGGTACCCAGGCTAATGTTACCGAATCGTCACCACCTGGATCATTTATCATAATATTCGTAGCCATGTCAGCTGGTGTAGGCGTTGTCGCAGGATTTGGTGCAGTTGCATTAGAAATCATATCAACATTGTCAATTGCCCATAGGTCACCGTCATCGTTCTCCATTACAAATGCTACATATATGGACTGCCCTATATATGCAGTTAAATCCACAGTATGTTGAGCAAATGGTCCACCTGCCCACAAATCTGCTTCAGTCTGTGTATCAACAATTGTAAAATCAGTGGGAGTAGTTTGTGAAGCTGTTGAAATTCGAACTGTCGCGATACTACCATAATCTATTCCTGAGCTGTCTGTTTGGTCGAATGATAAAATAAAGTTTGTTCCATCGACAGTAAACTGTGGAGTGACTAACCAATCTTCTGCAACACTAAATGCTACATTCTCCCATACAATTATAGCATAAGGGTTGGTAGTCCCAGCGACCATCCAGCTTTGAGCAGTTCCATTGCCGTTATCAAAAACGGCCCAACCAGCTGGTATAACGCCACCACTAAAATCTTCAGGAAATTGCGCATAACTTGATATTGTCATGCATAATGTTAAAAATAATAAAGTAATTTTTTTCATAAAGTTATAAGGATTAATTAATTGTTTATAAGGTACAAATTAAAATTTGTAAGAAAAGTTAATTCTTTAATATTGATAATTTTAACGATTAAGCGTATCGTAATTTGTAATTTTACATTTTTAAGAGCAAGTTTGTTGCGATTATTGGCAAATTGACAATTTTCAGTTAGATAAATGAAAATCACAGAACAAATAAAACAACCCATAGTATATGAAATGGAGCTTTTTGAGCAGAAATTTCAACTTTCAATGGCAAGTAAGGTTGCACTTCTAAATAGAATAACCCATTACATTGTAAACAGAAAAGGAAAACAAATGCGACCTATGTTTGTGTTCCTTGTTGCTAAAATGCTTAATAATGGAGAAGTAAGTGAACGCACATATAGAGGAGCTTCTGTAATTGAACTTATCCATACCGCTACCTTAGTACATGATGATGTTGTAGACGATAGTAATAGAAGACGCGGTTTCTTTTCAATTAATGCTCTTTGGAAAAATAAAATCGCTGTACTTATTGGTGATTACCTTTTATCTAAAGGCCTATTGCTCTCCATTGATAATAATGACTTTGACCTTCTTAAAATTATATCAGTAGCTGTTAGAGAAATGAGTGAAGGTGAGCTATTGCAAATAGAAAAGGCAAGGCAACTGGATATTACAGAGGATGTATACTATGATATTATAAGGCAAAAAACAGCAACTCTTATTGCTGCTTGTTGTAGTCTTGGTGCAGCTTCAGTAAGACCAAACACTCCTCAGGTTGATACCATGCGGAGTTTTGGTGAACTTATTGGTATGGCCTTTCAAATAAAGGATGATCTTTTTGACTATGGTGAAGAGAAAATTGGCAAACCAACAGGTATAGATATAAAGGAACAGAAAATGACCTTGCCATTAATCAATGTATTAAATAACTGCACCAAAAAAGAGAAGTCATGGCTTATTAACTCTGTTAAAAATCACAATAAGGATAAAAAGCGAGTTAAAGAGGTTATAACTTTTGTTAAGGCTAATGGTGGACTTGATTATGCGGTTGCAAAAATGAAATCATTTCAAAAAGAAGCTATGGATTTACTTAGCACATTCCCAGATTCACCATATAAATCTTCACTAGAACTTATGGTAGAGTACGTAATTGATAGAAAAAAATAGTTTATAAACTATTGATAATCAGTATATATTTAAAAAATTATAATTTATTTTACTTTCCAGACAACCATTTTTAAACAAATTGCGTCTTTATAAATAGAAGTGCAATCGTAAAAACAAAAATGAAAGTTATACAACTTCATAAAAACGAATCAAAACTCATTCAAAGAGCATCGAAGAATAATCGAGAAGCACAACACATATTGTATGAGTTACATGCACCAAAAATGTTAAGTGTTTGTAGGTACTATATTAAAGATGTACACCAAGCAGAAGAGGTAATGCTTAACGGATTTTTCAAAGTATTTAAGTATCTCAAAACATTTAAAAGTAATGGTAGTTTTGAAGGTTGGATGAGACGAATTATGGTGAGAGAAGCCATATCATTTTTAAGGCAAAAGAAAAATATAGAATTTGCTACAGAATCCGAATATTTAGAGAAAGATTACTCTAATAATATTAAAACAAATATAGAGGTAGCACAAATTCAGCAGGTAATAGATAGTTTGCCAGAAGGATATAAAATGGTATTTGTGATGTATGCGATTGAAGGATACAAGCATAGTGAGATTGGAGAATTGTTGAATATTTCAGAAGGAACTTCTAAATCTCAATTATTTAAAGCAAGACAGATATTGCAACAGAAGATTAATGAATTAAATAACAGCAGTTATGGCACCAATTAAATTTGAAGAACAACTAAAGGAAAAGCTAGAGAAGCGAACACTGGCACCATCAGCTGAAGGTTGGGCCAAGTTATCTAAAAAACTGGATGCCGATGACAATAAATCTAGAAGACCAATTTATTGGTGGTTAAGCATTGCAGCTGTACTCGTTTTAATGATTGCAATAACGACTCAGGTTTTTGATAGAGAAGAGGGTTCTTCAATTTCACCTCAAATAGTAAATGAAAATCCTATAGAGGTTTTAGAAGATAAAGAAAACCAAAATTTAGAAACTATTGAAACCACAGAATTAGCAATTGATGAAATGGAAATTAATGAAGAAGAATCCAAAGTGGAACCAAGAGGAGCTACAGTTAAAAGCGAGATCAAAAAAATTATTACAAATCAAAAGAATAAGAGAGAACAGCTGGCAGATAACTCCATAAGCTCTACTGAGGAAATTGGAAAACTAGAAGAAGGATTAAACAATAATGACAATATCAATATAAATCAACCAGTTATCGACAAAACTGTTGTTGCAGAAGTCTTAGATAATATTAAATCAGATAAAACACATGTAATAGATAAGGAGGTAGACTCATTACTGAAATTGGCTAGTAAGGAATTAACAAAAAAAGAGTTACTGAAAGCAACAAGTAAGACCGTTGATGCAAATTCATTACTTGAAGAAGTACAGGATGATATGGGTCAATCTTTTAGAAGCCGCGTGTTTGATGCCCTTAAGGATAGTTATGAAACAGTAAAAACTGCTGTAGTGCAGCGTAATAATTAAAATATAGAATCAAATTAAATTATATAAAATCATCAAAAATCGAACAGTTATGAACACAATTACAAGAATCGTTGTCCCATTATTAGTATCATTTATATGCACTATATCTTACGGTCAAACCAAAGAGATTGATAGTGTGAATATTGATTCAATGCAACCTGAGTTAACACGCAAGGCATATAAGAATGAACAAATTGAAATGCTTAAGAAGCAAAAACAAGAGGTTGAGAAGCAGGAGCGCGAGTATTTAAAAGAGGATATCGAAAAGATTAATAAAAGGCTTGATAATGGCGAAATTTCAGCAGCAGAAGCTGAGACTTTAAAGAAACAAGCGGCAGAGAAAAGAGCAGCGAATATTGCTGATAAGTTAGCTATAATTGATAAGAAAATAGCCATTTACGAAAGGACTGATAAAATCTATCAGGCAGATTTACCTAGATCAGAAGGTGATCAAACCATTTTAAGAATTGGAGGCGACGATGATACAAGTGAAAGTTTCATTTATATCGGCAAAAAAGAGGATGATAAACCTAGAAAGTATGATAGGAGAACTACAGAGGATATTGTCTTTGCCATTGGGTTTAACAACGCTATAATCGAAGGGCAAAGTTTCGACGATTCACCATATAAATTAGGAGGGTCAGGATTTGTAGAGCTCGGTTATGCTTGGAAAACAAGAATTTTTGACAACACTAATTTCTGGAGAGTTAAATATGGATTTTCCTTTCAATGGAATAAGTTTGATATGAAAGACAATATGTATCTTGTAAATAACAATGATCAAATAGAATTGCAAGAGTTTGCATTAGATTTAGATAAGGCAAAATTCCGCACCACTAATCTGGTATTCCCAGTTCATTTAGAATTTGGACCATCAAAGAAAATTGAAAAGGATTCATATTTCAGGTATTCCACGCGTAAGCAATTAAAAGTTGGTTTAGGAGGTTATGCAGGTTTAAATATTGGCAGTAGACAGAAATTAAAGTATAAGGAAGATGGCGATAAGATTAAGAATAAAGAAAATGGTGGTTTTGAAGTTAGTGAATTTGTTTATGGACTTAGTGGTTATTTAGCATGGGGAGATGTAGCACTTTATGTAAAGTACGATTTAAATCCATTATTTAAAGATCAAGCCATCGATCAAAATACGATTTCTGTCGGATTAAGATTCGACATGGATTAAATCAATCAAAAAATTGATGAAAAGCCTTTATCTAAATTTAGATAAAGGCTTTTTATTTTAGTATTGCAACAATTCGCAAAGGTGCTCCACTTCCGCCTTTAATTTTCATTGGTAAAGCAACTATTTCAAACCCACTATTAGGTAGTTGGTCTAAATTGGTTAGATTTTCGAATGCTGGGATATTTTTTGATAATAAAATAACATGACTTTGGAAATATTCTGATTGACCATAATCAATACTCGGTGTGTCAATTCCTATAGCATTAATATTGCGTTGTTCCACAATCCATTTGGCAGCATCTGGAGACAGTCCCGGAAAATGAAGCTTTTTAACAGCTTCTTCTCCCTTTTCATCAGTTCCCAAGTACTTGACTCTGTTAGGGTAATATTTTGAAAATCCAGTTTGTAATAAAACAATACTGCCATCAGGTATTTTAGTTTTTTTTTGTTTTTCCCAGGCAATTAAATCATCAATTGTTATTAAATAGTCCGGATTATCAAAGGCGTTTGATGACACATCTATTTTAATGGCATGTCCTACCAGTTTTTCTAGTGGTATTTCATCAACAGTTTGACCTTTCTTTGCGAAATGAATTGGAGCATCTAAATGAGTGCCACCGTGTTCTGCTGTACTGAAATTAAAGGCAGAATAATAATACCCTTTATCAGTTTCACCTTCAAAGACGGTATCTAATTCAAACTCTTTAGCAGTAACCCAATATACAGTTTCGTGCGAATAAGCATGCGAAAGATCAACTAGTCTTCTATCTGATATTTTTTTCAAATTAGATTCATTAGAATCAACAGATTGAGTGTTTTCTTGGTTGCATGTAAACAACAATAAAAGCAGAACATAAATTAACCTTGTTTTCATCTTTTAATCTATTAATTGACAATAATTTTCTTTATCATTTTTCCTTGATTAGATAACACCTCAACATAATATGTACCTGCAGTAAATTTTGAGGTATTTATATGATTTTTATTAGAGGATGTTATTAATCTACCCCAATTGTCATAAATGTCAATCTTTTCTAATTCTATATCATCAGGTAATTGAATTGTAATGCTCTCTTTAGCCGGATTAGGATAAATACTTATATTAGATTGTGGCATATCATTAACCGATAGTAAAGACATAATGCTAAATACTCTTGCATGTCCTGAATCAATACCGTTCCCATCGTTATATTCTGATCCTAATGCTAGAGTAGTTCCGTCTGATGATAAACTTGCATTAGAAGCATAGTCTTCACTCCACTCGCCAAATATTTCGTTACCAATCTGGATCCATGCGTTATTCTGGTTTTCAAAGATTCTTGCGCGTCCTGTATCAGTTGATCCAGAGGTGCTGCCTAATTCACCAATAGCTAAAATCTGGCCATTGGCAGATAAACTAACACTCCATCCTGTTCTATAATAAGCTATTTCTCCAACAATACTTGAGCCAACTTGATTCCAAATTCCTAACTCATATTTAAAGACTCTTACACGACCCGATTGAATTAAGGTGTCAGTGAAATCAGGTTCTCCTATGGCTAGAATACTACCATCTGATGATAGACTTATTCTTCTATTGGTTGATTGACTTCCCGCGGCAATTATTTCAGTTCCTAATAAAGTCCAGGTATCAGAAATATTGTGATAAACTTTAACTGACTCATCATTTGATATGGCCAGAATATTACCCTCTGACGACATATCAATACTTCGTCCAGAATGTTCTGTTGGTAACAAACCAACAATATCATTACCTACTTGATTCCACATGCCTTCTTCAAATTGAAAAACCTGGGTAGTTCCAGCTTCTGGAACAATAGGTGCGCTAGTTGAGCCAATTGCAAGGGTATTACCATCGGATGATAGTTTGATGCTATATCCAAATGAAGAAGCAGATGTATTATTTGGGATATCACTACCTTTTGGTGTCCAAACTCCAGAATTTATATCATAACTAAATACTCTAACTACATCACCCCAACCAGCAGAAGCTAATGTGTTTCCATCTGCAGATATACTTATACTTATGCTTCCTATACCACCAAAATTTTCACCATTAATATCGGTGCCATATAAAGTCCAGACACCTCCAATATTTTTAAATACGCGTATACGCCCTCCTGAACTTGAAGCAACAACACCAGAAGTTATTGCAATAATATTTCCATCAGATGATAGACTTACATTTCGGCCAAATCTGTCGCCAGATAAAAGTCCTTCGATATCATCGCCAATTTGCGTTTGTGAACTGATGTAAGCTGTTGAGCCAAATACAATTATTAATATTAAATGGAAACACTTCTTAATCATACTAATAAATCAATTTTGAATATGAACCTTGAACTAAGTTCGTTGTTTTTCTGATAAAATCAAATTAGTTTCTATTAGCTTTTTCCAAAACAAATAGTTTATCTTAAATTTACAGACTTGCAAAACAACTAATCTTTGATTTCACAGAATACCATATCACAAGTTTTTGAAACGGCTCGCGTAGAAGAGGTGATAGGTGATTTTGTACAGTTGAAAAAGGCAGGTAGTAATTTTAAAGGATTAAGCCCATTCAGCGACGAGCGTACGCCAAGTTTTATGGTTTCACCAGTTAAACAAATCTGGAAGGATTTCTCGACAGGTAAGGGTGGTAACGCCGTCACATTCCTTATGGAACATGAGCATTTTACCTATCCTGAAGCAATTAAGTATTTAGCTAAGAAGTATAATATCGAGGTTGAAGAAACGCAACGTACGGATGAAGAAAAAGCCATTGCTGATGCTCGTGAAAGTCTCTATTTAGTTAGTGAGTATGCCAATACATATTTTCAGAAGATATTAAACAAAACCGACCAAGGAAAAGCTATTGGCTTAAGTTATTTTAAAGAACGGGGTTTTACTGAAGAAATAATTAAGAAGTTTCAATTAGGTTATGCCTTAGATGAGTGGCAAGCTTTTACAGATGATGCCTTAAAAAATGGATATAGTATTGAATTCTTAGAGAAAACAGGTCTTACCATTGTTAAAGAGGAAAAACGATTCGATAGATTTAAGGGAAGGGTGATTTTTCCTATTCATAGTATGAGCGGACGCATTCTTGGATTTGGTGGTCGTATTTTAGGAAATGATAAAAAGGCTGCTAAATACCTTAACTCACCAGAAAGTGAAATTTACCACAAAAGTAAGATACTTTATGGCTTGTATTTTGCAAAGCAAGCCATTGCCAAAGAAGACAATTGTTATTTGGTAGAGGGCTATACAGATGTTATACAATTCTACCAGACTGGGATTAAAAATGTAGTTTCCTCTTCGGGTACTGCTTTAACACCAGAGCAGATAAGATTAGTCAATAGGCTAACAAATAATATTACAGTTCTATTTGATGGTGATGCAGCTGGTATAAGAGCATCTATACGAGGAATAGATTTAATTTTAGAACAAGGTATGAACGTTAAGGTTTGTACATTCCCAGATGGTGAAGATCCGGATAGTTTTGCCAAATCCAATACTCTGGAGGAGCTTTCTAATTACTTGTCTGAAAACGCGAAAGACTTTATTCAATTCAAAGCCTCACTATTGGTTAAAGAAGCCAATAACGATCCTATTAAAAAGGCTGAAACTATTCGCGAAATTGTAAATAGTATTTCTAAAATACCAGATCAGATTAAGCGAGAGGTCTATATCCAAGAATGTGCAAGAATTATGGATATAAGTGAAGATGTTCTGTTTAGTACGTTAGCTCAAATACATAAGAAGGATTTAAAAGAGGCTAATAAACAGTATAAACAAGAGCAGAAGGCTTTTGAGATTATTAAAAATGAAGATCAGGTTAAAGAGAAAGTAAATGTACAGTACGAGTTAGAGCGGAAGATTATTGAGATTTTAATGCTTTATGGTGACAGAACAGAGCAATTTGAAGATCAGGTTTTGAAGGAAGATGATGTTTCAGGTGATTTAATTATGGAACCAACAATTCACGAAGCTCGTGTTTTTGAGAAGATATATTTAGACCTTCAAGAAGACGAAATGATGTTTTCTAACGAAAGATTTAGGGAGTTATATTATTCAATAATTGATAGATTAAATCAAGAAGAAAACTTCTCTACTAAGGATTTTATTAATCAATTAGATCAAGAATCACAATCTACTATTACGAGCATTTTAATGGAAGATGAAAAATATAATCTCCATGATTGGCATAGAAACAATATTATTCCAAAAGAAAAAGAACACACAATATCACAATTAGTTAGCCAGACCATATTGAGTTTACGCTGTTATTTAATTGATCAGAAAGTGGCAGAGTATAAGGAGGATACATTAAGAGAACAATCGAATCCTCGGGCTATATTAGAAGATGTAAAAGACTATGTAGGGCTTAAAATGCTACTCTCTCGTAAATTAGGCAAAGTAATAGGAGGCTATTTTACGAAGTAAGATTATGATGTTTAGACTGATGAATAAGATCAACAATATTGGTTACATTAAGCTTTTTGAATAATCTCGCTTTATATGTACTCACTGTTTTTTCGTTAATATCAAGCTCTTGTGCAATCTCCTTGTTTTTTCTACCTGTTGAAAGTAATTTAAGTACTTCAACTTCTCTTGTAGACAATTTCTTAAATAATCGGCTTCTACTTTTACGAGTGTCTTCGTAACGTAGATGTTTATCCATTTTTTCGCTTAGAGAAACCTCACCTGCATTTACCTTACGTATTGCCATCTCTAAATCTTCAACACTAGCAGATTTGCTTAAATAGCCAGAAGCACCAGCTTTAATTGTACTAACAGCATAGATTTCCTCAGGCTGATGGCTGAATATTAATACTCTAACATCTTTGTTTTCTTTTTTAATGGCTCTTAGTGCAGTAATGCCATTGAGCTCTGGTAAATCAATTTCAGAAACAATAACATCAACATCATTTCGTCTTATAAATTCAAAAATTTCTATACCACTATTTAGCTTACCTACTATGTTAAAATCAGGCTTGTCGCCTAAAAATAAATCAAGGCCTGTTCTTACTATAGGATGACTGTCAACAATCAATATATTTACCATGATAATTGAGTTTAGCATTGGTTAGGATAATGTCAATAAAATAAGCTAATTAAGGCCCAATATGTCAGAAGATTCGTTAAACAAAAGTAACGAAAAATTTATCAGAATCATAAATTTAATCGTTAAACTGCAAAAATCACCTTAAAATATTAGGGATTTCGCAAATTGGTATAGGAATCATCTTGTGTTTGTTCAACGTATTGTAGCGTCTGTAGATTTTAAAAACTTCTAACTTTCTTCCTGTGAAATCACTTTCTTTTTTTCCAATATCATCCATTTTCATAGCCCATTCTAACTCAGGATAAGAAGCACCTATTTGATCTTCATCTGTTCTATTATCACCCCAAAGGCCATCAGTTGGTGGTGCATCTATAATTTCTTGGTTTACATTTAAGAATTCCGCTAAACGGTATACATCTGTTTTTAATAAATCTGCAATAGGACTTAAATCTACTCCACCATCACCATATTTTGTATAAAAACCAATTCCAAAATCTTCAACCTTATTACCAGTTCCAGCAACCAAAAGTTTTTCTAAAGCTGCAAAATAATATAATGAGGTCATTCTAAGTCTTGCTCTTGTATTTGCTAAAGACATAAAGCGACTTTCCTCATCTTCTACTTTAGGAAGAGATTCAACTAGGCTGTCAAATACGGTTGTGAGATTTACTTGGGTCATCCTAACTTTTGGAAATCTTTCTTTTAGCCAATCGATATGGTTTAATGCTCTAGAAACTTGATTTTCAGATTGATGTATTGGCATTTCAAGACAAAGTACTTCTAGGCCAGTCATTGCACACAATGTTGAAGTTAAAGCAGAGTCAATACCACCAGATACTCCTACTACGAATCCCTTAACTTTTGCGTTTACCGCATAATCTTTTAACCAATTTACAATGTAATCTACGACCTTTTCTGTGTGCATAATTTTTAGAATATTTTAATATAAAAGAAATGTACCTTTGCACAACAAAAATAACGGAAACGTGTTAGGATTAAAAATGTTTTACCAAATACAAATGCGATTTTACATTATTTTATTGTTGACCATGGTTTTGGTTTCATGTGCCGATGAAAATGGTTTAGAGGAAGAGATTGCGAAAATTGAGGTAGAATATACTATAGAGCGATTTGATATAGCCTTTTATAGTGCTCAAGCAGAAGATCTACCTAGATTAAAACAAACGTATCCTTTTCTGTTTTCTAAGCAAATTCCTGATACCATTTGGGTGAAACGAATGAACGACACACTGCAAAAGAGCTTATTAGAAGAAGTAAATAAAGCATTTCCAGAATTGAAGCAAACAAAGAAAGAATTAACAAGTCTTTTTCAGCATTTAAGGTATTATGATAAAACATTTAACCTACCGCGTGTAATTACACTTACTAATGACGTGGCTTACAGAGATAAAACTATTGTTACAGATTCTATTACCTTAATTGCCCTTGATAATTTTTTAGGTGAAAATCATGAGTTTTATCAGAATATACCAAGATATCTGGCACGTAATATGAGAAAGGAACAGATTGTGGTTGATGTTGTTAATGGTTATGCGGAAAAATATGTTTATCAAACCAACAGGAAGAGCTTGCTGGATGAAATGATCTATTATGGGAAACTTCTATATTTTAAAGATGTTATGCTTCCAAATAAATCAGATGCTGAAAAAATAGGCTACACTAAAGATCAATTAAAATGGGCGGAATCCAATGAAGGTCCTATTTGGAGCTATTTTGTAGAAAAAGAACTTTTGTACAGTACAGATAGTAAATTACCACCACGATTTATAATAGATGCCCCTTTTTCGAAGTTTTATTTAGAATTAGACAGGGAGTCACCTGGAAGATTAGGGCAGTATATAGGTTGGCAAATAGTGAAAGCTTATGCGGATAAATCCGAAGAATCAGTTTTTGATATAATGAGAAAGGATTCTGAAGAAATTTTTAGAAAATCAAAATTTAAACCAAGAAAATAATGGCTAAAACCATAAAAAGTAAAATAGAGCTTAATGTAGAGCTAGATGAAAATCGAGTACCAGAGAAACTTAAATGGTCAGCTCAAGATGGAGGAGTAGATAATGAAGATGCAAAGGCAATTATGCTCTCGGTTTGGGACAGCAAGGCTCAAGAGACTTTAAAGATAGACTTGTGGACAAAGGATATGCCAGTTGATGAGATGAAACTGTTTTTTCATCAAACTTTGGTTACCATGAGCGATACTTTTATGCGCGCCACACAAGACGAAAAAATGACTGCTACTATGAAGGATTTCTGTGATTATTTCGCTGAAAAATTAGAACTAAAAAAAGAATAAATAATTAGTTGATGTCTCGAATTGTGTTAAAATATGGATTAGCATTAAATGATTCAGAATCAGTTACACTTGCATAATCAGGATTTATTCTTTTTAATCTCATAAATCCACTTTTATCATATATTTCCCAGATAGTAAGTTCGTTGAATTTACCCAAGCGTGTTTGTTGATCTAACTTGTTTTGCTCAATCAATTCTTTTACAATATTCTTATCTCCTGCACGTCTTATAATCCTAGAACTATTTCCGTTTTGGATTTTACTTAAAATCCAATATCCAACAACAACCTTATTTTTTGGTTTTTCTACTATGGCCTTTCCCTCTGCGACATTTAGACCTTTAGCAGTTTCATAAGTTTCACTTTCATATAAAGAGGTCTCTGTAAATTCTGAAGTGACAAGTATTGGCTTATTACGCAGAAGCGTCATTATAATTAATTTATCATTAAGTTTTACTTCGGTTGTATATCTCCCAACGGGAATTTCATTTAATGGAATAGTTGCATTAATACTATTAACTGTAAATCTTTTTTCAAAATCTTTATTAAAAATTTCTACAGAATAAATTGTCCGATTACTATTAAGTATGAGACTGTCACCAGAGTTATTTAAATTATGCTTTAGCTCTTGCGCTCTATAATTTATATTCTGAAATAAAGTAGAATTTTGACCATACATAAATGCAGTCAAAAACAAAAATACGAAGGTATATCTTGTAGTTTTCATAAGCAGGTTTGTTGAGGGCAATGCCTGCGCTAAAAAATTAGCGAGGGTTTTTAATTATGTTAAAACTAAAAACAAAGTATAAATAGATACTAAATTGTAGATAATTTGCAAATTTTATGGGATAATCTGCGCTTGGCAACAAATTTCTGGGTTTAAAATCAACTAAAACTCATTATTAAATTACCTCAATTATCATTAAAATGTGCCACTAAATGTAGACTTTAAGTAAGCTGAATAGTTTGGTTTAAGGGCTTCTTTTAACGTATGGTTAGTCCATGCAATGCGCTCATGATTAATGATTTCTAATTCCCATATACAAGGTGCTAAACCGTTGCCAGAAATCTTTTCAAATTCAAATAAGTTATCATAGTCGCTTTTGAAAATTAAAGTGTTGAGCATGTTTTTACCAACCCACCAATTAATTAATGAAAAGATACCTTCGGTTCCTGCATGAAGAATTAAGAAACCAATATTTTCATGTTCAGTATTAAAACCATTTTTAATCTTTAACCAGTCTGTAAGTTGAACTTTTACATTTTCATAAAAAGAATTATAATTGAAATCCGTGTCCTTAGAGATTGTATAGATTTTAATTTTCCAACCATTAACATCCAATATTTCTTTAAATTCTATATGTCGTTTTTTATACATAGGCACTTTAGTTTAGCTATAAATAAAAACTAAATCTATTATCACTCAGCAGAGTCATAGACTATTTTCCCGCCAAAGATAGTCATGGTAATTTTAGTGTCTAGTATTTCATTTTCATCTACTGTCATTAAATCTTGGTCGTAAATAGTGAAATCAGCTAATTTGCCAACTGAGATAGATCCTTTTATATCTTCTTCAAAAGCACCAAAGGCCGGGTCTAATGTGTAAGATTTTAAGGCTTGCGCTCTTGTCATTTTCTGTTCTGGTTCATAACCTCCTTCAGGTGTGCCTTTTAACGTTTTTCTGCTTACACTTGCATAAAAACTTGGAATAGGATTAACAGGTTCAACAGGTACATCTGTACCATTAACTATTGGAACGCCGCTTTGTAACAAGGATTGCCACATATATGCCCCTTCTTTGATACGTTTTTCTCCTAATCTATCAATTGCCCATGGCCTGTCAGAAGACATGTGTACTGCCTGCATAGCTGGAATAACTTGTAATTCTGCAAAACGAGGTATATCTTCTGGGTGTAAATGTTGTGCATGTTCAATTCTAAATCTGTGGTCAGAAACTGATGAAGGAACTTCTTTGAACGCAATTTCGTAACGATCCAGGATTTCCCTATTGGCTCTGTCGCCAATGGCATGTGAGCAAACCTGGAATCCGTATTTCAGTCCATTTATAGCTGTTTTTTTAACAAATTCCATAGGTAGTGTTTCATGACCAAAATGACCTGGTCTGTCAGAGTAAGGTTCTAATAACCATGCGCCTCTAGAGCCTAAAGCGCCATCGCAATTAAGTTTTACAGATCTAATTGTAAAGAGATTATCAGAATCTACCATTGTTCCTTTATTGAACCACTCATTTAATAAATCTTCATCCCAACCTGTTAACATGGCATAAATGCGTGTTTCCATCTTACCTTCAGCTTTCATTTTATTGTAGAGTTCGATGGTTTCCCTTGGGATACCAGCATCATGAAAACTTGTGATTCCATTTTTATGGCAAGCTTTAACTGCAAGTTCAAAGGCTTTAATATCAGATTCTGGAGTTCTCTCAGGTATATGTTGAGTAATTAGAGTTTGAGCACGCTCATTAAATACGCCAGTTGGTTTGCCAGAAGCATCAACTAGGACTTCACCACCTTCCACTTCATATTCTTTTACGCCATCTATTGATAAATTAATTAAACCAGCAATTTCCATTGCTTTTTCATTTGCAAATCCAGCATGGCCACTAGCATGTCTTAGATAAACTGGGTTATCAGGCGAGACCTCGCTCAGTAAATAATGTGTCTGAAAACCATGAACTGTTTCTGCTGGCATACTATCCCATTTGCTTTGATGCCATCCTCTTCCGGTTATCCACTCTCCAGGTTTTACAGTTTTTACTCGTTCGGCAACAGCGTCAACGATGGATTGGTAACTGGTTGTATTCATCAAGTCCAAGTTTAGTTCATTATAACCTAAACCCATAAAATGGCCATGGCCCTCTATTAAACCTGGTGTCATGGTTTTCCCTTCTAAATCAATCAACTTTGTATCCTTAGTTTTAAATTCATTAGCGTCTTCCAAACTACCCGTAAATATTATTTTGTCATTTTTGATTGCCACAGCTTCAACTGTTATTAGCGAATCTACTGTATATATTGTGCCACCGTAAATGAGCATTGTAGCGGATTCATTTTTGGGATTTGAACATGATATAAAAACGAAGTTAAACGCTAAGGCAAATAGATAGAAGTTTCTAATGTTCATGGTATTTTATTTTTTGACCATGAATTTACAATAATCATAAGAAATAAAAGATTATGCTTTTATGATTTATTATCCAAATTGGTTTTTATTATAGGTTAGGGCAAGATCAATCCAATATTCCAGATCCTTATCCTTATCAAATCCATCAGGAGTTATAAAAATGAAACCTTTCATTGGACGCCCAGTAAAATCCATTGGTAAGCATTCAGGATTATTGATTACATTGGCATATGCTAGTTCACTAATTTTTAGCATCAATAGGCTATCGCCATATTTTTTATCGATATGGGTGCCGCAGCACATTTTGTTATTTACCATAAAAACTATGCCACCCATCATTTTCTTAGGTTGAAAGGGTATATTTCTAGATTTGATATTTTGAGATATTCTTTCGGCCAAATATTCGTCGTAAGCCATTCTTATGTCTTTAAATATTATTAAAGCTAGCGTGAATTTCTAGATATAGCAGTAGTGTAAAAGGGTGTGTGATTAAAACAATCTGAATCTGAATTGGTAATGAAATTTCTATCTAAAGACTGGCCTTTCATGAATTTAGTAGTATCATATACCTCCCAGATTGTCACTCTATTTTTTCTACCACTTGCTGTTTTTATCTCGATTTTGTTTTGTTTTATCAATTTATAAATCATGTCCTCCTGAACGAGTTTCTTCGTTTTAGATGAACTATTACCATTATTAATTTCTTTAACTACCCAATAATATTTATTAGATCTTTCAGATGGCCTTTTCAACCGAGTATTTAATAAAGCCGCAGGACTGTGATGATATCTTGTATTATCTCTTTCTGAAGCTATGGTTTCATTATCTATACCCTCGGAACTGACTTCAACAATAGATTCTTCTTCTTTCTTATCTACAATTGCCACTTCCTCACTTATTTCTTCAGTTGATGATTCTACAAACTCCTCTTTGTTTATTTCAATTACAGCGAGAGTTTCATTGGGTATGGATTCAGTCTCTATTCCTGGTTCAGCAATAGAAATATCCCCTACTTCCATTAATAATGCCTCTTTTGCCGTAACATGCCTAATAAGAGTCATTATGATACGTCTATCACTTAAAACGGCTTCAACAACATATCTTCCTTCTGGTAAGTCCGTAATGGGAATTTTACTTTTATATCTATTTATGGCAACTTTTTTTTCATAAAAGCTGTTGTAGATTTCAATTTGATAGATGGTCTGATTACTTTCTAAAAGCAAGGTGTCACCATCCTTATTTAAATCGTGTTTTAAGTCCTTAGCACGGAAATTAAAATTTTTTAAAAGACTTGTTTTTTGAGAAAATGCAAACACAGAGGAAAGCATAAAAAGTATCAAAATAAATACTCTAGTCATTGATAAATGGCTTAATTAAATTAATTAAAGCTATTGTAAGACTTGAGGAGATTTAGCTTTCTTCTTTAAAGGTAATGCTTCAATTAATTTTAGCAATATTTTATTTTAACAATTCCAGATAAATAGCTAAAGTGATTAAAATGAGTGATAAAATGCAACTAATTTTTGAGACTGAATCGATACATCTGTTTATAATGCTCTAAATTATTTAAATTAGCTTATGCGAAAAATTCTATTTGGAGTGGTTATTACACTACTTGTTTTATTTGCTTTTAAGTATTGCGGAGAAAAACAAGAAGATAAAATTGTTTTAAAGGAAAACACAAATCTAATTAAAGAACAAATCAAAAATGTTGGTAAGCTTGTTGTGACTGAAGGCCATTTTAGTGAAGTGTTTACATATAAGAATTCCCAGACTTATTTCGGAGATTTATTGGAGGCCAGAAAACAGGCCATTGTAATTGTAAATGCAGATGTCACGGTGAGTTATGATCTTAGTAAAATAGAATATGATATTGATGAGAAGAACAAAATACTTAAAATCACAAGCATTCCTGAAGAAGAAATAACCATTAATCCCGATCTAGAATATTATGATATTCAGTCTGATTTTTTAAATCAATTTGAAGCTAAGGATTATAATGAAATAAAGGAAATAGTAAAAAGCTCATTGATGAAAAAGATTGAAGCTTCTGAATTAAAGTCTAATGCTAAAAACAGGTTGACAAGCGAACTTTCTAAATTTTATATTCTTACCAATTCACTAGGTTGGACCCTAAAGTATTACGAAACACCAATTACATCATTAGAGAATTTCAAAACTGTAGATTTTAAACTATGATATAAATAAGTCTATTTAAATATGGCATTTCTCACTTTGGAGATACCGCCACCATTTATGGCATCAATACCATTTTGCTTTAAGAAACTAGTTGCGTTGGCAGATCTCATACCACTAGCACAATAGACGATAATGGGTTTATTCGTTTTCTTTATTTCATCTACACGATAGTTTAGTTCTTGAAGCGGAATATTAATAGCAGTTTTTATGTGATTTGTATTAAATTCCTTTTCAGTTCTTACATCCAGATAGATGGCACCTTTTTCTATGTATTCTGCTAGTTGATTTGTGGATTGGCCAAATAAAGCGCTTAAAATTCCCATATTTTAATTTTTTATCAAAGATGGGAACTTATCAATTAATTCAGCGTAACTTATGTTACATGTTCAATTTCTAACTAATAATTTTCTCTTAATTTCGCTATTGGTATGGAAAACAAACTTGAATCTCGAAAAGAAGAAATCATTAGAATAGCCACCAAACTTTTTAAGGAGAAGGGTTATAGTGCTGTCACCATGCGAGATTTGGCAAAGTCAATGGGTATAAAAGCGGCAAGCCTTTATAATCATATCAATTCCAAACAAGACATTCTAAAAGATATTATTATTTCGCTTGCAGAACAATTTACTTCTGGTATGCTGGTGATAAAAGAATCAGATAATGATTGTATTGAAAAATTAAATCAAATCATTAAGCTTCATGTAAAACTTTCAAGTCAGAATATTTACGCAATGGCATCTTTAAATAACGATTGGATGCACTTGGAAGCTGAGTTACCTTATTATATAAAATTAAGGTCTGAGTACGAGGAGGATTTTAAAAGTATCTTAGAAAAAGGCATAAACGATGGTGAACTTATGAATATAAAACCAGATGTGATGATGTTTTCTATATTAACGACCTTGCGCTCCCTTTATTTGTGGATACCTAAAAAAGAGGATATAAATCTCACTGAACTGACGGAAGACCTTAGTCAAATTTTACTGAACGGAATTAACAAATAGTTTAGATATTATTTTATAACTTTGCTCAATAAACTAACAAGTGTTAGTTTCATAGTTATAACATTAATATGGCAGTATTTCACAATTTAAAGGTTGAGGATATTTATAAAGAAACTGACGATACTTCTGTGGTTACGATTCAAATTCCAGAGGAATTACGAGACGAGTTCGCCTATAGACAAGGTCAGCACCTAACTTTAAAAGCAGATATTAATGGCGAAGATGTTCGTCGTTCTTATTCGTTGTGTTCCAGCCCTGTAGAGGATAAATGGCAAGTTGCAGTGAAGCAAATACCTGGCGGAAAATTTTCTACTTATATCAATGAGCAACTATCAGCCGGACAAAATATTGAAGTAATGGCACCAAGCGGAACTTTTGGTGTTAAGGTAATGGAAAATGCTTCTAAAAACTATTTATTTTTTGCTGCTGGTAGTGGAATAACACCTGTATTATCAATGATTAAAACCCATTTGGTTGCAGAAGATAACTCAACATGTAAGTTGTTTTATGTAAATAAAACCGCAAAATCAATTATCTTTAAAGAGGAGCTGGAGCAACTGAGAAATAAATACTTTGGAAGACTCGAAATCTATTATTTCTTAACGCAAGAAAAACGAGATATAGATCTGTTTAATGGTAGGTTTGATGATGAAAAAATGGATGTTTTAACCAAAGTGTTCATAGATATACCTGATACTAGTGAAGTGTTTTTATGTGGGCCTGAAAAAATGGTCAATTATGTGAGTAACTATTTAGTTGAAGCTGGATTGCCAAAGGAACTGGTGCATTACGAGCTTTTTGTTACAGGATTGTCAGAAGAAGATATAAAGCGACAGGAACGCTTAGCAAAACATAATATTGAAGGAATAGAGGTGACAATTCTAGATGGTGGGAAAGAGTTCTTGTTTACCATGACTAAGGATTATGATAACATTTTGGATGCTGCACTAGGTGCAGGTGCAGATTTACCATTTGCATGTAAAGGAGGTGTATGTAGTACTTGTAAATGTGAGGTTAAGGAAGGTGAGGTAGAAATGAAGATAAATTATGCCTTAGACGAAAAAGAGGTGTCTCAGAATTTGGTGTTAAGTTGTCAGGCTGTTCCAACAACTAAAAAAGTAATTGTAGACTTTGACGTCTAAAAAATATATTGGAAAAGAGAAATTAAATTGCTTGTGGTTTTTAAACCAATAGCTAAAAAGCTAGTAAAATGAGTGAAGAACAAATCAAAAGTTTAGAAAGACAATTTAACGAACGCATTGAGCGCGATGAAAAAATTGAGCCTAAAGATTGGATGCCAGAGAAATATCGCAAAACACATATTAGGCAGATATCTCAACATGCACATTCGGAAATCGTTGGAATGTTGCCAGAAGGTAATTGGATTACAAGAGCACCATCATTGAGACGTAAAGTGGCTTTGCTAGCTAAAGTTCAAGATGAAGCTGGTCATGGTTTGTATTTATATAGTGCATGCGAAACCTTGGGTGTTTCAAGAGATGAGTTATATGAACAATTGCATACAGGTAAAGCTAAATACTCTAGTATATTTAATTATCCAGCTTTAACTTGGGCAGATATGGGAGCAATTGGTTGGTTGGTAGATGGAGCCGCGATCATTAATCAGGTGCCATTATGTAATACCTCTTACGGTCCTTACGCAAGAGCAATGATTCGTGTTTGTAAGGAAGAAAGCTTTCATCAGAGACAAGGATTTGAGATTATGTTGAAGCTTTGTAACGGTACACCGGAACAGAAAGAAATGGCACAAGATGCTTTAAATCGTTGGTGGTGGCCAAGTTTAATGATGTTAGGGCCTACAGATGATAAATCAGTTCATACGGAACAATCTATGAAATGGAAGTTAAAACGTAAAACTAATGACGAACTGCGTCAGCAGTTTGTAGATCAAACTGTACCACAAGCAGATGTTTTAGGATTAACAATTCCAGATCCAGATTTAAAATGGAATGAAGAACGCCAAAGTTATGACTTTGGAGAAATAGACTGGGATGAGTTCTGGCAAGTTGTAAAAGGTCATGGCCCTATGAATAAAGAACGCATGAAAGCTAGAGTTGGAGCATGGGAAGAAGGCGAATGGGTGCGTGACGCAGCCATGGCTTACGCAGAAAAGAAGCAAGCAAGAAAAGAAAAACAAGCAGTTTAAAATATTAAAGTTATGTCAACAAAAAACTGGCCTCTTTGGGAAATCTTCGTAAGAAGTAAAAACGGATTAGAACATAGGCACTTTGGTAGTCTACATGCAGCTGATGCTGAGATGGCATTAGAAAATGCAAGAGATGTTTATACCAGACGAAATGAAGGTGTTAGTATTTGGGTGGTTGAGTCCAAACATATCACGGCTTCAAATCCAGAAAATAATGGCGAATTATTTGAACCAGCGCAAGACAAAGTGTATCGTCATCCTACATTTTATGATGTACCTGATGAAGTAAAACATATGTAATGAAAAACGAAAATTTATATAATTATATACTGGGTATTGCAGATAATTCATTAATCCTTGGACAACGTCTAGGTGAATTAACTGGCCATGGACCTAGTTTAGAAACAGACATAGCTTGCACCAATATATCTTTAGATTTATTTGGTCAAGTACGAAGTTATTTTCAGTATGCAGGTAAAATTGCGGGAGATGGAAGATCAGAAGATGATATTGCAATGCTAAGAAAAGAAAGGGAGTATAAGAATGTATTATTAGTAGAACAGCCCAATACAAATTTTGCCTATACAATGGCAAGGCAATTTTTATTTGATGCCTATCATTTGGCATTTTTAAAAGAATTGCAAAAAAGTACAGATTTAACTTTAACTGCTATAGCCAATAAGTGTATAAAAGAGGTCAGCTATCATGAGCGCTTCTCATCAGATTGGGTGAGACGTTTGGGTGATGGTACTGCAGAGAGTAAATCTAAAATGCAGGAAGCGATTAACGACTTATGGGTGTATACAGATGAGTTGTTTCATCAAACTGAGGCAGATAAAGCAGTTGTGTCTGAAGGTATTGGTGTAGATGTTACAAGACTTAAAGAGCTTTATTATAAATATGTTACTGAAGTCCTAACTGAAGCGAACTTAGAAGTTCCCGACACTAATTACTTTCAAAAAGGAGGTAAACAAGGAATTCATACTGAGCATTTAGGTTATATACTAGCTGAATTACAATATATGCAACGTGCATATCCAAATATGGAATGGTAAAATGACCGCTATAGAGCAAAATATCGATAATAGATTAGTTAAAATACTAGAAGAGGTTTCAGATCCTGAAATTCCGGTTTTGTCTATAATGGATATGGGTGTTGTACGTTCAGCTATTATCGAAGGTGGTATTGTAAAAGTAGAAATCACACCAACATATAGTGGTTGTCCTGCAATGGACGTCATTGGTGATGATATAAAAAAGGCATTACAAGAGGCAGGTTATGAAAGTGAAGTAGATCTAATTCTGCATCCTGCATGGACCACCGACTGGATTACACCAAAAGGAAGGAAAGCACTTGAAGATTATGGTATCGCAGCACCTCTAGAAGTCGAGGCCGATAAGGAAGTATTGTTACATGGTAAGAGAATTGTAAAATGTACTAATTGTAGTTCGCAAAACACACGACTAGTTAGTCAATTTGGATCTACAGCATGTAAAGCACAGTTTCAATGTGATGATTGTCAAGAGCCATTTGATTATTTTAAATGTCTTAAGTAATGTTAGGATTAAGAACTACAGCGTATATAGTAAATGACTTGGCTGAAGCAAAAGCCTGGTATACTAAAGCTTTTAAAATCGAGCCCTATTTTGATGAGCCTTTCTACGTTGGATTTAATATTGAAGGATATGAGTTGGGCTTAATGCCAGAAGGTGAACAACCAAATATAAAAGGTGAAAATGTCTTGTCATATTGGGGAGTTAATGATATAAATAAAGAATACAAAAGATTGTTAGATTTAGGTGCTACTGAGCACGAAAAACCAATGAATGTTGGCGGTGAACTTATGGTTTGTTCACTAAAAGACCCATGGGGAAATATTATCGGTCTTATCTATAATCCATATTTTAAATTACCAGAATAATATGAGTAACTCAATTCAATTTAAAATTGAAAACAAAGTAGCATATATAACGCTAAACAGACCTGAAGTATTTAATAGCTTTAATCGTGAAATGGCTTTAAACCTTCAAAATATTTTAGACGATTGTGAAACTAATTCTGAAGTTAGAGCAATTGTACTTACAGGAAAAGGAAAAGCATTTTGTGCAGGTCAGGATTTAAAAGAAGTGACTGATCCAGAATTGAATCCTGGTTTTAAAAAAATATTAGAGGAACACTATAATCCCATAATTACGAGAATACGATCCATTAAGAAGCCAATTGTTGGAGCAGTAAACGGTGTTGCAGCAGGTGCTGGAGCAAATATTGCCTTAGCATGTGATATTGTAGTTGCTCATGAGAAAGTGAGTTTTATTCAAGCCTTTAGCCTAATAGGTTTGGTTCCTGATAGCGCAGGAACTTTCTTTTTACCACGACTTATAGGTTTTCAAAAAGCACAGGCACTAGCAATGCTAGGGGATAAGATTTCAGCACAAGAAGCCGAAAAAATGGGAATGATATATAAGTCTGTTTCATTAGATGATTTTGAAGAGACTATTAATCAATTAGCCTTAAAACTTGCTAATATGCCAACTAAAGCATTAGGTCTTATTAAAGAATTATTCAATAAGTCAATGACCAATACTTTAGAAGACCAATTGGCTTTAGAATCTAAATTACAAATTGAGGCAGCAAGTAGTAATGACTATGTAGAAGGTGTGGCGGCATTTATAGAAAAACGTAAGCCAAATTTCAAAGGAAACTAATTGAATAAAGAAGACCTTATAGAAGTTCACAACAGAATAAAACCATTTATTCATAAAACACCAGTATTAAGTTCTGGCTTAATTAATGAAATGGTCGGCGCAAATATTTTTTTTAAATGTGAGAACTTTCAAAAAATGGGAGCCTTTAAAATGCGTGGAGCAGCCAATGCAATTTTATCGCTTTCAAAAAGGGAAAGGGAAAGTGGTGTAGTAACTCATTCCTCTGGGAATTTTGCACAAGCAGTTTCCTTAGCAGCTCAGAAATTAAATGTAAAGGCATACATCGTAATGCCAAAAAATGCACCACAAGTAAAAAAAGATGGTGTAAAAACATATGAAGGCGAAATTATAGAGTGTGAATCAACTCCTCAGGCAAGAGAAGCCACGGCTAAAAAAATAAAAGAAGAAAAAGGAGCTTCCTTTTTACACCCATCTAATCAGGATGAAGTAATTTATGGTAACAGTACGGTTGCTAAAGAATTGTTAGAAGAATTTCCAAATTTAGACGTAATTTTAACACCAGTGGGTGGTGGAGGATTAATTGCAGGTACGGCCTTGGCAGCACACTTTTTTTCCAATAATTGTAAAGTCATTGGTGGTGAGCCAATGGAAGCAGATGATGCGTATCGTTCTTTAATTTCTGGCAAAATTGAAACTAATGATAGTTTTCATACGGTTGCAGATGGATTGAGAACAAATTTAGGAGATCGTAATTTTCCAATTATTCAGAAATTTGTAGATAAGATAATTAGAGTTGAAGAAAATGAAATTATAGATGCAATGCAGATTATTTGGGAGAGAATGAAAATTATCATTGAGCCATCTTGCGCTGTCCCATTTGCGGCAGTATTAAAGAATAAAGAAGAATTTAAAAATAAAAATGTCGGAATTATTTTGTCTGGCGGTAATGTTGATGTAAAAAACTTACCTTTTTAATTTAAAACTATGAACGTAGGAATTATTGGTTCTGGTACAATGGGAAGTGGTATAGCACAAGTTGCTGCGACAGCTGGTTGTTCAGTGAAATTATATGACAACAACATTGATGCCTTACATAGAGCTGAAAATGCTTTGGAAAAAATATTGAAACGACTAATTGAGAAAGGCCGAATTGATGATGATGAAAAAACTAGAATTCAGTCAAATATTGCTTATGTGAATAGTTTAGATGAACTATCTGACTCTAACCTTACTATTGAAGCTATAATTGAAGACTTAGAAATTAAGAAGAAAGTGTTTTCACATCTGGAATTTTATGTTTCAGACGATTGTATTATAGCTTCAAATACATCAAGTTTATCAGTTGCCTCGATTGCATCGGCCTTAGAGAAACCAGAACGTTGTATCGGAATTCACTTTTTTAATCCAGCACCTCTTATGAAACTGGTTGAGGTTATTCCGGCAGTTCAAACTTCTGGAGAAGTACTTTTAAAGTCAGTAGAAATCATTAATGCTTGGAAAAAAACAGTTGCTATAGCAAAGGATACACCTGGATTTATCGTCAATAGAGTGGCAAGGCCGTTTTATGGTGAAGCACTACGAATTTATGAAGAAGGTATCGCAGATTTTGCAACAATAGATTACAGCCTTAAAACAGTTGGTGGTTTCAGAATGGGCCCATTTGAATTGATGGATTTCATAGGTAATGATGTGAATTATACAGTTACTGAATCTGTTTTTACTGCCTTTTATTTTGATCCAAGATATAAACCAGCATTCACGCAAAAACGCCTTGTTGAAGCAGGTTATCTAGGGCGAAAATCAGGAAAAGGTTATTATGATTATAATGAAGGTGCTAATAAGTCTGAACCAAATAAAGATGAGGAATTAGCAAATTCAATTTTCAATCGTGTTTTGGTAATGTTAATTAATGAAGCGGCAGACGCATTGTTTTTAAATATTGCTTCAGCCGAAGATGTTGACAATGCAATGACCAAAGGTGTTAATTATCCAAAAGGTTTATTAGCTTGGGCAGACGAGAAAGGTATCGATTGGTGCATAACAATGTTAGATGATTTGTATAATGAATATCACGAAGATAGGTATCGTTGTAGCCCACTATTACGTAAAATGCAAAGGGAGAATAAAACATTCTTTTAATGAAAGGCGAAGCAATTCCATATAAGATGTTAAGTCAAGATGCCTTCTGTCAATGGTTGGGTATTGAAATTTTAGAGTGTGAGATTGGTCGTTGTAAGTTGGGAATGACCATCAGAAAGGACATGTTGAATAGCATGAATAAAGCACATGGTGGCATAAGCTATTCATTGGCTGATGCGGCTTTTGGATATGCGGCAAATACTCATGGTAAATATGCTGTTTCCATAGAAACTAGTATAAATCATATTGAAGCTTTAGAAGAAGGAGATCATCTGGTGGCAGAATCAGTTATAGAGAAAGTAAATACAAAGTTAGGATTCAATATTATTGAAGTTAGACGTAAAAAAGAATTAGTAGCACTTTTTAAAGGGGTAGTATATAGAACTCAAAAAGATTGGGAAGAATAGAAAAATGAAAGAAGCATATATCATAGATGGTGTACGCACACCAATAGGAAATTATAAAGGAACTTTATCTGCAGTTCGTACAGATGATTTAGCGGCTGTAGTGATTTCAGAGGTTGTAAAACGAAACCCAAACATCCCTAATGATGCTTATGACGATGTAATTATGGGTTGTGCAAATCAGGCTGGTGAAGATAATCGCAATGTTGCTAGAATGGCTTCTTTACTAGCAGGCTTGCCATTTACGGTTCCAGGAGAAACTGTGAATCGTTTATGTAGTTCTGGATTGTCGGCAATAATTCACGCCAATCGTGCGATTAAAGCAGGTGATGGCGATGTGTTTATTTCTGGAGGTGTTGAAAATATGACAAGAGGTCCTTATGTAATGGCAAAACCATCTTCAGCATATGGAGGTGACTCCAAAATGTATGATTCTACCTTTGGATGGCGTTTTGTGAATCCAAAAATGCATCAAATGTATGGAACAGATGGTATGGGAGTTACAGCAGAGAATTTGGTAGAAAAATACAATATCTCAAGACAGGATCAAGACAAGTTTGCATATTGGAGCCAGATGAAAGCTTCTAAAGCACAAGAAAATGGAAGGCTGTCCAAAGAAATAATGACTGTTGAAATTCCACAACGAAAGAAAGACCCAATTCTGTTCTCAAAGGACGAATTTGTAAAACCAAACACATCACTCGAAGTACTTGGGAAATTAAGAGCAGCGTTTAAAAAGGATGGAGGTAGCGTAACTGCAGGAAATTCATCAGGATTAAATGATGGCGCGGCCGCTACTATTATTGCTTCAGAAGATGCTGTAAAGAAATATAGTTTAAAACCTTTAGCAAGAATTGTAAGTTCTGCTGTGGTTGGAGTAGAGCCACAGATTATGGGGATTGGACCTGTGCAAGCGTCTAATAAGGCATTAGAAAAAGTAGGCCTTACTATGGATGATATGGACGTGATTGAATTAAACGAAGCTTTTGCTGCTCAAGCATTGGCTTGTACAAGAGCTTGGGGATTAGAGGATGATGATGAAAGAATAAATCCAAATGGAGGTTCAATAGCAATTGGTCATCCTTTAGGTGTAACTGGAGCACGTATAGCATATGCTGCAGCTTTGGAATTACATGAGCAAAATAAAAAATATGCATTAGTAACCATGTGTATTGGTGTTGGACAAGGTTATGCTGCAATTTTAGAACGTGTATAATATGAAAAAAATACAACATTACGTTCAAGGCAATTGGACAACGGGTAAGGAAGACGGAACACCAGTTCTCGATGCTATAACAGGTGAAGCATTTACTAGTGTAGCGATTGAAGGTCTGGATATTCCTGAAATCTTAAACTACGGAAGATCAAAAGGTGGAGAACAACTTCGGAAAATGACTTTTCAAGAACGAGGCAATATGCTGAAGAAATTGGCATTATATCTCACAAAACGAAAAGACGCCTTTTATGAATTGAGTTATAGAACTGGAGCTACAAAAGTGGATAGCTGGATAGATATTGAAGGTGGATTTGGTAACTTATTTGCTAATGCTTCATTACGTAAATTATTTCCTAATCAAACTTTTCATGTAGAAGGTGATCCTATAGATTTATCAAGAGGTGGCCGTTTTATGGCGCATCATATTATGGTTCCAAAGCGTGGTGTTGCTGTTCATATTAATGCATTTAACTTTCCTGTTTGGGGAATGTTAGAAAAATGTGCTGTGAATTGGATGGCTGGTGTCCCAGCTGTTGTCTTACCAGCACCATCATCATCTTATTTAGCAGAAGCTGTTGCAAGAACTATTATAGATTCAGGAATTCTTCCAGAAGGTGCTTTACAGATCATAAATGGAACAGTAAGATCTATTTTAGATACTGTTGAGTCTCAAGATGTAGTCACTTTCACAGGTTCGGCTCAAACAGGTCGATTACTTAAAGCACATCCTAGATTAATTGAAGAATCTGTGCCTTTCACAATGGAAGCTGATTCATTAAATGCTTCAATTTTAGGAGAAGATGCCATTCCTGGTACACCTGAGTTTGATTTGTTTATTAAAGAAGTCCGCAAAGAAATGACCGTTAAAGCTGGTCAGAAATGTACAGCAATACGAAGAATTATTGTACCTGAAAATTTAGTAGAAGATGTTCAAATTGCTTTGGGTAAAGCTTTAGATAAAGTAACTATTGGTGACCCAAGATTAAAAGAAGTAAGAATGGGATCTTTAGTAAGTCATCAGCAAGTACTTGCCGTTAGAAATTCTGTAAGCGATTTAGCCAAGGAAGCACAAATCGTTTATGGCGATTTAGATAATATTGAGACCATTGGTGCAGATGCTAAAAAAGGCGCATTCATTAGCCCGATTCTTTTAAGAGCAGATCACCCATTTAAAAATACTGTGATTCACGAGCGTGAAGCCTTCGGTCCTGTAAGTACTATAATGCCATATAAAACATTAGATGAAGCTGTGACCTTGGCTCAAATGGGTAAAGGGTCATTAGTGTCTTCAATCGTTACTTATGATGATAAAATAGCTAGAGATTATGTCATTAATGCTGCGAGCCATCATGGTAGAATATTAGTATTAAACCGCGAAAGTGCAAAAGAAAGTACAGGTCATGGTTCTCCGTTACCTTACCTAGTTCATGGTGGTCCCGGTCGTGCAGGTGGAGGAGAAGAAATGGGTGGCATGCGAGGTATTAAACACTATCTGCAACGAACAGCAATTCAGGGTACGCCTACTACAATTTCTGAAATTACAGGTATTTATCAGCAGAACGCAAAATACAAGGAAGCCGAAAAGCACCCATTTAAATACCACTGGGAAGATATCGAAGCTGGTATGTCAATGAAAACGCATAAGCGTACCTTAACAGATAACGATATACAGAATTTTGCCAATTTAACTTGGGACCATTTTTACGCACATACAGATATCACGTCGCTAGACGGAAGTATTTTTGAAAAAAGAACAGCTCATGGTTATTTTATAATTTCTGCAGCAGCAGGTTTATTTGTTTATCCAAATAAAGGACCAGTAGCGGCTAATTATGGATTGGACAGCATTAGATTTTTGCGGCCATTGTACCATAATGATACGATTTACGTCCGTTTAACATGTAAGGAAAAAGTAGATCGTGATGTGGCATCCGCTGAACATCCAAGTGGGATTGTAAAATGGCATGTAGAAGTATTTGATGCAAATTTTGAAAACAGACCAGAAAGTCAAAAAAGTGATAAGGACAGTCCTTTGGTCGCTGTTGCTACGATTTTAACAATGGTTCAGAAAAAGCAAGAAACATTTGTTGAAATTACAGATGAGAAGTTGGATGAATGCTTGTCAAAACTTTCTGAAGATATGAAGCCTAAATGGGGAATCATGACACCACAGCACATGATTGAACATTTAGAGTACACGTATAAAATTGCTTCGGGTGAAATTCAGGACTTTGATATTTCTACACCAGAAAAGATTCTTGAAAAGGTAAAGAACAGTTTATGGAATTACGAAAAATTTCCAAAGAACAGTCAGTTTCCATTACTTGAAAAAGACACACTTGATAAATTAAAGCATGAAAATTTAAGTGTGGCCATTCAGAGATTTAAGGAACAGCGAAAAAGTTATTTAGAGTACTTTAAAGAAAACCCGGAGGCTATATTAAGTAATATGGTATTTGGGGATTTAAATAGATATGAGTGGTATTTATTAGAAAGAAAACATTTGAATCACCACTTTGAACAATTTGGATTAATCTAATTATGGCAGAAGCATACGTAAAACAAACTATAGAAAATGAAGTAGGTTATATTGAGTTTTTTCATCCTGCTCATAATTCATTACCTGGTGACATTTTAGCAGAATTAGCTCAAACTATTACTGATGCTGGAAAAAATGATGCAATTAAGGTCATCGTTTTAAAAAGTGGAGGTGACCGTACCTTTTGTGCTGGAGCAAGCTTTAATGAGCTCATAAATATAAACGATGAAGCAACAGGTAAAATATTCTTTTCAGGGTTTGCAAATGTGATTAATGCAATGCGCAAATGTCCTAAGTTTATAATTGGTCGTGTACAAGGTAAAACCGTTGGAGGTGGCGTTGGTTTAGCCTCAGCAACAGATTATTGCATGGCGACTAAGTTCGCTGCCATAAAGTTAAGTGAACTAAATGTTGGTATAGGGCCATTTGTTGTTGGTCCGGCTGTAGAGCGTAAACTAGGATTAAGTGAGATGTCTCAAATTGCGATTGATGCTAATAGCTTTTATCCAGCTGAATGGGCAAAACAAAAAGGGTTATTTACACAAGTTTTTGAGTCAACTGACAAATTAGATGAGGGGATTAAGACATTTGCTGAAAATTTATGTAACTATAATACTGAAGCCATGAAAGAAATGAAGCAGATGTTTTGGAAAGGTACTGAGGATTGGGATACATTATTAGCTGAGCGTGCTGCAATTAGTGGTCGTTTAGTATTAAGCGATTTTACTAAAGAGACTTTGAAACGATTTAAATAATGATTTATAGTTTTCAAGGATATATTCCTGTTGTTCATGAAAGTAGTTTTGTACATCCTTTAGCTGCTGTAACTGGTAATGTAATAATTGGTAAGAACTGTTACATTGGTCCTGGTGCTGCAATTAGAGGAGATTGGGGGCAAATCATTTTGGAAGATGGAGTAAACGTACAGGAAAACTGTACTATTCATATGTTTCCTGGTAAATCTATAACCTTGAAAGAAAGTGCTCATGTTGGGCATGGTGCAGTAATACATGGTGCTAATCTTGGCAGAAATTGTCTTATAGGTATGAATACGGTGATTATGGATGATGCCGAAATTGGTGATGAAAGTATTGTCGGAGCTATGGCATTTGTAAAAGCTGAAACTAAAATTCCAAAACGTAGTATGGTAGTTGGTAATCCAGCTAAGGTTGTAAAGCAAGTCAGCAATGAAATGATTGCCTGGAAAACAAAGGGAACTCAATTGTACCAACAATTACCTGCGGATTGCCATGCGACCTTAAAGGTGGTTGAGCCACTTAGAGAAGTACCAGATCAAATGAAACTTCAGGATGATGTTTATAAGACATTACGTGAAACGTTCAAGAGGTAGTTGATGCTATAAATATGAATCCGATCGAGAAATTTAGTGGATGGTATGAGGAAGAAATCAAAAGGACTTCAGTGAGAATACCTTCTGCCTGTTGTTTATCTTCTGTGGGTAAAGATGGATATCCAAATTCTAGGTTTGTTTCTCTTAAAGAAGTTTTACAAGATAAATTTGTTATAACTGGTCCTTTAAACTCAAGAAAGGGCAAAGAGTTAATTGCAAACACGAAAACTTCCTTAGTATTTTGGTGGATTGAAACCGAAAGGCAAATTAGAATTCAAGGTGATGCCTTGCAAATTGAAAATGAACTTGCTGATAAATATTTTAGTGACAGAAATAAAGAATCACAAATAGTAAGCCATATAAGTCAACAGGGTTCTGAAATTGATGACTTAGAAAAATTGAATTCATTATTTGAAAAGAAAAAACTCCAATTTTTCGATTCGGAACTAAAAAGGCCAAATGAATGGTCTGGATTTTATATAATTCCGAAGCGAATTGAATTCATGGAGTTTAAGGAAAATCGTTTTCATTTAAGGGAATTATTTACACTTGAAAACGATAATTGGACTAAAGTAGTTTTACAACCCTAATTTATAGCCCAACATTCTTGGCTAGAACATACTCAAATCAATTTCATTTGTTTCTTTCCCTGTAGAAAGTGTAATGAGACTTTGTACGTTTCCTAAATAAGGTAGAAGCGTTAATTTAGAGATAATAAAGTGCTCGTATGCTTCAATATCTTCTACTACAAGCTTTAATAGGTAATCAAAGTTACCGCTAACACGATGACATTCTATAATTTCAGGAAAATTATTAATTTCTGTCACAAATTTTTCCAAATAACTTCTTGTATGTCCTTGAAGCGTAATTCCTATGAACACTGTAAGTTTTAAACCTATCTTTTTATTGTCTAAAACAGCCACGTATTTTTTAATATAACCTTCTCTTTCAAGTTTTTTAATACGTTCAAAAACAGGTGAAGTTGTCATACCTAGCTCATCTGCAATACTTTTGGTTGTTCTGTTGCTGTTTTGCTGGAGAATACCTAGTATTTGAGTGTCTATTTTGTCTAAACTGTATGCCATAAGAATTTTATTTTGTGAAATCAATAAAACACAAATATAAAAAGAATAAAAAATTAATTAAACCGATTTATAAAGAAAAATATTCTGTTTTAATTCAATTTAAAAGTATTTAACACAAGAAAATTTAGATATTAAGTATCTTTGTTCCTTGTATAAATTATATTCAAATTGGCTAAAATTGAATTTAAAATGCCCAGATTGGGTGAGAGTATAACTGAGGCAGCTATCATCACATGGTTTAAGGATGTAGGCGATGCTATTGAAGAAGATGAAATGTTGTTAGAGGTTGCTACCGATAAGGTAGACTCTGAGGTACCATCAAATATTTCAGGTGTGGTTGAAGCAATCTTGTTTGAAGCCAATGATGTAATAAAAATAGGAGATACTATTGCAATAATTGAGAGTAATGGCGAGGTCATTAAATCTAAACCTAAAAAAGACGCTAAACCTAAGAAAGAACAATCTCCAAAAGGAAAACAAACGAAATCGGTAAATAGACCAAAGGTTTCAACAACTCAAATCACAGAAAAGTTTAGTATTTCAAACTCTAACACCTTCTTTTCCCCCTTAATTATTTCAATTGCTAAAGAACATCATATTAGTTATGAAGAACTAGCTAGGATTCCTGCCACTGGCAAAGAAGGAAGACTGCGTAAAAGTGATGTGTTTCAGTATTTAGAAGATGGTAGACCAAATAAGTTTGCACAACCAATAACACAAGATCCAACAGCATTCAGAATTCCTCAACTGTCATTTGATAAAGGTAAAGGTAAGATTTTTGAAATGGATAGAATGCGTCAAATGATTGCTGATCATATGGTGTATTCAAAACATACTTCGCCGCATGTCACAGCCTATGTTGAAGCAGATTTAACCAATATGGTGAATTGGCGAAATGCTAATAAAGAAGCCTTTCAGGACAAGTATTATGAAAGACTAACCTTTACACCATTATTTGTTGAGGCTGTTGCAAAGGCAATTAAAGATTTCCCGAATATAAATGCATCTGTAGACGGGAAGAATATCATTGTAAAAGAAGAAATTAATGTTGGTATGGCAACTGCATTACCAAGCGGTAACTTAATCGTACCAGTTGTTAAAAACGCTGACACAAAAAATTTAACCGAACTAGCAAAAGATGTCAATGCTTTAGTCAATAAGGCACGAGAGAATAGTTTGCAGGCAGACGACATTCAAGGGAGTACGTTTACCATTTCTAATGTTGGAACTTTCGGAAGTGTCATGGGTACACCTATAATTAATCAGCCAGAAGTTGCCATTTTGGCCTTAGGTATAATTAAGAAACGTGCTGAGGTAATTGAATCGGAAAAAGGTGATGAAATCGCTATAAGAAGTATGATGTATTTATCACTTTCTTTTGACCATCGTGTTGTAGATGGCTTTTTAGGAGGAAGTTTTGTACGTCGTGTAGCAGACTATTTTGAACAATTTGATATCAATAGAAAAATATAATGAATTGTCATTCTGAATTTTATTCAGAATCTCATTAAACTAAAACTATGAGTAACAACATTCATATTACCAGAATTGAAAAATCTAATGTAGATCAATTAGACTTCGACAATATTCCATTGGGAACAACTTTTACGGATCACATGTTTATTTGTGATTATGAAAATGGAGCATGGGTAAACCCAAGAATTGAACCATTAAGGCCAGTTCCAACACATCCTGCGGCAATGGCATTACATTATGGTCAGGCAATTTTTGAGGGTATGAAAGCCTACAAGGATACAGATGGTACACCAATGTTATTTAGACCAGAGCAGAATGCTTCAAGGATGAATAAAAGTGCTGATAGAATGGGCATGCCACTATTCCCAGAAGAATTATTTGTAGAAGGGTTAAGAGAACTTGTAAGTTTAGAAAGAAACTGGATTCCACCGCAACAAGGAAGTGCCTTGTACTTAAGGCCATTTATGTATGCTGATGAGCCATTTATAGGTATGAGAGCAGCGACTCATTTTAAGTTTATAATAATGGCTTCACCTGCAGGCCCATTTTTTAGTAAGCACATAAAATTATGGGCTGAAAATTATTTTATAAGAGCTGCACAAGGGGGAACAGGAGAGGCTAAAGCTGCAGGTAATTACGCTGCAGCAATTAGACCAACAGAATTAGCAAAGGCAAAAGGTTACGACCAAGTTTTGTGGTTAGATGCTGAAGAGCATATGTATATACAAGAAGTTGGAACCATGAATATCTTCTTTAAGATCAATGGAGAATTTATTACACCAGAATTAGATGGTTCAGTATTACATGGCATAACAAGAGCAAGTGTGATTGATCTATTGAGAGATATGGGATATAAGGTAACCGAAAGAAAAATTTCAATACTAGAAATTAAGGAAGCTTCAAAAAATGGAGAACTCGAAGAAGCTTTTGGTACTGGTACTGCAGTTGGAATTGCCTATATACAAGAAATAGGAATGGAAGGACATACTATACATGTTTCAGATGAAAGCCCAGTCGGCGTAAAAATCAATGATACGCTTAATGCTATTAAAACAGGTCTAATGGAGGATACTTTTGGATGGATGACGAAAGTTGAAAACGAACTCGCTTAGATGAAAAAAGAAGTTTTAAAGGAAGGGTTTATTAAACTCTGCATGGCCAAGGCTATGACCGAATTATATGAAGCTAATTTCAAAAAAGTTTCAAAATATGTACATGCAACATCTAGAGGACATGAGGCTATTCAGATTGCATTAGGATTGCAATTATTGCCACAAGATTATGCATTTCCTTACTATAGAGATGATGCTATGTTATTAGCATTTGGTTTGAAGCCATACGATTTAATGCTTCAATTATTAGCAAAAAAAGACGATCCATTTTCAGGAGGAAGATCATATTACTCGCACCCAAGTTTAAGGGATGATGATAAACCAAAAATCCCACATCAATCATCTGCAACAGGTATGCAAGCAATCCCGGCAACTGGTGTTGCTATGGGTATGCAATACAAGGAGCAACAAAACTTAAATGATGATTCAGTTGAAAACCCTATTGTTGTTTGTTCCTTAGGCGATGCCTCAGTAACGGAAGGTGAAATAGCAGAAGCGTTTCAGATGGCGGCTTTAAAACAAATGCCAATTCTTTATTTGGTGCAAGACAACGGATGGGATATTTCCGCAATCGCTGAAGAAACTAGAGCTCAAAATGCATTTGAGTATGCACAAGGATTTCATGGTCTTGATGCAATAAGTATAGACGGTGCTAATTTTACAGAAAGCTACCAAGCTTTAGAGGAGGTTATTTCAACAATAAGAAAAGAAAGACGGCCAATTTTGGTACATGCCAGAGTTCCATTATTAAATCATCATACCTCTGGAGTGCGCATGGAATGGTATCGTGACGATTTAGAGGAGGCGAAATCTAGAGATCCTTATCCTGTTATTAAACAGCAGTTATTAGATTCTGGATTTTCAAAACAAGAGCTTAAAACTATGGAGGACTCTGCATACAAACAGGTGGAGTCGGATTTTGAAAAAGCACTGAAAGCAGAGGATCCTAAACCAGAAGATTTATTTACTCACGATTTTGTGCCAACACCAATTACTAAAGAAGAAGGTACTAGAGAGCCGGAAGGAGCGGATAGAGTAGTAATGGTAGATTGTGCATTGTTTGCAGTAGAGGAATTAATGAAAGCGCATAAAGAATGTTTATTATATGGTCAAGATGTAGGTGGTCGTTTAGGTGGTGTATTTAGAGAAGCAGCCACATTGGCTCAAAAATTTGGTGATGATCGTGTATTTAATACACCAATTCAGGAGGCATTTATTGTAGGTTCTACTGTTGGAATGAGTGCTGTCGGTTTAAAACCAATTGTTGAGGTTCAGTTTGCTGATTATATATGGCCAGGATTAAATCAATTATTTACAGAAGTAAGCCGCAGTTGTTATTTGTCTAATGGAAAATGGCCAGTGAGTATGATTCTTCGTGTTCCAATTGGGGCATATGGTAGTGGAGGACCTTATCACTCCTCATCTGTAGAGAGTGTAGTAACTAACATAAGAGGAATTAAAATAGCTTATCCAAGTAATGGAGCTGACTTAAAAGGACTTATGAAGGCAGCTTACTACGATCCAAATCCAGTAGTAATATTAGAACACAAAGGCTTATATTGGTCTAAAGTGCCAGGTACAAAAACAGCGACGTCAATTGAACCTGCTGAAGATTACATTTTACCATTTGGTAAGGCTTGGGTACTTCAAGAAATTTGGAAGCAAGACAACGTTGAAACATTAACTATTGTAGCCTATGGAATGGGAGTGCATTGGGCGTATAATGCTTCTGGTGAATTAGGGATGAGAGATCAAATTGAAATTATTGATTTAAGAACTTTATTTCCTTTGGACGAAGAAACAATTATGAAGTCCGTGAAAAAAACAGGTAAATGTTTAGTTGTTACAGAAGAACCTTCAAATAATAGTTTTGCAAGAGCATTGTCGGGTAAAATTCAAGAAGAGTGTTTCAAGTATTTAGATGCGCCAGTAATGGTAATTGGCAGTGAAAATATGCCTGCTATTCCTTTAAATTCGACGTTAGAGGAAACCATGATTCCATCAACAGAAAAAGTAAAAGCTAAAATTCAAGTACTTTTAGACTATTAATAGATTGGATTAAGAATTTCTGTATCTTAGATTCAACTAATCTTTAATAGATGCTAACCAAAAAACGATACTCGGTCAAAGACATGGTGCTTTGGACACGAGGAGAAACTTTAATTTATCTTTTATATGCTGGTGTAATTACCATATTATACCATGTTTTTGAATTCAATTTTTTAAATGTTCCATGGACACCAGTTGCCTTAATTGGTACAGCCGTTGCTTTCTTGGTTGGTTTTCAGAATAATTCTGCCTACGGACGTATTTGGGAAGCTCGAAAAATATGGGGCGCTATAGTAAATACTTCACGAACTTGGGGAATGAAAGTTCAAGATATGGTATCTAATGAATATTGTGATGAGCCTGTTTCTGAAGATGAATTAAAACAACATAAAAAGTCATTGGTATATCGCCATATTGCATGGATGACAGCTTTACGCTACGCCATGCGTCAGAGAAAGACTTGGGAAACACAACATCAAGCCAAAACAAATCAGGAATGGCGAAATATGATTCACATACCAGAAGAGGTGTCTACCCTTGAGGATAATTTGCTAATGTATTTATCAGATGAGGAAAAGGAATATGTACTTTCAAAAAACAATAAACAAACGGCTATTTTATATCTGCAGTCTAGGCATATTAAGGCCTTAAAAGAAAAAGGAATAATATGGGAATTTGCATTTTTAGAACTTGAGAATGTTTTAGAATCCTTATTTACACATCAAGGAAAATCTGAACGGATTAAAAATTTCCCATATCCAAGACAGTATGCAAGTTTGTCCTTGTATCTCACTAGAGTGTTTGCAATATTATTACCTTTTGGCTTAATACCAGAATTTGCTGATATAGGAAACTCTATGTCGGATAGTTTTTATTTAGTTGGGAAATATTTTATATGGACGGCTGTTCCATTTTGTGCGATTGTTTCATGGGCTTTCCATACTATGGAGCGTTTAGCAAGAACAGGAGAAAACCCATTCGAAGGTGGTCCAAACGATGTCCCAATTTCAACAATAGCAAGAGGCATTGAAATAGATTTAAGACAAATGCTAGATGAAAATCGGGATGATATTCCTAGTCAATTTCCTGAAGAAAAAAACGTTCAGATGTAAAATTTACTACAATTTATAGTCTGATAATGGTTTTGTAAATTTCTCAGGATCTTCCGCCAAATAATAACGAGGATCATCAACTGCTTCAACGATTATGTCTTCAAAAATCGAATTTCCTTTTCGTAATAATACTTTACAGTCCTCACTAAGATGTTTAAGTTTGATTTCTTTGCCTTCAGCATTATATTTATTTACCAAATTGAAAATGGCCTCTAATGCAGAATGGTCGCTCACACGAGATTCAACAAAGTCAATTTCTACTTTGTCAGGATCATTTTTGACATCAAACTTTGAATTAAAATTCTGAATTGAACCAAAAAATAAAGGTCCCCAGATTTCATAAGTTTTTGTGCCATCTGGTTGAATACGTTTTCTTGCTCTAATCATTGTGGCATTTTTCCATGCAAATACTAATGCAGAAATGATAACACCGGCAATAACAGCAACTGCCAAATCTTTCCAAACTGTAATAGCAGAAACCGTGATTAAAACAATGGCATCTGATATTGGTATTTTTCTAAGTATTCTAAAGCTACTCCAAGCAAAGGTTCCTATAACTACCATAAACATTACACCAACTAATGCCGCAATAGGTATTTGTTCTATTAACGGAGCACCAAAAAGAACAAAGCATAATAAAGCGATTGCCGCAACAGCTCCAGAAAGTCTACCACGACCACCTGAATCAACGTTAATTATAGATTGGCCGATCATGGCACAGCCACCCATTCCACCGAAAAGACCATTAAGTACATTGGCACCACCTTGAGCAATGCATTCTCGATTTCCATTCCCTCTGGTTTCTGTTATTTCATCCACTAGATTTAATGTCATTAAAGACTCAATTAAACCAACTGCGGCTAAAATGAAAGCTGTAGAGAATATTAAATCCCAATGACCAGCCAAAGTCCCAAATAAACCAAATATTTGATCTTGAAAGGTTGGTAAACCACCTTGTAATCCTTCACCACCACCTTCTCTAATAAAACTACCAACAGTATTCATTTCAACACCTCCAAAAATAGTAATACATGCAACTACAATTATTGCAATCAATGCAGCAGGAATCTTTTTAGTTAGTTTTGGTAATCCATACATTATACCCATCGTTAATCCTATGAAGCCCATCATTTTCCAAAATGAGACGTTTGTGAATAATGCAGAAAACCACTCTGAAGTATTGTTTAAGAATGAAATATCTTTGGGTACTGCATTTGGAAAAAGACCAAGCTGGGACAAGAAGATTACTATCGCTAATCCGTTGACAAATCCCATCATTACTGGGTGAGGAATAAGCCTCACAAACTTCCCAAGTTTAAATACACCTGCTAGTATTTGTATACCGCCAACAATCAATAGCGTTATAAAAAGCCACTGTAATCCAAGGTTTTCTATTGGTGTTTCTAAAGCTATTCCAACCTCGTTTCCTTTTTGAATTAAATGTACCATTACAACAGCCATTGCACCTGTGGCACCAGATATCATGCCTGGTCTACCACCAAATAATGCTGTTACAATACCCATCATAAAGGCGCCATAAAGACCAACTAATGGATCAACACCTGCAACAAAAGCAAATGCTACTGCTTCAGGAACCAATGCCAATGCAACTGTTAAACCTGATAATATGTCATTCTTTGGATTTTGAGTAAAATTCTTTCTTGTGGTTTGGCCAAGTATCATAATAGTTTCGCTTAGAAGTCGGCAAAGATAAATTATTTACAACGAAAGCCTAATTTGTAAATATGTGAAAACAAAAAAGCACCAATAAGTGGTGCTTTTCAAAAATATCTATAGTCATGAATTATTTTTCAGGTGGAAATTGCATCAAGGTTTTTTGTACAAATTCTTTAATTCTTGCTTCTTTCTTTTCAACACTTTTGGTTACTAGATAACCGGTTCCAGATCCTTGCCAAATCAATTCTTTTTGAGCATTGTCAATTATATCAATATAGAGCATACCTTCAGTTCTTGTAGAAACTTGGTTACCTCCCCAGCCAGGACCCCAGCCCCAGCCCCAGCCACCGTAGCCTCCCCAGCCCCAGCCGCCATAACCCCAGGCATTGTTGTAAACATCTACTCTTTGGGTTGATTTGGTGAACATACTAATTAGTATATCAGGTTGCTCAGATTTTGTATAGCCTTTAGCTAATAACTCTGTTTCAATAGCTCTTAATATTCTACGTTTATCAAGGTCACTAATTTCTGCTTTATCAATACCTGGCTTAAAAAAGGCAAAGGTTTTGTATTGGTCAAAATTTGCTTCTCTATCATAATCTGCTGCAACTCTTACGGAGCTGCATGATGATAAGACAATTGCAAAAACTAAAATTGGGATAAATTTTACTAATCTTTTCATATCACTTTTTTTTACATTTTTTCTAACAAATTCTCATCCACTTCGTTTGGTAATGTCACTTTTAGATTGGGTTCATTTTCCATTGCTCTTTTAATTGCGAATATCGCACCTTCATTTCGTGCCCAACTTCGTCTTGAAATCCCATTGTTCACATCCCAAAATAACATCTGTTTTAAACGTCTTGATGCTTCATTAGTACCATCAAGAACCATACCAAATCCACCATTAATTACTTCGCCCCAACCAACACCACCACCATTGTGAATACTTACCCAAGTTGCTCCTCTAAAGCTATCGCCAATAACGTTTTGAATTGCCATATCTGCTGTAAATCTAGAGCCATCATAAATATTACTTGTTTCTCTATAGGGCGAGTCTGTTCCAGATACATCATGGTGATCACGTCCCAAAATCACTATACCAATCTCATCTTTTTTAATGGCTTCATTAAAAGCTTCAGCAATTTTCATACGACCTTCAGCATCTGCGTATAATATTCTAGCCTGTGAGCCTACAACAAGTTTATTCTCTTGAGCACCTTTTATCCATTGAATATTATCAGCCATCTGCTGCTGTATTTCTTCCGGCGAATTTTGTTTAATTTCCTCGAGCACCTTGCATGCTATAGCATCAGTTTTTACCAAGTCTTCTGGCTTGCCAGATGCACATACCCAACGGAATGGTCCAAATCCAAAATCAAAGCACATTGGGCCCATAATGTCTTGAACATAGCTTGGGTACTTAAATTCTCTACCATATTCATTTCCGTCAGACAAAACATCGGCTCCAGCTCTTGATGCTTCAAGCAAAAATGCATTGCCATAATCAAAGAAATAAGTGCCTTTTGCAGTATGTTTATTTATGGCATTAACTTGTCGTCTTAAACTTTCCTGTACTTTTTCTTTAAATAATTCAGGATTATTAGCCATCATATCATTAGATTCTTCAAACGATAATCCAACAGGATAATAACCACCAGCCCAAGGATTGTGTAATGATGTTTGATCACTTCCTAAATCTACATACACATTTGCCTGATCAAATTTTTCCCATACCTCAACTATATTACCTAAATAAGCAATTGATACAGTTTCTTTTTTTGCTTTTGCATGTTTTACTCTGGAAACTAATTCATCAAGATTTGTGATTTTTTCATCTATCCATCCTTGATCTAATCTAACTTTAGTGATTTTAGGATTAACTTCTGCACAAACGGTGATGCATCCAGCAATATTTCCTGCTTTAGGTTGTGCGCCAGACATACCGCCTAGACCTGATGTTACAAATAGATTTCCATTTGGTATCTTCCCTATTTTTCTAAATCCGTTTAATACTGTAATTGTAGTGCCATGAACGATACCTTGAGGTCCAATGTACATGTAGCTTCCAGCTGTCATTTGTCCATACTGTGTTACACCAAGCGCATTAAACTTTTCCCAATCATCTGGTTTGGAATAATTAGGAATCATCATCCCATTTGTTACGACAACACGCGGAGCATCTTTATGTGAAGGAAATAAGCCCATTGGGTGGCCAGAGTAAATTACAAGCGTTTGCTCATCATTCATTTCAGCCAGATATTTCATTGTTAGTCTGTATTGTGCCCAATTTGAAAACACACCGCCATTACCACCATAAGTAATCAACTCATGAGGATGTTGTGCAACAGCATAATCGAGATTATTTTGAATCATTAGCATTATTGATGCAGCCTGCTTTGATTTTGTAGGATATTCGTCAATTGGTCTGGCATACATCTTATAATCTGGTCTCAATCTATACATATAGATACGACCATAAGTGTCTAGTTCATTTTTAAATTCGGGTAGCAGTACTGCGTGATGCTTTTGGTTAAAATAGCGCAAAGCATTTTTCAAGGCTAATATTTCTTCTTGTTTAGATAAAATTGCCTTCCGTTTAGGAGCATGATTAATTGAAGAGTCAGAAGGTTTTGGTTTAGGTAACTGTTCTGGAATTCCTTCTAATAACTGATCGTTAAATGATAATTTAGTTGTTTGCATTACTTTGTTTTTAAAGCATCTTTATTAAAACCGTATGGGCAGTGTCTGCATCCACTTTCACAACAATATCCTCTCTTTAGGTGGTATTGTTCGGTAAAGCAGCGGTAACCTTCGGGTGTTAAATAATAATCACCCTCTTCAATTGGGACATATTTCTTCATCTTAAACAAAGATAATGTAAATTGGTGTGATTTTTGAAGTCCATAATTCGTGATTCTTATTTCAAAATATATTGTACCTAGAGGTTACTTGGGAATAACCTTTTTTCCGTTTATGGTTTTGAAAAACAAAACTTTATCAAACAATAATATATTGATTAATCATGAAAAAATTCATTTGAAACAGCAACTAGAGTTATTGGTTATCCCATTTTTCGTTATTTATGGATTAGAGTTTCTTTTCAGGCTATTAAAGCACAGAAATAGGTATTTAGCATATAAGAATATCTCCTTTGAGAAGGAAGCTTATATAAATGAAAAAAATTTGAACTACTTAAAAAAACGACAATTTTGGGGTTTTATCAACTACTTTTGAAAAGACTATGCAAGCTATTAAAACATCAAGAATTCATGAGATCCCACTAAATGACCAAAGCAATATAAAGTTGTTCATTAAGCGTGAAGATGAATTACATCCTTTCATTTCGGGGAATAAATTTAGAAAACTTAAGTACAATTTAATAGAGGCTAAGCGTCTCAAAAAAAATACAATCTTGAGCTTTGGCGGTGCTTATTCCAATCATATTGCTGCTGTAGCTTATGCCTCAAAAAATAATGGTTTTAAATCTATTGGTATTATTAGAGGGGAAGAGTTGGGTAATAAAATAGAGTCTAATCCCACACTTCAATTTGCTAAGTCTTGTGATATGGAATTCCACTTTGTCACTAGAGCTTCTTATAGGGATAAAACTAAGCAGTGGTTTATAGACGAATTAGAAAATAGGCATGGTGATTTTTATTTAGTTCCTGAAGGTGGTACTAATCAATTAGCAATTAAAGGATGTGAAGAGATCTTAATCCCATCAGATAATAATTATGATTATATCTGTACGTGCGTTGGTACAGGTGGTACAATTTCTGGTTTGATAAATGCATCTGATGTTCGTCAAAAAATATTAGGTTTTACAGCGTTAAAAGGTGATTTTTTAAAGGAAGATATTCGTAAATTTGCACAGCAAAAAAATTGGGAGCTAATTACGGAATACCATTTTGGTGGTTATGGAAAAATAAAGCCAGAATTAATAACGTTTATTAATAGAATTAAGGCTGACTTTGATATTCCTTTAGATCCTATCTATACCGGTAAAATGATGTATGGGATTTTTGATTTAATAGAGAAGGGTTATTTTCCAGAGGAAGCAAAGATCTTAGTGATTCATACAGGCGGTTTACAAGGCATAGCAGGAATGAATTTGAGATTGAAACAAAAAAAATTACCGTTGATTAAAGAATGAGTAGAGTATTAAGAATTTTAGTTTTAACACTTTTTATTTTTGGTTGTGGACCCAAAAAGGGTATAGTTACCAAGAAAAAAGATGATAAAGAAAAAACAACTGAGGTGGTAGTTTCGGATTCAAGTTCTGAGAAGGACGATGCTACGGATAAAGAAATAGTGTCTAAACCCCCAAGTTCAGTTGATGCTTATATTTCTAAATACGCATCCATAGCAAAGGCCGAAATGCAAGAATCAAAAGTACCTGCAAGTATCACTTTAGCACAAGGCATCTTGGAGTCTGGTTCAGGTAAAGGACGCCTAGCGGTAGAGGCAAATAACCATTTTGGTATTAAATGCCATGGATGGAAGGGTGCTAAGATTTATCATGATGATGATCGTTCACAAGAATGCTTTAGAAAATATCAAAAAGCTGAATTGTCATACAGAGATCATTCCGAGTTTTTAACTGGTAGAAAACGGTATGAGAAACTTTTTCAGCTTAGACCAAATGATTATAAGGGTTGGGCTAAGGGTTTAAGAGCGGCTGGTTATGCAACAGATAGAAAATATCCACAAAAGCTTATAAGTCTCATTGAGCGATATGAGCTTTACAATTATGATGAAGAAGTTCTAGGAGAAAAAACCCCAACGAGAGTAAGGGTTAATGCGGGTACAACAATTCATATAGTTGAAAAAGGAGATACACTCTATTCGCTTTCAAGGCGATACAATACAACAGTTGATGCTATTAGAGGCTTGAATAATTTAAATTCTAATGATTTGACTATAGGTCAAGAACTTAAAATTCCAAATTAATATATGTTATATCAAAGAAGTAGCGCACTTTTTAAAGAAGCAAAAACTGTAATTCCTGGTGGCGTAAATTCTCCAGTACGAGCATTCAGTGCAGTTGGAGGAACACCAATTTTTGCTAAATCTGCTAAAGGTGCATATGTATATGATGAAGACGGTAACCGTTTTATTGATTACATAAATTCATGGGGACCAATGCTTTTAGGTCATGCATTCCCTCCAGTAGTAGATGCCGTTATTGAAAAAACCAAAGAAGGAACCTCTTTTGGTATGCCAACTGAATTAGAAACCAAGATTGCAAAACTGGCTGTTTCTATGGTACCAAATATTGATAAAATAAGATTTGTGAATTCTGGTACTGAAGCATGTATGAGTGCTATAAGATTAGCAAGAGGCTATACAAAAAAGGATAAGATTATAAAATTTGCCGGTTGTTACCATGGTCATAGCGATTCTTTCTTAATAGCTGCTGGTAGTGGCGCAACAACTTTCGGAACTCCAAATAGTCCTGGAGTGACTCAAGGTACCGCAAAAGATACTTTATTAGCTAACTTTAATGATTTAGCTAGTGTGCGAGAATTGGTTGATGCAAATCCTGGTGAAATTGCAGCGATAATTGTTGAGCCTGTTGCAGGTAATATGGGTTGTATACCTCCAAGAGAAGGTTTTTTAGAAGGATTGAGAACTGTATGTGATAATAATGATATTCTTCTCATTTTTGATGAGGTAATGACAGGGTTTAGACTGGCAAAAGGAGGTGTTCAAGAGCTTAAAGGTGTTGATGCTGATATTGTATGTTTTGGTAAAGTTGTTGGCGGAGGGTTGCCAGTAGGAGCATTTGCATCTAGAAATGAAATAATGGATGTTCTTGCGCCAAATGGACCAGTTTATCAAGCTGGGACTTTGAGTGGAAATCCATTAGCAATGGCGGCTGGTTATGCTATGTTGAAGACGATAGAAGCTGATAAAGGGTTGATGAACCGATTAGACGAAAAAACTAAATACCTACATACAGGTATTACCCAGGCTTTAAATAAAAACAACATTACTCATACAATTAATAGGATTGGAAGTATGATTTCAGTTCACTTTGCAGAGGAAGAGGTCGTAGATTTTGATACCGCTGCAATTGGTAATAACGATACTTTTAAGGCGTTTTTTCATGGCATGTTAGATAGAGGAATCTATATTGCCCCAAGTGCATTTGAAACTTGGTTTATAACAGATGCTTTGACTTACCAAGATTTAAACGAAACAATCTCTGCAGTAGAGGAGATTGCAAAAACACTGTAAACAGAAAAGCCTCGCATTTGCGAGGCTTTTTATATTATTTCTAGTGTAATTTAATCTTTAGGAAACTCCTTGTAACGCGAATATTGCTCATCAGTTAATATTGCTTTCATTTTATCCTCCAAAAGTGTATTAATTTTGTCTTTTACCCCTTCTTCAACAGTTGCTGCATTTTTTAAATCTAAAGTAGCTTGCATATATTCTTTGTACGCAGCATAAACCTGATCTTCTTGTTCAGAATCAAATTTTATAAATTTTCTTAGTTTTTCGGTTACTTCTGATGCTTTTTCATTTACCTCAATGATACTTGTTTGTGCAGTAAGAGATTGTGATCCAAAAATCATTGCTAATGCAAAAAAACAAAGGGTGATTACCTTTTTCATATTGATTAATTAATTATTTGAGCCTAAAATAACAATTTTATTTAATTAAATAAAAAAGTATCGCCTAAGCGATACTTTTTATAGTAAAAGTGATTGACACTTTATTTTCTCTTTGAACGTTTCCCTTTTCTGTGATGTTTTCTAGGCTTCATTTTTTTAAATTCTGCATATTGTTCATCCGTTAGAATATCTTTCATTTTTTGTTTCAACTCAATTTGATTGTCCAATCTTTCATTCTGCATCTCAAGAAATTCTTCCTTTGAAGGTTTTTCCTTCTCTTCTCTGTTTTGATGTGCTTCTCTTTTCTTTTGTCTTTCAACTGATTGCTTTAAAAGAATTGTCTCTACTTGTCTCTGTTGCTTTTCTGTTAAATCTAGTTTTAACGTTAATTTTTTTGTCTTAAGATTGGCAACCTCCTCAGGAGTCATGTCCTTCATGATTTCCTTCCTGTGATCCTGTCCCTTTCTCTCTTGTCTTCGGTCTTGTGCTGTAGCATTCAATGTTAAGAATGCTATCGCGATTACTACTAAGTTTTTCATTTTTAATTGTTTTAAGTTACACCTCTATGACCAGAAGAAATAGTTATGGTTTAAATGAAAAAATAGCTTTAACACAAAATTTAACATTAGGCTTTTTTTATCAGCTCGAGCGTTGTTGAATAGAGTTTAGATTTGTCTATTTTGCTCTTTAACCATGCATAAGAACTCATTACAAAAATGTCCTCTTTATGGACTGTTGTCCATGTAAAGGCATTTTCAATTTTGTTTCTTGTAATGTCAGTTGAAAAGCCTTCAGGGTTTTTATAGTATTGTTCTGCAAAGTTTAAAAAGGTAAAGATTCTTGTTTGTTTAATTTCCGTAAGATACTTTTTGTAGCGACGTCGAAAACTTTTAAGTCTGGAGTAGAGCAGGTCCTCTTCTCTTATCTCAATATATAGTAGTATTTCTGCTACATTTTTTTTAATTACCCAATCTATACCTGCCTTTTCAATATACCATTGATCAGTATGGTAGAATTTAGATAGTACAGATTTGGCTACAGTAAAATCTTCCTTTTGAAAATAAAACATAAGAAGTGATAAATGTAGATCTAGTAATGCTTCTATATCGCGATGCTTATTTGAAATTGCGATTTCAATTAAATCTATAGCTTTTTGTTGTTGGTTGTTATAGTTGAGGTTTAATGCTTCAAGGAGCGTTTTCTTAAGTATAAAATCTTTAAGATAAATTCCTTTTTTAAGAAGCATAAGCTCTTGCATCTCTTGGATATAATTCAAGGATTTTTCAAATCTTTTATTCCTGAAAAGTGTATTCGCAATGAGGTAAACAATCTGTATCTGATAGAAAAGTTGCTTTTCTGTTTCCTTTTTTTGTTTTAGAATAGAATAGCTTTTCAATACAAAATTTTCTATTTGATAATATTTTGTAGTTATAAGTGCGGAAATATTTGCAATAGCTAAAATTTGATAAAGCGATTTAAACGAAAGCGAATCTTGGAGTTCAATATTGTGTGCATTGAGTATTATTTGTAATTCTGATTCAAAGTCTATGATTTCACCCTTATAACTTATGGCATTTAAAAGCGAAGTTAACTTGGCATATACAATGTTTAATTGATCTTCTAGCTGGTGTTTTTTTTGGTTTTCTTGTTGTTTGTTTATAAGATCTTTAAGTTCAATTTTAGGATAGTAAGGTGCGTATTGAATTTTTGTGTGATATATCTCATTGAGTATTGGGAATAGCGAATTCTCATCAGCAAGTTTTTCGGCCTTGTCTAATATTTTATAAGCTACATCATAGTTTTTTTGTAACAAAAATGTACGTGATGCCAATATGTATTTTATAATCTGCATGTCAATTGAATTTTCGTCTTCGAGATTGTTATTGGCTATAAAATCTATAATGGACTGAAACAGCCTTTTTCTTAGAGCATGATATGCGTTGCACTGCACCACATTGTAGAGTTGTTTGCAGATGTCTTTTGAGCTAAGTTCTTCTTTGATTAAGAACTTAAATAACTGAATGTTTTTTGTGTCTCTCCTTTTGTTCTTACTCTGTAGATATGTAATGAACTTTTGTTGATCGTCAGGGTTGAAAGTGCTAACTATTGAATTTAGTGCAATCATTATATCGTCATTATTATTATAAAAATATTAATAAATTTAAGTATAATATAAATATAATTAAAAAATATATCGTCATATAAATTGAAATATTAGTTTTTAAAGTATCACAATCTATTGCAATTTTGAGCTGTAATCATCAAAACAATTATTATGAAATCTAAACTAGAATTCAATAAAAAAGAGGTCTTTAAATTGGCTTTGTTACTAAGTGTACTAGGACTTATAACTGTGTACTCAAAATCTATCTCAAATTATATGCTCAACTCTTACAATGAAAAGTTAGAGTTGGTAGCTAACCGCAGTACAAATAATGTTAACTGGATTAGATATTAAAATGCAACAGAAGCAACTTAATATTGCATTTTTTATTACTACAGGGATTTCGGTAGTTGTCTTTATCTATCTCGTGTTTTTGGGATATGACGAAATAAAAACCTTTAAAGACGTCGTGAAGATTATTGGTTCAGTTTTGTTTCCAATTCCAATACTGTTCTTTGTAAGATTTATTGTAATTGAACATTTCTTACCTGAGAATACTGACGAGTATAAAATAAAGAACCAAAAACCGGCAACAGTTCTTCTAGTGATTACCATCATTATTGCAATGGTGCTAATGCAAAGTATAGAGTTTTTGACCCATAAAAAGCTCGAAGATGCATTGGTACTTGCTCATTTAATCAATTCTACTTCAATAAGCTCTTATGTATTTAATTTTCTATTGTATAACAATTTGAAAGCCAATGGTATTTTAAGCGGTATACTTTTGGCTCTCGCAATTCACATTTTCTTTTTTTCCGCTTAAGTAAAATGAATATTTAATCTGTGCTATACTATGTTAAGCACAAAATATTACAAACTATGGATATTATCAAAACACCAAAAAACCAATCGAACTCAAGTAAAAGGGAATTGTTATTCACATTTCAAACCATAATAGTTACAGCACTATTGGCATTTACAGCTATTGCCTTTTTCTTTTATAATCACCTTACCGTTGTAAAAGGGATTAAAGTAATTTTTGCGCCGTTTCTCTCTGTTGTGCCACTTTTATTCGTACTCTCAATATTAAGGGATTTGAGAAAGGGATTTATTGAAGGTAATTATACCAAACAGCAAATACTAAGATTTGCCCTCCTTACTCTAGGTATAACTGTGGCATTTACAGCAATAACATTCTTGTTGTCTAAAATTGACGCTTTGGAGATTTTGTTGGCTGGAATAATAGCTATACTAAGCACAGTATTTTTCTTAAGGAGTAAGATAAAGGATATTTTAGGTATGTCTATTGTGACAGGAATTGCAGAAGGAATTATAGTGTATATGATCTTTTTGTTTTGATGATGGTTAGTTAGTAACCCAAAACCTCGCAGACTGGTTTAGAGCTGCGAGGTTTTAAAATAATTCATTATGAAAAATAAACTAACAAAATACCTTATTCAGTTTTCCGATATAGAATTAAGAAGGCCAGCTTCGGATAAGGTTAGAATTTTAGAGATTGTTGCAGCTGTATTGACTGGTATAGGGAAATTCATTTTTATGGATTATTTAAATTGGAGATTACCTTTTGTAATCATAGCCGTATTGGGTTGGAGCGCTTATGTATTTTATCGCTTTAAAAGGAATAAGTCGGTTCTAAAAGATTGGGGGTTTAGACGTGATAACTTTAAGTCCGTACTTAAATTAACCTTGCCTTTTGCTTTAGTTTCAATTGCATTATTTTTTCTAGTAGGCTTTATACAAGGTACAATTAATCTTACGTGGCATATAATCCCTTTATTAATTACTTATCCCATTTGGGGAAGTGTGCAGCAGTTTTTAACTATTGGTTTATTAGCAGGAAATCTAAATGAATTAAAGCGCCTGAATTTAAGCAAGAAAATAACAATTTTGCTGACCGCAATTTTCTTTTCAATTGTTCATTACCCATCAATTTGGTTAATGATTGGGACGTTTGTATTAGCGATATTTTATGGGTATATATATTTGAAATCCAAGAATATCTATGTGCTTGGTTTAATCCATGGTTGGTTAGGAGCCTTGTTCTATTATACCGTTGTAAACCAAGACCCATTTGCCGATGTTTTTTTGAAATATTTATAATATTCAAATTTTACTATCTTGTAGAATGTAATCTTCTATTATGCCTTATTGGGTTTCAACCGTATTATTAATCTTAGGAATTTACATTGCAATTAGTATAGCTTTATACTATTTGCAAGATTATATGCTATTTAAGCCAGAGAAGTTGCCTGAAGACTTTCTGTTTGATTATGAGAACCAAGAAACAAAGGAGTATAATCTTGAAACTAGAGATGGCGCCATAATCAATGGTCTGCGATTCTTTCCTAAAGGCGAAAGTCAAGGTGTGGTTTTATACCTAAAAGGCAACTCAAAAAGTATTAAGGGTTGGGGAAAGTTTGCAGTAGATTTCACAAGGCATGGTTATAATGTTTTAATGGTAGATTATAGAGGATTTGGTAAAAGCACTGGCAAGCGCTCTCAGAAAGCTATTAAAAGGGATTTACAAGAGGTTTACAATAAGATTAAGGAAAGAACTTCAGAGGATAGAATAATTCTTTATGGTCGTTCTTTAGGATCTGGTTTTGCAACCAAACTCGCATCACTGAATAATCCAAAGATGCTCATATTAGATGCACCATATTATAGTCTAACTAAAGTAACAGCGCGTTATGCACCATTTATGCCACTATCAATTTTAATTAAATACCCATTGCCAACGTACAAATGGTTAAAATATGTGCAATGCCCAATACATATAATTCATGGTACTCATGATAAATTAATACCCTACAAATCAAGTGTGAAACTGGCCCAAATTAATTCAAAGCTTACAAAAATCCATACAGTAATTGGTGGTGGTCACAAGAATTTGAATAATTTTGAATCGTATCACAAAATGTTGGATGATATTTTAAATAGTCAACCAAAAACTATAGACTTAGAAACTACAAGTATTAATGTCATCCACACATCAAAAAAATCTAAAAACAAAGCTTAGAAGATTAATAATAATTCTTTTAAGTACGTATGTTATGGTAGGAGCAGCGCTTTATTACTTTCAAGAAAAATTAATGTTTTTACCCACTACTTTAGATAAAAGTTATGTCTATGAGCTAAGTTATCCTAATGAGGAATTATTTCTAAAACCGGAGGAAGACGCATTAATTAATGCCATTCATTTTAAAGCTGAGAATCCAAAGGGAGTGATTTTGTATTTTCATGGAAACGCAGGTGATTTAAGCCGCTGGAGCAAAATCACGGAGTATTTTGTGGAAAAGAATTACGATGTTTTAGTTATGGACTATCGTACGTACGGCAAAAGCCAAGGCAAGTTAAGTGAGGAAGCTTTGTACAAAGATGCACAGTTTTGTTACGATTACCTATTAAAGGGATATGCTCAAAATGAAATTACATTATATGGTAGATCTTTAGGAACCGGTATGGCATCTTATTTGGCAATGAAGAACCAGCCAAAGCAGCTTATTTTAGAAACACCCTATTACAGTATTCTTGACGTAGCGAAACATAGGTTTCCAATTTTCCCTGTCAAGTCTTTGTTACGGTATCATTTTCCCAATTATAAATATTTACTAAAAGTAAATTGCCCTATATCTATAATTCATGGCACTTCAGATAATGTGGTTCCTTATGAATCTGGTAAAAAGCTTTCAGAATTAAGTGTTGAAAATCTCAATTTCATCAGTATTGAAGGTGGAGATCACAATAATCTCGTAGAATTTGATGATTACCATAAAGCAATTGAAAATATCTTAAAATAAAAAAGGCTTCAATTTAATTGAAGCCTTTTTTTAATAGTTTAAAATGAGACTATTTAGGATCTAAAATATCATTTACACGTTCTAAAGCATCTGCAATATGTATTCTGCTCATTGCATCACCACCACGTGCATTTCTAAGTTGTGAACGTAATGATTTTAACTCTGCTCTAACAACTGCTCTAATATCAGATTGACTTACATCAACATTTGTAGCTCTTATAAAACGTCTGAATTGTGCAGGAACTTGAGGTTGTTCATTAGTCATAATAAACTCCATACGCTCAATATAGGCACGCTGTAGATTACGTCTATAAATGTCTATTTTTCTACCAGTACGCAACTCGCTAAATAGTCCACCACGTAATTCTTTCATCATGTCATAAAGACCATAAGCCTGGTTACCGTTAATAGATTCATTTTCTAATAGACGTTGCATTCTACCAAAATCCATCATGTTGTTTAACGTACGTGTTTGAATACCTCTTACACGCTCAATATGACCAGCACTTTCAATTTTATTGAAGATGTTATTATCTAGCATCCAATCAGGAGTTTTAAACAATTCATCTTGTAAAAATTTCATCGCTTTTTTCTGGTGATCAGTTGCAACATGTGTATATACTGCACCTTCTTGGTCATAAGTTTTATAATATTCATAGACACCACCTATATTAGATGCAACGTGTCCCATGTAACGATTAAACTGACCTAAAACCTGACCATACATAGTTTCTAAATCGTCATAGTTCTTTCCGTCTTCAGCTGTCCATTCAATTAAGTTTGGAACAATGCGTTGAAGGTTTTTAATGCCATATTCACTGGCTAAAACAGCATCATCACCTAAATCTTCAGTTTGAGAACTTGGATCAATAACACCGAATTGCTGTCTGCCAAATCTGTATTTTGGGTCTCCTGCGCGTTCAAGTATCCAACTATCCAACGTCTTCTTTTCATCGTCTGCAGTTTCTGCATCTAAAATAGGTTTGTAACCCCACATAATAGCATACTTGTCGTATGGTCCAATATTTGGCATTAGTGCTACACCTTCATCACCTGGTTGTGCAACGTAATTAAAACGTGCATAATCCATAATAGAAGGTGCCGTTCCAAATTCTTTGGTAAATTCGGCATCACGTAACTTTTCAACTGGATAAGCAACACTGCTTCCCATATTATGCGGTAAACCAAGTGTGTGTCCAACTTCGTGAGCTGAGACAAAACGTATTAAACGTCCCATAACTTCGTCCTTAAACGCAACACCTCTTGCATCAGGATTGATAGCTGCGGTTTGAACAAAGAACCAGTTTCGTAATAATGTCATAACATTATGATACCAGTTAATATCACTTTCTAAGATTTCGCCAGACCTAGGATCACTTACGTGAGGTCCGTTTGCATTAGGAATAGGTGATGCCAAATATCTGACTACAGAATAACGAACATCTTCTGGTGACCACTCTGGGTCTTCCTCTGGTGTTGGAGGGTCCATAGCAATAATAGCATTTTTAAAGCCTGCAGCTTCAAAGGCAACTTGCCAATCTTCAATACCTTGCTTAATATATTTACGCCATTGCTCTGGAGTAGCTCTATCAATATAATAGATAATTTGTTTTTTAGGTTCTACTAATTCACCTCGCTTAAATTTTTCTATATCCTCATCTTTAACTTCTAGTCTCCAACGATCTAAATAACTAACTGTTTTACTTTCTTGAGCATCTAAACCATAATCTACTTGCCCTCTAGCAAACCATCCTACACGTTGATCATAAATACGACGTTTCATTTGTTCTTTAGGTAGTAGAATCATTGAGTTATTAAATTCTAAAGAAATACTTCCTGTACTTGAATTTGAAGGAGGACGACCTGCAGCATACGTTTTAACATGTCTTGCTTCAATATTTTGAGGGTAACTTTTTACAGATTCAATAAAAGATTTGTCTGACTCAAGTCTTGTAATTCTGTATTGCTGTCTCCTAGATTGAGGATAACCTAATGCTTTTACATCCTTGCTAAACATTGGAGTAACATCAATTACAGTGCTTGTTGAGTCTTTACTGTATGCTTTAATAGGAAAGGTGGCTAAAACAGGTTCAAAATTTGAATTTACAACAGCCTCATGAACTGGTAAGGAGTCCGCAGCAACTACTTGGTGAGAAACTACTCTTAAAACTACTTTTTTACCATTTTTTTGCCAACGTAATACTTGAGTATTTTGTTTACCGCCACCAAAACCAATACCACTGGCTGTTTTTGCTATACGCGTAACCATAAGCATTTCTCTGTCAAATAGAGTGTCTGGTATTTCATAGTAATACTTGTCGTCTAGAGTATGAACGGTAAAAAGACCTTCATCACTTTTAGCGTCTTTAGTTATTACTTTATCATAAGGTTTAGGATCGTCTTTTCCAGGTTTTTTACCTGGTGGTTTTGCCATGGCTGTGGCATCTGGAGTCTTTGATTTACTTGCTTTTTCTGCAGTTTTACATGAAAAAGCCATAAAAGCTAGTGCTACAAACAGTAGCTTAATGTTAATTTGCTTCACGTTAGTCGGTTTTTTAAAAATTCGCTTGAAAATACGGATTACAAGAGCAATATCTGTGTTAAAAAACTGACTTTAATATTTATTTAACGCCTGCTAAAGGCTGTCTAAAAATTCTTGTATTAATGAAACACCCTCTTCGTGCAATAATGTTGTCCCAATAAATGGCATGCTGAAACCTGGATTGTTTTCAGAAATTCTAAAAGAGATACTTTGCTTTCTTTCTACAATATTTGTTCCGCTAAAAGGTGTTGAGAAATCTAAATTTAATGTAGACTGATCGTCACAGAACCCACCAGGAATATGGCAGTGAGCACAATTTACTTCAAAATAAGCTCTAGATCTTTCTTCTATTGAATGGGACATATCTTGCCAATTTGGTACTTTGTCAACAGAACTTACTTCTGTTATTCCCGTAAGTTGACCTTTATTTATTAAATCCTGGAGCTGATTAACACCATTTCTGTCAAAATTCAGAGACCTTAGTTTTGGTCCGATGGGTGTTGTGTTGTCAAAACTGCTGTGGCAAGTAAAACAATCGTTATTTGATGGAATTTCATATTGGGTAGATCTTTCGTTACCCTCAATATCAATCCATGTAATTGGCAAGGTACTTCCGTTAGGATCTAATACGGCATCATTCTGATCTGAGTTCCACTTGTAATCTCCAGATTCCCATATCCCATTGGTTTTTATAAGTACTCTTGTTTCTATAATCTGTCTGCCTAATGATAAATTACGTTCATCAACATTGTAATAAAAAGTTTTTGCTATAACCGTGTTATCTGGAAATATTGGAAGTCCGTCACCATCGTACTGTAATGCTGTATTTTCAGGTAATGCAATTAATCGTTCTTTGTGTGCATAATCTGAAAAAAGAGGTGTACTTATTTCATATTCGAATGCCTTTGGCGAGATGATAAGATCACTGATGTCATCCGAATATAGATTTAATTCTGAAAGATTCGTCTTAAATTCCGCAACTACGGAAGGTGTTTCAACCACAGTCATAGAATCATCACTTTCGCATGAAAAGACAAAAATTAAAACTAATAGGAGGGACGTAACTTTCTTCATTATTGGGTTAAAAGCATGTTAATAGCTGAACGAATTTAATAAAAAGTACTAAAAAGTCAAGTTTTTTCTAATTTTCTCAATCATATTAAGCACAAAAAAAGGAATGATCATATGAAAATTCCTTTTAAAAGATTTCGATTGTATTGGACTTATAACATCTCTACAAAAAGACCTTCTTCTGTTTTTTCTACCTTAGTTAAACCATGTTTGCCTAAACCTTTGATGCCTTTGTCCCAACCTTTATTACTTAATCCAGACTGTGATTTCAAAGTATTTAAATCCATACGTTTTTCGGATTTAAGAACTTCAAAAATGGCCTTTTCATTGTCACTCAATTCAACCTTTTTCTTCTCTGGTTTCATTTGAGGGAAGAATAATACTTCTTGAATACTCTGGTTATTGGTTAGAAACATAACGAGTCTATCCATGCCAATACCCATTCCTGAGGTAGGAGGCATGCCATATTCTAATGCTCGTAAAAAGTCGTAATCTATAAACTCTGTAGCTTCATCATCACCCTTTTGAGCTAATTTTAGCTGATGTTCAAAACGCTCGCGTTGATCAATAGGGTCATTTAATTCTGAATAAGCATTGGCTATTTCTTTACCGCAAACCATAAGTTCAAAACGTTCTGTGAGCTCTGGATCTTCTCTATGCTCTTTACATAACGGACTCATTTCTTTTGGATAGTCAGTAATAAAGGTTGGTTGAATATAATTGCCTTCACACTTTTCGCCAAATATTTCATCGATTAGTTTTCCTTTACCCATAGTATCGTCTACTTCAACATCCATAGATTTGGCTGCTTCTCTAATTTCATCTTCAGTTTTACCATTGATATCAAACCCTGTATATTCTAGAATAGAATCGCGCATCGTAATACGCTTGTATGGTGCTTTAAAACTGATTTGGTGCGCACCAAAAGTAGCTTCTGTGGTGCCGTTTACGGCAATAGCTGAATGTTCTAATAATTTTTCACAGAAATCCATCATCCAATTATAATCCTTGTACGCTACATAAATTTCCATAGCAGTAAATTCCGGATTATGGGTTCTGTCCATTCCTTCGTTTCTAAAGTTTTTAGAAAACTCATAAACACCCTCAAAACCACCAACGATAAGTCGTTTTAAATACAATTCATTAGCAATCCTCATGTATAGAGGTATATCTAATGAGTTATGGTGGGTGATGAATGGTCGTGCTGCAGCACCACCAGGAATGGGTTGTAATATTGGTGTTTCAACTTCAAAATAACCAGCATCATTAAAAAAATCGCGCATGGCATTAAAGAGTTTTGTACGTTTAACAAACACCTCTTTCACATGAGGATTTACAGCCAAATCTGCATAGCGTTGACGGTATCGCAACTCTGGATCGTTAAACTCATCATAGGTATTACCTTCTGAATCTTGTTTTGGCAGTGGCAATGGTTTTAGTGCCTTGCTTAACAAGCTAAAAGCCTTTACCATTACTGTTTTTTCACCAACTTGAGTAGTGAATAATTCGCCTTCAATACCTATAAAATCACCAATATCTAATAGCTTTTTATATACGTCATTATATTGAGTCTTGTCTTCACCAGAACAAATTTCATCTCTATTAAAATAAACTTGAATACGACCTTCACTATCCTGTAATTCTGCAAAGGAAGCTTTACCTTGAATTCTGCGTGACATTAGGCGACCAGCAATAACTACCCTTTTACCATCTTCATAGTTAGATTTTATCTCTTTAGATGTATGATCTACTGGAAATAAATCAGCTGGGTAAGGATTGATACCCATAGCCCTCAATTTACCTAACTTTTCTCGTCTTACTAATTCTTGTTCTGAAAGTTGCATTATTTTAATAATTAAAGGCGCAAAATTAAACTATTTCAAAAGTAGAATGAAATCTTTTAGAATAATTTGCTTTTACGACGTAATTCAGATCAAAAAAATTAATTAAAAATTCTTTTTCACAAGTAGAAAGCAGTGATAATTATCATGTTTTAATTGAGGCTAATGTTGTTATTTTATGTTTCGTTTTATGCGGATAATTAGATGATTAAAAACAACATAAATTATACATAAAAATAAAAAACATAATACAATGAAAAATTACATATTAGGTTTAATTGCACTGGTAATTTTTGGATCATTTGCTTTTGGACAAGATTTATCTCCTTTTATAAAAGTCGGAAAATCAACAAAGTCAATAGAAAGTGTAGCGAGTGAAGTTAAGAATGCTTTAAAAACTAATGGTTTTGAGATTTTAGGATCCTATAATCCTTCGGGAAAATCATCATTAAAGGTAATTGCTTTTACAAACTATGCATTAAAATCCAAAGTAGTTAAAGTGGCGGACAGAGGTGCACTGGCTTCAGTCTTAAAAGTAGGTTTAGAAAAAATAGATGGGCAAGTGCATATTTCATACACCAATCCAGATTATCTTCTACGAGCTTATCTCATGGAAAATTATGAAACTTATAAAACGACATTTGTAAAATTCTCTAAGGATTTAAAATCTGCCCTATCTGGGATAGGCGATGAATTCACACCTTTTGGCGGAACTGTTAAGGCCGAAAAACTCAAAAAGTATCATTATAAAATAATGATGCCATATTTTACAGATCCAGTGTCGCTACAAGAGTATGATTCTTTTGAAACAGGTGTTATTAAAATACAGAACAATTTATCAGCTAAAAAAGCTAACACAAAAATGGTTTACAAACTTATTTTTCCTGATAAAAAAGTTGCAGTTTTTGGTGTTGGTTTAGATAATAAACAGGAAGGCGAAGCTCATTTTCTGCCTAAAATTGGTGAGGCTCATGTCGCCGCACTTCCTTATGAAATTATACTACAAGGTAATAAAGCTACGATGCTTCATGGCAAGTATAGAATAGCCTTACATTGGCCAGATCTTACCATGGGTACGTTTATGAAGATTATGAGTACTCCAGGCGACATTGAGGACGCTTTGGAAGCTGTTTGTGAATAACTAGGTAATAGTACCTGTAGATTATTATTTTTCTACAGGTACTTCTTTTGTTAATTATTTTTGATGATTTCTAGATTTTCCTTAAGATCTTCATCTTCAGGATATTTTTCTAGAGCATCTTCAAGAACTTTTATGGCTTTATCTTTTTGTCCAGTTACGCCAAGAGTATTTGCTAAACTCATGTAGGTTCCAGACTCATCCGGAAAAAATTTAGTGTTAAGTTCAAAAACTGCGATAGATTCATCAACTCTATCGGTACCATAAAGAATGCGTCCGTAAGTATTTAACTCGCCTGTGGTATATACCATGGTTTTATAATTTTCTATCAGTTTTGTCTCATGTTTCTTTAATCCTTCTATACCTTCTGATTTAAGAATATTGTCTACAATGGTAACGATATGGTAGTAAGATTGGTAGGTGTTCATAGTCGTTATGTCAAGCATATCTTCTTCTAAAGTTTTTATAGGCTCTTCTATAATACGGTTAACTTCTTTCCCGTCTTTGAAGAAAATAATTGTTGGTACACGATGAATGTTTAATCCTTCTTCTTCATGCTGAGGACTCTGCTTGTACAAATTAGCTTCACTACTTAAGGCCACTGCAGTCAATTGATTCATTGGATATTTACATGCCTCTAATATTTTATAGAGTCTAGGGACTTCACGTTGGCTATCACCACACCAAGTACCCATAAAAAGCATTATGTTATAGTCGCTTAAAATAGTGCTCAATTCCTCAATAATTTTGTCATTTGCTTCATATTGAATGTATTCTTCATTAAACCACGAGGCATAATGTTGGCCCTCTAAACCAGACTTATCTATTTTACCGAGTAAATAAGGAGAGTCATCTCCTGTTAGAATCTCTTTATTTAAGTCTTGGGCGCTTAGTAAAAAGGTGCTAAAAAGCGCAACAATAAATATTGTATTTTTTTTCATTTTTTATAATAATTTGAATTGAATTGTTTACCGTAGAGCTTATGCAGAAACAACCACTTGTCCTTTAATTTTTAGAATTTTATTGCCACCTTTTGCATTAGACATAACTGTAATGGTTTTGCTAAAAGCACCAAGTCTTTTAGTGTCATATTTAATTTTTATTTCACCAGATTCGCCGGGTAATATTGGAGCTTTTGAATAACTTGGTACAGTACAACCGCAACTGGTTTTTACTCTACTGATCACCAAAGGAGCATCTCCAGTATTAATAAAAATGAAGGTTCTTAGTCCATCCGAATTTTGATTGATTGTTCCGTAATCCAATATTTCAGATTCAAATTCTAATACTGCAACTTTACCATTTAAAGTATGAATCTCTGCAGTTGTGGCATTAAAAAAAGTAATACTTAAAACTACCAAAATTAGCGTGTTTAATGTTCGTTTCATGTTGAAGAGTTTTTAAATTATGATGAAACAAACATCTATTTAATAATTTTTAAATCTTAAGAAAACAGGTTTGAAATCGGTACTAGTACCAAGGTTGAATTTTATAATTACTTGTTAAACATAGACTTAACGTCATCTCTAGATTGAACATTTAGTTTCTTATATATGTTGTTTGTATGTGATTTTACCGTACTTACACTTAAAAAAAGTGAAGTTGCAATTTCTTTATTAGACTTATTTTTTAGTAAATACTCTAGTACTACCTGTTCTTGTTTAGAGAGTTTTTCTTTTAATTTTTTTTGATTGGATTTTTTCGACTTTATAAATCTATAAATAAATATAAGGTTGATTAGAAGTGACAAAATCAACAATCCATAAAGGATTGTATTTTTGTTAGAATAAGACTCACTAGAGAAAGCTTCAAGCATATATTTATCGGCTTCAATCTCACCGATATATTGGTTCGTATATGATGCACTTGGATATTTTTCTAACAATCTTGATTTGAGATTATCATAATATGAATTATTTTTTAAGTCTTCAACATAGTAGTTGTGCAGATCACTACTTCTATCAGACAAATAAGTGTAAATGTATAATTCTGCCAAAGGTTCATTTAGTGATTTACCAAAATCTTGTAGGGTTTTGAACCATTTTTTGTTGTTGAGTTTTCGGTTTGCTTGACTTCTGATTTCTCCATAAGCAAAACGCATATCATCTTTTAAAGAATCAATTTTCACAAATGCACTTGCTTTTGGGTTGCTCGATTCAATAGAACAAAACACTTGGTTGCCAAAAGAGAAAGGTAGCTTTAGTGTATCTGTATTATTTGCTATAAATAGTAATTCTAAACTGTTATCGCAATGACCATTAAAATGGTTTACATCTTGCTGAGTTTCTGAGCACTTATCAATATGAATACGGTAAATACGGTTTTCTTTATCTAACATATCGCCTTTAAACTCAAAAAATCCTGTCTCATCAGCAAAAGTTTTGGCAATTATTTGCTCTGCATATACACCAGACATTTTTCTGTAATCTTCAACAACAGATAAATAAACCGTGTTTTGCCATTCTTCTGCATCAATATATCCTGAAAACGAATATTGGGCATAACTATTTCCGAATAACCATATAAAGCAAAACAAAACTAAGTAGCGCATGTAACGAAACTACATAAAAATAAGATACTTTGAAACAGTTATTATTTAAAGTGTAACAACTTAGAATACTTTGCGTCATATAGTTACAGAGCAATAATAAATCTGTGTTACATAAAACAATAATTAGTTAGTTTGTCCTATTGAGTTTGCCAAATTAAAATTGTTTTTTTCATATTGCTTTTTAAAATGTTAGATGTTATAATGGCAAACTCAATAAGACATAAGTTAAAATTGTTTTAATTTTAATAATCATCAAATCATCAAACGAGAATATGAGTATCTGGCGTGTTTTACTCTCAATTATTTGTCCACCTTTAGCTGTTTTTGATAAAGGTTGTGGCTCAATTTTTATAGTCTTTTTATTATGGCTTTGCGGCTGGGTTCCTGGCGTAATTGCTGCCTTAGTCATATTGAACAATCCCGATAGATAATTCCGTATCTTTGCACACTTAAAAAACTATTCTAAGTAGTATTTATTTTATTAATTATTAATGAATAAGGCTGTAAAATTAGAAGATTTAGGTTTAAAGGACTTTAAAGATACTTGGGACTATCAAGAAAAACTTTTTAAAGCAATTTTAGATACTAAGATTAAAAACAGAAGAGAAGATGCTGGTCTAGAAACCGATAATCATTTTCTTTTTGTTGAGCATCCTCATGTCTATACTTTAGGCAAAAGCGGTGATTTGTCAAATCTGCTTTTGTCAGAAAAGCAATTGACTGAAAAAGGCGCAACTTTTTATAAAATAAATAGAGGAGGTGATATAACTTACCATGGCCCAGGACAAATCGTTGGATATCCAATTTTAGATTTAGATAATTTCTTCACAGATATTCATAAATATCTTAGGTTTTTAGAAGAGGTAATAATACTAACTTTAGCAGAATACGGTTTAAAAACCGAGCGCAGTCCTGGTGAAACAGGTGTTTGGTTGGATGTAGGAACTCCGTTTGCTCGTAAAATTTGTGCCATGGGAGTTAGAGCTAGCCGATGGGTGACCATGCATGGTTTTGCCCTTAATGTAAATGCAGATTTGGGTTATTTTGATAACATAATTCCTTGCGGAATACGAGGCAAAGCCGTTACTTCTCTGAATAATGAGTTAAAATTAAAACATGTTAATGAGGAAGAGGTAAAAGCTAAAATATTGAGGCATTTTAGCAATCTTTTTGAAGCAATACTAGTTTAGTGTAAGCAAATAATTCAATTTGACACACTGTTTTACAGATTATTGAAATTTGAATTTATACTTCAAAATCCTTTGTTGGAACGGCATGGAAACCGGTCGTTTTTACTTGTTTTTCAACGTCTTTAACACTAACAAGTTTAGATGTATAAACAGTAAATTCTCTAGGAAAAATATGCAAGTTAAGCTCAACGGATTTAATACCGTCTAATCCAAGAATTCTTTTTTTAATACATTCTAATTCTTTCTTTTCTACGGCATCGGTTCCGAAAACCCTACCATTTGATCCTGGAATTATGTTATCTGATATTAAACTCATAATTAAAGGTTTAAATATTAACAATCTTATTTCTAGAATAAGTAATATTAAAGGACAAAAATTGTCTAATGAACTTTTTACACTAGAAAAGCAATTTACGATTCGAAAAAGAGATATAAATTGATATTGGTCAGTTTAAGGATTTTTTAAAATAAATCCTTTCTAATTGTTAATTAAGCTTCAGCATTAAAAAATACCTTATAAAAATGCATTTTTTTCTTTTCGTCGTAGCCTCTTTCAAGGTATTCTGCCGAGGCATCAGGTGCATCAACATCTAATTTGATTTGGATATTAGTGTCTAGTTTTATTTCAGTTTTAATCTTTTGTTTTTGCTTTTTTAAAACACGTTCTGATACATCAAATTGATTTCTAATTAAAACTTTATTCTCTGACTCATAACTCTTTTTATAATCTTCAAAAAGTTGAATATGATCTTCTTCATCAAACACTTCTTCTTTAAAGTTTTCGATATTTACAATTTCGTTTTCCTTGAAAAAATCAACTGTTTTTGCCAAAAAATTACTTTGTTCTTGGCCTCCAAAATTAGGTTGTAAAACTTCTTTTGAAAACTCTCGGCAAAGTTCAATACAATTCTTTGTGTGCTGGTTGCTATCATCAGGATATTTTATATTCAAAAAGCGTTTTATCCAATACTGTGTATCATAGGTGTTATTGTCTACACTAAATACAATTTTTCCTTCCATATCAGACGTATTTAGTACTAAACAGCCTTTATCTACTTTTTTAGCCTGAATTCCTTTTTGAACAAGTATATCATAGTTTCCGGATTCTAAATACGTCTGAAAAAATTCCGTTTTATTTTCAATTTTATAAATACCAATAGCATCCGTGAAATAGTCTTCGTACTGTACATTTTCAAAATGACAAATTAAGACATCTCCTGTTTTAATTTGTGCAGAATTGCTTTGTTCAAAAAGATGAGTAACGATATGTTTAGATATTTCTACAAAATCGCCTTCGTCATTAAAAATCTGGTCGCTATAGGTGTTAATTTCATTGAGTCCTATATCGCTATGATGATGAAAACGAAAACTCTCAGCAACACTTACAAAGGGTTTCAATAGGTAAGGTAACATTAAATTATAAGTAGCTTCATCAAAATTGACAATAGCATCAGAAAATGCATTTTTTGTGTCATTAAACTTGTTCCCTACTTTGTGAATTATGCAACTTTTTATGGATGCTTTTTGCCTTTTTATCATCGCAAATTTCGTATCAAAATATAAAGATGCAATACTACAAAAGGTAAAGTTCATAAAAGTGAAAACGCCAAATTAATTTGGCGTTTTCGGACTCGAGGACTTTAGATTTGGTTGCCTTTATATTTTCACATATTCTACGCGTCTTATAAACGTATTTTCGCTGTTGCTTTAAGTAATTGATTAATAGCACTATAAATGTAGTGATTACAATTTATATTTAAAAATGAAGTTGCCCGGTTGGACTTAATGAAGTTTATAAGTTAGAATTGTTTTGCTGTCACTCTTTGTGATTAATTCTAAATTTTTATCAGCATCAAGCTTCGTTAATATTGCTTCTGAAGTTCCGTAAACAGGGAAGTTTGGAATTGGTTTTGCCTGGCTGTCGAATAAATAAACTTTTTTAGCCTGCATATCAGTTGTAGTTACGTAAATCTTATCATTAAGATAGAATATTTTTGGATTGGTATAATCACCATATTCTAAATCCACAGTTTTAAATCTAATCTGCAACTTGTTTTCATTTAGTGTTACTAATGTTTTGGTAGTAGCATCAATGGAGTGACCATCTGTGAGACCTAATTGATTTGTTGAAATATTACCTTTTGTATTTACCTGAACCAATTGCCCTAATGTATTAGTAGTTGTAAATTTATTTTGGTATAAATAAATAGGATTTTTTGAAAATCTAATTTTATCCTTCACGACCACTCTGCTAGCACCTCTCCTGTTAAGAATTTTTAATTGTTCACCTGCACCAAATACAATGTAATCCTTGCTACCTAATCTAAAGTGTTTTGGTTGGGTTAATATTGTACCACTCCTGTCTTTATAATTAAAGCCACTAACATTCTTGGCATTAGTATTATACATTAAAAGATTGTTGGCCTGTGTAACAAGTAAACGATAATCTCTTTTCTTATCATAATCAAATACTGATAATGGTTGGGTTATTGGGTCATTAAATTTTAAAGGAAATGGACCAACATCATTGCCATTTCGGTCTAAGACATAAACCCTTTTTGAGGTCGCAAAAACAAGTTGTAACCTTCCGTTCTTATAAATGTCTATTTGTTCTATTTCACCGAGGATGTTGTCTTGTAATTTTTTCTTCCACAATATATTTCCTGAACTTGAAATCAGGTACAGATTATTATTGGAATCTTGTATGGCAATATCTTTTGTTTTATTCACATGGTTTTTTAAAACCTGTGGTCCAATAATAATATCACTTTCTATACTTGTATTGAAATTTTCTGAAATTGTATTTAACGCTCTCCGTCTTTTATATTTTTGAATTATACCATTGATATGAGCATAGTCATCTTCATAAATATATTGAACCACATTTGCATCATAACCAGTCAAATTTGTTTTGAACAAATCCGATAAACTTTCAGAGTTTTTGTAAATGAACATTGATGATTCATCACTTAGGTTTTCTTGTATATTTTTAAATGCTTCGGAATTTACAAGCGTATTGTTGCTTAAATAATCAGATAAAATCTGTTTTAGATTGTCTAATGAGTTAGAAAATACTACAAAGTCGTCTTTTGCAAAGAAATATGAGGCCTCATTAAAACTGAATAGAGGTTTAAATTGATTTGCAAAAAAGCCAGGTTCACTAAAGTTATAAATATCTATCTCCCTGAAAGATTCTTCAAACGCTTTATTATCTATGGTTTCTATTATCAAATCAGTATCTAAAGAGTGAAGAATTAAGGCATTGTCAATAAGTGCTATTTCATTACTGTAGGTCAGAAAAGATGTCTGACTATCAATTGCTATATTACTAGAATCTTTTATGTTCTTGAATAGTTTTGAGTAATCATCAAAGGAAATACTTTTTAGTTCCTTAATATTATATGGTGCAATACGCGGAGAATTTGTCTTTTGAGGTAAAATAGATTTAAAGTTACTCAAAATGTTGTTCAAAGTGTCTTTGCTAGATATTACACCATTATAATTCAGGCTGCCAGAATTCTGATTAATATCAATCACTGCAAATTCTTCATTTGAAAATTCGGAGAACAGTAAGTCTGAATACTTAGTGTTGTTGCTTTTAAATATAACCGATGCTAAAGAAGTCTCATTTGTGGTTTCAATCAAATCAAATAAGTCATTAGGCATATCCCCGTTATTTAATTTAGTTAGAAGGCCTAAATTGTTGCTAGCGATAAATACATCATTAATGGTTTTATAATAAAATTCAGTAGAGTCTATTTTGGTATTTATTATTTCTGAATTGCTTTGCCTTTTTCCATTATTATAAGATGAGCTATCGGCTTCAAAAAGTTTATCCTTATTAGAGGTGAGAATAAGGAAGTCGGTATTATTATTTAAAGTTTCTAAAAATGATATATATATAGGTGATGGTGAATTAATTTTATCGAGGACAGATTCTACTTTTTTTATGTCCTTAATATATAAGGAAAAAAGAATAGGATTTGTCTCTAACCCAATTTTAAAATCATTAATAGCATTTACTTTAATAATAAGGGCTGAAGTTTCAGGAATGAAATGGTATGGTTTTATGTTTTTATCATAATTCTTTTGGCAAGACACTATTAGAGTGCAAACCAAAACGTATAACCAAAAATGCTTCATTTATAAATAGAAAATTAAATTAAAGCAAATATAAGAAGTTATAAATCCAATTGATATTGCTCTGGCAATAATCTAAATGATTTTCTATGGTATTTAGACGGGCCATATTTTATAATAGCATCTCTATGTTCTTTTGTTGGGTATCCCTTGTTTTGTTTCCAATTATACATAGGGAATTCTTCATGTATTTTTTCCATGTATAAATCTCTATGGGTTTTTGCAAGGATAGATGCTGCAGCAATACTTGAGTATTTACTATCACCTTTTATAATAGTTTTATGTGGTATGCTTTTGTAAGGTTTAAACTTGTTGCCGTCTACTATTATATATTCAGGTTCAATATTTAGGCTTGAGATAGAATGGTGCATCGCCTTTATTGAAGCATTAAGAATATTGATTTGATCAATTTCGTTTTCAAAAATGTGTTCAATGGAGTAGTAGGTAGCTTCAGATTGAATTATAGATTTTAAATGATTTCTATTTTTTTCTGATAATTGTTTAGAGTCATTTAATAATGTGTTTTTAAATGATAATGGTAGTATCACAGCGGCTGCTGTAACAGGACCTGCTAAGCATCCTCTACCAGCTTCATCAGTACCACATTCTAAATCGCAATTTGAATATTGAATTTTTAAAGGCAAAATGTTAAAATTTGAACAAAGTTAAAATTTTAACGCAACCCTTTTACAGTTTATGTATCTAACTATTGAGTCCAAACGTGAAAAACCCTCGGAAACTTTTAGAATCCGTGATTAAATGATTCGCAATTGAGTTAACATTTTTTTGGCAAAAACACTTGTTTATTTAATATTAAATTAAGATGTTTGCAACTAGACTAACTCAAATAATTGTTTTATGAAATTAAAGTTAACATGGTTATTAACGCTATTTATGGCGTTCGTGATGCAATTTTCTTTTGCACAAGAGAAAACTGTCACAGGTACAGTTACTACAGCTTCAGATGGTTTACCCCTTCCTGGTGCAACAGTAGTTGTAAAGGGTACAGCTAGAGGTACTCAAACAGATTTTGATGGTAAATATACTATTCAAGCTCAAGCGGGAGATGTATTAGTCATCTCTTATGTTGCTATGGATGCTACTGAAGTAACAGTAGGCGCTAGTAACGTATATGACGTAGCTCTTACTGAGAATGCGTTAGAAGAAGTTGTAGTCGTAGGTTATGGTACTACAACGAAAAAAGCCTTTGCAGGTACTGTTACAACAGTCGATGCCGAGAATATTGAAAACAAAAACTTCGCCAACGTAACACAATCGTTAGCTGGTGAGGCATCTGGTGTACAGGTAATTAATACAACTGGTCAGCCAGGTACTGTTTCTACAGTACGTATTCGTGGTTTCGGTTCTATTAGTGGTAACCGTTCGCCGCTTTATGTAGTAGATGGTATTCCAATTACTGCAACAGAAACGTTAAATGCTATTAATCCAACTGATATTAAAAGTACAGTTATATTAAAGGATGCAACAGCAACTGCGATTTATGGTTCTAGAGGATCTAACGGTGTAGTATTAATTACTACCAAAGCTGGTTCTGCTGCAGAAAGCTATATAGAAGTTGATGTTAAGACTGGTGTTAACTCTCAGATAATTGATCGTTACGATACTGTAACTAATCAAGAAGAAAACCTTGAGTTAATATGGGAAGGTCTTAGAAACGGTCGTAGAATTAACTTTGGTGAAGATCTTGCTACTGCTAATGCATGGGCAACTGAAAACCTTATTGGTGATACAGGTATTACTGGTGTGCTTCCTTTACGTTATAACATGTGGAATGCACCTGGTAACCAATTAATTGATCCAAATACTGGAAAATTTACTGGTGTATCAAGAAAATTTACTCCAGAAAATTTTGAGGATTTAATTATCCGTGATGGTATGCGTTATGAAGCGAATGTAAGATTTGGTGGTGGAGATGAGAAATCTAGATATTTTATTTCTGGTGGTTTCTTAGATGATAACGGTATTGCTCGTAATTCTTCTTATAAGAGATACTCAGCACGTGTTAATGTATCTTCACAAATTAAAGATTGGTTAAAGGTAGGTACTAACATATCATACCTATACGCAGAGCAAAGAAACAGTGCTAATTTAGGTGGTTCTTCTGCAATTTTCGAATTTATTGACAAAGTGCCAAGAATATTTGGAGTATTTGCAAGAGACAATAATGGTAATAAAATTCCAGATCCTATTTTAGGTGGTTTTATTCCTGATTATGGTGCTATTACTTTTGGAGGAGCTGTACCAGGTAGACCTTCATCGGATGGTGTAAGTCCATATGGTAACATGCTTTTTGACTTCAACGGTTATGACAGAAATGAACTTATTGGAAGTGTTAATATGGACATAAATATAACTGAAGACTTAAAGTTTGAAACTTCATATAGTTACCAGTATAGAGGTAACATCTTCAAAAATATGTCTAACCAATTCTACGGTTTTGGATCATCAGCAGGTGGTGAGTTGTTCCAACAAAATCAAACAAATGAAACAAGTAACTTCTTACAGTTATTCCGTTACAGAAAAGATTTTGGAAAGCACTCTATCGAGGCTCTTGCAGCACATGAGAGTAATGAATTAAGTTTTAAAGTTCAAACAGGTTCTAAATCTGGAGCGGAAGTTCCATTTGCACTTGAATTGACACAATATATTGTTAACCAAGATCCTGCAGAAGGTTTCCAAGAAGGTAGAACTTTAGAGTCTTTCTTTGGACAGGTTAATTATGACTTTGATGATAAGTATTACTTAACAGGATCAATTCGTAGAGATGGATCTTCGGTATTCGACCAAAATAAGTGGGATACATTCTGGTCTGTTGGTGGTGCTTGGATTCTTTCGAATGAATCATGGTTAGAAGACAACGATTTCTTAAGGTATTTAAAAGTTAAGGGGTCTTTCGGTTTAGCTGGTGATGAGCAAGGTGTAGTTTCTGCAACTGGTCAGTATTATAATGGTCTTAACTTATTTGATGTTACCAATTTGGATGGAGGCTTTGCAGTTTCTTTAGTTGGTAATATTGCAAATCCTGAAATTACTTGGGAAAGAAAGAAACAATTACAAGCTGGTGCAGAATTTACGTTAGGAGATATTGTAGATGGTAGTATCGATTGGTATAGAAATGATACAGAAAACTTATTCTTCAATAAGCCAGTAAATCCATCTTCTGGTTCAAATGGACTTTTAGTAAATGATGGTGAATTAAGAAATACTGGTGTTGAATTCGATTTAAACTTCCATGTTGTAAACAAGGAAAATGTATCACTTGATGTTGCTGTGAATGGTGCAAGCTATAAAAACGAATTGTTAGCGTTGCCAGCTGATACAGCTGATGAATTTATCAACAGAGCTAATACGGCTCTTCAGGTAGGTCGTTCTATTTTCGATTTCTACATGAGAGAATATGCTGGTGTTGATCCTGCAGACGGATTTCCAATGTGGTATGAGTATTTCGATGATTTAAATAACAATGATATTTTAGACCCAGGAGAAGAAATTGAATCTTCATCTTTAGAAGTTCATAAATTCAGAAATCCTGATTCTGATAACTTCAAGAAGAGAGTAACTAAAGAATATGATGCTGCGACAGAACTGTGGGCTGATAAATCAGTTATACCAGATCTTCAGGGAGCATTTAGATTACAAGGAAACATACATAACTTTACTTATGGTGTACAATTCACGTATCAGTTTGGTGGTTATGCTTATGATAACAACTATAGAGAATTCTTTGAGCGTGGTTTTTCTACTGCTAGTGGTACATTACACGCTGATATTAGAGATAGATGGCAACAACCAGGAGATATTACAAACGTACCATTATTAGGTAATGGTTCAGTTGCTAATGATGTTGGGCAAAGTGATAGATTTATCATTAGCTCTGACTACATTGCGTTAAACAGTGTTAACATTGGTTATAACTTACCAAGTAAGTTCTTAGATAAAACTGGTATTGACAATGTGAATATATTTTTCTCTGGGGATAACTTATTTATCTCTACAGCAAGACAAGGATATAACCCAACGGTTAGAGAAGCAGGATTTACAGCAAGAAATATCTATGCGCCGCTTTCTTCTTTCACTCTTGGAGCAAGAATAAAATTTTAACTTAAAAAAAAGCGATATGAAAAAAAGTGTTTTAAAATTAATTGGTTTAGGTTGTTTAGTAATAGGCCTTCATAGTTGTGAGGAGGACTTCTTAAACACCCAACCTACTGAATTTATCTCAGAAACCGAACTAGGAGAGGTTGTGAATTTAAACCCAGGCTTAGTACAAGGTTCTGTAGATGGTATTTATACGACAATGTTTACCAGTGGTACTGGTGGTACAGGTGGTCATGATGATTTTGGTCAAAAAGCTTATGATATATTTTCGGATATGTTATCTAGTGATATGGCATTATCTGGTAGTGTATATGGATGGTACAGAGCTTCTATTACAGAAATGCAGGCTACACAAGATTTTACATTTACGGATAACTTCCAAACATGGTCTTATTACTATGGTCAGATACTAAATGCTAACTTAGCAATGTCTAATTTAGGTGGTCCAGATGCAGATCCTGAAAATCCGGATGTAAGAGCATTATTAGGACAATCTTTAGCATCAAGAGCGCATTCATTCTTTATGTTAGCGCAGTTATATGCTGATGATTATATAGCAGATCAACCAATTATCCCTCTTTATGATAGATTAACTGCAGAAACGTTACCTAAGGCGACGCAAGCAGAGGTTTATGCACTTATTGAAAGTGATTTAAATAGAGCTATTGAATTATTAGAAGGATATAATAGAGGTTCTAAAGCTCAGATAGATCAGCCAGTTGCAAAAGGTTTATTAGCTTATGCTATTGCAGCACAAAGACAAAGATGGAACGAAGTGGCTTCTTGGGCTAGCCAAGCACGCACTGAGTCCGGTACTGTTTTAATGCCTGCTAATGCTGATACTTTTGGTATCTTAGGTGGTTTCAATGAAGTTGGTAATCCATCTTGGATGTGGGGTGTTGATATTAACGAAAACTCTGGTGTAGGACTTGTTTCTTGGTGGGGTCAAGTAGATTTCTTCTCATATAGTTATGCTGCTGTTGGAGATACTAAAGTTATGGATGAAGGATTATACAATAGTATGAGAGCTGATGATATTAGAAGAGATCAGTTCTTTGCTACTCCTGGTGCAAATTATTTACAGCCTTTATTTAAGCAATATGATGCGGATCGTGTACCTTTTGGTACATCAACGCAGGTAAAAGCTGATTATGTATACATGCGTCATGCAGAAATGATCTTACTAGAAGCTGAAGCTTTAGCTAGACAAGGACAAGATGGACAAGCAAGAACAGTTTTACATTCTTTAGTTGATACTAGAGTTGCTGATCCTTCGTATATTGATACATTGAGTGGTCAAGCGTTAATCGATGAGATTTACATGCAAACAAGATGGGAATTATGGGGAGAAGGTAAGTCTTATTTCGCTATGAAGAGAAATCAAGCTACAATCACAAGAGGTGCAAACCACTTATCGTTTGTTGGAGAATCGATTGCTCATAATGATGACAGATTAACTTTTGAAATCCCTCAAAGAGAGATTCAGGATAATCCGTTTATCAACGATCAAAACTAAATTAAAACAAAAAAGACTTATCTCAAATGAAGAAAATTTTAAAATTATTAATAGTTGGATGTCTAGTTCTTACTTACAGTTGTGAGGAAGATAAGGATACCCTAACGCCTAACTACATTGCTTTCGGAGTGGACGAAATCACTGAGACTGTTGATGTAGGTGAAGGAAGTAAGACAATTGAAGTTAATGTTTATACTGGTAACAAAACGGGTTCAGATAGAACATTCAGTTTAACAACTGAAAATTCTACTGCAGATGCTGCAGCATACTCTGCACCTAGTTCTGTTGTTATTGAAGCAGGTTCAAACTCAGCAATGGTTGAAGTTACTGTATTTGAAGCCGGATTAACATTTGATTTTTCAGAAATCTTATTAGAATTCTCGCCAACAACTGATATTGACACTATTGCTGAAACAGCGGTAGTTTCAATTAATGCGGCGTTATTGTGCCCACCAGCTACAGCTGGTAATGTAACTATTGAAATAGATACTGATAACTGGCCAGATGAAACATCTTGGGCTGTAACTGATTCTTCAGGAGCTGTGGTTGCTTCTGGTGGACCATACAACAACCCTGCAGATGACTTTACTACAATTGTAGTGAATGTTACATTGGGTGCAGGTTCTTATACTATGACATTAAATGATTCATATGGTGATGGTGGTAGTACATTTAGAGTAATTAATGGTTGTGGTCAAGTATTGGCTACTGATTCCGTTGGTGCATCTACTGTTTCTGGAGGATTCACTATTTAATATAGTATACTAAATATTACTTAAAGACCGTTATTTTTAATAACGGTCTTTTTTTTGTGGATTTATTTAATTTTTGTTCTCTATTTAGTTGGTTAATTAATTAATTACATTTGCAAGAAATTCTACAGAAAACTAATCTTACAGAATCGTTTAAATAGTTAATGTCAGTCAAAAATTTCTTTATTCCACTTTTAGTATTATTTGTGATAAATACTGGTTATTCACAAACTAAGTTAAGTACTTCAAATACTAAAAGACCTGACAATCCATTTGGAGAAGACACATCTGCTGTAAAGAGATCTAAGGGATTTAAAAATGTGGCTACTATTGATATGTATCTTCTATTCAATAAAGAAATAGATACTTCTATAGTTGATACTACTTTGGTACTTGATAAGCATTATAAATTTAATTATCTACAGAAAGATAATTTTGGATTAATGCCATTTGCCAATATTGGTCAATCCTATAATAGTCTAACTTTTAATCCAGTAAGTAAGGAGATAATACCTTTGTTTGGGGCAAGATCAAGACATTTTAATTATTATGAATTAGGTGACATAAACTATTATGAAGTACCAACGCCATGGACAAGATTAACTTACAAAACGGCATTTCAGCAAGGACAATTGTTAGATGCTTTCTTTTCAGTTAATTTATCTAAACAATTTAATTTCTCAATAGCATATAAAGGATTAAGGTCATTAGGTAATTATCAAAATGCACTAACAAGTTCTGGAAATTTCAGATTCACGTCTAATTATAAATCTAAAAATGAAAGATATGAGGCCAGAGGTCATATTGTTATGCAAGATTTACTTAATCAAGAAAACGGTGGATTAAAAGATGAAGATATAGAAAATTTTGATTCTGGTAATGAAGAGTTTTTAGATAGATCAGTTTTCGATCCTAATTTTGAAAATGCAGAAAATATTCTCGTAGGTAAACGATTTTATTTAGATCATTCTTATGAATTAATTAAAAAGCAAGATTCATTAGACAGCAATAGTCTTTATTTAACGAATTCTATTTCATTTGAAGATAAATATTATGATTATACACAGAACTCAGCTGTTACTGATTTTTTTGGAGAAGCATTTTCTAGTGACATAAAAGATAAAGTTACTGTTGAGAACTTTCATACTAATTTAGGTTTTAGGTATGAGAATGATTTGTTAGGCAGACTCTCATTTAAGGTAAACTATACAGATATAAATTACGGATACAATAGCGTTGTTTTAATTTCCGACATGTTAATTCCAAATAGGATCAAAACAAATTTTGTTGGAGTGAGTGCTGGCTATTCTAAACAGATAGGGGCTTTTAATGTTCAAGGTAATGCTGGTTTAAATTTATCTGATGATTTTAGCGGAAATTATATTGATGCAACTCTAAACATTAAAATCAATGATGATATTGGTTTAGGAGGTGGAGTCAATATTAGTTCAAGATTGCCAAATTTTAATTATCTCCTTTACCAGTCCGATTATATAAATTATAATTGGTATCATCTTGATACTTACAAAAACATTAATTCTCAACAATTAGCAGTTAATTTGGAATCTAAAAAATATCTGAGTGCTACTCTAGATATAACAAATATTGATAATTACACTTATTTTAATTTAGGAAATACAGTTGAAAAGGTTAAAATTATTAGACCATCTCAATATAATAAATCACTTCAGTATTTGAGATTGAAATTGAAAAAGGAAATCAAATTTGGAAATTTTGCTTTGGATAATACAGTAATGTATCAAAATGTTGTTAGTGATGAAGATGTTTTAAATGTGCCTGCATTAATTACAAGGAATACACTTTATTATTCTAATCAAATTTTCAAGAAGGCAATGACCATACAAACCGGAGTTACTTTTAATTATTTTACTAAGTATAGCATGAATGGCTATGATCCGGTATTAGCAGAATTTTATACTCAAAACGAAACTGAGTTTGGTGGATTTCCTCGCTTAGATTTTTTTATTAATGCAAAGGTTAGACAGACTCGTATTTTTTTAATGGCCGAACATTTTAATTCATCTTTTACAGGCTTTGATTATTATTCAGCTCCAAATCATCCTTATAGAGATTTTACAGTACGTTTCGGACTAGTTTGGGACTTTTTTCTATAGTACGACTTTAAAAATATTTTTTCTAATTCTTTGGTGTTTAGGCTTTTCGTGATATAATCGAAAAAACCTTATAATATTGCTTGTCAGGTTGGGGAATGGTTTTATATTTGCGCCGCTGAAACGGTACGTGAGTACTGTTTTTTGTTAGTTCGTTCGCTTATGGATATTGTTGCGGAGAATATTTTTAAAAATATTTTGTCGAGAATGTTGCGGGTAACGAAAAAGGGTTTTATATTTGCACCCGCTTAAACGCC
>NZ_JBKQXM010000008.1:0-71764 GCF_046762865.1 Winogradskyella sp. A2
CCTCCGGTTACCGCTCCCGTGACCGGTTCGATTACCGCGCCGTCCGTCGGCAAGATATCAAATGCAAAGGTTCCTCCTATATCGCCCGTAATGCTCGCGATACCTCCATCGCAGGTCGGTGTTACCGAAAAACTAGGGTCGTCTATAGGCTGGGAACTGAACGTGACCGTTTCCGAGGCCGCGCACACTCCAGTGGTACTGTACGTTATGGTATAGGATGTATTTGGTGTGCCGTTGGTCACCTCGCCCGTATTTGGGTCTATGGTTGCTCCGTCCGTCGGTACTGTATCAAATGAATATATGCCTCCTGCCGTTGTCGTAGCTCCCGGTACGGCAATACCGCCATCACAGGTTGGCGTAACCGTAAAGGTTGCATCGTCCTCGGCCGTAACCGTTACCGTCTGTATTAAAGACTGCGGACAGTTACCGTTCGTCGTATATTCCACAGAATATGTACTTCCAGATATACCGTTTGTTATTGTACCCGAAGCCGTATCCAATATTGCCCCATCGCCTGGATCTGGATTAAAAACAAAAGTCCCGCCGGTGTCACCCGTTATGTTTGTAATGGCACCATCACACGTTGGGCTAAGATCAAAGGACGGGTCATCCAATGTGAGTACGGTCAATACTTCGGTACTACTTGCAGGACAAGTTCCTCCTGTAGTATACTCGATGGTATAGCTTACCCCTGGCGTGCCAAGGGTGACCTCTCCCGTATTAGGATCTATCGTCGCCGTATCGGTTGGCACTGGGTTGAACGCGAACGTTCCACCAGGTGTAGCCACATTTATTGCCGTTCCGCCATCACAGGTCGCATCCATTTCAAACGATGGGTCGTCTTCTGTTAGAACAGTGAACGTCAATGTACTTATCGATGGACAGATGCCGGTTGTGGTATATTGTACTTCATAGGGCAGTCCCGAAGTTGCACCGGTTACTTCCCCTGTAGCAGGATCAATATTTACTCCAACCCCAGGAAAACCGGTAAACTCAAATATACCTCCAGGCGTCGCAAGAGGCTGGTCGACCGTCGCACCGTCACAGGTAGGTGTTATAGAAAAGGACGCGTCGTCCCTTGGGTTTACGATAAGATTGAAAACAGGATTGGCAGAGGCACTATAGCATGTAGCATCACCGATTGTCTGTACCCTGACCCATATCCCCTGAGGACTAGAGGTGTTTGGATAAGGACTTGACAATGCATTTACACCGCCATCTGCATCCGAAAAGCTCAAATGGTAGGTCACCTCAAATGAACTAGGGTCTTGTGCTCCAAGAATTCCTAGAGTCTGGGATTCCAAATTGAAAAGCTCTGTTCCGTCATTTAGACCGTCATCACAAACTTCAATATCTGCTACCGGATTTATCGTTGGCTGATTACTTAAATTCAAGCTAAAGGAATAGACATCATTACATCCTGAATCTAAATACTCAATACGCACATAAACAAATTCACCATCAGTACCTGAATAATTATTTGTTCCGCCTATAGCATTAACATCATTTTCTGCATCTATTTGTAAATTATGGTATGTAACAACTAAATCACCAGCATTTGGTGCACTTGCTGTTACTACCGGTGTATTCAATTCTAAATCAAAATTGTATGGTGGTGCTCCGGGATTACAAATAACCAAGTTATTAGGTAAGTCTGTAATCAGCTCTGGTAATACCTCAACGGAAACATCTTCAGTATATGTACACCCAAAATCATCTACAGCAGTATAGGTATAGGTATAGGTACCAGCATCTGGCGGAGCCACTGTGATTACATTTCCATTAGTTGCTACAATAGTTGGATCGGTATCCCAACTCTCAGATGTTATAACTGGAGTAAATGCGAAATCTGACTCTAATAACGATTCATCAAAGTTGAGCGACCATGTAAAAATAGTACCGTCATCAATGTTTAAATGATCTTCAATAAACAATGTCCATGTACCATTTATATCGGTACCCACAAAATTAGCAAAGTCTCCAATTGGAAGGAATGGACCAGCGTCTGGATCTATTGAATTACCGGGTGTTGGAGTTCCCCCTGGTATTGTTGGGCCAGCACTTAAAATCTGTGTACCACTCATAGAAAAACAATACTCCCAACCAACTCCTGGACCAGTCCCGTCAGTTGTTATTGGGTCACCCAAAAAATTTCCACTACCAGTTTGGTTATGCAGAGTAACTTGCTGACCACTTGGGCTAATTACTATAATCTCCAGATCGCCAATCCAAGTATGCTCCATAACAATACAAATACTCTCCAGTTGTGTAGGGTCCGTTAATTGTTGGCCTAAGAAACAATTTAACTCTAATTCAGAAGTATAAGTTAGACCCATTTGAGAGCCTAAGTTGGCTTGCACACCTCCATTGGCACAATCAATTGCAAATGTAACACCTTGAACTTGACCTGTAATATCTACTTGTTCTCCATAGCAAATAGTTGCCTGATCTGAGGCGGTACCAGAAAAATCTGGATTTGACGATACATGTATGAACTGATTAATTAGATTAAAACTTGTACATCCCGCAGGATTATCATCACCAACAGCTAAGTTGACAATGTAAATACCCTCATCATTATATGTTTTCGTTACCGTTTGACCTGTATCAGAAGTTCCATCCCCGAAGTCCCATGTGTAGGTTGCACCTGTCGGATCCGCACCAAAGACACCGTCACCTTCAAACGTTACTTGATCTCCTTGACAGATTCTAATTATATCTTCAGCGTTAACAGCTGGAGTTGTGTTTACAAGTACTGCATCAATAGATTGACATGGCTCAAAACAAGAAATTTCGGCTTCCCAGCCAGCCGAGGGTCCATCCGGATTACTTGTATATACAAATGTTAAGCATCCATCTGGATTAGGTTGTCCTCCTGGATTAATCTCCGTTAGTGAGGCTATTATTAAACCAGGGTCATTAACAGCCGTAAATGTTCCTATTTCGTCATAAGTTGCATCCGGACCATTATAAATGGCCAAAAAATCTAAGTTAGCCTGAAGTTGAAAAAAAGTAAAATTCACTTGAGCCTGAAAACCTGGATTGTCAGGACACAAGGTTAAGGTTAAATTTTCATTATTTCCAGCAGGTCCAAATTCTCCTCCAGAGTCATAGAAAAATCCTGCTGAACATTGATTAAATGTCCCATTTTGCATTATTATGTCCTGCGCACTAGACACATAGGACAATAAAACCATTAAAAGTAAAAGTATTCTTTTCATCATATTCTATTGAAATTGGGACATTATTTGAACGAAATAATCAGTGCCATCTATCCTATATAAAACATTTTGTGATGGATAAAAATCCAAGTTATATTTCAATGGGTTAAATCCATACCTATCAAAAACCATATCTCTTTTTAATTCAGGATTGTAATGATTGAATAATTCAACTTCAGATAGGTTTATATAATTGCGATGTTTTGCTTTTTCATTTAATCTCAGAAGGTTTATTCTATTTCTTAGTAAGTGCTTTATTCGTTTTAAATGTGCTTTATCATTTAAAACAACATCTTGTGTTGATTCTTGATAAACCTCCTTGATTTTTGCCATTTCACTGCTCGTTAATGGCGCATCCACATTTGGTTTATATTTTACAGCTTTGAACTTTATATTTTGTGCTGTTTGACCTATAATTTCACTGGAAGAAAACAATAAAAACAAGATCAGGATTCTTAGAAGGAATCTATACATAATTATGAATTTATTAAAGTTGTGAAAATTAAGAAAATTTTATAATTATTAATGTTAATTTGTCAATGTAATGCGTAATTCACCGGATTTATTAATATAACAGCTGTAATTATAAAAGTCCTACCTTATTGATACTATTTTTATTACGTATCTTTGCACTTCGTTTATGGTAAAAATAATTATTTTAAACTATGAGAATTGATAGCGAGTTTAATGATATAGACGCTCTTGGAGATGACCATGTTTCTTCTTCTAGTGAAACTCCAATGAGAGACGACGCTTTTAAGCTGACAAATAAGGAGAAAATGGATATCATTAAAGACGATGTTAGACATATTTTGGAAACTTTGGGATTGGACTTAACTGATGATAGTCTCAAAGGTACCCCAAGGCGCGTTGCAAAGATGTTTGTTAACGAAATATTTGGCGGATTAGATCCTGCTAAAAAACCAAGTGCCTCTACGTTTGAAAACAAATATAAATATGGCGAGATGTTAGTAGAGAAGAATATCACTGTATATTCTACTTGTGAGCATCACTTATTACCAATTGTAGGCAAAGCACATGTAGCTTATATTTCAAATGGTACTGTGGTAGGATTATCTAAAATGAACCGTATTGTAGATTATTTTGCGAAACGACCACAGGTACAAGAACGACTGACTATTCAAATTGTAAAAGAACTTCAAAAAGTACTAAATACTGAAGATGTTGCCTGTGTTATTGATGCCAAACACCTTTGCGTTAATTCACGTGGTATTAGAGATATTGAAAGTAGTACAGTGACATCTGAATTTGGAGGTAAATTCAAAGAGAAGGAAACCAAAAGAGAATTCTTAGACTACATTCAGTTAGATACAAAATTTTAGTTGCTAAATCTATAGCTTAGTTATAGATTTGTTTTTACATTCTATCAGACATTTACATCATGCCTTTATACGAAACTCAATCCATAAAAATTTATAATTCCCTTAGTGGTGAAAAAGAGGGTTTTAAGCCTATAACTCCAGGTTATGTTGGGATGTATGTTTGTGGACCAACAGTTTATAGCAATGTACATCTTGGTAATGTGAGAACATTCATGTCTTTTGATGTCATTTACAGATATTTGAAACACTTAGAATATAAGGTAAGATATGTCAGAAATATTACTGATGCTGGGCATTTAGAAAACGATGCTGATGAAGGTGAAGATAGAATTGCTAAAAAAGCAAGACTTGAAGCTATAGAACCAATGGAAGTTGTGCAGCGATACACTGTAGATTTTCATAACATTTTAAATACCTTCAATTTTTTACCACCAAGTATTGAGCCAACTGCAACTGGGCATATCATTGAGCAAATTGAAATTATTAAAAGTATAGTTTACAATGGCTTTGCCTATGAGGTGAATGGTTCAGTTTATTTTGATGTTTTAAAATACAACGAAAGTAAGAGTTACGGAATTCTGAGTAAAAGAAAGGTTGAAGACTTGATTCATAATACAAGAGCTCTTGACGGTCAGTCCGACAAAAAGAACCCTCAAGATTTTGCACTATGGAAAAAAGCAGAACCACAACATATTATGCGTTGGCCATCACCTTGGAGTGATGGATTCCCAGGATGGCATCTAGAATGTACTGCAATGAGTACCAAGTATTTGGGTGAGCAGTTTGATATTCATGGTGGTGGAATGGATTTAAAATTTCCACATCACGAATGTGAAATAGCCCAAGCTGAAGCTACAAATGATAAAGCACCGGTTAACTATTGGCTTCATGCCAATATGCTTATCATGAATGGCAAGAAAATGGCAAAATCTACTGGTAATTATATTTTACCTAATGAAATATTCTCTGGTGACAATCAACATATAACAAAAGCATATCTACCAAGTGTTGCTAGATTCTTTATGCTTCAGGCTCATTACAGAAGTATTTTAGACTTTACTAATAATGGATTATTGGCTAGTGAAAAGGGATATTTTAGATTAATGGAAGCCATAAATTTGTTAGATGACCTAAAAGCAAGTAGTAATTCCTCAACTGATATTCAAAGCTGGAAGCAGAAATGTTATGACGCTATGAATGACGATTTTAATACTCCTGTTTTAATTGCGAATCTATTTGAAGGCGCTAAATTTATCAATCAGATAAAAGACGGAAGTACTACAATTACAAATGAAGACTTGGAGCTTTTAAAATCTACGATTAAGACCTTCACCTTTGATATTCTAGGACTTAAAAACAGTGATAAAGAAGTTGCAGGTAATGATAAATTGTCAAGCGCTGTGGAAATCTTAATCAACCTTAGAAAAGAAGCAAGGGTTAACAAAGATTTCGCATTATCTGATAAAATCAGGGATGAATTAGCAGATGCAGGTATACAATTGCAAGATGGTAAAGATGGAACGACTTTTACGACCAAATAGTTGTGAAAAAGGTTCTTACATATCCATTTCTGTTCTTAATTAAAGTATATCAAAACGTAATTTCCCCTTTAACTCCTGCTACATGCAGATACCAACCAACATGTTCTCATTATGCCAAAGAAGCATTAGAAGTCCATGGCATATTTAAAGGTGGTAAACTTGCTATAAAACGAATTTTTAGTTGTCATCCTTGGGGTGGAAAAGGATTTGATCCAGTACCTCCAAAAGAAGATTAATAATACGTTAATCTCTCTACCAAAACCTATCAAAATATTATATTTACGGCATAAAGTAAACACCTATGCATTCAATACAAATTGTTTGGGATCCGATTAAATATTTAGACCTGGGATTTTTTAAGCTTCACTTTTATAGTGTTATGTGGATTGTAGCCTTTATACTTGGGTTCTACATTATGAAGCGTATCTATAGAAATGAAAACCAATCTGATGAGTCTTTAGATTCGTTGTTTATTTATTCTGTAATAGGTATAATGCTAGGTGCAAGATTAGGACATGTTATATTCTACCAATCCGAATTAATTACAGAAGACTTCTTTAGTATATTCTTACCTTTTAAATTTAAAGGTGGTTTTGAATTTACTGGCTTCCAAGGGCTTGCGAGTCATGGTGCTGCGATAGCTATGATTATTTCAATGTATTTATACAACAAAAAAATATTGAAAAAATCTGTGCTTTGGATTTTAGATCGTGTGGTTGTTCCAGTGGCACTTGGCGCTGTTTTTGTTAGAATAGGCAACTTCATTAACTCTGAAATTATTGGAAAATTTACCAATAGTGAATTTGGAGTCGTATTTAAACAATTAGGAGAAAATCAACCAAGGCATCCTGCGCAGTTATACGAAGCTTTTTGTTACGTTTTTGTATTCTTAATTCTCTTTTATTTTTATTGGAAAACCAAAAAAGCTGAACAACAAGGATTTCTATTTGGATTATTTTTAGTTCTACTTTGGACTGTTAGATTCTTTGTGGAATATGTAAAAGTTAGTCAAGGTGGCATTGAGGACTATTTTGGCAATGTACTATCTACGGGACAATTACTAAGCATACCGTTTATACTAATAGGACTTTATTTTATGTTTATGTATAAACCTAAAACGCAGATTAAGTAATGTCTTTAAAGCAAATACTCAAATTCTCTTTTGTAGTTTCTATACTTGTATCACTTCATAATTGTAAAGAGGATAAGGTATCTATTACTAAGGATAAAGTAGAAGTTTTGTTCAAAAAAGAAGGAACATTAAATTTAAAAAAAGCCATTTCTGATTCAATTATTAAAAGTATCGATATTGAAATTGCAGATAATGAATACGAAACTCAAACCGGTCTAATGTACAGAACTGAATTGGGAATTAATCAAGGTATGCTGTTCATATTTCCTGATGTTTCATTACGTAGTTTTTACATGAAGAACACTAAAATTCCATTAGACATCATTTATATAAATGACGAGAAAACAATTGTAAGTTTTCAAAAAAACGCAAAACCATTAGATGAGACTTCACTTCCATCTGATGCACCAGCTAAATACGTTTTAGAAATTAATGGTGGTCTTTCTGATCAGTGGAAACTTGAGATTGGAGATAAAATTGAGTTTAGTGTTATAGACTAGTTAATGGTATCCTATTTTTGTGACAATAAAAGCTATACAAGCCATAAAAATTATAACGTAAAATAGTCTTAGCTTAACATTATTACATAAAAACATTCCGCAAACAGCAAGTAGAGCCATAAAACCAGTCTCAAACCTTGCGCATAAAATACCTAGAATCATAACGATTAAAAGTAAATGGGTCCAAGTATTTCTGGATTTCCATAACATTGCAAAAGCAATGAAAGATTCTATTATAACTGTGAGCCATGCGTAGATTACACTTATCTTTCCAAGGTTTGGGATAATATCTTTCATTACAATAGATTGCTGTATGTTTGGATTTGTATCATGCAAAGCCAATAGCTGTTCCTGATTACTTTTCACAACTTCTAAACTATCTGGAAAGAAATTAATAAAAAACCTAAAAAGCGCACCTCTATTTATCATGTAATAATAAAAATCACCACTCATAAATTGACTCGACAAGAGCTTTTGTATAACAGAAGTAAGGATGACAATAACCAAAATCAACTGAATGTTATTTAGAAAGATATCCTTATCTTGATGATAGACATACAATATGACCGCCAACACTACAAATAGTAGCATAAAGTGATGATTCGCCACCCAATAATATGAGTAACATAAGTCTATTATAAGCAGTACAAGTCCTAGAATCAAAAGAATAGGATGGTCTGTTTTATCACGCAACAGATACCAACTCAATAAACCAACGAATATTAAAGGTGCTTTCCAGAGAACATGTTCCTCTGCTAGTATGAATACATAGACACATAGCAGTAAAACTAATAGTTGCGTACCTAAGACAATTTGGTCATTAAATTTGTCTTTTATGGATAACCAGTAATTCACAGGTCTTGGTGTTTTAAATAAGTTTCGTTCTCCAATACTCTTGTATAAACACCACTTTCTGAATTCATTAAAGGCCTCCAAATCTGGATATTAATACTATCTCTTTTAGTAGTTTTTAAAATAAGTTCTGCAGATTTCTTAAGATTAATATCATTTGGCATTAACATTAAAAACCCTAAAGATTCTTTCATGCTGTCGTCTTTTATTAAAGAATCTACAGACATGTCTGGAATGTAAATTTGATTGTAGTAATAATGAATTTCTGAATACATACCAAAACCGCCACCTTTCCATTTATTCAAATTTTTTGTTTTAACAGAATAAAACTGAATTGCTATAACAACAAGCATAAAGCTAGATATGCCATATTTTAATAAAAAAGATTTCGGTGTGCTGGTCATTTGCTTTATTGAGATCACTAAAATATAAATAAACTATTAAAGGGATTAGAAACTAAAAATGCCTTCCCGATATGGAAAGGCATTTTTAATATCTATTCAACAAGTTGATTACGCCTCGTCTTCTTCTTTTTCTTTCTTCTTTAAAGATTCTGCTGCATCTCCTTTTTTGGCAGTATCATACATTAACGGTGTTGCGATAAACATAGAAGAATATGTACCAACTATCACACCCACTATTAAGGCAAATAATAACCCTCTTAAAGAATCTGCGCCAAAGACAAACATTGCCAATAACACAACTAAGGTAGTTACAGATGTGTTCAATGTTCTACTTAATGTACTATTAAGAGACGCGTTAATTGTTTTACCAAACTCCCAAGACGTATGCTCATTTAAGAATTCTCTAATTCTATCAAATACAACCACGGTATCATTAAGCGAGTACCCAATTACAGTTAATATCGCTGCTATGAAAGCTTGATCAATTTCCATACTAAATGGCATAAATCTCCATGTTATTGAGAAAATACCCAATACAATTAATACATCATGGAAAACGGCTGCAACTGCACCCAACGAAAATTGCCATTTTTTAAATCTAAATAAGATATAAAGGAAGACTACGACCAATGAGCCCAGAATAGCCCAAACTGACGATTTCTTAATGTCATCTGCAATAGTTGGACTTACTTTACTCGAAAACATCTTTCCAATCTTGGCATCTCCAGAGCCATCAAGAAATTCTTCATAGGTTATTCCATCCGGTAAGTATTTAGTCAATACTTCAAATAATTTAGACTGCACCTCTTCATCAGTATCAGTAGAGTTGTCTTCTACTTTATATTTAGTTGAAATCTTTAACTGATTGGCACCACCAATAGTCTTTACTTCAGCACTACCAAATTCGGCATTTAAATCGCCTTTAACTTCTTCAACGCTCACCTCTTGAGCAAATCTTACCAAGTAAGTTCGACCACCAACGAAATCAATTCCTTGGTCTAATCCTGTTGTAAATAAGGATCCAACACTCGCAATTAATAAGATACTAGAAATAACATAGGCAATTTTTCGTTTTCTCAAGAAGTTGATATTCACATTCTTGAAAAGTCCTTTTGTCATTGCAGTTGAGAAATCTAATTTCCCTCCTCTATTTACATACCAATCAATTAATAATCTCGTAATAAAAATTGCTGTAAATAAAGACGTTACGATACCAATTATTAAAGTTGTAGCAAATCCTTTAATTGGCCCTGTACCAAACACAAATAATATTAACGCCGTTAAACCTGTTGTGATATTTGCATCTAATATTGAAGACAATGCATTTGCAAAACCATCTTTAACAGATTCTTTTTGCGATTTACCTTTATCTATTTCCTCCCTTATACGTTCAAAAATAAGTACATTGGCATCAACCGATATACCAATTGTTAATACGATACCTGCAATACCTGGTAAGGTTAATACTGCACCTAAACTTGCTAATACACCAAAGATTAAAAGTATGTTTAACAATAACGCCACATCTGCAGCAAAACCTGCTTTACCATAGTAAAAAATCATCCAAAGAAGCACAAAAGCTAATGCAATTAAAAAGGATTTCATACCACTATCAATAGCTTCTTGACCCAAAGACGGTCCAACTTCTTCAGCTTGAACTATTTCTGCAGAAGCAGGTAATTTACCCGCTCTTAATACGTTAGCTAAATCTATTGCCTCAGTTAGTGAGAAGGCACCAGATATTTGTGATCTACCACCTGCAATTGCTCCATTAGAAACACTAGGCGCAGAATAAACAATATTATCTAATACAATGGCAATATAACCTTGAGTTTCAAATGCTTTTTTGGTCATTTCTTCCCAAGTTTTTGCTCCTTTAGCATTCATCTGCATACTTACAGCTGGTCTACTAATTTGGTCATAATCTTGATTTGCATCAGTAATAACAGCACCACTTAATGGAGGCACACCATCTCTATTGCCTTTGATAGCATATAATTCTGAGTACTCGGAATCTTTATCTTGAATTCCCCAAACAAATTTTGCAAAGCGCATCTCTGCTGGGAGTAATGCTCTATTCTTTGAATTGTTTAATTCTTCTAATACCTTTTCTCTATCTTTAGCTAAGAATATCGCTGCTACAGATCCACCATTTCCATAACTCTGAATGCCTAATGGATTTATATCCGCAACATCTGTAGAGTCAGTTTCTATCTGACCTGTTAATTCATCAATTGCGCTTTCTGTACTGTCTACAACTTCTTCAGCTTCAGCAACCTCAGTTGATGCATCTACTTTATCTTTATTAGCTTCAACTAAAGCTTGATTTACTTGAAGAATATATGGTAATACTTCTTGCGTCTTATACGTTTCCCAGAATTGTAATTGTGCAGTTTTTGTAATAATATCTACAACACGCTTTTTATCTTTAGCTCCAGGTAATTCAATTAAGATACGACCAGAATTCCCTAATCGTTGAATGTTAGGTGACGTTACACCAAATCCATCGATACGATTACGTAATACTTCAAAGGCAGAAACTATAGATTCATCTATCTTAGTTTCAAGAATACCCTTTACTTCATCGTCCGACATATCAAATTTAATGACATCACTTAAGTCACGATTGGCAAATATATCTGGAGAAGCTAGTTTAGTATCTCCCTTTATAGCGTCAAAAGCTCTAAAGAAAGATTCTAGGTAAGATTCTTGCGCATCCTTTTGTAATTCTTCTGCATCATCAAGGGCCTTATTAAAGATTGGATCTCTACTATTATTGGCCAAACCTTTTAGGATGTCTTTTACGGAAATCTGTATGATAGCATTAATACCACCTTTAAGGTCAAGACCTAATTTCATGGCATTCTCTTCTACTTCATTATAAGTGTATTGAGCAACACCCATATTATAAACTTCAATAGATTCAAAATCCTCACCTACTTTAATTTTAGAGGTTTTTAAAGAGTCTAAGTAATCAATTTCTGCTTGGTTTCTTTTGTCTTGGTAATCCTCATCTGTTTCTGCATACTTACTTACAGCATATGTCTTAGCTTCATCTTCTATTTGATTCGCTTTAAACGTAAATGATAATTGGTAAATACTCACCAATCCAAATAGGAGTGCAAACAGTTTAATTATTCCTTTGTTTTGCATTTTATTGTTGTTTTATGTCGAAAATTAGTCGCGCAAATATAGAGTTTAGCGTCTTATCCGACAATTATTTTTTATTGTTAAATGGGTTTCTACTTTTTGATTGAAAAAGTATTTGAATTGAATAGGGGAATTATTTCAGATTAGCTATTCCCTAACAATGAAGGTCCTGCTCTCACCTCAGGAATTTGATAAGAAAATTTGTTCTTATTAAAATGAAAGATACTCAGTAAGTTAAATCTTGAGTATAATTTAGAACTGTAATTCTCAATATCTTCTTTTGTAGAAGTATTTTTTAATTTTGGAAAATAGTAACGATCGCTCTTGTGATTTAACTCAGTGATTTCTGTTCCTTCAAAATCCCAATTGTTTATTGGTTTATCTTGAATTTCTGATACATTGAATTTATAAACCTCTTCATTTTCAGATTTTGATTTATCATTTGAATCATCTTCATAAGAATAATCTAAAACAAGATTTTCTTGATTAGAAAGCACCTTACGAATGCTCTTAACATTGGCTTCACTATAATATGTGATTTTTAATTGACCACTACTATACTTAACTATTTGCAGTTTCTCAGCACCAATTTCTTGAAGCTGTTGTTTTAAGGATTCTATGGCAAAATTTGCCTTATCTGAAGAAATTTGATCATTAGAAAATTGAATAACAATTTGTTGATTAGGCGAAATGTTATGCTCAATATATGTTCCTAAGAACATGAGCATTACCATTACAATACCAAAATGTAATTTCAATTTCATCCGCCAAATATAAAAAATAAAGACTGTATTGCTACAGTCTTTATAATAATATATAATGTTCTAATTTATTTATAAATCTAAAAGCCCATTTGTTTTCTTAACACCTTCAGCACTTTCTGCCAAGTGTGCTTTTTCAGCATCGCTTAACGGTACATCTACTATCTTTTCAATACCATTGCGCCCTAAAATTACAGGTACACCAATACATAAATCACTCAATCCATATTCTCCTTCTAATAAGGTAGAACAAGGGAACATTTTTTTCTGGTCACATGCTATTGCCTGTACCAAACCACTAACTGCTGCACCAGGTGCGTACCAAGCAGAAGTTCCTAATAACTTGGTCAAAGTTGCTCCGCCAACTTTAGTATCTTCTTTAACTTGGTTTAATCTTTCTTCAGAAATAAACTCAGAAACATTAATACTGTTTCTCGTTGCATGTGATGTTAAAGGTACCATTCCTTTATCACTATGTCCTCCGATAACCATACCATCTATATCACTTATTGGTGCATCCAATGCTTCTGCTAATCTATATTTAAATCTTGCAGAATCTAATGCGCCACCCATTCCGATAATTTTATGCTTTAGTAAATCCGTAGTTTGATGAACTAAATAAGTCATAGTATCCATTGGATTACTTACCACTATAATAATTGTATTTGGTGAGTGCTGCACTAAACTTGAAGATACAGATTTTACAATACCTGCATTTATACCAATTAATTCTTCACGTGTCATACCTGGTTTACGAGGAATACCAGATGTGATTACGCAAATATCACTATTTGCTGTTTTAGAATAGTCATTTGTACTACCTGTAATCTTAGTATCAAAAGCATTTAAAGACGCGCATTGCATTAAGTCCATTGCTTTACCTTCTGCATAGCCTTCTTTAATATCGAGAATTACAACTTCAGAAGCAAAGTTTTTCATTGCTATATATTCTGCACAACTTGCGCCTACTGCACCAGCGCCAACTACGGTTACTTTCATTTTAAAATTGTTTATAACGTTAAAAATTCGAGTACAAATTTACAGCTTTAAGGTCTAATTTCCATGACATAAGTCATAGTATTAAAAAATAAAAAAAGCAGTCTATTAAAGACTGCTTTTATATAAACCATATGATAATTTACTATCTAAAACTAAAGGCGATACCCAAAGATGCCGTATTATATTCTTGAAACGTATAATCTGCAAAAATCTTAAAAAAGGCTAGATTCAATCTTGTTCCTAAAGTAGCACGCATACCGTTAGATTCAAAATCTAAGTTTATAGGATTACTAATTGTTTCATCAACAGTGCCTATTGTATTGCCACTGCCATCTTCTAAATCATATGTTAAGGTATAATCTCCTTTCATCTTTGCCGTTGTTTTACCATTGTTATAACCAACACTACCATAAAAAGTAATAATTTTAAAATCTAAAGATCCTAATGCTTGTACTGTCCATGTATTCATCTTAAATTCTGCTTCTCCATTACTAACTGCTACATTGTCAATTAAATCATCGTCTTCAATATTATAAGTGACAGTCATATTTGTAAAAGCTGCTAAAATTGAAATACTTAGCGGTAATTTGTCCATAGGTCCAAAATACTGAGTCAAATCGTGTTGAAGCCCAAAACCAACGAGGCCCGATTCAAAATCATCATCAAAAGCTAGGTTGGGTACAAATCTTGCCTTAATATCTGTTTTAAAAGGCAAACCAAATCCTACCTGAACTGATGGTGCAGGTACTGCACTGGCAGGTAAATCTTCTGCTATACCACCTGGCATGTCAAAACTAGCCACCTTAAATGTTCCATCTCCAACAGGTACAGATACATCTATCGTGGTCTCTGAATCATTCTCACTCATAACGGTTGGTATTTGACTCTCTCCATTTGGCAATGTCAGAAATTCATAGTCACTAGGCGCAAAAGCAAAAAATTGTGCTTCATCTGGTACAAAAGATAGATTTGCACCAATGGTAATATCAAATCCAAATTTTTTGTGCACTTTGGCTGTGGTAGCCCAGCCACCATTCATACTATACATTAAGCCTTCAATAGCAGGACTTAAATAGTTTTGTGTTAGTAAACTGGCATCATCAGAGGCGAGTAAAATAGTTTCTAATTCTTGAGCATTACTAATTTGAATACTCGTAATGATTAGTATTGAGGCAATTAACTTTTTCATTTTTAATAGGTTAAGATTGGGGTAAATCTATAAAAAAAAATCTAATTAACGCATTTTATCGTGTTTTTTTGTATTTAATCGTTAAATAATTAAAGTGAAGCATTGAATTATTTATTAAGATTTTTTGAGATTTCTAAGTTGTTTTAATTGTTGTTAAACAAAATAAAAAAAGCCACACCTAAAAAGGTATGGCTCTTATTATACTGTTATTATCTAAACCTAAATAAAACTAGGCATCAATATTAGCATATATAGCATTCTTCTCAATAAACTCTCTACGAGGTGGCACCTCGTCACCCATTAACATTGAGAATATACGATCTGCTTCTACACCATTATCAATTTGTACTTGGCGCATTGTCCTAAACTCAGGATTCATTGTAGTGTCCCAAAGTTGCTCGGCATTCATTTCACCAAGACCCTTATAACGCTGAATTTTTGCACTTTCACCAAAACTCGTTACAATTTCGTCACGTTCTTGATCGCTCCAAGCATATTGCTTTTTAGCACCTTTTTTAACCAAATATAAAGGTGGTGTTGCAATATAAATATGTCCGTTTTCTACCAACTCTTTCATATATCTAAAGAAGAATGTTAGAATTAATGTTGCAATGTGGCTACCATCAATATCGGCATCACACATAATAACAACTTTATGATATCGCAACTTAGAGAGGTTTAAGGCTCTTGGGTCCTCCTCAGTTCCTATTGTAACACCTAGTGCCGTAAATATATTTTTGATTTCTTCATTCTCAAAAACCTTATGTTGCATCGCCTTTTCTACATTAAGAATTTTACCTCTTAACGGTAAGATAGCCTGAAAGGCTCTATCTCTACCTTGCTTTGCCGTACCACCTGCAGAATCACCCTCTACAAGGAATACTTCACATTTTGCAGGATCTTGCTCTGAACAATCTGATAATTTACCAGGTAATCCGCCAATGCTCATTACCGTTTTACGTTGCACCATTTCACGCGCTTTTTGTGCCGCGTGACGTGCTTGCGCCGCCAATATTACTTTTTGAACAATGATCTTGGCATCGTCTGGGTGCTCCTCTAAGTAATCGGTAAGCATTTCTGAAACGGCCTGAGACACCGAAGAAGATACTTCTCTGTTACCGAGTTTTGTTTTAGTCTGACCTTCAAACTGAGGTTCTTGAACCTTTACAGAAATAATCGCTGTTAACCCTTCACGGAAATCGTCTCCAGCAATATCAAACTTTAATTTGTCTAACATACCAGAACTATCTGCATATTTCTTAAGCGTGTGCGTTAATCCACGACGAAAACCAGTTAAATGTGTACCACCTTCGTGTGTATTGATATTATTTACATAAGAGTGTAAATTTTCTGCATAAGACGTATTATAAACCATAGCTACCTCAACTGGCACGCCATTCTTTTCACCCTCAAACGCTATCACATCTTTCATTAAAGGTTCACGATTACCATCTAAATATTTCACAAATTCTGGTAAACCATTCTCAGAGTGAAACGTTTCACCTTCAAAAGAACCATCTTCCTTTTTATGACGGCGATCTATTAAATGAACTGTGATTCCTTTATTAAGGAATGATAATTCGCGCATACGACTCGCTAGGGTATCATAATTATACTCTATTGTTTGCGTAAAAATTGTGGTATCTGGTCTAAAGGTAACTGTTGTTCCTCTTTTATCTGTAGTGCCAACTTGTTTAACTGGGTACATGGTCTTACCACGTTCATATTCTTGCTCCCATATTTTACCGTCTCTATACACCGTAGCTTTTAAATGCTCAGATAAGGCATTAACACAACTTACACCTACACCATGTAAACCACCAGAGACTTTATAAGAATCTTTATCAAACTTACCACCTGCACCAATTTTTGTCATTACAACCTCTAATGCAGATACGCCTTCTTTTTTGTGAAGGTCTACAGGTATACCACGTCCATCATCTTCGGTGGTAATAGAATTATCTTCATTAATAATTACGGTAATATTATCACAATGACCTGCTAAGGCTTCATCAATAGAGTTATCTACAACTTCATATACTAAATGGTGTAATCCTCTTGTACCTACGTCACCAATGTACATGGATGGACGCATACGCACATGCTCCATTCCTTCTAACGCCTGAATACTATCAGCTGAGTAATTGTGCTTGTTAAATTCTTCTTTCTTTTCGCTCATTATTTTCGATAAAATTTAGTTCGATTTATGACATAAAAAAATGACACGTTTGTATCATTTTTGAATACTAACAAATATACGATTTTATAAGGCGTTTTAAAAGGTTTTTACCTATTGAATAGGATAATTATCAACAATTGTTAAAAACCTAAAAGTAGCTTAAAACAGCTAAAAAGTAGCTTAAATTAGATTTTGATAATTTTTTAGCCTTTTGATAAATCGAAAATTCACAAAGTGGCTTAGACGTTAAATTTTAAATTTCAGATAGTCCAATTACCTGTCGAAAAATGGCCTATTAATAGTATTTGGTAGTCTTGTTCTGATTCATAAGGTCATATCTGATTTTTTGTTCAAAAAATGCTTCTTATTGGCCATTACCAACTTCTCTTTTATTGGTGTTTGGGACATAAAAATTAAGAAACTTTGGCTACAAACGGATTCTGATAATTTTAGGACCTAGACTTTTATAAGTAGTAAATATTTCTTATCTTACTCATAATGAAAACATTAACTAATCCATAGGTCATGAAAATTTTAAATTCTAAACTTGCAACAGTCCCAATCCTTACTGTTTTAGCCTGCACGATACTTTATGGTTTAATGGGTTTTGATACAAAAAGTGCTATTACACCAAATAGTCATTTAATGCAAGGTGTGGTTTTTGAATTGGAAGTAACCAATTACAATCAACCAACAAAACGCTTAGAAAAAATGGAAGCCCGAATTCAAGATGGTAATTTGAACATGGATGTTTTACCAGACGAGAAAACCGGAAGAGGTGCCTTTATATTTAACAGCAAAAAAGGGAAGAATGGAGAAATGACCTTGGTAGATCATGATAGAAAGGAATACTACGTTGTAGATGATGCTTTTATTGAATCGATGGTTGGCAATATTGATAAATCGAAAAACATGATGGAAGAGGCAATGAAAAGTTTGACGAAGGAGTAACGCGAAATGATTGAACAGGCTCAAAAACAAAGCGGTGGAAAGATGCCTGGAATGCCAGGAATGAATACTCAAATACCTACACCAGTTTTAAAAAACACAGGTATACGAGAAACCAAAGAAGGTTATCCTTGTTTAAAATATGAAACTTACCTAGAAGGTCAGAAAATTAGAGAGACCTGGACAACGGATTTTAAAAATATTGATGGTGGAAACGAAGCTCGTATTGCTTTTGAAGGCATGAATAACTTCACTGAAAGCATAAAGGACAATCTCGGAAAAATGCTCGGTGGTAACAGTCCGTATAAGGAAATGAATCTTGCAAATGGATTTCCTGTTGTTACTAGGGAATTTGAAGGAGGTGAATTAGAAAATGAAACTGTATTAAAAAACACATCTCGACGTACTATAGATCCTAGTGCTTTTGAACCTCCTTCTGGTTACAAGCGCAGATCAATGGGACCGAGATAATTAAAAATTGATAATTACCACAATGGTCTAAGTCAGTCTAGTTAACGAAATCATTTAATCCTTAATATTTGACTCTATTAGATTTAATGTTTCAGCTAAATAATTATTAAACACCTTATATGAATTTAAAGCATACTTATAATTTAAGGTGTTATTATACAGTTCATTTTCAAATTCGATTGTTCTTAAGGAGGTGCTATAATTTAATTTGAAGTCAGACTTTGACATTTCACTTAAACCAAGATCATTTTCAAAAAATTCTGGATCTTCCATATTTCTTAAAAGTGACTTATTAGTTAAAGAGGGAATAAAAAAATCAAACAAATAATTTCTATAAATAACAATATCATCTTCTGTATCAGTTACATAGAAAGACCAATAAGATAATTGTTTCCTCAATTCTTCATCCTTAATAAGATTGAATGTACCTGTATTAAATAGCTCGTCTAATGAACCTGTTATTATGTCTAGCGATTTAGTTTTATTAATGATATCATCCAGTAATTGTTCAACCTCTTTAGAATTAATAGGACCATTATCTTTAACAATTTCGAGCAATACTATTGATGATTCATATGCTTCAGAAAATGTATTGAAAGCGTCATTTACATTACTAATATTTGTTGAAAAATCTTGTTTAAGACTATATAATATATCTTGTTCTCTTCTTCTATCTTTTCTATCCTCATTCCAATTGTTAATCTGCAAGGCTATAAGAATTCCAATCACAACAAGTATGATTTCACCAATGGCGTATTTAAAATATTTGCCTGTTTTGTTTTCACTCATAAGCTTAAATCGTATTTGTCTAAAAAATTTGATCATACGTTTATTAAATTAAACAACATTATCACTCTAAATTGTCTTTATTTTCTGAATTTAGCATGGCTTGCATCTGCTCAAGTTTTCCCGATAAAATGGATACCATTTGATAGGTCGCCTCTCTGGCATTAATACCCTCGACTACTGCATTTTTAAATCCTTTGGAATTGCATAATTCAGATATCTCATAATCTAATGTTGGTTGGTTTAAAGAATCAAAACCGAAAACCACATGTTCCTTTAGCACTTTATAGTCCAAATTTAAATTTTGTTGAAATTGATCGATAAATATTTGCATAGCATCTCTTTGTGTAAAAAATTCAGAAATAATATTTTTAAAATCTTTGTCCTCAATACTTGCGACTAGATTTGCAGATAACATTTCTTCATAGGTATCACTTACATAATATAAAACTCCCAAAGAATTGAATCTAAAAAAGAAATTATCAAAATTGACTTTTTCTTCATTGCTAATTTCACAAGAATTGACAATCCTATATACTTCTCTTGCTTGGTCTAATTGAAATTTATGGGATTGAACTAGGCCTTTATAATTTTTCTGCATAAAATCTATATCATCTGCTAACTGTAATAAATAATTGTTTTGTGTCTGTTTTAATTTTCTATGCTCATTCCAGTTATTTACCTGAAGTGCAATAAGAATCCCAATCACCACAAGGATAATTTCGCCCAAGGCATATTTTAAATATTTGCCTGTTTTATTTTGTGCTAATAATTATTTACGTATATGGCGGAAGAATTTAAGCATAGTTAATTTTTATTTATATCATCTTGTATCAATTGATTCAGCTTTTGAAGATGACCTGTCAACTCTATGTGAAATTTTTTAATAAAAATATTATTCATTATAGAAAGTTTTAAGCCATTTACAAAGGTTTTGTTTTTTAATAATCTTTGGTATTGTGGGATAATAGCATCCACTGGAATTTGAGACGAATCTTTAAGTAAAATGTCTCCATTTTCTGCCGATAATTGTAAGTCCATTACATTTAACATTTCACCATTTAATATAGAGGGATCATACAAGTACTTATCATATTCGCTACGCATATGGTGTTCTGCATTATCAATTTCCACATACTTTTTATCAAGTTCGAGCAAATAATTTTTAATAGAATCGTTCTTTAGGTAGTTTAAATTACCTGAGCTAAGTAGTTCCTTATAAGTATTATTTGTGGGTATAAAGGTGGTCCACCAAAAAACAGTTTGTATAGCACCTTCTAGCTCAAAAATATCTTTAGCAGTTTCAAGTTTTTTAAAATCGATTAATCTAGCTGCAACTTTTGCTTTATTAGCCCTAAAGGTAATTATGGTGTCGTTATTTTTTAGTTCAGCCTGTATGTCTATTTGTAGGTTTTTAAGGTATTTTATTTCTTGTCTACGAGATTTTCTGTCTTCATTTGCATTATTAATCTGAAGTGCAATAAGAATTCCTATAACCACAAGGATGATTTCGCCAATGGCATATTTAAAGTATTTGCCTGTTTTGCCTTTTTCCATTAATTTAAAACGTATTTGTCTAAAAAACTTAATCATTAGCTTCTATATCATTTTTTCGTTCTCTTTTATACTTCATAACCAAGCGTACAATTATTCTTAATATAAGCGCAAAGGCTACCAGATAGATTATTGTATCCGTTTCCATATTCGTTTTTAACTATTAAATTTTATACTTATCCTGCTTTACCATCACCATCAATATCTTGCGACAAATGGGTTTCTAAGGCAATGAGGGTTTTTTTGAGTAGTGCTTTTGTATTGGCTAATTCTGTTTCTAATTTATCAACACGTTCCTCAACACTATCGGCTTGTTCTTGTTGTTTTTCTAATTCATCTTGTTGTAATAAATCCCAGAAGATTCCCATGGTTATATGTTTTTTAGTTATATGTTCTTTATGTCTAAAGGTAATTGATTAAGGATGCTTTCAACCATTATTTATGGTTTAGTAAAATCTATAATTTTATCTAGTGTTTCTTGCACTTTTTTTAATTCGCCACTAGTATTCAATATTTGATCTGTTAAATCATATCTGTTTTTAACTAAGTATTCAAACTCTAATGTTTGGAGTGCGTCAAAATCATTTCGCTCATCTTTAAAATTAAAATTCCAATCAAAATGTTTAGACAAATATGGGTCGTATTGATTCCAGATATGATCTCTAGATTGTAATTCTTCTTCTTGGTAATCAGTAATTAAATCATTCCAAGAAATTAATAGATCGCGTAAGGTGTCGTTTTTAATAATATCGAAAGAAGAGGTGCTTGCAAGTGCGTTAATACTTGTTTGTGATGGATTGAAAGTTACTCCACCATATGACCACCATAACTGCACAGATAATGAATCTAAAACTGCTGGTTTTGGTTTTGATTCTATTGGGAATAGACCGATTATCTTGGCGCAATTAAGTTGCACTTTATTGTGTTCACTAATAACTGAGTCTAATTGTATTTTATTCTGCTTAAATTCTTTGTGGATGTTAGCTAAAATGGCTGTTTCTTTATTGTTATTTATTCGGTTTTCATTCCAATTATTAATTTGCAGTGCAATTAGAATCCCAATCACCACAAGAATAATTTCACCAATGGCATATTTAAAGTATTTGCCTGTTTTATTTTCCATTAGAAGGTTTTGACGAATATGACGAAAGAATTTAATCATGTTATAGTTGGTTGATTACAATTTAAATCTTAAAAGTGCTTAATTTTACTTTTTTTAAAGTGATTTGCAGGTTTCTATTATCTTCTAAAACTTTATCCAAAGCACTTAAACTCCATGATGTCCTTATAGCTAAATCAAACAGCAACTGATTTAGTTCTTCTGTACCATATTGTTTTTTTAATTTTGAATAGTCTAATATGTTTTCTTCTCTTAAGTCATAATAATCTAAATCGAACCTATTAAATAACTCTTGAGTATTGTTAATGCCGTTTTTTGATAAAAAAGGCTTTAGTTCTATTTCTTTAAAATTTCTCATTAGTTCAAAAGCATCAGATATATGAGTTTCTCGTTTGAAATAGTTTTCAATCAATTCTTTTATTGAATCATTTCTTATGTCTTTTATGTAATCAGAGTAATTTTTTTTTATTCTTAAGTCAAAAATTCTGGAAGCTCTTAACGTACTAAAATTGATTAGAGAATCTTGAGGTAATTGTCCATGAGAATCTTGAAAAATTTGTTTAAGAGTTTTTTTATCTAGCTTATTGTCATTAATATAATTATTTATCCTTATTTCGTCAGCTTGCAAGTCTATTAAAATTCGACTATACAATGCCTTTTCATTTATTTTGGATTTACGTTGCTCATTCCAATTGTTAATCTGAAGTGCAATTAAAATCCCAATCACCACAAGGATAATTTCACCAATGGCGTATTTAAGGTATTTACCTGTTTTATTTTCACTCATAAGTTTATAGCGTATATGTCTAAAGAATTTAATCATTGATTAGTATTTTTAGCTTTGCTGTCATAGTTCATTTTCTGAAGCTATAAGGGCTTTTAATTTTTCAGATTCATTAATTATTCTGTTCAACTTTGAAGACATTAACCTGTGATGATTTCTTGCAGCTCGAACAAATTGTCTAAATTTAATGTAATGTTCTGACCGTGGATTGGTAATCCAGGGATGGTGCTTTAAGGCCTCTTCAGGACTACCTCTATACAGGTATTTAAAATCGTACCACCCTTCCGAACATCTAAACTTTAGGATGTTTAGATTCTCACTGTAATTTAAATTATAGAATGATTCTCTGTCACAAAGCTGATAATACTTTTGAATTTCGGTGACTAAACTATCTGAGCCTATTGAATATAAACTTCCTGTATTTTTTAATTCTTGAAAAACAGAGCTATTTAAATTAAAGGTATTTACATAAAATATTGAAGTACCGACCATGTAATCTAAGTGATCTATCGCCATATTATGACGTAGAAGACTATAGAGGCTGTCAGTATATTTATATTTATTCGCAAAGCCTGCATTTTCAGTTGTAGAATCTAATCGTCTAGCGCGCTCAATATTTAAATCTAATTCTTTAGACAGTTTTACTAATAACTCCTGGTTTCGGTTAGTGTTTAATCGTTGAGTATTCCAATTATTTAATGAAAGTGCGATTAAAATCCCAATGACTACAAGAATAATTTCGCCAATGGCGTATTTAAAGTACTTTGACGCTTTATTTTCCATAATTATAGATTGACGTATTTGTCTAAAAAACTTAATCATTAAGCTTTAGAGTTTTATTAATTAAATCGATGTTGCCTTGAGTGATTAATTTGTATGCTTTTATCCGATCAATAAATTGCCTTTTTTTTCTATTATCTATTTTTAGAATGTTTCGTGTTTTGGGATTATGGATTAACTTAATAAGTTTCTCCTTGCGTTCTTCTTCTGTTTGGTAAGAGGTTTCGGCATCATTATCGTATCTGAATTCGTAATCATTTTGTACGTATCTCCAGTAATTATCAGCAAGATCTACTGAATTATTATGTTGCTTAACATAATCTGTTATATCTGAATATATCCAAATGTAATATTCTTGCATATCTCTTACTATACTATCATAGACACCATATTCAGTGATTTGAGAGTTTTTAAACGATTCATAAACAAAGTTTTTAGTATCAAAATTGATATAGAACGTTTCTATCTTTTTTTCTAAGGAGTCCGCTGGTATGGAACTAAAATTTTTTGTTTTTAAAAGTCCATTATTATTATCTATGCGTTCTGTTGCGCGTTTAATTTCATCATCAAATATTAAAAGATTAATTGTTAAATCCTTCTTAAACTCTAGTATATAGGTTTTTAATTTTATATCATTTTTTTTAGTCTCATTCCAGTTATTAATTTGCAATGCAATGAGAATACCAATAACAACAAGGATAATTTCACCAATGGCATATTTAAAGTATTTAGTAGTCTTATTTTGATTCATAAGCTCGTATCTTATTTTTCTGAAAAATTTAATCATTGATCCAATTCATTTTTAATATTGGTAATAAAGACATTAATTTCATCAAGTTTCTCCTTGTAATTATTAATTAATCGTTTTGCGACAAAACGAATGTTGCCGACCGTATTGAGCAACTCCATATGTGAAAAATAGATATCTCTGACCTCATCGGTGTACTTCTTTTCAACAAAGTCAAATTTGTAGTAGGGTAAAAAAGTATCCAAAATTGAGAAGTACTTTTCCTGAAATTGCCTTGCAAACTTTTCCATTTCTTTTATTTCTATAAAATCACGTTCCCAGTCCACAACAAAACCTCTTATACTTTCATTTTGAATAGTTTGTAAGGATCCAGAATAAATGATTTCTTCAATTGTACCTTGTTCTAATTGCAGTTTTGAATATTCACCCAAAGAAATAATTAGGTTTCCAATTCTTTCATCATTAAGCTTTGCATATGTGCCCTCATTGGCCAATAACAATAAAGAATCGCATGATTTTATAATCTGATAATTCCCATTAATGTCTTCCTGAATCTCTAACAAATTACTCCTCATATCATCTAAAAGTGAATCTAAATAGAAATTCTCACGCTTCAGAATTTTTTGATCCTCATTCCAATTATTGATCTGTAGTGCAATGAGAATCCCAATCACTACAAGAATAATTTCACCAATTGCATATTTAAAATATTTCCCCATTTTGTTTTCTTGGATTAGTGATTTACGTATATGTCTGAAGAATTTAATCATTTATTGAGCTAATTCTTGTTCAATATTACTTACTATTTGCAAGATGACTTTCTTTTTATCGGTAACTAAACGGTTTTGACTATTCATAACTGAAATCATTAAATCCAGGTTTGCAATAATATAAGGGTCATTATAAACTTTTACATCATATGCAGAGGGAAGATCCAATAAGACTTCATACTCTTTAGCAAAATGTTCCTTAACAGCAATTTTTGGCAAGGTATAATCAACAAATTTACGTGTAACATCAACCACTCTTTTTTGAGTGCTATTACTAAAATCAAAACTATAAAAATCAAGTAGCTGTTTTCTTAGTGAATCATTAGAAATTAAGTCAATTTGTTCGGCAGATAAAAGGTTATTGAAGCCAAGGTTGTTAGGGTTATAAACTTCATATGAACCCAGCATATACATACGACTTCCAATTGCTTTTAGTCTGTTCATTGGAGTGTTTGGATTAGCTAATTCTTTAATACAGTCAATAATTACTTGCGATTTTTCAGCATTAAAGCTTAAGACTTCCTCAATTTTAAGTGTATCTGAAAATAGATTATCTCTAATTTCCATTAAATAATTAAGTTCTTTTTTATGGTCAATTCTTGAGTTATTCCATGTGTTAATTTGAAGCGCAATGAGAATACCTATAACAACTAGGATTATTTCGCCAATAGCGTATTTAAGGTATTTGCCTGTTTTTCCTTTTTCCATGAGGTTGTATCGTAATTTGCGGAAGAATTTAATCATAGTTTTGTTTAGTATCCGTTAGTTGCTAATATTTTTTATGAATTCATTTTCTTCTCCATTTGTAATAATGTTAAAGCTTACTATCTTATCGTTTTTCTTGTTGAAGCGCACAACGTTATAGTAACGCTTGATGAAAAATGCGTCCTCTCCTGTGTAAATCATTTCTAACTTATCATCATTTTTATCAAACCCCATATAAATCTTATTATGTTCTATCAGAATATTGATTGTTACCTTGTTATTAGACTGGTATGCGCCAACAAACTTTTTTAGAATCTCAGTCGTTACAGGGCTTTCTTTAAAATCTTCATCCTTTGGGAATTCTGGTAAAGTTTCTATTTTTAATTCTTCGTAAATAGCTTCTAAAAGCGATTGCGTTCTAGCCTTAAAACCAGTTAACACAGTTAAGGCGTATCTTTTATTATCTAAATCGTCTAGAATGAGCATTCGTCCTTTTACGGATGTTAAAAATTTTATACTGTTTTTTCTATTTTTTATACTAACTTCTTCTTGAGATTGCTTGTATAAGGCAGGAAACTCAAATTCTGCAGAATTCAAAAACGTATAATCAATTGCATCTTGTTGATATTGAAAATAGTCTAAGTATTTTCTTAATTCTTCAAAAATATATTCTAATGATAATTTTAAACCTACCACAGAAGAGTTGTAATATGAATTTATTTGGGAATTCAACGCGTCATTTTCGGTTAAAGCAGTTAGTCCCAGATTTTTCATTCGGTTAAACGTCAACTCACTAATTTTAAAATCTAGATTTTCCGGGTTTAGAATCATTGCAATACTATCTAGAGGTAAGGTGTCTATATTGTTGGTGCTTAATGCGGCTTCGTGGTCTTTAATATTGCGCTGTAAACTTCAAATTCTTCTATCTATATAAAAAAAATCGTTTTGCACTTCGGTTTTCATTTCGGTTAAATATTTATAACCTAAATCCGCTTTTTGGCTATTTTCTTTATGGGTATTTAGTTGTAAGGCAATTAATATTCCAATAACTACTAGTAGTATTTCACCAATGGCGTATTTAAGGTATTTGCCTGTCTTTCCTGTTTCCATGAGGTTTCGTCTTATATGCCTGAAGAATTTAATCATTTCAATTCTTTGTCAATTATGGCCATTAAACTATCAATCTCTATTAATTTTTCGTTATAGAGTTCATTAAGTACATTCGAATTTCCAAATATTTGAGCCATATAATTTGTCAATACGTGATCATTGAGAAATTCAATTCGTTTAGTTCCTAAAAAAGCTGGTATACCAAACTTGGCATTGACTAAATCAAAATATTTACTCGTATAATCCGAGTATTTAGTGGACATGTCCTTACCAATACCTTCAAACTCTCGTATCATTTCAAGATCTGCTTGCCATGAGGCAATATGCTCTCTCAGTTCTTTATTACTAATCATATCTAATTTACCCGAACCAATAATATCATTTATAACACCTTCACTTGGCATAAATACCGTGAATCCTGTGCTACTACCCGTTAAGGTATCAATTTGAATTGCTGTTAGTTCATTGCCGTTTTTCTTAATCATGGTGGCGAGTGTATCTGCCATTTTAGAAACTCTATCTGTTTTCTTAATCACTCTTGCTAAGGCAAGTTTTGATTGCTCAAAATCTGCTTTTAAGCCTTTTAAATAAATAGTTTCTTTGATACTTAATTTACGTGCTTCATTCCAGTTATTAATTTGTAGTGCAATGAGAATACCTATCACTACAAGGATAATTTCACCAATGGCGTATTTAAAGTATTTACTTGTCCTGTTTTCCATAAGTAAGGATTGACGAATATGACGAAAGAATTTAATCAATTTGACAGTTTTTTTAATTCTATTTTTAACAATGAGATAATACTATCATTATGTTTTTCAATATATTCTAAATTCCATGTAGCACTTTTTACATTCCAAAATTTATCTACAGTAGCATTTTGTAGTTGACGATCCCTAAGTAATCCTATCGAATCTGAGTCAAACCTATTTTGCTTATAGCTTGGTTCTTCTGCAATAAGTGGCATGTATTTTTGATGTATTTTTCTTTGTTCTAGAGTTAACTCTTCTATAATCCTTTCTGTTTTCTCATAATTAGCATATGACAATGGAAAGGTTGCTATCTGCTTTTTTAAGACATTACTAGATATCAGATTGAGATTTAAACCTGCAATGGTAGTTGGTTTTGTATACAACAATTGTGCAGAAGGATACCAGAAACTTACTATAGAGTCAAATGTTTTTGGCGAAGGAATTTGAGCATTTGGACCAGTATTTCTCAACGTCACTTCAATGTCTTTTTTATTCTCTTCATAACGCTCTAAATACTGCTTAATAGCCACTTTATTCGTATTAAAATCTTCCAGTAACTGAGTTAAGTTGAGTTTTTCGCTAATTCTTGCTTTTCGGTTTTCATTCCAGTTATTAATCTGCAAGGCAATAAGAATACCAATAACTACGAGGATGATTTCGCCAATGGCGTATTTAAAATATTTACCCATTTTGTTTTCGGATATTAAAGTGCGACGTATATGTCTAAAGAACTTAATCATTGTTTGAAACTTGATTTTCGATTTCTTCAATACATTCACTCAATAAATTTTTTACCTCATCAAAAGTGGTGTCTGGGTGATTGTTCCATTCTTCAACCATATTCTCTACATATCTTCTGTTTTCATCTTCCAAGAGCATAAGTAAAACCAATCTAATAGCTGGCCTAGGTGGGTAATCCCATTGACCAACCACATCTTGGGAAGCAGTTCTTAATGCACAAATCAAACTGAATCTTCCGTCAGCGCCATTGTCATCGCAGTCATCAACACTGCTTTTGCTCCATTTAGAAGGATCACCCAACAAGGCATCCGCACGCTTAAGGATTTCCAGGTCTTCAGTATCAAATACCAAATAATATGAGCCATCGTTTAATTTTTTACTCTGTTCATTGTATTTGTCTGAAGCGAGATATAATTTAACTAACAGCTCGTTGGTACGATTAAGAATTTGGCGGTATCTCCATGAAATATTGCGATGATAGAGATGCAATTTCTCATTAGCCTTGAAAAAATTCTTATCCTCAAATAATTGCTGCAAATCCGTTTTAAACGGTACTTTTTCAATGATTTCTGGAGACCAATTAAGATTTCTGTTATAATCACTTTTCCATCTTGATGACTTACCTTGGGCATTAATGAATTCTTTAGAACGATATGAACTTGGAATTGCATCGTTTAATAGGGCTACACCAGGTCTAAAATAGGATGCCTCATACCTGTTTATGTCCTTAAGCCTGTATCCAACCTCTTCTACATAGGCCACAATATCGTTTTTAAGTTCCTTGGAACTGATGATGTCTAACCTCCCAGAATTAATAAGCGATTGCATCGTTCCCAGCACAGGACTGTATACACCGCTGCCACCACCACTTCTAACATACTTCTCTATATCATCTGGCAATTCGGTTTTCCAAAAGGCACGTAGTACCTGCGAATATTCCCTTGCACTCCTTAAATTGCGGGATTCTTGTTCCTCCAATTCATATTGTGATTTACTTAAATCGCTGATAAGTTGCTCGATGATGACCTGCTCAGACTTTTTTCTGTTACGTTCATTGTTCCATTCGTTGACCTGTAATGCCAACAATATTCCTACCATGACGAGAACAATTTCTCCTACGGCGTACTTAAGGTATTTACCTGTTCTGTTATCACTCATAAGCTTATATCGTATTTTTCCGAAGAGTTTAATCATAATTCCAATGTTTATTCTTCATCTACTTTTATCCATTCTGTCTGATCATGGTTACCTCTTATGACAGAAATGGTGTTTGGCCCACGATGCCCAAATCGAAATACAGAAGCTGAGTAACTATTAAAAACAAACCATGGTTTGGTTTCATGCATGATTCTTAACTGAATGGGTTCGTGCTCATCATTGAATTGGATAAATAGGTTATTTCTATTCGAGGTCACTACCAACCTGCTACCTAAACCGGTGTTTTTAGGTCCTTTGGTAAGCACATAGGTTCCTACATATTTGGCGCTTTCTGATGCCGAGTTGAGACTTGTAGTTCTTGCAATATCTGGAATCGTTTTACTGTTTTCTCCCAATATCTCATTGATCTTATGGTAAATCCTGATAGCTACAATACGCCAACTTACTAGCTCACGAATTGATATATTGATTGCTTCATTTAATCTGGTGATATGGTTTAAAAAATAAGGGTTCTTCAAATAAAAATTGATTTGAGCATCGCTAATAGTATTATGATACAGGTCTTGACCATACCAGGATTCATTTTCAGTCAAATATTTCTTATAATCCTGAACAACTTCGTAAACGTCTAATTTAGCTCTGGTTCTCTGTATTGTTCCAGACCTGTAATGTCGATCGAGTAGTCCTAAAAGATTATCATACGTTCCTGGTAGGTCATCAAGATGCTCCATAAGCTGTTCATAGCCTGCTGTTTTCATACTAAAAAGAAAATACTTAGAACTGTAGTCTAACAGGTTGATTTTGCCGGTCTTCAATTCATTGTAAGTAATCTGGCGCTTCAGAATTCGGTTTTTTAAGGAATCTCTTTCTATAAATTTTAAAAGCCTTTTATTACTGTAATGCAAATCTGCGATGATCTCTTTTTGGATTTTGACTAGGATAGCTTCTATCTCTTTTTGTTGTACCAGATCTTGGTTTTTATTATTGAGTTGAACTGCAATCATAATCCCTATAACTACGAGGATGATTTCGCCTATGGCGTATTTAAGGTATTTGCCTGTCTTTCCTGTTTCCATGAGGTTGTATCGTATTTTGCGGAAGAATTTAATCATATCTTAGTTTTTATACTCTTTAAGATTTTATTGGTTCTTACCTTAAGTTCTGTTAATAAAAAGATATGATTAATTGCATACCCTTCTCGCTCTGATAAATGGTTTACGAATAGAAGTTCGTTAGCTTCATCTTGAAGAAGTCTTGTGCTAATTTGAGATAAGCGTAACATGTTTTTTGGCGATAGTGGATTGCCACTACTGTATTTATTTTGGTATGAGTTAAACATATTCTCCCAATCCTCTTCACTTGATGAAATACCAAATCGCATCATTATAGGAGAAAATTGTTGATCCGTAAATAAGGTGTTGTTATTGGCCATGATAAGTTCAATACGTTCTGTTTCTTGATAATAGTTGATAAGCTCGGTTTTGAGACTCTCATTTTTTATGAGTTCAATATTTCCTGATGAAATTAATTCTGTATACGTAGGATTGGGATTTAAAAATGTGCGTCTAGAGTTTATAGTACCAATGGCTTTTGCCAAAGTGCTATCCATAATTAAGTTATTAGTCTCTCTGTACGGTGCTAATGCAGATTTTGTGTAATCTGCAATTTTAGACTCAAAGGCTATTTGAATATCAATAGCTTCTATTTGATTGTATAGGTCTCGCTCTATATTTAATATGTAATTAGCTTCTCGCTTTGAATCTATGCGATTGTTATTCCAATTGTTAATCTGTAAGGCAATGAGAATACCAATAACTACAAGAATGATCTCGCCTATGGCGTATTTAACGTATTTGCCTGTTTTGTTTTGCTCCATAAGGTTATATCTAATTTGGCGAAAGAACTTAATCATTACTCCTTATTTTTAAGAATAAGTGCTGGTATATTTAATGATTTGAAAAGTGCATTATAGGCCTGCATTTCTGTATCAATAATAGCATCTCGTTCATTTTTATAAACTTGCCAATCTTGCATTAAGTCTTTATATCGTTCTTTAGCACCTTCAGTAACCTTCGGATTTGCTTGGTCTATGTAGCTAAGTAACTGTATGAGCTGTGCATTAAGCTTATTATTAAAATTAATAACATCCTGAAACGTTTTTTGTTTGGCTTGTATTAAGTTTTCTTCCCAACTATTGATGCGCATTAATAGAGCCTCTCCTTTTTCTAAAAGTGCTTTGGCCTTATCATCATCCTTTAAAAGTTTAGCATATGAATTTAGCTGTGTTTTTGCAGAGCGCATTTGGTTTACAGACTCGTGCATGTCTCTAATGGTATTTTCAATATCTACAAGTAATTCCTGCTGTTCAGCAAAATCCTTTGCACTTGAATTTATTACTGGATTAGGCAGAATTGTCGCTTCAGTCTCAACAGTTTCTCCATCTAATATTAATCTTAAAATGTAGTTTCCAGGTGCAACACTAGAACCTGAGAGCCCACCAAAAATGAAAACTTTATTTATAGCAGGTAGTGCCTCTCTATTAAAATCCCATGTAAATCTATTATACCCTTTTTTTGAAGGTAACACCTGAGGTTTAGATGGCCCTCCTGGCCATGAACTGAAATCCTTGGGTTCTTTATTGGTATAGGTTCTAATAACTTTGGTACCCTCTATGATATCTAATTCTAAATCTAGCGTGTCTGCTTCCTTGTCTAAATAATAATCGAATGTTACTCCACTTTGAGGATTAAGACCTTGTCCTGTTGCTTTAGATGTTCCTCCAAAAATGCGATAAGTAGCTTTTGGTTTAAAAATCTGAAAAGATTCAGAATTAGTCATCATATTTTGTAGGACACCTAAGTCATCCAAAATCCAAAAACCGCGACCAGATGTAGCTGCTACCAAATCATTATCTTGTATTACTAAATCATTTATGGCAACTACTGGTAAATTCAATGTTAATCGTTGCCAATGGGCACCGTCATCATTAGATACATATAATCCTATCTCTGTACCAGCATATAATAACCCTTTTTGTTTTTTATCTGCCCTAACAACTCTTGTAAATCCATTTGGGTCATTAAGACCATTTACAATTTTAGTCCATGATTGTCCATAGTCAGTTGTTTTAAAAACATAAGAATTTAGATCTAAAGATTTGTATCGCATAATTACCACATAAGCAGTAGCAGGATCGTGTTCTGGGATATCAATACTATTTACAATACCACCATCTATTCCTTTTGGTGTGATATTCTGCCAACTTGCACCTCCATCTTTTGTAATATGTAGTAGACCATCATCACTGCCAGCATAGAGTACACCTTCTTGATGCTGAGATTCTACTAAAGCCGTAATTGTATTGTAATTTTCACCTCCAGCAGCTTCGTTGGTATAAGGTCCTCCTCCAGGACCATGTTTGTCAGTTTCGTTCTTCGTAAGGTCAGGGCTTACGGTTACCCAAGTTATACCACCATCAGTAGTTTTGAAAACAACATTTCCTGCGTGATAAACCGTTGTTCTATTGTGTGGTGATGTTATGATAGGAGCATTCCAATTATAACGGTACTTTGAATCTATTGGAGCTATACTTAATCCCAATTCTGGATATTCTTTAATTGATTTTTGTTCTCTAGATGACTTTGTCCATTTACTAATATTACCTTGGTATGTGCCACCATAAACTGTTTCTGGATTGTCTGGGTCAAATGCTATGAAGGCGCTTTCTCCTCCTGCTACCGAATACCAATCTTTCCAATCAATACCTCCATCGTTTGTTCTGCTAGCAATTGCAATTGCAGAGTTATCTTGTTGACCTCCATAAACATTGTATGGCACTAAATTATCAGTAATAACACGATAGAATTGTGATGTAGGCTGGTTTTGTTGGGTGCTCCAACTTTTACCACCATTAAATGAGATATTAGCTCCGCCGTCATTAGAGTTAATAAGATTGGTATTATCATAAGGATTAATCCATAAATGATGATTGTCTCCGTGTGGTACTGGAATATTAAAAAAGCTTCTACCACCATCAATAGATTTCATAACCGGAGCATTTAAGACATACACTACATTTTCATTTTGTGGGTCAGCAAAAATCTCCATGTAATACCATGAGCGGGCAATATTAACTCTATTTTTATTTATTTGTTTCCATTCTTTTCCAGCATCGTCAGAACGGTATACTCCACCTTTGTCACCTTCCGCTTCTATAACAGCAAATACACGTTCTGGATTCGCTCTAGATACAGATATACCTGATTTACCAAACGCTTCAGGTAATCCCTCTTCCATTTTATTCCATGTATCTCCACCATCGGTAGATTTATATAACCCAGAATATGCTCCACCGGATTCCATAACCCAAGGATATCTGCGATGTTGCCACATAGAGGCATATAATATACGAGGATTGGTCATGTCCATTGATAAAGACGATGCTCCGGTTGTTGTATTTATAAAAAGGATTTTATTCCAAGTCTTACCACCATCGACTGTTTTATAAATTCCCCTTTCTTTGGATGGTGCGTATTGTGCACCTTGTGCGCTTATATAAATAATATCAGGATTAGTTGGATGTATAATAACATCAGAAATATGACGTGTTTTTTCCAAGCCAATATGTACCCATGTTTTTCCGGCATCCATAGATTTGTATACTCCATCTCCCATTGACGTCATAACACCACGAGCAGCATGTTCTCCCATACCTACAACAACAATATTGGTGTCACTTTCAGAAACTGTAATAGCACCAACAGAGCCTGTTTTAAAAAATGTATCTGAAACATTTTTCCATGTAATACCATCGTCCGTAGTTTTAAAAACTCCACCACCTGTAGAGCCCATATAATACGTATGAGGTTGATCTACTACACCAGTAGACGCCACACTTCTACCGCCTCTAAATGGCCCAATATTTCTCCATTTTAAGCCATGGAATAAAGAATCTGTAAGCTTTACAGTTGGTTCTGATGTCTTCTTTTTTCTTTTTTGAGCGTAGTTATTTATTGGCATTAAAAGCATGCAAACAATTAGGATTTTAAATATTTTCATGTGCTTGTTGTTAATTAGTGGTTAAATTATTTATGTCTGAAAAGTTTAATCATTGAAATATTAATAATTTAGAATTGAAAATATATAAACTGCTCACCGCTTCCTTGTGATATCACAATCAAGAAAAACAATATAGCCCATGTTACACCTAGTGCCCAGGCTGGTGTTTTTTGTGCTAATGTTTTTAATGAGCTATTTCTCATAAACCAATGGCACAAAAACATTAAGCCTATTAAAGTGCAAACTTTAATAATATCAAAATTGCCTAATATTTTTTCACCTTCGAATTGAGCATAAAACATGGATTTAATCATATCCCATGATTTTTTAAATGTATCTGCCCTAAAAAACACCCACGTTATATTAACACATGAAAATGTTATGAAGGCTAAGAAAATTCCATTGTACTTAGTAATTTTAAAGGGCAAGTATTTTCGTTGAAGTCGTTCTAATATAAGATAGGTTCCGTGCAATCCTCCCCAAACAATGAAAGTCCAAGCGGCACCATGCCAAAGACCACCTAATAACATAGTAACCATTAATGCTATATACATTCTTGTGATACCATTTCTATTTCCTCCAAGTGGGATATAAAGATAATCTCTTAACCAAGTTGATAAGCTAATATGCCAACGACTCCAAAGATCTGAAAACCCTAAAGATGCATATGGATATTTAAAGTTGTCTGGCAGAATTATACCAAGCATCAAGGCAATACCTATTGCACATGTGGAATAACCAGCAAAATCAAAAAATATTTGTCCGGAAAACGCAATTGTTCCTACCCAAGCATCTACACCATGCAAAATTTTGGTCGTACCAAAAACATCATCTGATACTCCAGCGAGTAACGTATCAGCGAGAACTACTTTTTGAAATAAGCCAATTGTCAATAAAAACAAACCCCAAATAAATTGCTTTGGTGTGGCACGCTTACTTTCATAAAATTGTGATATAAGTTCTTTAGCCCTTACAATTGGTCCTGCAACCAACTGAGGAAAAAATGTAACATAAAGCGCAAAATCTAAAAATGTTCTGGCTGGTGCCATTCTTTTATGATACATGTCTATAGTATACGACATGGTTTGAAAAGTATAAAATGAAATACCCATAGGAAGAATAATATCCATTGGCCTTGGATGAAACTCTAATCCCATAGCATTGACCATGGATACAAAGTTTTCCATTAAAAAATTACCATATTTAAAAAACCCAAGAAACCCAAGATTAACCACCATACTTAGTAGTAGCCAGAACTTTCTCTTCTTTTTATCATTTTCTACAGCAAGTTTATTTCCGGCTGTCCAATCTACAACTGTAGAGATCCAAAGCAAGATGACTAAAGGCGGATTCCATAAACCATAAAAAATATAACTGGCAAAAAGCAACATGCGCTTCTTGTTGGTCCAATTAAAGACCTTAGAATAATATAGGATAAGTACTATTATTAAAAATACAACGAAACTTAATGAATTAAATAGCATAATAAATGATTGGTTAGTTAGTGGATAAAGCGTTATCTTCTTTTAATATGGCTATTATTTCCTTAGTAAAAAATTGTGCGTCTTGGAGTGCTAAGTGTGACCATTCTGGCAAAAACAAGTTTTGAAACTGTGGGAAATCTGCATAATGATAAGTCTTTGCACCTGATTGTTTCACAAGAGGATCCCAGAATTCAGTTCTTGGGAAACCCTTGGATTCTATTTCCTTAAAAAAACCAGAAGAAGGACATCTCAGTAATATTAAGTTCCCACCTCGTTCTTCAAAAGCTTTTGCCAATTCTAAAAATGCTGTTGTAGTACCGTCTTTATCAGGTGGAGGCATATCACCACTCACCATGTCTTTCCATGCGAGTTTAATAGTATTTGCGTAAGCAGTGTCCTTTACGACAAATTCTGGCATTTTCATGTGCCTGTTTAGGGAAATTTCTTCAAAATTGTTGAATGGTACTGGTGCTGGACCACCTCGTTCACCAATGTGAATTTGCTTTAAAAGTGTTTTAAGATCTACATCTGTGTCCCATTCTTCATCACCATCTCGAATAAATGCCAAATTGGTTTGTAGCGGAACCGATAATTTATGATTTATTCGTTGGGCATAGGTTCTATCTTCATAGTAGTCTACCTTAGCCTGTGCACGTGACATTGGAAAAGCGTTTGGATAAACGGTAGAAAACATTAAAGGAGGTGTAATACCCACCATTAAAGTGCCATTAAAGTCTGTGTTTTCAACAATATCCCTGAAAGTAGGTATTGGTGATGCTCCTTGCACTGCTAACATAATTGGCTCAGTATTAGTGAGCTCCTTCCAGATATCTAATTGGATGTCATACAATATACGAGAAGAACCTATAAAAACCGTAATATTAGAATGGTCTTTATCTAATCTAGCGCGTTGAATAGCCCAGAGATCTTTGTTATCATCTAAATTTGGCTCAACACCTTGAGAGCGCCAATATAACTCCCAGCATGTTACTAAAGTTATACCTAAAAAGACGGCAATAATAAACGATTGTTTTAACTGCATTTTAATTGGTTTTAGTAAGTAAAGAGAAAGTTAAAGTAAACTTGGGATTTCCTTAAACATAGAGACCATTAAACCTACTCATATATAATCTTTTTAATTGATTTAAATAGTTTAATCATCTAACTCTAATTCTTTATCAATTAATTCAACAAGGTTTTGGCACATGGTTTTCATTTCTAGAAACTGTTGGTTCATAACACTAAATTGATAAATAGCCATTACAAAACCATTTTTTTGCTTGGTATCTTTTAGCATTGCATCAAAGTCTGCTTGCGATAAATCCCTGTTGTCACCGACCGTTCCATTACTGACATAATACATATAGTTTTGCACTATGGGATTCATATCCATCATATTATAAGAAGGCTCGTACAACAGAATTTCTGCATCATATCTAAAATGTGCTTCTTCGTCTTTCATTATTTTATAAAGTGATTCCATATTAAGTAGCGTACCTTTAATAGAATCGTTAGAAATCAATGCCAGATTACCAGAATTGATAAGTTCTTGAAAAGTATTATTGATTTGAAAAAACTTTCTCCATGTGTAAATATTTACGGTATGTCTGCTAAATGCTTTTAAGTCTGTTATGGGCTTACCTTCATAATGTGCAATGACTTCATTTGCTGAATTAATGGCTGTTTGCCTGGTAGATATATAATTATCTAAATGGGCAATATTGAGTTTTAAATCAGTCTTTATATTTTTTAAATAATGTAACTCTTGTGCTCGTGTTTTTCTTAATTCATTGTTGTTGTTAATCTGCAAGGCGATGAGAATGCCTATCACCACCAAAAGAATCTCACCAATGGCATATAAAAAATACTTGGTTATTCTATTTTCTTTTATCATGTTCTGACGGATTTTTCTAAAAAATTTAATCATTCGATGTTCGTGTACTATTTTAATTCTTTATCAATTGTAGCTATCAGCGATTCAACTTTAACTTTAAGCTTAGAGGTAGTTTTGTAAATATTGTTACAGTTTGTTGTACAGGTAATTAAGTTGTTCCTAAAATCTCTATTTGTCCGCAAGGACTCATAATCATCTGGTTTATATCCTTTATCCTCATTATCATCTAAAAACAAAAATAGTTCTCGCATATTGGGTCTGTAAAAAGACATCAAATTATTCATGAAGTTCTCAATATTGTATTCAAGTTCTGTATACTCCATGTTGTATAGTTTTAATATGTTGGATTTTAATTCAGGATTTTGAATAAGCTTAAGACCTTCATTCTCTAATGCTTTATAAGAGGTCACTTCGTACAGAAAAATCTTGCTATACATCAATGAATTAAATTTTATGTTCATTGAGTCGTGATAAGTTGCACTTATCTTTAAAAAGTGCTTGATATCCCTGATATTGGAAAGGTCAAGTTCTAATTGTTCCAATATAGGATTGATTTGATTTTGAACATCAGACACCAATGAGCTTCTTAAATTTTCCAGTAATTGTGTTTCAACAACTCTATTCTTTCGTTCCTCATTCCAATTATTAATTTGCAATGCAATGAGAATACCTATGACCACTAAGATGATTTCTCCTATAGCATATTTAAAATATTTAGATGTCTTTTTTTCCATTAGCAAGTTTTTACGGATATGGCGGAAGAACTTTATCATATGTTATCAATCTCTTTGGTTATGGCATCACTAAGAGTCTCAATATCTTTTAAAGCGGTTTCAAATAGATTTAGACCACCTTCTCGTAGTACTATTAGCTGATTAAGATAATTATGAAAAATACGGTCCTTTTTTAAGGCTTCAAAATCATCTGGCGTAGAATTACCAGTTTCAATATTAATATGAATGTTTTTAAGTAAAACTGGAAGGGTTATAGTTTGAGAAAAATTCCATTCCATTTTATTGTAATCTTCAGAAATAAGCACATAGGTAAACTCATGGAATTTCACTAGCTTTTGTCTTATGTCTGGATTACTAATTATTTTTAAGTCTTTATTTTTTATAGATTCAAAACTACTTTTTGGTAAGTATGGACTACTCCAGTAGGCTAAAGATGAAAATGCACTACTTAGTGAGTCATTAAATTCTATATCTTCCTCAATAGCATTACCAATACTCTTGTATTTACTTAATAAGTACTTGTTACCACTTAGTGCCGTTACTATTTCTGATTTTGAAAATTCTAAATCATTTAATAGTTCTTTGAGTAATAGTTTTTCTGAATCTGCAAGCTTTCTGTTTTCATTCCAATTATTGACCTGAAGTGCCAATAATATACCTATCATTACTAATATGATTTCACCAATAGCATATTTAAGATACTTCCCAGTTTTACCCTCGGAAAGGAGATTTTGTCTAATTTTTCTAAAAAATTTAATCATACTTACAGATCACTGTAAGTAGGAAATCGGCTATGTAGAGTTGGATGGTTATAGTTATATGTACCTAAATGTAGTAAAATTGTTACAAAAAAAGGAGCATTTGTTCAAATGCTCCTTACTATTTATAATATCAGAAATTCGTTTAATAAGCGTCTTCGTGTACTTTTGCAACGGCTCTACCTGATGGATCGTTCATGTTTTTAAACGCTTCATCCCACTCTAGGGCTATCTTTGTACTACATGCAACACTTGGCTCTTGTGGTACACTTAAAGCTGCAGCATCACTAGGAAAATGACCTTCAAAAATAGTTCTGTAGTAGTACTCTTCCTTGTTTTGAGGTGTTTGTATTGGATAACGGAAATGTGCATTTGCCAACTGCTCATCACTTACTTCTTCTTCTACTACTTCTTTTAAAGTATCTATCCAGCTGTAACCAACACCATCACTAAATTGTTCTTTTTGTCGCCACGCCACACTTTCAGGTAACATATGCTCAAATGCCTTACGCACAACCCATTTCTCCATTCGTTCTCCGTTTATCATTTTATCTTGTGGGTTAACACGCATGGCAACATCCATAAACTCCTTATCCAAGAATGGTACGCGTCCTTCAATTCCCCAAGCGGCCAAACTCTTATTGGCTCTTAAACAATCGTACATATGTAACTTGCTTAATTTACGTACCGTTTCTTCATGAAACTCCTGTGCGTTTGGTGCTTTATGAAAGTATAAATAACCTCCAAACAACTCATCAGCACCTTCACCAGACAATACCATTTTAATTCCCATAGATTTTATAACCCTAGCCATTAAATACATTGGTGTACTCGCTCTAATTGTAGTTATATCATAAGTTTCTAATTGATAAATGACATCTTTTATGGCATCTAATCCTTCTTGGATCGTAAATTTTATCTCATGATGCACGGTGCCGATATGGTCAGCTACTTTTTGTGCTGCAGCCAAATCTGGCGAACCATCTAATCCAACTGAAAATGAGTGCAGCTGTGGCCACCATGCTTGTTCTTTATCATCTGCTTCAACACGACGTTGTGAATACTTCTTTGCTATGGCAGAGGTAACCGAAGAATCTAAACCACCTGATAATAACACACCATAAGGCACATCACTCATCAGTTGTCTGTGTACTGCATCTTCTAAGGCCTGTCTAACCTCAGCAATGCTAGTTTCATTGTCTTTTACGGCTTGGTAATCTACCCAATCGCGCTTGTACCATTGTACTAATTCCCCATCCTTACTGCTTAGGTAATGACCTGGAGGAAATAGTTCTATTTTAGTACATACACCTTCTAAGGCTTTTAGTTCTGACGCAACATAGAATGTACCGTGTTTATCCCAGCCCATATATAAAGGAATAATTCCCATATGATCACGAGCAATGAAATATTCATCTTTATCCACATCATATATCGCAAAGCCAAAGATACCATTCATATCATCTATAAAATCTACACCTTTTTCTTTATACAAAGCTAAAATAACCTCGCAATCACTTTCTGTCTGAAACTTATAATCAGGAAATTGAGTACGCAACTCTCTATGGTTGTAGATTTCGCCATTAGCAGCTAAAATGAGTTTCTTATCCTCAGTGAATAACGGTTGCTTACCTGAAGCAGGATCTACAATTGCTAAACGCTCGTGAGCTAAAATTGCTTTATCATCACTGTAAATACCACTCCAATCTGGCCCTCGATGACGAATAGATTTTGCCATTTCTAAGACTTGTGGTCTTAAGGTTTCACTTTTCTGTTTTATATCAAACGCACATACTATACCGCACATAACTTTTTTGTTTTATTATTATTTATATGACAAATATGAGTTTAAACTTTCAATTATTAAACACATAACACAATATTAGTTACATATATTAACTTTTTAATTATTTTTTATACTTATATGTAATTTTAAGTATACCAAAAGTATGAGATAAGTGTCAAAGTGTAAATTTTAATATTTCATTACGAATTAATGCCCTTTATATGCTCTAATTTTATCATCAACAAAAACAAACTTAAATATGAAGACAACAAAACTAATTACAAGCCTTGTATTTGCATTGATGATGGTATTTTCATTTAGTGCAGATGCTCAAAATTTTAGAGGTTTAGACAAAAGCCCTATGGATGCCACATCATTAGGAAGAGGTGCTAAACAACTCGCAAAAGTATATTACAGTAGACCTCAATTAAATGGTAGAACTGTTGGTAAAGACATTGCTCCTTTTGGAAAAGTATGGCGTACAGGTGCCAATGAAGCTACACAACTTATTTTGAATATCGATATGAATTTAAATGGTACTTCTTTAAAAGCAGGTACTTATTCTATTTTCACTGTACCTGGTGAAAAAGAATGGCAAGTAATGATTAGCTCTGATCTGAATAATTGGGGAGCTGGTGGTTACAATGAAGATACAATTGTAGCCAATATTACTGTTCCCGTAACAGAAGGTAAGGATTCATTGGAAGCATTCTCCATGGCTTTTGAAGCAACTGATGACGGCGCTCATTTGCATATGGGATGGGACAAGGTTAGAGTAGCCGTCCCTTTTACCAAGTAAATTCTAAACTCAATAAAAAAAGCCTTGATTTCTCAAGGCTTTTTTTATGGAATATTTAAATATTTATGTGTTTGGAGTGATACCTTCCACTTAGGATTAGCCATCACGTAATCAACAATTTGAGGCATCATTTTATCGCGCTTACTCCACTCTGGTTGAAGGTATAAAATGCAATCCTTATTTACCTTTGATGCTTGTTCCTCTGCGAATCTAAAATCATCTTTATTAAAAACTATGCATTTAAGCTCATGAGCTTTAGCATAAATCACATCCGTTGGAGGCTTCAACTTTTTAGGAGACAAACAAATCCAATCCCATTCACCAGTTAATTTATAAGCACCAGAAGTTTCAATATGGGTCTGAACTCCTTTTGCTTTTAGTTGTTCTGTTAATGGTCCCATATCCCAAGTCAGTGGTTCACCACCAGTCACTACAATTGTATCGCTGTAAGAAACTGCATTTTCTACAATTTTTTCTGTTTTCGTTGGTGGATGTAACTCGGCCAACCAGCTCTCCTTAACATCGCACCAATGGCAACCAACATCACAACCACCTATTCTAACAAAATAGGCTGCTGTACCTTTATGATAGCCTTCACCTTGAATGGTATAAAACTCCTCCATTAGAGGAAGTAAAAGACCTTTATCAATTAATTCTTGTTGTTCTCTTCGCGTCATAAGCGGCAAATATATTGATTAGTTTACAGTTTTTAGTAAATAAAGGTGACCTTATAACTGTTTACTTTGACTGCGACTGGCAACTATTATTTTGAAGCAATGACATCAATTTCAATGCTGGCACCACCAGCTAATCCTGATGCTGCAAAAGTTGTTCGTGCTGGTTTTTTTGTGAAATATTGAGTGTAAACAGAATTAAAGGCTTTAAAGTCATTGATATCCTTTAAAATTACTGTGCACTTCACAACATTATCTAGAGTTAAATTATGATGTTGCAAAACAGCTTCAATATTCTCAATCACTTGTTTTGTCTCACCTTTAATACCACCATCCACTAATTTTCCCACTGAATGATCTTTTCCTATTTGACCTGTAAGAAATAATAAATCATTGGTTTCAACTGCATCACTAAAAGGTACATTTGCTCGACTTGGCTCGTGTGATTTATGAAACTTAATTTCGTTATTATTTGAAATACAAGACCAATTAAAAATTAAAATGAAGATTATAAAAAAAGGGTATAGCGTTTTCATACCAAATTGCGTTTTATACTTGATTAAAATTACATTATTTTTATGCAAAATATGTGATCCATGACGAAATCAGACAAATTCAGAAATGACATTGCCCAAGGCAACACTTTTAAAGGTGACTATATAACTCTTGGTGCGGCAATGCTTGATGGTGAGACCATGACTAACGCTTTTGTTAATGTTCCTCTTAAAACTATGAACAGACACGGTTTAATTGCTGGAGCTACTGGTACTGGTAAGACAAAAACACTCCAGGTATTAGCTGAGAATTTATCTGAAAAAGGCGTACCTGTATTACTAATGGATATTAAAGGTGATTTAAGTGGTTTAGCAAAAGCGAGTCCTGGACATCCAAAAATTGATGAACGTCATGAAAAAATCGGCCTTCCTTTTGATCCTAAAGATTTTCCGGTAGAAGTCTTAACCTTATCTGAACAAGATGGTGTTAGGCTGAGAGCTACCATAAGTGAGTTTGGTCCAGTATTAATTTCTAGGATATTAGATGTTACCGAAACACAAGCTGGTATTATCTCAGTTATATTCAAGTATTGTGATGATAACCATTTGCCGCTTTTAGACCTTAAGGATTTCAAGAAAATATTACAATATGCAACTGGAGATGGCAAGAAAGAATTTCAAGAATCCTATGGTAGAATTTCAACCTCCTCAACAGGTGCTATTCTGAGAAAACTAATTGAAATAGAACAGCAAGGAGGCGATTTATTTTTTGGAGAAACCTCTTTTGACACACAAGATTTATTACGCGTAGACAAAAATGGTCGTGGATATATAAATATTATCAGATTAACCGATATACAAGATAAACCGAAATTGTTCTCAACTTTTATGTTGAGTTTATTGGCTGAGATTTATTCTACATTTCCAGAGCAAGGCGATAGTGGCAGACCAGAATTAATTATGTTCATTGATGAAGCGCACCTTATTTTTAACGAAGCTTCTGACGCCTTACTTAATCAGATTGAAAGCATCGTTAAACTTATAAGAAGTAAAGGTGTGGGCTTGTATTTTGTTACGCAAAACCCGACTGATGTGCCAGAAGCTGTTCTTGGCCAATTAGGACTTAAGGTACAACATGCATTACGTGCATTTACAGCAAAGGACAGAAAGGCAATTAAGCTTACTGCTCAAAATTATCCAGATACAGAGTACTACGATACTGCTGATGTATTAACTTCCTTAGGTATTGGTGAAGCTTTGGTCTCGGCTCTAGATGAGAAAGGTAAACCAACGCCACTTGCTGCGACAATGATGCGTGCACCAATGAGTAGAATGGATATTTTAACCGAATCAGAATTAGGTAGCTTGTTAGCAGCATCTAAACTTGCGAGAAAATACAATGAAGAAATTGATCGCGACAGTGCCTATGAAATGCTTAACAAGAAAATTGAGCAAGCTGAAGCTGAAGAAGCAAAACGAAAAGCTAAAGAAGAACAAGAAGCACTTAAGAAAGCAGAAAGTAAAAGGAAAGCTTCAACCTCTCGTAGACGCAACACCAGGCAAAATCCAATTGTTAAGGTTCTATCTAGTCCTACTGTAATTAGAAGCGTTCTTGGGATTCTAACCAAAATGCTTAAATAAATTCAAAACTGAGTTAACATTAAAAAATCTATGAAAAACATTTTAGTTGTTTCAACAATATGTGTATTGCTTTTAGCGAGCTGTGCAAAAGATAACACACCTGATCCATTTCTTGTCAAAAAAAGTCAAATAGGCTTGCTAACAGATTCAACACAAGTGAAAGACCTTGATGTTATATTTGCAAGTGATTCTGTTGTGAGATATGTTGCAGGTGATGAATTTACAGGTTCTGTTAACAGTATTGAAGTATTCGAAAAAGGCGGTAAAAAACTTTTAGATCTTTCACCAAGAGAAGCACTAGATTCTACTTCTGTAATTTCTAGTATTACTATATTGGACAGTAGATATAGGACTGATAAAGAAATTTCTGTATTAAGCACATTCAAAGCAATTAATGAGGCCTATAAAATTTCTAAAATTGATAAGCTCATAGATAACTCATTGGTTATTTCTGTAAATGAAATCAATGCCAAATTTTTAATTGATAAAAATGACCTTCCCACTGCTCTGAGATTTACCACCGAACAAACAGTTGACGCCATTCAAATACCGGGATCTACTAAGATTAAATATTTTATGTTGCATTGGTAAGATGAAGCAGTTAGAGAAAATACTTGGTGCTTCGATTATTTTAATGATGATACTTAGCATAATATTTTTAATTCCTTATTCTTCTGCTGTTATAACGCTATTATCTGTTTTACTTTCTGGCTTATATTTCTATTGCAGTTTTCTTCTATTGAATAACATAAGACTTAGACATGCGTTTAAGAAAACCAGCTATTCAGAATTGGGCTTCTGGAGATTATTAGGAACAATATTTACTGGTTTTGTTTTGTCACTAGTGGTGATCTATTCTCTTTTTAAATTTCAACGTTGGCCATACGGTCAACAAGGACTGACCATAAGCTTAGGTTTATTGCTTTTTGTGATTATAGTTGTATTGATAAAACTAAAATCTACAAACAATATATTTTACAAGAACTTACTTGTTAGACTTTTTATTATAGGGTTTTTTGGGGTACTATTTTTTTATACTTCAAGTGTGCAACTTTTAGAACTCCAATACAGAAATTATCCTAACTATATTGAAGCAGAAAAGCGACTTATGTTAGACCCAACAAATGACAGTCTGCAAAAGAAAGCTAACAAGGAAAGGCAAAAAATTGATTTAAATAATTAAAAATGAAAAAGTATTATATCCAAAATTCACCTTTTATTGTACCCACCGATGATGGTAAGGTTATTAAGGAACACTTTGGTTTGGCATCTGACGGTAATTCTGATATAAGTATAGCTCATATGATTGCTCCTCCTGGTTGGAGTGAACCTTTTCAAACACCAGAATTTGACGAGTATACGTTTATAATAAAAGGGAAAAAGCAGTTTATTATTGATGGTGAAGCCTTAGTTTTAGAGGCTGGACAATCTATTAAAGTTGAAAAAAATACAAGGTTGCAGTATTCCAATCCATTTACTGAACCTTGCGAATATATTGCTATTTGTCTTCCTGCTTTTTCAATTGAATCCGTAAATAGAGAACAAGGATAATGAGTAGTTTTGTAATAAAATCAATTGGTAAGGCCTTAAATGCCACAAGTTTAATTTCTTCGAAATATGCATCTAAGAAAGCCTTGAGTCTATTTGCTTCTCCTAGAAAAGGCAGATATAATGACGTGCAAAAGCAATTACTCGCTAAAGCCAATTACAAAGAACTAACTTATGACAATCTCAAAATTGCCACCTATCATTTTAAAGGCTCTAATAAAACCGTTTTGTTAGCTCACGGATGGGAAAGTAATGCATCGCGGTGGTCCTATTTATTTGATGATTTATTGAGGGAAAAGTATAATATTGTGCTTTTAGATGGACCAGCACATGGAAACTCTGGTGGCAAACAATTTAATGCCATCCTTTACTCAGAATTTATTAGGATAGTTACAGAAACTTATAAGCCAGAAGTTTTAATCGGTCATTCCGTTGGCGGTATGGCAAGTGTGTTTTGCATGCATAATCATCAACTTAATTTTGTAAATAAAATGGTGCTTTTAGGAGCACCTGCACATTTTACTGGAGTTTTTACAAGATATAAATCCATGATGGGTTACAACCATCGTATTTCAAAAGGCTTAGACAGTATTGTCTTAGAACGATTTGGTAATCCTACCGATTACTATTCGGCCGCAAATTTTACCAAAGAGATAAAAGCCAAAGGGTTAATAATACATGATAAAAAGGACAAAATAATTCCTTATGAGGATGCTTTGCTATTTGCAAATCGTTATAAAAATTCAGAACTTATCACAACCACAGGTTTTGGCCATAGTTTAAGAGATAAATCTATTACACCTAAAATTATCCGCTTTATTAATCAATAACTTTATGAAACTTAGAGGATTAATCATTGTTCTTTTTTTAAAAGTTTTTCTTGGCTGTAATTTTGTCACAAAAGTACCTAACACTGAATACACGTATCCAAACGTTGTTAGTATTGGCGCAATGAAAGACGTAATGTGGAAAGGCGAGTTAGAAGGTAAAATTAATCTTGATACTATTAAAAACAAAAATGGACTTTACGGACTAGGACCAAATGCATTTCTACAAGGTGAAATTGTTATAATTAACGGTAAAAATTATGTGTCTAAAGTAACATCTGACTCTAAAATGAGCGTTGAACAAACAGACTTAGTTGATGCACCTTTTTTTGTTTATGCTAATATTAATGAGTGGGAATCGATAGGTTTGCCTAAAACAATCAAAACCATAAAGGATATAGAACAATTTATAGATAACAAAACTAAAGATAAAAAGCGTCCTTTTGCATTTAAATTAAAAGGTACAATTGAGAATGGTAAGATACATGTACAAAATCTTCCAAACGGCACAAAGGTGTCCTCACCTCAAGAAGCACATCAAGGACAGGTCAACTATAATCTAGGAAATGAAACGGTTGAAATCATTGGCTTCTTTTCTACAGAACACCAAGGTGTTTTTACACATCATGATTCATTTCTACACATGCACCTCATCACAAAAAGTTTAAATAAAATGGGACATTTAGATGAAGTATCAATCAAAAAGATGACCTTATTTTTGCCTAAATCTTAACTAGAGTACTTTCTAACTTTATTGTACTTTTACACCATGTCAGACAACCTAACAAGATTAAACAAATACCTCAGTGAAGCAGGTTATTGCTCGCGTCGTGAAGCAGACCGTTTAATTGATGCTGGCAGAGTAACTATTAACGATGTTATTCCAGAAATGGGAACTAAAGTAGCAACTGGAGATGTTGTAAAAGTTGATGGTGAAATAATTGGAGAACGCAAAAAAAACTTTGTTTACTTAGCATTTAACAAACCGGTTGGCATTGTGTGTACCACAGACACTCGTGTTGAAAAAGACAATATCATTGACTACATTAATTACCCAAAACGAATTTTCCCCATAGGACGATTAGACAAACCTAGTGAGGGTTTAATTCTACTTACAGACGATGGCGATATTGTAAACAAAATTCTTAGAGCCAGCAACAATCATGAAAAGGAATATGTTGTAACTGTAGACAAACCTATTTCCCAAACATTTATTGAGCGTATGTCTGGAGGAATCTACATTGAAGAACTGGGAAAGCGCACTAAAAAATGTGTTGTGAAGAAAATTGATAAGTACACCTTCAGCATTATTTTAACTCAAGGTTTAAATCGCCAAATTAGACGTATGTGCGATTATTTAAATTACAATGTTAAAACGCTAAAGCGCATTAGGATTATGAATATTGTGCTAGATATGCCATTGGGAAACTACCGTGAACTAACAGAAGAGGAGTTTAAAACACTGAGCGATTTAATTAGCGATTCCAAGAAAACTTTCGATCCAAAACAACATCATCACAGAAGAAACAGACGTTAATTATATCCTAATTAACACCTTACACAAGTAGTTTTCAATTTAACTTTAAGAGAACTAATTCAATCTCTTATAATATGAAACCGCTTTTACTTTCCGTTTTACTTATTTCGTTTTTTGGTTTTTCACAGAACCAATATGTCGCATCAGACACACATCCATTTGGCTTACCAAATCCCAATGCACCAGAACAAATCAAAGACTTTGAGCCTTTAATTGGCAAATGTAATTGTAAGTCTACCTTAAGAAATCAAGATGGTACATGGGCAGAAACTCAAGATATAATTTGGGAATGGAAATATATCATGAATGGTATGGCTGTACAAGATGAAACCATTAAACCCGATGGCAACAATTCTGGAAGTATCCGCCAATTTATTGCAGACAGCAGTAAATGGTATGTGCATTATTATTCCACAAATTTCCCAACAACAACTTTACCAACGTGGGAAGGTAATAAAGTGAGTAAGGATAGTATTGTTTTATATAAACCACAAAAAGCACCCAATGGTATGGATGGAAAATATAGAATTAGCTTCTATAATATGAGTGATTTAGGATATAGCTGGATTGGTGAATGGGTTGATACAAGCGAACAAATTGTATATCCAACTTGGAAAATTGATTGTAAAAGAGATTCAGAAGACAACAATGACTTAAGTGCAATTAAGAATAATATTACCGCATTTTCAAAGGCATATATAGATGGTGATATTGGAGCCTTAACAAGTATGTACACCATTGACGGAAAAATATTCCCTAATAATCGTAAAATTCTGTCTGGTCAATCTGCACTCTCATCTTATTGGACCATTCCTGAAGGCGCCAAAATTCTACATCATAAAGTAATACCTAAAGAAATTCATATTGAAGACAATATAGCTTATGATTATGGTTATTATCAAGGCAAAACTCTAACAAATGAAAACAAGGAAGTTGCTTGGCAAGGTAAGTATGTTATCATTTGGAAAAAAGTTGGTGATGACTGGAAAATATATCTAGATATATGGAATAATGTAGCCGAGTAATTATTATTTTTAATAAATAATAATCAGTAATAGAAACATGTCAAAACTTTCGCCTTTTCATCTTGCCATACCTGTGCATAATTTAACTGAATGTAGAAATTTTTATACTAATGTTTTAAAGTTTGAAGAAGGTCGAAGCAGTGACCATTGGGTAGATTACAACTTTTTTGGTCATCAGATGGTGATTCACTATAAGCCAAAATCTGAAGATGACATTCATACTAATTCTGTAGATGGAAAGGATGTTCCTGTACCTCATTTTGGAGTAGTTTTACCTTGGGATTCGTTTGAAGAGTTTGCCGATATGCTTAAATCAAAACAGATTCAATTTATTATTGAACCTTACATACGTTTTGAAGGCCAAGTAGGTGAACAAGCGACGATGTTTTTTAAAGACCCTTCTGGTAATGCACTAGAATTTAAGGCGTTTAAAGACATGAGCCAGCTGTTCGCTAAATAATGGTTTGGGTTACGAATTACGATGCTGTTCTCTAGCCAACAAAGTATTCTTTAAAAGCATAGCAATTGTCATTGGCCCTACACCTCCTGGTACTGGCGTTATATAACTTGCTTTTTTACTCACATTTTCAAAATCTACATCACCAGTGATATAATACCCTTTCTCAGAATCATCTGGTACGCGTGTTATACCTACATCAATGATAACAGCATCATCTTTTACCATTTCTGCTTTTAAGAAGTGAGGTATTCCTAAAGCCGAAATAATAATATCTGCCTGTGATGTGATTTGTGTAATATTCTTGGTATGACTATGGGTTAATGTAACTGTAGAGTTTCCTGGAAACCCTTTACGACCCATAAGTATACTCATTGGTCTACCGACTATATGAGATCGACCTATAATTACTGTATGCTTACCATCTGTCTCAACACCATAACGATCTAAAAGTTCTAAAATTCCAAACGGAGTTGCGGGAATGAAAGTAGACATATCCAATGCCATTTTACCAAAATTCATTGGGTGAAATCCATCTACATCTTTATTTGGATTTACAGCCATTAATACCTTGCGTGTATTAATCTGTGGTGGTAATGGTAACTGAATAATGAAACCGTCTATATCATCATTGTTATTAAGTTCATCAATTTTATCTAGTAACTCAATTTCACTAGTTGTATTTGACAGTCTCACCATAGTAGACTCAAAACCTACACGTTCACAAGCTCTAACTTTACTACCTACATAAGTTAAACTTGCGCCATCGTTACCTACAATAACTGCAGCCAAATGAGGTACCTTTTCACCATTAGCCTTCATTTTATCCACTTCGGCCTTTATTTCATCCTTTATCTCTTTACTGGTCTTTCTACCGTCTAAAATTGTCATACTAATGGTTTAAAATTTATCTCTTTTCTATTTATCTTGGCATGTTTTTCATCATCTGCATCATGCGTTTTCCACCTCCACCTTGCATCATTTTCATCATTTTACTCATTTGAGTAAACTGCTTCAATAATTGATTAACTTCTTGAACAGTTGTACCAGATCCTTTAGCTACACGTTTTTTTCTGCTTGAATTAAGCACTGATGGGTTTGAACGTTCTGCTGGTGTCATAGAATGTATAATTGCCTCAATTCCTTTAAAGGCATCATCATCAATATCCACATCTTTCATCATTTTACCAGCTCCAGGAATCATTCCGACAAGGTCCTTCATATTACCCATCTTTTTGATTTGCTGGATTTGCTTCAAGAAATCATCAAAACCGAACTGATTTTTGGCAATCTTCTTTTGTAATTTTCTAGCTTCTTCTTCATCAAACTGTTCCTGAGCTCTTTCAACAAGTGAAACTACATCACCCATACCAAGGATACGATCTGCCATACGTGAAGGATAGAACACATCGATTGCTTCCATCTTCTCACCTGTACCAATAAACTTAATTGGTTTATTAACTACAGATTTAATCGAAATGGCAGCACCACCTCTTGTGTCACCATCTAATTTAGTAAGGATAACACCATCAAAATTTAAAATATCATTGAAAGCCTTCGCTGTATTTACAGCATCCTGACCTGTCATAGAGTCTACAACAAATAAGGTTTCTTGTGGTTGAATGGCTTTATGAATATTAGAGATTTCAGTCATCATCGCCTCATCAACAGCTAAACGACCTGCAGTATCAATAATAACGACATTATGCCCATTGGCTTTTGCATGAGCAATACCAGCTTGAGAAATAGCAACAGGATCATTATTGCCTCTATCACTATAAACCTCAACACCTATCTGATCACCTACAACATGTAACTGATCTATCGCTGCAGGACGATAAACATCACATGCAACTAATAATGGTTTTTTAGTTTTTTTATTCTTGAGATAGCTAGCTAGCTTACCAGAAAATGTTGTTTTACCAGAACCTTGTAAACCAGACATTAAAATTACACTTGGATTACCAGAAAGGTTAATACCTTCTGCATCACCACCCATTAATTCGGTTAATTCGTCTTTTACGATTTTAACCATTAATTGTCCTGGTTGCAATGAAGTTAATACATTTTGACCAAGAGCTTTTTCTTTTACTCTATTGGTAAATTGTTTGGCAATCTTAAAGTTAACATCGGCATCTAAAAGCGCACGTCTTACTTCTTTTAGGGTCTCAGCAACATTAATCTCCGTAATACTTCCGTGACCTTTAAGAACATGTAACGCTTTATCTAACTTTTCACTTAAGTTATTAAACATAATCTTTATCTCTTTTTGAAGTTGCAAATTTAAGAATTTACAAGAGATAAACGAACTGGATATTTATAATTTAAGTTAGGTTTAATTGACAATTATGCAATAAAAAAGAGTTACCTAGCGGTGGGCAACTCTTTTCATCAACTTAAACTTACTAAAAATACTAACTTACTTTAGCGGTTCTTCTTCTTAATCACAAGTTCTTTCTAATACTAAGTTTATATCTCCGTTTTGTAATTGTAACACTTCTGCAGAACATTCTACCACCAACCAGCTACCAGATAAAGCCTGAATGTCTGGACCTGCAACATTTGAAAATTCTACAATTACACCATCTTCAGATTGAGATGTACTGTATGTTGCTGTGACCGTAGTCTCTCCATTCGTCATAACTACAACTTGGCTATTAGCTTCAAAGTTCAAAGTCCAATCAATTAAATTATCATCTCCATTATAGCTAACAGGAATCCAAGTACACTCTGCTAATATTCCATCTACATCGCCTTCAGTACAATCATTAGGATTACAATCAACCTCAAGTAATAGAATTTGGAATATCCCGATCTGATTTTCAGATTCAACTCTTATATATACTGTTGTCTCAACTCCAGCATAAGCATAGGCACTTGGGTTTGTTATTACATTGACTCCGTTTGCAGCATCGGACTGAGTTTCATGATATGTAACTACATCTACTGATGGTGTACAATTGGCAAAAGCAGTTGTTAAATCATATAGATTTGGCCCATCAGTACCATCATCACATACTTCAATTACAGCATCAAAGCTCTCGAAGCACTCAAAAGGATTACATTCTGCAACAAACAAGTAGATTGTATATACTTCATAATTTCCACTTTCTGATACAATTCTTAAGTATACCTCTCCAGTATCAGCATAATAAGACTCCGTATTTTGGATTGCTTCTATACCAGCCTCTGCGTCTGCCTCTGTTTCATGAAATGTAGCTGTGAAACTATACTGACAGTCAATTAAGCCTATAGTATTTGCACTTAAGTTAAACTCAGCAACACCATTTGGATTTGCACAAGCTTCTAATTCAAAATCACTGAAACAATCAAATACACCTTCGTTACAATCTTCTACAATTAGCTCTACTGGGTATTTATAAAATACATCTGGATTATCAAATAATGCAACTCTTACATAAACTGTTTGTGGATTACTGGTGTTGGTATAAGCCGTAGCACCTTCTAATATATCTGTATTTGTTGCAGCACCTTCTGCTGAAGTATGAAATGATATTGATAAGGTATTTTCACTATTACAGTCTGGTACAGCTTCGTAAATATTAAATACTGCGAAACCATCTCCATCTTCATCACATTCTTCTAGTTCAACTCCATCGTTTTCATAACATTCAAAAGGATTTACATCCGTTTCACAATCGCGTTCTAAGATTATATAATCATTTTCTCTAACGATTTTTAATCTATCATCATCACACTCTATAATTTGCCATGTACCAGTTATGTTCTCAAATTGTAATTCAATGTTAAGGTTTAAACCAGCTGGATTAGAAGAAACAGACCAGTTACCTTCTTGAACTACATTTCCATTTAGTGATACAAAAACATCATAATTTACCGTGAAATCAAAATCAAAATCAATTAAATCATCACTACCGTTGTAGTTTACAACATTCCAAACACACTCTTTTAAGTTCACCTCAACATCTTCCTCGTCACAATCTTCTTCATTATCATCACACTCTTGATGTAAAAAGATATAGTTATTATCATTGATTAGATATAATTCATCGTCTTCACATTCTGCGACTTTCCATAAACCATTTAATACGTCAAACTCACTTTCAAATTCTAGATCAAAATAAATGTAAGATCCTGTAACGGTCAATTCCCAAGTACCAATTACTGATTCCGTACCGTCTGCATTAGCGTTTAATATTTGTCCGTCTGGTGTGAAATAAACATATACTGCAACTGTTGTGTCAATTAAATTTGTTTCAAATAACCAAGCACATTCTACAATACTTTCATAAATTTCTCCTACAGAACAATCTACTTCATCATCATCACAATCTTGATCTAACTCAATTGTGAAGTCTCCTCTTTCTATTACTAACTCATCATCATCACATTCTGTAATTATCCAAATACCACCTAAGTCTTGATCAAAAGCTGTTAGATCAGACAGTATTAATTTAAGTCCGTCATCTGTATCAGTTAATTCCCAGTTTCCACCAATTGCAGACGTTGAATCTTCTTCAGTAATCTCTAAAGTACCATCTTCATTAAATACGATTTGGTAATCATCAAAATCATTAAACTCGTCGTCTATATCCCAAGGACATTCTACTAATAATTCTGCAATATTGTCTTCATTACATTCATACTCTTCGTCATCATCATCACAATCATCGGATGCCAATTCAATTGCTTCAGCTAACTCTTCGTTAGAGTTTACCTCAATGGTTTCTCCATTGGCATATTCTAAAGTAACAGGATAATTAAGACTTACTATTAAGGCATTATCATCTTCTTCTAATTCTTCTAAAAAATGATAAAGCGCTTCGTCACTTTCAATAGTTACTGTATCTATAATATCAAAATCTGCATTAAATACAGAAAATGAAATTGGGTATACAAAATCTATACATTCAATAACGTCATCGTCTTCATCATCATCACAATCTGTAATAAAAGCTTCTAATTGCTCTTCATTCTCAATAACAATTTCAGTGTAATCATTGAAAATAATTGTAATTGGGAAAATGAAATCGAGGATATCCTCGTTTCCTTCAAATTCTTCAAATAAATCTTCTAATTCTTCTAAATCTTCTTCTGTTTCTATTGTTATAGTAATATCACTGATAACTATAGTTACTGGTAGATCGATAGAGAAACAGCTTGAACCATCTAAAACATCATCATAAGCACCATAATTAGCTGTTGTGTTACTCATTAAACCAGCTAATGCAGAACTAGGAACTATTGTTTCTTGTTCTGTTGGGTTTATAACTTGTGTTTCTTCGTTTTGACAAGCCGTAAAAGTTAAAAGGGCAAAAAAGGTCAGTAGGATTAATTGATTGAATTTGGTCTTCATAACATATTTATTTTGTTGATTTACTAATATAACAGGCAAGTCTAAAAAACTCCTACCCTTAATTTCAAAAAAATATTTATAATTTGTGCAACATTAATAATATATGAGTCAACCCATCAAAGATAATATATGCGAGAATGCCTTCTTTGAGCGTTTTTATAAGAAATATGCTAAAGACCTCCATGACTTCCTATATTATAAATTTGGAGAACGGTTAAATCCTGAAGACAGAGTACAAGAGGCCTTTATTAAAGTATGGCAGAATTGCGCTAAAATTTCACCAGATAAAGCCAAGAGTTTTTTATTTACCACTGCAAATAATTTAATGCTAAATGCTGTTGCCCACGAAAAAGTAGTTTTAAAGTATAATAAACAACCTCAGAAAAGTTCAACAAATGAAACTCCTGAATTTGTGATGCAGGAAAAAGAATATCATCAAAAACTACAAACGGCCTTGTCTAATTTAACTGAGGCACAACGTGTCGCATTTTTAATGAACAGGGTTGAAGGCAAGCGCTTTAAAGAGATAGCTACATTGTTGGATATTTCTACAAAAGCTGTAGAAAAACGTATTTATGGCGCACTAAAAAAACTAAGAGAGGATATAAAAGAGCTATGATTAAAAAAATAATTTACCATGAAGGTAGGAAATTTTGATAGTTAACTGTTTTATGTTTGAATATGAATTATGAATAGAGAAGAACTCATAAAAAAATGGTTAGATAATAACCTTGATGCTCAAGAGCAAAAAGCCTTTGAGCAATTATCGGATTTTGAAGAAATAATCCGATTAGGTGATGCTATGACTCATTTTAAAGCTCCTCAATTTAATACAGATAAGGGTTATGAGGCACTTAAGCCTACTCTTAATCATAAATCGTCTACTAATACCTGGTATAAACCTTTATTAAGAATTGCAGCTGTTTTAGCTTTAGGCTTCAGTATATATTACTATACAGGTTCTCTCGATACCAATATTAATACTGATATTGCACAGCTTACCACAATTGAATTGCCAGATGCGTCAGCGGTAGAATTAAATGCCAATTCCTCAATTACATTTAACAATAGAAAATGGGAAAATAACAGGGAGGTTCACCTTAATGGCGAAGCGTTCTTTATAGTAGCTAAAGGCAAAAAGTTTGACGTAATAACATCTGATGGCGTTGTTTCTGTACTTGGTACTCAGTTTAATGTTAAACAAAGAAAAAACTACTTTGAAGTTACTTGCTACGAAGGATTGGTTGCTGTAGAATATAACGGTACCGTTACAAAATTAAGCCCAGGCAATAGTATTAAATTAATAGATGGCAATCCTATTGTTGCTAAGGAAAATTTATTTCCGAGTGCTCCAACATGGTTGAAGGGCGAAAGTAGTTTTAAGGAAATCCCTCTTAAATATGTTATTTCTGAATTAGAAAACCATTATGATCTAAGCATAGATAGCGATGCTATAGATACATCTCGATTATTCACAGGAAGTTTTACAAATAAAAATTTAGAATTAGCATTGAAATCCATTACAATACCACTAAATTTAGATTACAGTAAATCAGGTTCATCTATTGTACTAAGACGTGAGTAAACTATTTCATTGTATAGTTTTTTATCTTTTTTTTATCACCTTCTGTAGCTTTAGCTATTGTCAAAGTGAGAAGGATGACCAGCTTCCCTTGGTAGCAGTTTTGATGGATCTTGAAGATAAATTTGAGGTAAAATTCTCTTATGAACCCAAGAGTATTGAAGGAATTACAGTACCCCAACTCAATACAGATTTAACTTTAAGGCAGGCTCTCAGAGAACTAAGAATGTCTACAAATCTAGATTTTAAAATACTCAGTAATCGTTTTATTACAATTTCACCTAAGCCTAAGACTGATAATTTTATCGTACAACGACTAGAAGAGGTTGTCATAAAAAACTACCTTACTAAAGGTATTTCCAAAACTAGTAATGGAGCGATAAAAGCAAACACTAAAGCATTTAAAATATTACCAGGTTTAATTGAGCCAGATGTATTGCAAATAGTACAAAAATTACCTGGAGTAGTAAGTGTAGATGAAAGAATCTCAAATCTAAATGTTAGAGGAGGAACAAATGACCAAAATTTAATTTTATATGAAGGTATAAGAATGTACCAGAGTGGTCATTTCTTTGGATTAATATCTGCATTTAATCCTTATTTAAGCGATGAGGTCAATATTTCAAAAAACGGTACAAGTGCCAGGTTTGGCAATGGTGTATCAAGTATTATTTCCATTAATAATTCAGATGAGATAGACGATAAATTTGAAGCTGGTATCGGTTCTAATCTAATTAGTGCTGATGGTTTTGCAAAAATACCATTATCAAAAAAAACTGAGTTACAACTCTCTGCAAGACGTTCATTTACAGATGTCTTTGCCACATTAACATATGATTCATACTTTGATAGAATATTTAGAGATTCTGAGTTAAACGCCTCTAACAATACTAACACGCAACTTGAACTAGACGAAAAGTTTGTATTTCACGATATTAACATAAAATTCCTATATGATATTAATGACACCTCTAAACTAAGAGTCAACTTTTTAAATATCTATAATGATTTGGATTACAATCAGGTATACACAACTAGCCAGAATAGTTTTCAAGAAAGTAAAAGTGATTTGTATCAAAACAGTTTTGGAGCGAGCATAAAATATTCTAAAATATGGAACAGTAGTTTAGAAACGTCTGTACTAGCCTATTATTCAAACTATGACCTAGAAGCAACCAATATTGATATTACCAATAATCAGCAATTAATACAAGAAAATAAAGTTGAAGATTCAGGTATAAGAATTGACCTCTCAAAAACGGTTAGTAATAATGTAATAATAAATAGTGGTTATCAATTTAATGAAGTTGGTGTTACCAATTTTGAAGATGTTACAAATCCTGTTTTTTCAAGTTTAATTAAAGAGGTAATAAGAACACATGCCATATTTGGTGAAGTAGAATGGAATTCTATATCCAAAAACAGTTCTATACGCTTTGGTGCTAGAATGAGCTATTTTGACAAATTATCGGAAGTTTTAATGGAACCACGAATTACATTTAACCAGAAGTTTTTTGACTTTTTTAGGTTAGAAATACTTGCAGAATTAAAAAGCCAATCCATAACTCAAATCATAGACTTACAACAAGATTTCTTTGGTATAGAAAAGAGACGCTGGCAACTTGCAAATGGCTCTGACGTACCATTAATTACAAGTCAACAGGCATCTATAGGCTTAAGTTATGATAAGAATGATTTATTGATTTCAGCAGAAGCTTATTATAAATTTGTAGATAATATCACTGCTAAAAGTCAAGGTTTTCAGAATCAATTTCAATTTGTAAATGACATTGGTTCATATACCATCAAAGGAGTAGATTTGTTAATTAACAAGAGGTTTGATGATTTAAGTACTTGGCTAAGTTACTCTTACAGTAAAAATGACTATACCTTTAGAAATTTGAATGGTGAAGACCCATTTCCTAACACCCTAGATTTAACACATACCGCAAACGCATCTTTGACTTATGATATTGAAAATTTTAAAATAGGATTAGGTATTAATTGGCATTCTGGTAGACCATATACTCAGCCAAGTGAAACACAAGATGATACAAACAGTACAATAGAATACAAAGCTCCCAATAGTGCTAGAATCAGCAACTATTTTAGAACAGATATATCAGCTATTTATAATTTTAAATTGAAAAATAATATCAAAGCAGAAGTTGGAGCTTCCATTTGGAATTTGTTTGATCAAACCAATATTATTAATCGTTTTTACACCTTCGATTCTGATGAGCAAATCATTCAAATTGACAATCGCTCTTTAAAATTTACACCTAATTTAAGCCTAAGAATAAGATTTTAGTTGTTAATTTTATCCTCAACCAACTAAATCAATTCTTATTAAATCGTCTTACAAGTTTTTTATAGTTTACCTCATGCTGAGCTATGCCATGAGCATACAATGTCAATCTGATGCTAACCTAGATGAGGAAACATCATTTTTTATTCTAGAATTAATGCTTGGTAAAACAATGGAGGCCAATACAGATTTTCCAGAGACCAATCTTCAGAAAAATCTATTCTTAAGCTTAGGTTATTATAACTTCAATCAAAACAAAGAATGGGCAGCTAGATTAAATTACCCTAAAACCGGACTAAGTCTTGGATATACAGATTTCGGAAATTCTGAAAAAGTTGGTCAAGCAATTTCACTTTTACCATTTATTGAATTTTCAATTTTAAAAAAACGAATACCAAATTTAAATGTTCATGTTGGCTTTGGTGTTTCCTACACAAACACTCAATTTAATGAAATTGACAATCCGTTTAATAGAGCTATTACTACTGACTTTAATTGGTCTTTTAAGTCTTTCCTCTACTATGACTTGTATAAAAAAAACAAAATTACTTATCGTTTTGGTTTAGGTTATTTACATCACTCTAATGGACATACACGTCTACCTAACCAAGGACTTAACTCTTTACTAGCAAGTATTTCAGCTAAATTTGATTCAAATAAAAAACAGGTCCATAATAATGAAATGCACAATTTTAAATCCAAATCTCAAAATTATCTAACATGGAGAGTAGGATTGGGCCAAAACGTCCTTTCTGAAGAATTTAACACTAAAAAAGAAGTGTACTCATTTGCAATGAATGCTGGCAAAATAATAAACAATACCTTTAAATTTGGAGGTGGATTTTATTATCGCTTTTATGAACATTATTATGATTATATAAATAACGATGGTTCCTTAATTGAAGAACAACTTCCACATTTTAAGGATAACCCGTTCGGTTATGCCACCAATTTTGGACTCTTTGCTACTTCAGAATTATTATTAGGGCATGTCGGGTTTGAATTTGACATTGGATTGAATATTTACAAACCATTTTATAAAATTGATTGGCAACTTAACCAAGGTTATACATTCGAAAATAACAATGGTGAAACCTTCGTTGTACTTGGTGAATTAGACTGGTACTACGAAATTAAAAGAACAGTATCTTCTAGAATGGGACTTAAGTACTATTTATGGTCAACTAATAAGGCGCCGAAACACAACCTTTTCGTGGGAGCACATATTAATGCTAATTTAGGCCAAGCTGATTTTACAGAACTTAGTATTGGATACACCTATAGATTTAATTATAAGGAATCAACAGAATAAAATTAATTATGACAGAACAAGAATTACACAACTTGAAATTTCCTATTGGTGAATTTGAAAAACCACAAGAAATAACTACTAATCATTTAGAAAATTGGATTACTTCAATTAAGGAATTACCAAATGGTATAAATACAATAACAAAAGATTTAAGCGATAAGGAATTAAATTATAAATACAGACCAAATGGTTGGACCATTAGGCAAGTAGTTCATCATTGTGCAGATAGTCATATCAACAGTATCACAAGATTTAAACTAGCATTAACGGAAGATAAACCTACAATAAGACCATATTTTGAAGACAGATTCGCATTACTATCAGACTACCAAGAACCTTTAAATGATGCAATCTCAATTCTAATTGGTGTGCACAATAAACTTGGCATACTTTTAAATAGTCTTAGTGAAGAAGAACTAAAACGAGAATTCATTCATCCTGAAAATGGTAAAATATATACAATAGAAGAAACCATAGGTGTCTATGCATGGCATAGCAACCATCATTTGGCTCATATAAAACAAGCTCTATCCAGCAAAGGCAAATACAACTAAGGCAAGCTAGTCTTTTCTTGTTCTTTTCTAATGTTTTTTCTAATTTTCTCAATAGCCGATTCTATCGATTTGTCTGGCTCTATGAGATTGTATTCACCCCAGAAATCAGGATCTGAAAATCCTGATATGGCATCTGTAATTATTACTGATGGACGTAATCTGTCCTTACCTTTTATTCTAATATCATCGGTATTTATCTCCCAGTCTGTTATAGCCATTTCGCTAGATAAAGTGTAGACTTTATTAAAAATTTCGCGCTTTTTATTGACTTTAAATTTTAAACTAAGATTAGAATAACTATAATACCACTTGCCACCGTTTTGTTTATAATCTACTTTGTAATTAGCTTCTAAAGGATAAACAACAATATCTCTTGGTTTTCTCTTAACTAAAAGATTTCTTGATTTACTTTTATTGCTTACATCCAATGAATATTTAGCACTCACCAATGCTAAAGTCTTTACATCAACATATAACTTACCATAGTAACTTAAATCTAATGTTTTATTTCTTGGTTTAAAATCAACTACATAAACATTCCTATTGTTCACTGTTGTTGGTTGGTCGAAAGAAAATCTGTAAGTATCTAAAGTCTCTTCAGTAAATATATACTCAGGATATTTCATAATGTCCAAGTAAAGTGTTGAGAAGGGACCACCTTGTAATTTTACACTAACCGTATCTAAGCGCTTATAATCTGTACTCTTTCGTGCCTTTCCTAATTTCACCGCATCTTTATTTGCTGAAGTATAAGGTTGCTTTAAAATGTTTACTACAGCTTCAGTTAAAGACACATTTCTATTACGACGCTTAATAGTTTCTCTATAGAAGGCCGTCATATAAACAGACTGATTTTGTATGGTTTTACTTTTCTCAGCAAAAACCTTTCTCACTAATTTGTCAGCATCTTTGAAAGCCGAAACATTAACTTCTTTTAGTTCTGTATAAGCTTCTTCCAATTTTATCAAGGATGTGTTTTCTGAAAGATCAGCAAGGTTTAATACCTTTTTTGTGTAACCCAAGAGCGAGACTACTACTTTAGAATCTTTAAAAGCTTCAGGAACCTTTAATAAAAATTCTCCTTCTGAGTTTGTTATTGTACTTATATTAGTTTCCAACACATTTAGGCTAACATACTCTAAAGCCCTGTTATTTCTTGCATCAACTATTTTTCCTTTATATTCGGAATATGTGTTTTGAGCAAAGCTTGGAGATAATAAAAACAACATCAATCCAATACAGATAATGCTCAACTTGTTATTAAAATTTAACCTTTCCATAACTGCGTATTTTAAATTAAACAATACTATGGATTTAAACCAAAAGCCATTAGTAAAGATACGAATATCGTGGCATTTTTTTAGCCAAAAAATGGTTAAAATATTGATTGTGAGCAATGCTAAAAAAGAACTACATTCGCTCAGGAACATCTATCCCAAGTATTCTGAATGCATTTTTTATAGTTTGACCAACAGTTTTAGATAAGGTTACTCTAAAGGTTCTTTCCGATTCTGTATCAGCACCAAGAATTGACACATTCTGATAGAAAGAATTAAAATCCTTAACCAAATCATATGAATAATTTGCCACCAAAGCCGGACTGTGCTGTGATGCGGCATTTTGAATTACCTCAGGGAACAACTCTAATTGTTTTAATAGTTGCTTCTCTTTATCATGAAGTATAATATCTGATAATTCTGCTTTTCTTATGTCCTCAGACTTTCGTAAAATAGATTGAATTCTCGCATAGGTATATTGAATAAAGGGACCTGTATTTCCTTGAAAATCTATTGACTCCTTTGGATCGAATAAGATTCTTTTCTTTGGATCTACTTTTAAAATATAATATTTTAAAGCTCCTAGACCTATCGTTTTATACAACACTTTCTTTTCATCTTCATTATAATCATCAAGCTTTCCTAGTTCTTTAGAAATCTCTTCAGCAGTCTCTGCCATTTCCTGTATTAAGTCATCTGCATCAACTACAGTTCCTTCCCTACTCTTCATCTTTCCACTCGGCAAATCCACCATTCCATAGCTTAAATGATATAAATTCTTTGCCCAATCAAAGCCAAGCTTTTTTAAGATTAAGAATAATACTTTAAAATGATAATCTTGTTCATTACCAACTGTATATACCATACCACCAACATCAGGATAGTCTTTTAAACGCTGAATTGCGGTACCTATATCTTGGGTCATATAAACGGCAGTACCATCGCTTCTCAATACAATTTTTTCATCTAAGCCATCTTCCGTCAAATCACACCAAACCGAACCATCTTCTTTCTTAAAAAACACACCTGTTTTTAAACCTTCGGCAATGAATTCCTTACCTAACAGATAAGTATCACTTTCGTAGTAATAGGCATCAAAATCTACGCCTATTGCCTTATAGGTTTCTTCAAAACCAGTATAAACCCATTGATTCATCGTTTTCCATAATGACACCACCTGTTCGTCTCCAGCTTCCCATTTACGCAACATATCCTGAGCTTCCAATAAAATTGGGGCATTTTTCTTAGCATCATCTTCGGACTGACCTTGATTTACTAATTCTGATATTTGTGCTTTATAGGCTTTATTAAATTCCACATAAAAATTACCTACTAGCTTATCTCCTTTTAAACCTGTAGACTGAGGTGTTTGTCCATTACCAAAGCGTTTCCAAGCTAACATACTCTTACAAATATGAATTCCTCTATCATTGATAATTTGGGTCTTATATACTTTTTTCCCAGAGGCTTTTAATATTTCTGAAACACTGTATCCTAATAACACATTTCTAACATGTCCAAGATGCAAAGGCTTGTTTGTATTTGGTGAAGAATATTCTACCATTACAGCTCCTTCATCTAACCTATCAACAAAACCATAATTATCTTTATCCTTTATTGAATTTAAGAAATCTAGATAGTATGAATCATCAATTTCAAGGTTCAGAAAACCTTTAACAACGTTAAAATCCTTAACTAGATCCATATTTGATTTCAAATAAGCACCTAATTGCTCACCAATAACTGCCGGATTACCTTTTACAACTCGTAGCATTGGGAAGACTACGACCGTAATGTCACCAGCAAACTCTTTCCGTGTCGATTGAAATTCAACAGAAGTCAATTCAGCTTGAAACAACTTTGCAATTGCCTCTTTAATATGTATTTCGAGAGTTTCCTGAAGGTTCATTTTAAGTTTAATATTGTATTTCTAAACGCCTGCAAAGATAGCAGATTAATTGATTTATAGGATTAGGACCTTATAATTTGATAACTTTAACTGATAAAACAACTTCTTAGCATACAAAGACAAAAAGACCTACTAAGAGGCATACTTGTTCTTGTTTCTTTAAATATTGAAAATAAATCTTATTGAAGTTGAGAATTTGGAATTCTAGAAAATGATGGCAATCTTATAAATTTGGACAAGAAATTGTGTGATTTTTTGTTTTATATCCAGAATAAAAAAAAGATTATAACCTAGCCTACATAAAGCTTAACTAACTGTATAATAAGAACTTAAACAAAAAGTGCATTTCGTCGGTAAAAAGGTAGTTTTTCTATGTTTTTTACCGTTGGTCGATTTAGCTTTTTTTTAGTGAATTTCATCTGTCCTTTTATCTAATATATTGGTATTAAATCCCGATAATTAGTGTTTTCGGACACATTGATGCATTTTTGATAGGCTATTAACAAACGTCCCAAACTTTGATGAGGCTTAAGGATCAAACACTAACTAGGTTGTTTTTGTTTTGCGTTAACTTACATTTTGTATTCCCTTATAAATGTTATTCAACCCAAAACAATGCAATTTGCTGTAACACCTTTTCAGTATGAGGTGGTCACTTACATTGTTGTTTTGTATTGTCTCATTTGCAGGTTTTACCCAAAATGAGAGAATAGATAATCTTACCGTAAAGTTGGCATATCAAAACCAAGATTCTACCAAGGTTGATTTGTCAATTGAACTTATCAATGAATTATTCAACATTGAAGATTATAAAAAAGCTTTGTTGTATGTTAACCAAACTACTAAACTTGCCGAAGAATTAAACTATTTGAAAGGCCTAGCCGAAAGCAGTTACTACAGAGCACTTATATATACACAACGAAATGATTATTTTAATGCCATTGACAACTACAATAAGTCACGTCAATATTTTTTGAGCATAAGGGATTCCTTAGGTGTCGCAAAGGTTAGTAATAGCATTGGACTAATAGAAATAAAAAGAGGCAACTATGCAGTTGGATTGAAGAATTCACTTTCTGCAATTGATATTTTTGAGGAAAAAGGTTTAAAGGGTGAATTGAGTACTGCCTATAATAATTTAGCTGAGGCTTATTATAAAACAAATCAAATTGATAAAGCAATTGATTTTAATTTTAAAGCGCTTGCAGTACGAAAGCAAATTGATGATTTTGATGGTATAAAAAATTCAACCAAAAATATTGCAGATTTATACTCATTAAGGAAAGAACATCGTAAGGCCATAGAATATTACGAGAAAGTTTTAGATTTAATTTTGCCTGATTCGGATGAGGAATTAAGAGGAGAAATATTACCAAAACTAGGTAGTGAATATTTAAAATTTAAAGAATTTGACAAGGCTTCTGATCTTCTGGTAGAAGGATTAAAATACAATCGCAAGCAAGGAAATGAAGAGGGACTGCTAAGAGCATTAAATGCTATTGGAAATTTAAACTTACAGCGTAAAAAAGTAAAACTTGCAGAGTTACAACTCAACGAAGCTTATAGTATTGCTCAGAAAATTGACAATAAAACGGAATTATTAGAAAATTACAAACTTCATATTGCATTAGATTCGACGAGAGGGTATTTCCAAAACGCATTTTTCTGGCAGAACAAATATTACGATTTAAAGGAAGAACTTACTAAAGTTGAACAACCTGTTTATCCAACAGAAGTAGAGTCTTTAGATCTTGAAGATAATGATCCATTTGTTGATAGCTCAAATTCCATCAGTAAAGATGATGGTAATAACAATTGGTTAAGCAAGAATCCTCTATACTTATATGGAGGCATTCTTGCTTTATTATTAGTTTCATTGTTTTTAATTTATAGCCTCATAAAATTAAGTGGTTATAAAAAGAAAGTTAATAAACAAAAAGAAGAATTAGAACTTGAGAAAATAAGAAATGATGCTATCCTAGAGCAAACACATCATTTGGAAGAAGTTAATCAAGTTAAAGATAAATTATTCTCAATTGTATCTCATGATTTAAAAGACTCAATATCTTCAATTAAAGCATTTCTAGACTTACTAAAAGAAGACAGTATTTCAAGAGAAGAGTTTAATGATCTTATACCTGAGTTAAGTGAAAATGCTAATAATGCATCTGCTCTTCTTTTCAATTTATTGAATTGGTCTAAATCACAGCTTCAGAATTTAGAACCAAAACAAGAACATTTTAACATCCAAGAAGTTTTTCAAAATAAAATAGCTCTGGTAGAACAAAAATTAGAAGATAAACGAATTGTACTAATTGATGAATCGCAAAGAGATTTTGTTTATGCGGACAGAAGTATGATCGAAATCGTAATTCAAAATTTAATAACCAATGCTGTAAAATTTAGTAGAACAGGGGATGTAATTACTGTCTCTAATCAGGACGTTAATGGTAAAGCACTCATCTGTGTAGAAGATACTGGTGTTGGCATATCTAGAGAGAACCTAGACAAACTATTTAAAGCCAATAAAAACTTCACGACTATTGGTACTAAAAATGAAAAGGGTACTGGATTAGGCCTTACCATAGCTAAGGATTTAGTAGAACTAAATAATGGTAGAATTTGGGTTGAAAGCACCCTTAATGTTGGTAGTAAATTCTTCATTGAATTACCAAAACAAGCTCCTTCAGCCTAACTTTTTATTTATATTTAAGGAATTCTTATTATATCTTATGAGATATTACATTGGCATATTTTCCATACTAGTTCTTTTATTGAGTTGCAAAAACAATAATCAAAAAGAACCTGAAACTGATAACGAATTAAGCGAGTTGTTTGCAATAATGCAAGGTTCATTTAGCTCAGAAATTCAATCACAAGTAGATTCCACATATTTTAATATTTCATTGCACATGTATCCTATTTGGGAAGATGATGGCAACTTTCTTTATGTTGAGCAAGCTCTATACAGTATGCAAAACAAACCTTATCGTCAAAGAATATACCAAGTTCAAAGATTGAATGACAGTACATTTAGCTCAGCAGTATATACTTTAAATACGGATTCACTTTGGATAGGTAAATGGAAAAACCCTAAAGCGTTTGACTCTATTTCCATTACGGATATCAATTTAAAAAATGGCTGTGAAGTTATTTTAAAACGTGTTGACTCTAATCATTTTATGGGTAAGACAAGAGATAATTCTTGTGCAAGTTCATTAAGAGGAGCATCCTATGCTCAAAGTGAAGTAGAAATATTAGAGGATAAAATTATTTCTTGGGATCGTGGTTTTGATGTGGATGGAAAACACATTTGGGGTGCAGAAAAAGGTGGCTATATTTTCAATAAATTAGATTAGTGTTTAGGTAAAAATACTTCAGCCATCATACATCTTGCGCTTCCTCCACCACATGTTTCAATTGTATCCAAAGTACTTGAAATAATTGAGCAATGCCTTTCGATTTTAGCAATCTGATCTTGAGTAAGACTTTTGTGTGCTGCACCACTCATAACCAAATAACGATGGTTATTATGTCCACTTAATTGCAACATATTTCCCGCAAATTGATGCATTTGGGCCTCGGTTATTGAAATAACTTCTTTACCATCTTGTTTTAAATGCTTAATAACATTCTTTCTCTCCTTTTTATCATCAATGGCATCTAAGCAAATAACAGCAAAATTTTCGGCCAAACACATCATTACATTTGTATGATAGATTGGTAATCGTTCTTCATTTACCGTTTGATTTGCCGTAAAAACTACTGGGAAATATTCAAAATCTTCACAAAACTCAATAAATAATTCCTCATCTGCCCTCGGCGATAACGCACAATATGCTTTCTTGTTAACCCTGTCTAACAAAATACTACCGGTTCCTTCCAAAAATATTCCTTCCTCCTCAGCAGATGTATAGTCAACAATATTCTCAATCTTAAAACCCTCCTCTTCTAATCGAATAAAAATTTCCTCTCTCCTTTCAAGTCTTCTGTTTTCGGCAAACATTGGGTAAATAGCAACATCTCCATTACTGTGAAAACTAACCCAATTATTAGGAAAGATAGAATCTGGAGTATCCATAAGTGCATCATCGTCCACAACAATTACATTAATACCTACAGCCTTCAATTTATTAACAAATACATCAAATTCTTGTTGAGCCTGCAAATTAATTTCAGCATTTTTTAATGCGATATCCTCTTGAAAATAGTTATTTACAGCAGTCTGCTCGTTCTTCCTAAAATTAATAGGCCTTACCATTAAAATTGTATCTGTAGTCTGTTGCATTAATAGTTTATTGAGAGTGAAGCAAAATTAATCTTTTTTATGGTTTGAAAATTAGTTTTAAATAAGTTTTTGTGCCTTAAAATCTTTATGTTTGATAATGAAAAGTTTAACTTTTTTCAAATATCAAACATGAAAAAAATTCTATTATTATGTCTAATCATGTTATCATGTTCAGACAAATCCAATAACGATAAATCACAAAATTTTATAACCGTATTTGAAGAAAGTAAAAGCCTGGAAACTGCTACTTATGAGCAGACTATAAAATTCTATTCAGACTTAGCAGAATCTTTCAATGAAATTACAATTAAACCTATTGGAGAAACGGATTCAGGGAAGCCATTACATATTGTTACACTTAACACAAATGGTACTGGTGATAAATTTGACAAATTAAGAGACACAAATAGAATCTTATTAATAAACAATGGTATTCATCCTGGTGAGTCAGATGGTATTGATGCTACAATGATGCTTTATAGAGATATTGTTCAAGGCAAAATCGAAGCCCCAGAAAACACCATCTTAGTCACAATCCCAATATACAATGTGGGTGGCAGTTTAAATAGAAATACTGGCACACGAACTAACCAAAATGGGCCAATGGAATATGGTTTTAGAGGTAATGCCCGTAATTATGATTTAAATAGAGATTTCATTAAATCCGATAGTAAAAACGCTAAAACTTTTGCTAAGATATTTCACCTTGTAAAACCAGACGTTTTTATTGATAATCATGTGAGTAATGGTGCTGACTATCAATATGCCTTAACCCATCTATTTACACAACATAACAAATTAGGAGGTGTTTTAGGTGAATATATCAACAATAAAATGATGCCTATTTTAGAACAAAAATTAAAAGATAAATCATGGGACATCACACCTTATGTCAATGTATTTAACAGAACACCTGAATCCGGATTTTCACAATTTATGGATTCACCGCGCTATTCTACTGGCTACACAACATTATTTAATACTCTAGGCATGATGGTTGAAACCCACATGTTAAAACCTTACAAGCAACGTGTTGAGGGGACCTACGAGTTAATGGCTAGTATGATAGTACTTATTGAAGAACAAGGCAATGAAATTAGAGAACTTAGAAATAAACAATCTAAAACATGGTCTAAAGGTATGGCCTATCCAATTACCTGGACCGTTGATACTACAAAAATTTCAACTCTAAATTTTAAAGGTTATGAAGGTAAGATGATTACTAGTGATTTTACTGGTGGGCAACGTCTAAAATATGATAGAACAAAGCCCTTTATTAAACCTGTAAAGTATCGAAACTATTATAAATCTACTTCAGAAATTGTCATACCACAAGCATATGTAATTCCTCAGGGTTGGCACAATGTTATTGAGTTGATAAAATTAAATGATGTAGAATATTCTCTATTAGAAAATGACACAATTATTAAAGTTGAATCGTATAAAATTGATGATTACAAAACCCGAAAATCACCATATGAAGGGCACTATTCACACTATGCAACCAAAGTTAAATCCTCTTTAAAGGATATAAAGTTTAGAAAGGGTGATTACATCATTAATACCGAACAGCCATCAATAAGATATCTCGTTGAAACCTTAGAGCCTACTGGCGTTGATTCTTTCTTCAATTGGAATTTTTTTGATACAATTTTACAGCAAAAAGAAGGGTTTTCACCATACGTTTGGGAAGACAAAGCAAAATTAATTTTAAGAGCTAATCCAAAACTTCAGATTGATTTTAATCTCAGAAAAACATATGATAAAGAATTTGCAAACAATTGGTATGCTCAATTAGATTGGATACACAAACAAAGTAGTAATTACGAGGAGTCACACATGCAGTATCCAGTATATCGAATTTTGAATTAATAAACTAAAAAGCCACCAGAATCTGGTGGCTTTAAAGCTATTGTTAGTACAAATGATTTAACGTTGTACTTGAACTTTAGTGGTGAAGTTTCTAAACTCTGAATTTAGTTGAACAATATAAGTTCCATTGCTTAGATTACTCATATCTAATTGATATGTATCATTAGATAATGTTGTGATAACTCCATGTTTTAATAGTCTACCTTGCATATCAATAATTGTATAATTAACTATTTCATCTTCAAGTATAAATGTATTAATATTCAAATCTTGTTTCACTGGATTAGGATATACAGAAGTAGCTGTTAACTCATTTAGCATATCTTTCTCAAAGTCATTATAATTATCATATTGGTTTATCCAAGAATTAACAACATCTTTATCATTATTTATGTCCTTACCAAAACTAATATTTGCAAAAATATGACAGAAGAATCTAGGTAACACAACCGAAACAGAACCCCTTACATCTAATGAGGCGCAAATATCACCTCCACCTTGTTGCAATAATGGCAATACATCAAATGCAGTTGTAGTTCCAAATTCAACAATACCTAAATCTAAAGTATCTGGATTGTAAACTAAACTATGTATTCTATAAAAACCTACATGATCTACTTCGAACTCAGGTATAACAGACACATCCAAGATGGTTAAGTTAAAGGCATTTGTTAATACAAATAGTTGTTCATAACCAGGTGGAATAACAGGAGGTACAAATTGTGTTGCACTAATCGTGGCAACGTTTTGAGATGACAAACAACTTATAGGGCTGTAGTTATGCATTAAACCAGAATAAGCTGTACACGCTTCAACTTCTTCATCCACATGCACTGGTGCTCCTGCCACATCAAGAGATGCACACAAGTCGCCTCCTCCTTGTACCAATAATCCATTGACATCAAAGCCT
>NZ_JBKQXM010000008.1:71861-208199 GCF_046762865.1 Winogradskyella sp. A2
GTGCCTCTGTGCTCACTTGCTGGATCACAAGGCCTTCACCTTGGGTCAATACATACAATACCGAATAATCAGCCGGTACCACTGCATCTCCATTGGCATGTGCCGATATCATTACCTCTCCTGTTGAACATACCTGTGTCTCCGTTGCTGTCAATGTGCCTGCGTCTGCAAGGCAAGGCTCATTGTCAGTAATAGTAAAAATGATATAATCGGTATCACAAGACCAGCCTAAGCCATGATCAAATGCATGTAAGGTTGCCTTAACCCTAAATGTTCCAGTACCTAAATTCCATTCGTTATTTCCCGCAGGAAATGTGTATGGTAATAGGTTCTCGACAATCTGATAATTTTCATCAGTGTCTAAATTAGTAATTTTGTAACGTAAACTTTGGGAATACCCATGAATAATAGAGTTCAAATAAAAACCATCAGGTATTTCACTAAGATCATAAGTGCCATAGTCTTCAATTGCTATTGATTCTTGTCCATTTGTAAACTCAAAATTCTCGATGCTACCACACCACCTAGAATCTGTTTGAGCAAAACTAGAAATGAACAAACTCAACATTAAAACAAATAGGTTAGTTTTCAGATTTGGGGTCTGGAAAAGTAACTTGTTTCTCATTGCTTATTTTGTTTAACGTTTTATGTTATAAAGTTAAACAAAATGCAATTTCAATTATTTACTGGCATAAAATTTTAAGATTTATTAACAAGAAATCAGATAAAATGCTAAAAAATAAGGATTATTGGTTTAAACTAAGATTTTGATGTTAGCATAGCTATTTCTCAATGCTTTTTGAGAATCATCGTCATTGAGCCATTTCACTTTTGTTATACCTTCTTTTTCTTGTGGAAATAATTTACCGTTAAACTTAGTTTTCATTTCAAACCAATAGGTAATCTTTATTTTGTGCCTACCATTTCGTTTAAAAATATGATAAGTGGTAGCTAATTCCTTAGTAATTTTTAATGCCTCGACACCCGTTTCTTCCTCAACTTCTCTTATTGCAGTTTCCCGAATTGATTCTTTACCCTCAATTTTACCCTTTGGCAAATCCCACTTGTTATTACGATAAATAAATAAGATCTCATTATTAGCATTATATACTTTGCCGCCACCAGCAACAACATTAGGCAACAACTTGAGAAAACTTGGTAAAAGTTTATCTGGATTTTTATGAACTAAGTGAACTCCCTTTAAATTTGTAGAATTAAGAGTTTTAATAACCTTTCCAATATTTACTGATTTGAGCAAAAATGATTTGAAATCAGTTTCATGCTCTATTTCCGTTGTCAATATTATAGGTTTATTACCTACATAAACAGTGTACATTAATAAAATGATTATTTACTTGGTACGGTAAAAATAAAATTTTTTAACCGTTCAACTTTAAATTGCAATTAATTTAAATTTAAAATTTTATTACATCTTAATTTGATTAATTTTGCATCATGATTTTTAATAAGGAAACCGCAAAAAAAACGGCTGAAGTTTTATTACAGATAAACGCTATAAAACTGCAACCTAATGACCCATTCACTTGGGCCTCTGGCTGGAAATCACCAATTTATTGTGATAATAGAATTGTTCTTTCTTACCCTCAAATTAGAAATTATGTTAGGGAAACTATGGCAAAGCACATTGAAGAACATTATGGCAAACCAGACGTAATAGCGGGTGTTGCTACTGGAGCAATAGGTATCGGTGCACTGGTGGCAGAATATTTAAATCTGCCTTTTATTTACGTAAGACCAGAAGCTAAAAAACATGGCAGACAAAATCAAATTGAAGGCTATATTGAAAAAGGACAAAATGTAGTTGTGGTTGAAGATTTAATCAGTACAGGTAAAAGTAGTTTAAATGCGGTTAAGGCATTATTAGAGGCAGAAGTTATAGTTAAAGGCATGGTAGGTATCTTTTCTTACGGATTTGAAATTGCAAAAGATAATTTTGAAAAAGCTAATGTGCAGTTACATACACTTGGTAACTATGAGACTTTATTAGAACAGGCCCTTGATACTAATTATATTACACAAAAGCAACAAGACATTTTAACAAAATGGAATGCCAATCCTGGCGAATGGAACGCAAATTGATGTAATTATTGTAAAAATACAATTTATGAATTTAGAATCACCAACGGTAACACTTGACAAATCACCTGAAGAAACTTATAACTTTTTATCAAAAGTTGAAAATTTTGAATCTCTAATGCCAGAAAACATTAGCAAGTTTGAAGTTTTGGAAGATGACAAATTTGTTTTTGCTTTAAAGGGAATGCCAGAGATTATATTAAAGAAGAAGGAAGAAACACCGCACAATAAGATTGTGTTAGGAGCTGCAGGAGGTAAATTAGATTTTTCCTTAACTAGCCAAATTTCGGAAGTTTCTATTAACCAAAGTGAGGTTCAATTAATCTTTGATGGTGAATTCAATGCAATGATGGCAATGATGATTAAAGGTCCAATAAGTAAATTCATTGAAACTTTAGCCACTAATTTGGAAACAGCCTTTTAATACATTAAATTAATTTCCTTTAGATCGAAGGTTCGCAATATTTCGTCTTCCGTCCAAACAATTAATTTCCCTGTTGTATCTATTCCTTTGATTATACCTGATAAAATTTCGTCATTGTTCAATTTGAAGGTTGATGGTTTATCCATTCTGAATAGTTGAGCTTCATATTTATTCTTTATCAAGGGCAGATCATCTGATTCAAGTAGGTCAAAATGATATTTCAATTGCTTTAGTATTTCAGATAGAATTTCATCCTTACTATAAATAACACCTGTTAAAAGACTAAGTGATGAGGCTTGGTGTAAATTCTGAAAAAATTTCTGATTTATATTTAACCCTATTCCTATAATTGAACCAACCAAATTGTTGTTCTTTATAATATTTTCGATTAAAATGCCACATATTTTCTTATTTGCTGACAAAATGTCGTTAGGCCATTTTATACTTAAATGAAGAATTTGGAATTTCCTTAATGCTTCTGTTATTGCCAACGAAACGCACATACTAATATAAAACTGTTGGTCAATTTTAAGCTTTGATATTTTCTTAAACACACTAAGTGTAAGGTTCTTACCAGATTCAGTCTCCCATTTTGTTCCCATTTGACCTCTACCATTGGTTTGATGCTCACATACAACAACAGTATAATCTTGGGGCAACGACGTTAAAGTCATTCCCTTTAGATAGGCATTTGTAGAGTCAATGGCATCAAGTTTGATTATATACATTTCAACCGGAGTTTTATTTTATGGTTTTCTTATGAGAAATTCAACTTACAAGAACTAAAAAAATAATAACTTTGCATAAATTTAAATTAAATTAATGACGAAAGAAAAACCTAGTGCAGACCAACTCATTACAACGATAATTGGTGGTATAGAGGAGGTTAAAGGTAAAGAAATTACAATTTTAGATTTAAGAGAAATAGAAAATACTGTTTGCGATTATTTTATAGTATGTGAAGGTACTTCAAACACTCAAGTTAACGCGATAGTTAATTCCATCCAAAAACAAGTTAGTAAAACCTTAAGAGATAAGCCATGGCATGTTGAAGGTGAAGACAATGCAGAATGGGTATTAATGGATTATGTAAACGTGGTAGTACATGTATTTCAAAAGCATGTGCGCGAATATTACGATATAGAAAGTCTTTGGGGAGATGCTAAAACTACCCAAATTGAAACAAGTTATTAAAAAGAGAAAAGCTACGAATGGCAAAGGATAATAAAAATTTAAACAAGAAACCTAAAGTAAGCCCGTATTGGGTATATGGCGTAATAATCGCTGTATTCTTATCAATACAATTATTTTCTGGTGGTTTTGCAAGTTCAACTGGTACACAAACTACACCTGCTCAATTTTTAGAGTATTTAGATAATGGTGAGGTTTCAAAAGTTGAAATAGTGAATAAAAGAGAAGCACGTGTTTATTTAACTAAAGAAGCACAGCAACTAGAAATTCACAAGAAGTCAAAACCAAAAACAATTTTACCTTCTGTTTCACCAATTCCTAATTATAAATTTGAATTTGGTGATCTTCAGAATTTTGAAAAAGATATTAGACAAAGTATTCAAGACAATAATCTTATTACTGAAGTTAAATATGAAACTGAGCAAAATGTTTGGGGAGATTTTCTTCTTACACTTTTACCTTTTATACTCATAATAGGTGTTTGGATATTTATAATGCGAAGAATGTCATCTGGTGGTGGCGGAGGCGCTGGAGGCCAAATATTTAATATTGGTAAATCCAAAGCTAAACTGTTTGATGAAAAAACCGATACTAAAACTTCATTTAAGGATGTTGCCGGACTTGAAGGCGCAAAAGAAGAAGTACAAGAAATTGTAGATTTTTTAAAATTCCCAGAAAAATATACGGCGCTAGGTGGTAAAATTCCCAAAGGTGCATTGTTAGTTGGACCTCCGGGAACAGGAAAAACCTTATTGGCAAAAGCTGTTGCTGGTGAAGCACAGGTACCATTTTTCTCACTATCAGGTTCTGACTTTGTTGAAATGTTTGTTGGTGTTGGTGCATCTCGTGTAAGAGACTTGTTTAAACAAGCAAAGGAGAAATCACCTTCTATAATATTTATTGATGAAATTGATGCAATTGGTAGAGCCCGTGGTAAAAGCAATTTTTCAGGTTCTAATGATGAAAGGGAGAATACTCTAAATCAGCTCTTAACAGAAATGGATGGTTTTGGTACAAATACAAATGTTATTGTATTAGCAGCAACCAATAGAGCTGACGTGTTAGACAGTGCATTGATGAGGGCAGGTCGTTTTGATAGACAGATCTATGTAGATCTACCAGACGTAAGAGAGCGTAAAGAGATTTTTGAGGTTCATCTTAGACCACTTGTAAAAGATGATTCTTTAGATATCGATTTCTTGGCAAAACAAACTCCTGGTTTTTCTGGAGCAGATATTGCGAATGTATGTAATGAGGCCGCATTAATTGCAGCGAGAAAAGGTAACAAAACTGTAAACAAGCAGGATTTCTTGGATGCCGTAGATAGAATTATAGGTGGTTTAGAAAAGAAAAATAAAATAATTACTCCAGATGAAAAGCGAGCTGTTGCCTTCCATGAAGCAGGACATGCAACCGTTAGTTGGATGTTAGAACATGCAGCTCCATTAGTAAAAGTAACCATTGTCCCTAGAGGACGCTCCCTAGGTGCTGCATGGTATTTGCCAGAAGAGCGCCTTATTGTAAGACCAGAACAAATGTTAGACGAGATGTGTGCCGCCTTAGGTGGTAGAGCAGCTGAGCAGGTTATTTTTGGCAAAATATCTACAGGAGCATTAAGTGATTTAGAAAAAGTTACAAAACAAGCGAGAGCTATGGTAACTATCTATGGTTTAAGTGAAAAAGTAGGTAATTTAACTTACTATGATTCATCAGGTCAATCAGAATACGGTTTCACTAAACCTTATAGTGAACAAACGGCTGAGTTAATTGACAAAGAAATTTCTGATATCATTGAGAAACAATATGATAGAGCAGTAGATTTATTAGCTGCAAATAAGGACAAACTGACTCAGCTTGCTGAAGTATTATTAGATAAAGAAGTAATATTTAAAGATAATCTCGAGAAAATCTTTGGAAAACGTCCCTATGATAAGGATGAAAAACTAACCGAAGAAGAAGAATAGAGACGCTTTACATCTTATAAAAAACTTAAATTGACTAAATGTTAATTTAAGTTTTTTTATATTTGATAAATACACTAACTACAGCATTAATAGCGACAATTGAATGAGCTTATTTCGTAAACTCTTCGGGAAAAAAAAGGATCCTTCTGAAGAAACTATACCAAATGAAGAGCGTGGCAAGTATATGCCAGAAATCAAGTTGCCTGCTGATGAGAGATTTACGATAAATTTTAAGGCAAATGGCGGTAAGTTTCTATATTGCGAAAATATGGATGAGATTAAGGATAGCTTTAATTCTATTTTAAGTGAAAATGATTGGCATAATAAAAAAGCTTTTATCTTGGATGAGCGCCTTGAGAATTTATTTAAAGGCTTTGAACTTAATAAATCTAGAAAAATATCTGAAACCTCTTTTTTCCTTTCAACTTGTGAGTATTTGATTTCCGATGATGGGTCATTGCTTATTTCATCAAACCAGATAGCCGAGAAGAAATTAAAAGAACTACCTCATGATTTTATTATATATGCTACCACTAGCCAATTTGTAGAAAATATTGGAGAGGGTTTAAAAGGTATAAAAGAAAAAAGTAAAGCTAGCATTCCTACAAATATTACTACCATCAAACATTTCAAAGCTGCAGATGATAAAGATTTTTTAACATATGGTAGTAGTGCGAAAAACTTATACTTACTTCTATTAGAAGATTTATAATGAAAGAGCTATCCATTAGAGCCATTTCTGGAATTATTTATGTTTTATTGTTGATTGGCTCATTATACTATCAAACTGGATTGGTAATTGTAATGGCTATTTTCGGTATTCTTAGTTTGGCTGAATTCAGTAAACTCATTAAACTAAAATCATTCATTCAATACGTCCTTTTTTTACTGATGTACATTACATTTTGGTATGTATGTTTATTGGAAAATATGTCTGTCAGTAATGAGGTTATTCAGATTTTGCTAGTAGTGACAATTTTTGTAAACTTAATTTTAATCAAAGATTTATTCACGGAAAATAACATACCACTTTTTGAATCCAAACGATTTATTTTAACCACTTTTTACTTAACCAGTGGGTTTATATTCATGCTATTAATTGCAAACTATAATAACCGTTTTACTCCTCTTCTATTGCTTGGTGGTTTTATATTGGTTTGGGTTAATGATAGTGCGGCATATTTAATTGGCAAGAATTTTGGAAAGCAAAAATTGTTTCCACGTATATCACCTAAAAAAACAGTTGAAGGATTTTTGGGCGGTCTTTTCTTCGCATGTGTATCGAGTTCTTTTATTTTCAGTTATACTGAAACCCTAACTTCAACAAACTGGCTCATCTTAGCTATTATTGTAAGTGTTATGGGGACTTTTGGCGACTTAATAGAGTCTAAATTTAAACGACAAGCTGATGTAAAAGATAGTGGAGTAATTATGCCAGGTCATGGTGGATTATTAGACCGGCTAGATAGTCTTATCTTTGCATCACCATTTATTTATTTATTCCTTAGAATTTTAAATTATGTTTCATAAAGAAGGTCATAAAATAGTATTTATAACGCTTGTAATTGTAGTAGGCTTATTTTTTTTAATTGATGGTTTTATAACTATTGAATGGTTAAGAAAGGGGTTAATGATTGGTATATTAATTTTCTTTATACTAATACTTCAATTTTTCAGAAATCCCAAACGACATACGCATTTCAATGAAAATCATGTCTTGTCACCCGTTGATGGTAAAGTTGTGGTAATTGAGGAAGTATTTGAAAAGGAGTTTTTTGATGACAAACGTATTCAGGTATCTGTATTCATGTCACCACTAAATGTGCATGTAACTCGTTACCCAATTTCTGGAAATGTAATATTTTCTAAATATCATCCAGGCAAATATTTAGTCGCTTGGCATCCTAAGGCAAGTGAGGAAAATGAACGAACAACTGTTGTTTTAGAAAATAATACTATTGGCAAAGTACTATATAGACAAATTGCTGGAGCATTGGCAAAACGTATAGTTAATTATGCTAAAACAAATACAAAGGTATCTCAAGGAGATGATTCTGGATTCATAAAATTTGGTTCGCGTGTAGATTTATTTTTACCTTTAGATGCTCAGTTGAAAGTTGAGTTAAATCAAAAAGTACGTGGTGGCGAGAGCGTTATAGCAGAAATGTAATGGCTGCAAAAAAATTAGACATAGAATTTGATGAAGCTGTAGATCGTGTTAACGGTCATACTGAACCTTTTCCAGCTGATTTTTTGTTACGCCTATATGCCTATTATAAAAAAGCGACTAACGATTATGGCAGACCTAATAGTAGGAAACCAATAATAAATGCTTTCAAGACCAATGCCTTGTTTCAGATACAGGATATTAGCGAAGATCAAGCCAAAGAAGAGTATATAAAACTTGTAAATAACTACTTCCTATATAGAGAATAATAGTATTTAAAAATCAATTATTCCATTATTCACTAAGCCATTATTTAATCTTCAGACTTTGGTAGATTAATTCCATTCTTTAAAATCACAACTCCCATTGCAACCAACCACAATACCTTAACTTGAAATAATGGTTTATAAATTTCAAAATTATCAGGAATACCCATAATTACAGCCATAGCTGCTAAACCTAATAGAGCAGTAAACCACCCCAACAATTTGCTGACCATATTCCATTTTATAAATGCAAAACCTAGCAATACCAATCCTACGCCAGAGAAAACACGTCCAAATCTTATAAAACAAGTAACATATTGGTTTGTGTATAAAATATCATTGACAAATGCTTCAATTTCCATTGCTGTTTTTCCTGCAGTTTCACCTACACCCCAAGCTCCAAAATTATAGAAGTAAGCATTTGCAATAGCCAGGGTAAATGTTCCAATTATAACCATTCCCGCACCAGGCAATATAACAACTCTATATGGTTTTCTTGCCGTTGCCGCTACCAAGGCGAATAATGAAATTCCCATCGTTACCCAACCAAATATATGAATCCGATAAATCCAAATCCAAGTCCAAACACTTTCACCAATTGCTTCAAAATCCGAGGCAACAATATATTCTCCTATATGATGTGGAGACAAGGCCCAACCAAACCATAATAATAGAGCCGCCAAAATAAAAGCCCAACCTGTAAATCTTGTCTCAAAGTTCTTTTGAATATTGTCCATTTCAATCTAATTTTATTTGAATTTGTTCAATTTACCATTATAGGCGACTTTTTTATGTAACTTATGTTACATGGTATTTCAGACATTCAAAGTATCTTTTAGAGTTAAATTGAAGAATGAATTAAAAGCAGTGTTTTGAAGAGAAGAGATTTTGTAAAAAAAACTACTTTATCATCCTTGGCAACAATAATTGGTGCGGAAGTCGTTTTCGGTTCTAATTTAATTGAAGGTTATACGCCTATAGCACTTCAAGACCCAGATCCTTTCAAGCTTTTTAATAAGCATAAGGATATGGTAGTGCTTAATAATAAACCATGGAATATTGAAGCGCAAGCCCATTTATTAGATGATAAGATTACTCCAAACTCATCTATGTTTGTTAGAAATAATGGATTTGTTCCAGAAGATATTGATGTTAAAAATTGGACCCTAACTATTGATGGTGAATCCGTAAAAAATAAAAAAGTTTACACGTTAAGTGAATTAAAATCTAAATTCAATCAACACACATATCAATTAACCCTTGAGTGTGGCGGCAACGGTAGGTCGGAATTTGATCCTCCTGCCAAAGGGAATCAATGGACTGTTGGTGCCGTACATTGTGCATCTTGGACAGGCGTTCGTCTAGGTGATGTTTTAAAGGATGCTGGTATAAAAAGCAATGCAGTTTATATTGGATATCATGCAATAGATAAACACTTAAGTAGAGACCCTAATAAAGAACCAATTTCAAGGGGGTGTCCTATGTCAAAAGCATTACAAGAAGAAACGTTATTAGCTTTTAAAATGAACGGTGAAGATATTCCTCTTATACATGGTTATCCCTTGAGACTTGTTGCTGGTGGTTGGCCAGCTTCTGTATCTGGAAAATGGGTAAATAGAATTAGCATACGAGATAAAATACATGATGGCACTAAAATGACAGGAACTGCATATCGCATTCCTTGCAAACCAGTGGCACCAGGATCTAAGGTGAAAGATGAGGATATGTGTATAATTGAATCTATGCCTGTAAAATCACTAATTACCTACCCTAAATCAGGAGCAATAATTAAGGACGGCAAGGCACTTAATATAAGAGGCCATGCATGGGCAGGAGAATTGAAAGTGTCTAAAATGGAATTTTCTATTGATTTTGGAGTTACGTGGAACGAATGCGAATTAGATGAACCAGCAAATAGACTAGCATGGCAACATTTTTCTGCAAAAATATATTTCCCGCAGCCAGGATATTATGAAGTTTGGGCAAAGGCAACAGATAGTGATGGTAAATCACAGCCTATGATTTTGCCAGGTTGGAACCCAAAAGGCTACTTAAACAATGCGAGTCACCGAATTGCAATTAAAGTAAAATAATGGGCAAGGAACCTTCATTTAATTCACAAGTTAGAAGTATATACCAATTATTAATGGTATTGTTCTTATTGTTTGTTATTGCTGGCGGTAGTCTAATTTATTATGTAAATAATCCTGGAGCATTTAGCTTCAAAAAGAAGTCAAACAATTTAGTTGCGATTCCTATTGAAGATGATTCTGATCGTATAGAAAATGGTATTCACCTAAGAACAGGATTGATTGAGGCTGAAGGATTAATGACCGTAGTTAATAATTGCACCAATTGCCACTCGGCAAAATTAGTAACTCAAAATAGAATGAGTGCTGATAGTTGGAATTCAACAATCAAATGGATGCAAGAGACTCAAAACCTTTGGGATTTGGGTGGTAATCAAGAAATAATTGTCAATTATCTTGTAGCAAATTACCCACCAATAGCAAAAGGTAGACGAATGATATTAACCAATGTAGATTGGTATGAATTGGAAGAATAGTATTTTATTATTAGTAATCTGTTGGTCTTGCCAGAATAACAATGTAAAAGCAATTACAGAGACAGATGTTGATTATCTAATTGAAGCAACAGAATTAAAATCAATAATCAACAATTCTAATATTAAACTATTAGATTTTAGAAAAAAAGAAGATTATGACAATGGCCATATAGCAGGTGCATTGAACATCTCAAGGAGTGATATTGAAGATAAAAACTATCCATACGGTGGAATGATGGCAAGTAGAATACAAATGGAAGATCTACTGGGAAAACTTGGTATAAGTAACAGAGACACCATTATAATTTATGATGATAATGGTATGTGTGAAGCGGCAAGGTTTTGGTGGATATTGCAAAATTATAATTATAATAAAGTAAGAATGTTAAATGGAGGAATAGTTGATTGGATTAATAATAATGGTAAAATAACAACCACTATTCCGGAAATAACAAAAACCAATTTCAGATTAAATAGTAAACCAAAATTGAAATACTATGTTTCTAAAAATCAGGTTTTTAAAGCTCTGAAACCTAAGACTGTGATAATTGACACAAGAAACTCTGATGAGTTTTCTGGAAAATACAAGAAAAAGGGAGCAGAAAAACCAGGAAGAATACCGAATAGTATAAACATAGATTGGGCAAATAATATAAATTATCATGGTAATAAACGCCTAAAATCTATAAAAGAATTAGAAAGTATTTACAATAAATTAAATATTAAAAAAACAGATTCAATAATTTTGTATTGTCATAGCGGTGTACGTTCAGCAAACACAACCTTTGTACTAACTCAATTATTAGGATACAAAAATGTTATGAACTATGATGGATCGTGGACGGAGTGGAGTCAATATGATGAGCTCCCCTTCGAAAATGATTTTCATCCAATAAATTAAAAAGTAAAATGGAAAAGTATTTAGACGCTTTTGTTAACGCCTTTAATGGCACATTAGATTGGACATGGAAATCAATAATTTTTGAGGTGCCATGGTATACAAATTATTTTTGGGGACTGATTGCCATTTCACTTGTTGTATGGTTGTTAGAAATCGTATTTCCTTGGCGTAAAAATCAATCAATATTTAGACGAGATTTTTGGTTAGATGCATTTTATATGTTCTTCAATTTTTTTATGTTCTCCATTGTCATAAGTGGTGTATATAAGATTATTGGATTGCTTTTTGGCGAAATTAACATCACAGCAAAAAGCATTGCCCTTCTAGACATATCTAACTGGTCTCCTGCACTTCAATTGTTCATTTTCTTTATTATTCTAGATTTTGTACAATGGTTTACACATGTTCTTTTACACCGTTACAAGTTTTTATGGAATTTTCACAAGGTTCATCACAGCGTAAAAGAAATGGGATTTGCAGCACATCTAAGATATCATTGGATGGAGAACATTTTATATAAGCCTCTGAAAACATTTGGTGTGATGCTAATTGGTGGGTTTGAACCAGAACAAGCTTTTATTGTGCATTTTATCGCTATTGCCATAGGACATCTCAATCACTCCAATATTAAGATAACTTGGGGGCCTTTAAAGTATGTCTTCAATAATCCAGTAATGCATTTATACCATCATGCATATCATTTACCAGAAGGTAAACACGGCGTAAATTATGGTATAAGTTTAAGTCTATGGGACTATATTTTTAAAACCAATTACGTGCCAGAAGATAGCGGAACTATAGAAATTGGATTTAAAGGCGATGACAAATTTCCTCAAGATTTCATAGGCCAAAATACCTATGGATTTGGAAAACAGAGTAAATAAATAAGCTATTGATTATTTCAATAGAATCGTATTTAATAAAACAAGGATAGATAATTAATCCCTTATTAAAGGCATTGTGGAACAGCGTAGTAAACCACCTTGTTTACCAACTTCGGCATAAGGTACTTTTTCTACAGTAATACCTTGTTTATCAAACCAGGTGTTCAAGCGGTCAAAATTAATTTCGGAGATCACTACATCTGGAGCAATAGAAAATATGTTGCTTTTCATATTGTACATCTCGTCCTTGGTAATTTCAAAAACATTTTCCTTACCAAAGAAGTTAACCAGCCACTGGTATTCCTCTTCTATAAAAAAGCCGTTCTTGTGAAGAATTGCCTTGCCATTACCAACGGGTTGGAAACAGCAATCTAAATGTAAGGCATTGTTTCTTGGGTCTGTATTGCTCTTACGTAACTCAAAAGATTTCACTGTTTTATTCGGAAAATGGTCTCTGAGCATCTTTACGGCGAGACTATTGGTTCGAGCTGTTATCAAGTCCTTATAATCCGGTTTAGTATAAACACCCACAAAAATATAGTCGTTATGGAGTATTACGTCGCCACCTTCTATATGCGCTTCATGAGGCAGGGTTATTATGTTTCTACGGTCTATCTGGTCGAGCACATAACGAATGGCCTCAATCTCCTCCTGTCGATCTGGTAAGATGTTGCAGTCAATGATCTTATTATCAATAACCAAAGCGATATCACGCGCAAAGATCTGGTTGACATTTTCGATCACCTCAGGACGATATACCTTGATGTCGTACTTTTCAAAGACCGTGCTAACGGCATCCATCTCTTTAACCATATCCTCTTCTTTAGGGTATGTTCCAGCCAATATATGCTCTAAGGATTTTGGATCGTAGGCTTGATCAGGTGTTGGAATTGGACCACTTTTTTCGGCAGTACCTAAAACAACAGCTCTTAGTCGTGATGTTTCGTTTTGAATATTCAGTTTTAACATGCGTCAAAAATAAAAAAAAGCTTCATATGAGGTATGAAGCTTCCGTTGCTAAATAATTTAATTAGCGTTGATCTATACTTTTAAATTCTCTATAAGTTGCACCAGTATATAATTGTCTTGGTCTACCAATAGGCTCTTTGCGCAGTCTCATTTCTCTCCATTGTGCAATCCAACCTGGCAAACGACCAAGTGCAAACATTACGGTGAACATTTCAACAGGTATTCCCATAGCTCGATATATTATACCCGAATAAAAGTCAACATTAGGATACAACTTTCTATCTACAAAATAAGGATCTTTTAAGGCCTCTTGCTCGAGTCCTTTAGCAATATCTAAAATAGGATCTTCTACACCTAAATCCCCTAAAACCTCATCTGCTGCCTTCTTAATTATACGTGCTCGTGGATCGAAATTTTTATAAACTCTATGACCGAAGCCCATTAAACGGAACGGATCATTTTTATCTTTAGCCTTAGCCATATACTTCTTAGTATCGCCACCATCTTCTTTTATTGCTTCAAGCATTTCCAATACTGCCTGGTTAGCACCACCATGTAGCGGTCCCCATAATGCAGATATTCCAGATGCAAGAGATACAAATAAACCGGCATGAGAAGAACCTGTGATTCTAACAGTTGATGTAGAACAATTCTGCTCATGGTCAGCATGTAAAATTAAGAGCTTATCCAATGCATTTACCAAAATAGGATTTTGTTCATAATCACTATTTGGGTTTTTAAACATCATTTTAAGAATATTTTCTACATACCCTAGTTTGTCATCACCGTATTCTAAAGGTAGACCATGTTTCTTTCTCATAGTCCAAGCAACAAGAATTGGGAATTTTCCTAAAATCCTAACGATAGAATCATACATTGCTTGTTCTGAACTAACATCTACTGGTGATGGATAAAAAGCTGTTAATGCACTCGTCAATGAAGATAATACTCCCATTGGATGAGCAGACTTTGGAAATGCATCTAGTATTTTTTTGATATCATCATCTACCAAAGATTTTGCTTTGATATCTGAATGGAATTTATCAAGTTGTTCTTGGTTTGGTAGCTCTCCAAAAATTAGCAAGTAGGCTACTTCCAAAAAATCTGCTTTTTCAGCAAGTTCCTCAATAGAATATCCTCTGTATCTTAAAATGCCTTTTTCACCATCTAAAAATGTAATTCCACTTTCACAGCTACCAGTATTCTTATAACCAGGATCTAGTGTAATTAGACCTCCCGTGGCATTCCTTAGAGTTTTTACATTGATAGCAACCTCATTTTCTGTTCCTCTCACTATAGGGAATTCATACTTCTTACCATCAATTTCTAGTGTAGCTTTATCTGACATTTTTTTTATTATTGAATGTTATTTCTAAAAGGAGTGTAAAATTACAAAATATCAAACGATTTCGCTAGTGGAATTATAATCGTTTTAACAGATTTTAGATTACAAAAAAAAGCTGAAACCTGTAATTAGATTTCAGCCTTAATAAACTCAAAAACTATTCTATTTCTTTATAACAAGTTTTTTATCTAGTATTAATCCATCAGCATTAATTCTAATTAAGTAAACACCATTAGAAAGGTTAAAACTATTCATCTTTATTACATTAGAATTAACACCATATCTCTTATTATATATTTCTCTACCTTGAATATCATATAGTTGTATATTGACATCTTGAAAATCTCTGTTTAATACTATATTGAAGTCTCCCTTATTCGGATTTGGATAAATCATAATATTACTATTATCAAATTGGTCGGTACCCAAAACTGGAACAATATTAAAATTGAATTCTTGATTTCCAAGTATAGCACTTGCATTACCTTCAACTGAAAACTTGAAACTATCAGGATCTGTATTAGCACCACCATGCGAGTAAGAAAATGATCCATTTTGAATATCCGTTTGAGTGAACGTATTGCCAATTGCAATTGGTACAGCATTTAATAAAAGTGTACCATTTGAAGGTGCTTGAGTTATTATATAAGTAAGATCATTATTTGTTGCTCCAGGTTGCGCCACTTCGAGTTCAGATAAATTTATAACCGTAGAATTGCCTTCATCCAAAGTGATATCTGTTTTATTTACAATTGTTACGTCATTAACTATTTGCAATTCACCACAAATAGTAACACTAAACTGGTTGAATGTACCACCTGCTGAATTGGATGTTCTGTCTGTTGCCAATAATACCCAGGTACCTTGACCATTAGAACCATCAAATCTGGCAAAAGCCTGGCTTGGTAACACATTACCACTTACCCTCGGAGTACCAGAACAAGATAATGATGAACCTGTATCAGTAAACGTTACATTAAAGTTGTTACCGTTAGCACAGTCTCTATTATAAACTTCTGCAAATATTCCTGTTGGAGAACTAAATTGCATCTTAATGTCACCAACATCACTATGGGTAGCGTCCATAAAAAAGGTCACATCACTAACAACAATATCGTCTGGTACATCAACCCTAGCACTTACCGCATTGTTAGAACCTGTTTCCCATGTATTATCACCGTTTTCAAAATACTCATTGTCATAGGTATTACAAACATCATTTGCGGTTTGGAATACATATATCTCCCCAAAGTCACCTGCTAAACAAGTATTCTCTGGTTTAACTCTCCAATAGTAAATAGTTCCTGCTAATAAATTGGTTGTTTGATATTCCGTCTCATTAATAACAGTAGTTGATTCAACAATTGATGAAAAATCAGGACTATCAGAAACCTCTACGTCATATTGTGATGCACTACTAAGTGCATTCCAAGACAACAATAGATCAGAAGATTGATTCTGTGCGCCATTTAAAGGCGTAGACAGTGAAACCTCTCCAATATTATTATCGAAAACATTTAACAGAATATCAAAAGTCTCTGTAACAAATGTTGTTTGTCCTTCGCCTTGAACTGTAATAGGATAATTACCAGGAACAACACCACCTGTATTAGAAATTGTCATTGTGAAAGCTCCATTAGAACTTATAGACGTCGGAGAAAATGTTGCTATTCCACCACCAGGCAAACCAATGGCTGACAGAACTACATTTTCGGTAAATCCTGGAGCAGGAGCATAATCTAAATTGAAAACAGCATCAGTTGGTTGACAAATAGATACAGTTGGCTGATTAGCTGTTATCTCAAAAGTCCCTGCTTTTATTTCAAAATCTGCATTAGATAAATCAAAAAAGATATTACTAGATGCTTCAATTTTTATTCTATTAGTAGTGCCGACATTGTCAGGTACTGTAATGTCATGAGAACCGTCATTAGTTGTATTTGATGCCAAAGTTACCGGATAAGTATAACCACCATCAGTTGACAATAAAATATTGACATTTGCGGATAAAGACGCTGTATTATTTACATTCCATGTTACAGTTTTAGTTTCACCTGCATACCATACTTCACTTCCTATATTTGGCGAAGACACTAAAAATGGTCCGGCAGAACCGGAAACTGTTATTATAGTATCATCTTGATCTGTTTGACCTCCTAAAGTAGAGTTATCTCTAACGGTTAATCTAAAATCTAACTGACGTCCAACACTAGGAAGAACCTCCCATGTAGGTGTTTCATTATTAATAACTGCTTCTAAGTTCGGAAAAGTTCTAGTTGGATCACTTACAGGAAAGTTGGTTCTAAACACTGGGCCTCCAGCGTTTGTAGATAATGGTGGTTGTGCATAAGTACCATCGTTATCGTATTGCTCCCAGTTGTAGGTTAATACATCACCACTATCTGGATCTGATGAACCACTCGCATCTAAAATAAATGGTGTTGATATTGGAATAGTATAATTTGAACCTGCATCCGCTGTTGGCTGCGTATTTGCAATTGTAATTTCTGTTTCACATGCATCTGCCAAAATTGATGAAGACATCTGTACTATACTCCTTGCATGGAAATAACCATCACTATTATCTTGTACATTAGGAGCACAAATACCTGCATAACCCATTATTGTTGACGCACTTCCAGGTTCGTAATCATCACTAACTTTAGATCCGAAACACGCATTATAATAAGTATGACCTGCACCATATTGGTGACCAATCTCATGAGAAACATAATCAATATCAAATGGATCAAATTCTGGTGTTACAATTCCAGTAACACCTCTACCCTTAGATGATGTTGCACAAGGACTTGTCCCTGCAATTCCACCACCACCAGTACTAAATACATGACCTATATCATAGCCTCCTGTCCCAATTAATCCAGATATATTCGATGTATTAACACCGAGCATTTGGCTACCACTATAATTATCATATGGTTCTGGGTCACCTCCAACCGAAAGCCCATTTTCATAAATTAATAAGTCATTATTTGCCACTAATTGAAATGTCACTGCGAAGTCACGTTCATAAACAGAATTTACACGAGCAACAGTTATAACCATTGCTGCTAAGGCATCAGCTTTTGCATTACCATTACCAATATTACCGTCATCATGATAAGCAGTATATTCGCTTGTACATGCTATGGCAAGATCATAGCGTCTCAGTTTACCATCTTGGATATTTCTATCAATTAGGCCAATATCAAAACTTTCATCAACCGTATCTTCAACCTCATCCGCATAACATCTCCAATTATCGTTTGCACTTCTGGTGTAATCTTTTCTATTATAAACAATATAGTTTGATCTATCATCTTTAGCATAAGGATCTATATAAACTGTTTTTTCACCGGTAATCACACCTCTAAAACCTTGAGAGGTAATCGTAAAATATATTTTGTGTAATGGATTACTTATACTCTGTCCAAAATAAGTCGAAATATTAGGATATCTCGAGGCAAGATCTGGGTGCATAACCTCTGTTTTCTGAACTCTATAATCCTCTAAAGTTCCATCAGGATTTGGAAATTGAATAATTGTATTACTCCCCGATAAACTACTTGAAATTCTCTTTGGTGCATTATCAATACTAGATGATAATTGATTTAAATTCAAAGAAAAGACTTTATAAGAATTAGGAATAATAACCCGCTCCAAATTCTGGGTTTTCTGAAAAAGTTCTGATTCTTGTTTTTTGACCCAAACATTCTTCTGATTTTGGGCAATAACTGGCAATATCATAACAAATGATACCAACGTGAGTAGTGTACGTTTCATAGTAGGTTGTTTATGTTTAATTAGATAAGGGCAACTTAACTAATAATTTTAAGCTGCGTAAAGTTAGGATTATAAAACTTAAAACCAAGGAAAAAAGTGAGTTTTTAACGATAAAGTGTTATTTTTTATCGTTAATATACATATTTTAGCTATATTTTGTAAGAATTTTAAACAAAAAAGGCGACATGTATATGTCGCCTTTTCTAATATATATTATTGAAATTAGTTCACCTTAAAGGCCTTTTCTTGTGGGAAATAAGCAACATCACCTAATTCTTCCTCTATACGAAGTAATTGATTGTATTTTGCCATACGATCACTTCTAGAAGCTGAACCAGTTTTAATCTGCCCCGTATTTAAGGCAACAGCTAGATCTGCAATAGTATTATCTTCTGTCTCTCCTGATCTGTGAGACATGACACATGTATAACCAGCATTCTTTGCCATATTCACTGCAGAAATTGTCTCAGTTAAAGAACCAATCTGGTTTACTTTAATAAGTATTGAATTAGCAATTCCGTTTTCTATACCTCTAGATAATCGTTCAACATTAGTTACAAATAAATCATCACCAACTAATTGAACGCTGTCACCAATTCTTTCTGTTAAATCTTTCCAGCCATCCCAATCATTTTCATCCATTCCGTCTTCAATAGAAATAATAGGATATTTAGATGCTAATTCTGCTAAATACTCAGCCTGCTCAGCACTTGTTCTTACAACACCTTTATCTCCTTCAAAAAGGGTATAATCATATTTACCATCTTTATAAAACTCGGCAGCTGCACAGTCTAGAGCTATCATTACTTCATCACCAAACTTATAGCCAGCCTTTTCAACAGCCTTTTTAATAGTATCTAATGCATCCTCTGTACCACCTGCCAAATTAGGCGCAAAACCACCTTCATCACCAACAGCAGTACTTAATCCTCTATCGTGTAAAACTTTCTTAAGGTTGTGGAAAATCTCTGTACCCATTTGCATAGCATGTGTGAAATTTTTTGCTTTCACTGGCATAACCATAAATTCTTGAAAAGCTATTGGTGCATCACTGTGTGAACCACCATTTATGATATTCATCATTGGTAATGGTAATGTGTTTGCAGAAACACCACCAACATATCTATACAATGGCATACCCAATTCGTTTGCTGCTGCTTTTGCAACTGCTAAAGAAACACCTAAAATTGCGTTAGCTCCTAGTCTTCCTTTATTTGGTGTACCGTCAATCTCAATCATCAATTGATCGATCATATTTTGTTCAAATACAGATATCCCTAATAATTCTTGAGCAATCACAGAATTTACATTCTCAACAGCTTTTAAAACACCTTTACCCATATACGTGTCACCACCATCTCTCAATTCAACTGCTTCATGCTCACCAGTAGATGCACCAGAGGGAACAGCTGCTCTTCCCATTATGCCACTCTCTGTTACAACATCAACCTCAACCGTAGGATTTCCTCTAGAATCTAAAATTTGTCTTGCGTGTACATTAATTATAATGCTCATTATTTTGTTTTTTTAATATTGATTTGTTCAAAATTACGAAAATCTAATGCGTAAAACAGAACAAAAATCATATTTGCGATTAATATTTACTATAATGTTTTCGTATCAAAAAAAACGCAAATAATCATCTGATTTATTGCGTTTTTTCTTATTTAAGCCTTCTTTATATTCTCTATAAACTGATCGAATAGATAAACGGAATCGTTAGGACCTGGACTTGCTTCAGGATGATATTGCACTGAGAAACAATTTTTACCCTTTATTTTAATTCCGGCAACTGTATCATCATTTAAATGTAAATGCGTGATTTCTACATTAGGATTAGCCTCTGTCTCTGCTCTATTAATAGCAAACCCATGATTTTGAGAAGTAATTTCTCCTTTGCCTGTAATTAGATTTTTTACAGGATGATTAATCCCTCTGTGGCCATTATGCATTTTGTAAGACGATATACCATTGGCTAATGCAATTACTTGATGTCCTAGACAAATTCCAAATAATGGTCTGTCCCTTTTAATGATTTCCCTGGCTACTTCTTGAGCTTCAACTAAAGGTTCTGGATCACCCGGACCATTTGACAAAAAATAACCGTCTGGATTGAAAGCTTCTAAATCTTCAAATTTTGAATTGTACGGGAACACCTTTACATAAGCATCTCTATTGGCTAAATTTCTTAATATGTTCTTTTTTATGCCAATATCTAAGGCTGCAATTTTATAAGTTGCATTTTCATTTCCAAAATAATAAGGTTCTTTAGTGGATACTTTAGAAGCCAATTCCAATCCTACCATAGATGGTACTTCTGCCAATTGTTTCTTTAAGGCTTCAATATTATCAACTTCAGTAGTAATCACGGCGTTCATAGCTCCATGATCTCTTATATAACTAACCAAAGCTCTTGTATCTACATCTGCAATTGCCAGTGTATTGTATTTTTCGAAGAATTCTTCAAGTGATAAATCAGCTCCTGGACGTGAATATTCAAAACTGAAATTTTTACAAATTAAACCAGCAATTTTAATATTATCAGATTCTACTTCATCAGACTTCGTACCATAATTACCAATATGAGCATTTGTTGTTACCATCAATTGACCATAATATGAAGGATCTGTAAAAATCTCTTGATATCCTGTGGTACCCGTATTAAAACACACTTCGCCAAATGCAGAACCCTCTTTACCTATTGATTTACCATAAAAAATTGTACCGTCTGCTAGTAAAATCAGGGCTTTCTTTCTTTGTTTATATTTCATTTTTCTCTATTGAAAAGTTTAATATTATAGGTTTCGCAAAAATCCAAAAAAAAAGGATAAACTTAAAAAGTTTACCCTTGATATTTATTAATGCTTATTAACATTTATTCTTCTTCGTTTGAAGCATTAGTATCAACTGGTGGAACCGTTGTTGCCTTCTTACCACCTCTTCTGCTTCTACGCGTTGTTTTCTTAGCAGACTTACCAGCATTATATAGCTCGTTATAATCTACTAATTCAATCATAGCCATATCAGCGTTATCACCTAGTCTGTTACCTAATTTGATGATACGTGTATATCCACCAGGACGATCACCTATCTTTGCAGCAACTTCTCTAAACAATTCTGCTACAGCATCTTTCTGTCTTAATTTAGAAAAAACAACACGTCTGTTGTGAGTTGTATCTGTTTTAGATTTTGTGATCATTGGCTCAATAAACTGCTTTAAAGCTTTAGCCTTGGCTGTAGTTGTGTTAATACGCTTATGCTCAATTAATGAACATGCCATATTTGCCAACATTGCTTTTCTATGCGCAGTTTTTCTACCTAAATGATTGAATTTTTTTCCGTGTCTCATGACTCTTGTTTTAAACCTTTATCTTGCTTCAACTTTTTTAAGGAGCAAAATATAAAGGAGTTATAATTAATCTTTATCTAATTTATATTTACTTAAATCCATTCCGAAATTAAGACCCTTAACGTTAACTAATTCTTCTAGTTCAGTTAAAGACTTCTTACCAAAGTTTCTGAATTTCATTAAATCATTTTTATTGAATGATACCAAATCTCCTAAAGTATCAACTTCTGCTGCTTTTAAACAATTCAATGCACGTACAGAAAGGTCCATGTCAACTAATTTAGTTTTCAATAATTGTCTCATGTGAAGTGACTCTTCATCATAAGTCTCTGTTTGTGCAATTTCATCAGCTTCTAATGTGATACGCTCATCTGAGAATAACATGAAGTGGTGAATTAATATTTTAGCTGCTTCTGTTAATGCATCTTTTGGATGAATTGAACCATCAGTAATGATTTCGAAAACTAATTTCTCGTAATCCGTTTTCTGCTCCACACGGAAATTTTCAATGCTATACTTAACATTTTTAATTGGTGTGTAGATTGAATCTGTAAAAATAGTACCTACAGGTGCAGATGCTTTTTTGTTTTCTTCAGCTGGAACATAACCTCTACCTTTCTCGATAGTAAGTTCCATATTGATATTCACTTTAGGGTCTAAGTTACAAATCACTAAATCAGTATTTAGTACTTGGAACCCAGAAATGAACTTTTGGAAATCACCAGCAGTGATTTGCTCTTGTCCAGAAATTGAAATCGTAACAGCTTCATTATCAATTTCATCAATTTGACGCTTAAAGTTAACTTGCTTTAAGTTCAAAATCATTTCAGTTACATCCTCAACAACACCAGAAATTGTAGAAAACTCATGATCTACACCTTCTATTCTAACTGATGTAATTGCGAATCCTTCTAAAGAAGATAATAAAACTCTTCTTAGTGCATTTCCTACTGTTAATCCATATCCTGGTTCTAGTGGTCTGAATTCGAATTTACCTTCGAAATCAGTAGAATCAATCATGATTACTTTGTCGGGTTTCTGAAAATTTAATATTGCCATTTTTGTCTTCGTTTTAATTGTTATTTAGTTGCGCGGAATACCAGTTTGAAGAAGACTAATAAACCCTTTGGCTAAATACCAATATGATTAGTTTTATTATTTAGAGTAAAGTTCAACGATGAATTGTTCGTTGATCTGCTCTGGTATTTGAATTCTAGCTGGCACAGAAACATATGTTCCTTCCATTGTATCAGTATTCCAAGTAATCCATTCATAAACACTACTAGAATTTGCTAATGAGTTTTGGATTGCTTCTAATGATTTAGACTTTTCTCTAACACTTACAACATCACCTGCTTTTAATTGGTAAGAAGGAACATTTACCTTTTCGCCATTAACTGTAATGTGTCTATGTGAAACTAACTGTCTAGCACCACTTCTTGTTGGAGCGACACCCATTCTGTAAACAACGTTATCTAAACGAGATTCACATAATTGAAGTAAAACCTCACCAGTAATTCCAGGTGCGGCAGTAGCTCTTTTAAACATGTTTCTGAACTGCTTTTCTAATATACCATAAGTATATTTTGCTTTTTGCTTCTCCATTAATTGGATAGCATACTCAGACTTTTTACCTCTTCTTTTGTTTGGGCCGTGTTGACCTGGAGGGTAGTTTCTTTTATCGAAGGCTTTATCATCTCCGAATATAGCTTGACCAAATTTTCGAGCTATTTTAGTTTTAGGACCAGTATATCTTGCCATTTTAAATTTAATTTGAGAGTGATTATAAAATTAAGGTCTTAAACTTATCCTCTTACAATCGTTAATCTCCCTGTTATACTTGTTTATTTTTTCAGTCTGCAAAATTACACATTAAATGTGCAATAAGCACAACTTATACTCTACGTCTTTTTGGTGGACGACAACCATTATGTGGTAATGGAGTTACATCAATAATTTCTGATACTTCAATACCTGAATTATGAATTGATCTGATAGCAGATTCTCTACCGTTACCAGGACCTTTTACATAAACTTTTACTTTCTTTAAACCAGCTTCTTTAGCAACAGCTACTGCATCTTCTGCTGCCAACTGAGCAGCGTATGGAGTATTCTTTTTAGAACCTCTAAAGCCCATTTTACCAGCAGATGACCAAGAAATTACGTCACCTTTTTTGTTTGTTAAAGAAACTATGATGTTATTAAAAGAAGCTGTTATATGTGCCTCTCCAATTGCATCAACGATTACTTTACGTTTTTTTGTACTTGACTTTGCCATGTTTTTTAGTTTCTAGTTGTTAGCTTTTAGTTGTTAGAATCCTAAACTTTTACATTTCAGACAGATTCATCTAACTTCTAATTACTAATGACTAATGTCTTTAATTATTACTTAGTTACTTTTTTCTTATTAGCAACTGTCTTTCTTCTACCTTTTCTAGTACGAGAGTTGTTCTTAGTACGTTGACCTCTTAAAGGAAGACCAGCTCTATGACGAATACCTCTGTAACATCCAATATCCATTAACCTCTTAATGTTCAATTGTGTTTCAGATCTCAATTCACCTTCGATTTTAAAGGATCCTACCGCTTCACGGATAGCTCCTATTTCATCATCAGTCCAATCTTGAACCTTAGTGCTTTCATCAACTTTAGCAACTGCTAAAATTTCTTTAGCTCTACTTCTACCTATTCCATAGATATAAGTTAAAGAGATAACTCCTCTTTTTTGTTTTGGTATGTCTACACCTGCAATTCTTGCCATAATTACCCTTGTCTTTGTTTGAATCTTGGATTCTTTTTGTTAATTACGTAAAGTCTTCCTTTGCGTCGTACTAATTTACAGTCTGCGCTTCTTTTCTTTACTGATGCTCTTACTTTCATCTGTATTAGTTTTTAAATACTAATTTTTAGTATCTATAAGTTATACGAGCCTTAGTTAAATCGTAAGGACTCATTTCTAATTTTACCTTATCACCTGGTAATAATTTAATGTAATGCATACGCATTTTACCAGAAATATGGGCAGTCACAATGTGACCATTTTCTAATTCTACACGAAACATAGCATTAGATAATGCTTCTATAATTGTCCCGTCTTGTTCTATTGCTGCTTGCTTTGCCATAATATTATTTTATTGTGCAACCGCTTTTCTGTTTTTACCAGTCTTCATTAAGCCATCATAATGCTTATTTAATAAATAAGAATTAATCTGTTGCATTGTATCAATAGCAACACCAACCATAATTAATAGTGATGTACCACCAAAGAACAATGCCCAACCTTGTTGAACCCCCATAAGCTTAACTATAAATGCTGGGAACACAGCTATTAAAGCCAAAAATATAGATCCTGGTAATGTTATTTGCGACATAATCTTATCCAAATACTCAGATGTTTCAGAACCTGGTCTAATACCTGGTATGAATCCTCCACTGCGCTTCAAATCGTCAGCCATTTTATTTGTAGGTACCGTAATTGCAGTATAAAAATATGTAAATACAATAATTAATAATGCGAATACAAGATTGTACCAAAAACCAAAAATATCTGAAAAGTTAGTTTGCATCCATTGTCCTGTAGTAGTCTCCTTTAATAAAGAAGAACCACCGATTAAACTTGGTACAAACATAATTGCTTGTGCAAAAATGATAGGCATTACACCAGAAGCATTAAGCTTTAAAGGTAAAAACTGTCTAGATCCAAATACATTTTTTTCGTAACCACCAGAAGCTGTTCTTCTTGCATATTGTACAGCAATTTTACGTACTGCCATTACTAAGAACACTGAAGCTAATATGATTAAGAACCAAATTACTAATTCTATAAGTATCATCATAAAGCCACCATTACCTTCAGTTCTTGAAAGTGAGTTTTGCATAAATGACTGAGGTAAAGTTGCGATAATACCAACCATAATTAATAATGAAATACCATTACCTATTCCCTTATCTGTAATTTTCTCACCTAACCACATTGCAAATACACAACCAGTAACTAATATTATTACAGATGAGAAATAGAAAATACTCTCATTAAATCCTGGCACCAATAAAGTACTCATTGAAGGCGCACCGGATAATGCAGGTACACTAGCTAAATAACCAGGTGCTTGCACCAAACAAATTCCTATTGTTAACCAACGTGTAATTTGCGTAATTTTCTTTTGACCACTAGCTCCTTCTTTTTGTAACTTCTGCAAATAAGGAATCGCAATACCCATTAACTGAACAACAATAGATGCAGAGATATAAGGCATAATACCAAGTGCAAATACAGAGGCATTTGCAAAAGCACCTCCTGTAAAAGCATTTAATAATCCTAATATTCCACCATCCATTCCAGCTTGTAAACCACCTAAAGCATCAATATTAATACCTGGTAATACTACCTGTGCACCAAAACGGTACACTAATAATAAACCTAAAGTTAGAATTATTCTATCCTTAAGCTCAGTGATTTTCCAAACGTTTTTTAATGTCTCTATTATCTTCATCCTTAACGTCTTATAAAGTTACAGCTTCACCACCAGCAGCCTCAATAGCAGCCTTTGCCGTAGCAGTAAATTTATGAGCAGTAACAGTTAACTTAGATTTTAACTCTCCTCTTCCTAAGATTTTAACTAGTTCATTCTTACCAGCTAAACCTAATGAAACAAGAGTATCAAAATCAACTGTTTCTTTTATTTTCTTTTCATCAACCAATTGTTGTAATGTATCAATGTTTACACCTTGATATTCAACACGATTAATATTTTTGAATCCATATTTAGGAACACGTCTCTGTAATGGCATCTGTCCACCTTCAAATCCTAATTTCTTAGAATAACCAGAACGCGACTTAGCACCCTTGTGTCCTCTTGTCGCAGTGCCACCTTTACCTGATCCTTGACCACGTCCAACACGCTTTCCTTGACTTTTTACTGAACCTTCTGCAGGTTTTAAATTACTTAAATCCATTGTTAAGTTTATATTTTTAAGCTTCCTCTACAGAAACTAAATGTTCAACTTTCTTAACCATACCAAGGATATTTGGTGTGGCATCGTGCTCTACAACCTGACCAATCTTTTTTAATCCTAAAGCTTCTAATGTTAGCTTTTGTCTCTTAGTACGATTGATTGCACTTTTTACTTTAGTTACTTTAATCTTTGCCATCTTATCCTTTAGATTATCCGTTAAAAACTTTTTCAAGTGATACACCACGTTCTCTGGCTACAGCTTTCGCATCTCTCAGTTGCAATAAAGCATCAAAAGTTGCCTTTACTACGTTATGAGGATTTGACGATCCTTGAGATTTTGATAATACATCATGTACACCAACTGCTTCAAGCACTAATCTTACAGCACCACCAGCGATAACTCCCGTACCAGGTGCAGCAGGAATAATATTTACTCTAGCACCACCATATTTACCTTTTTGCTCGTGTGGTAACGTTCCTTTTACTATAGGTATTCTAACAAGATTTTTCTTTGCATCTTCAACTGCTTTAGCAATTGCCGTTGCAACATCTTTAGATTTACCTAATCCATGACCAACAACACCTTCTTCGTCCCCTACTACTACTATAGCAGAAAAACCAAATGCTCTACCACCTTTAGTTACCTTAGTTACACGTTGTACACCTACTAAGCGATCTTTTAATTCTAATCCGCCTGGTTTAACAAGCTCTGCGTTTTTATATTTTTGATACATAATGTCTTAAAATTTAAGTCCTGCTTCTCTAGCGCCTTCTGCTAATGATTTTACTCTACCATGATATAAATAACCACCTCTATCAAAAGAAATAGTTTCAACACCAGCTTTTAAAGCTTTTTCAGCAACAGCCTTACCAACTAATGCAGCAACCTCTGTTTTGTTTCCTTTAGACTTTGCTAAGTCTTTATCTCTTGAAGATGCAGCAGCAATTGTTTCACCAGTTACATCATTCACGACTTGAGCATAAATCTCTTTATTACTTCTAAAAACAGATAATCTTGGTCTAGTTTCAGTACCAGATACAACCTTGCGGATTCTGTTTTTAATTCTTATTCTTCTTTCGTTCTTTGTCAATGCCATAACTTAATTATTAAGCTGATTTACCTGCTTTTCTTCTAATTTCTTCACCAACAAACTTAATTCCTTTTCCTTTGTAAGGCTCTGGCTTACGGAAGCTACGGATTTTAGCCGCTACTTGACCAACCAATTGCTTGTCATACGATGTTAATTTAACTATCGGGTTTTTACCCTTTTCTGATATAGTCTCAACTTTTACCTCTGGAGCAATACTTAATACTATATTGTGAGAGAAACCAATAGCTAAATCTAATTTCTGTCCTTGATTTGATGCCCTGTAACCTACACCTACTAATTCTAGTTCTTTTGTCCAGCCTTTAGAGACACCTTCTATCATATTAGCAATTAACGCTCTGTATAGACCGTGTTTTGCTCTGTGTTCTTTTTTGTCAGAAGAACGTGACAATGTAATTGTACCGTCTTCTATTTTTATTTCAATATCTGAATACTCTTGAGTTAATTCACCTAATTTACCTTTTGCAGTTATTAAGTTGTCTTTTATCTCAACTGTAACGCCTTCAGGAACTGTTATTGGATTATTACCTATTCTTGACATAATTTCCTGTTTTTAGTATACGTAACATAATACCTCGCCACCAACATTTTCTCTTTGCGCTTGTTTACCTGTCATAACTCCATGAGAAGTAGAAACAATTGCAACACCTAAACCATTTAAGATTCTTGGCATTTCGTTAGCACCTGCATATTTACGCAAACCTGGTTTACTGATTCTTTGAATTTCTTTGATGACAGACTCCTTTGTGTCTTTGTTGTATTTCAAAGCAATTTTTATTATGCCTTGAACTGAAGAGTCATCAAATTTGTAACTCAAAATAAAGCCCTGATCGAACAATATTTTAGTTATCTCCTTTTTTAAGTTAGATGCTGGAATCTCCACAACTCTGTGGTTAGCTTTCACAGCATTTCTAACTCGCGTTAAATAATCCGCTATTGGATCTGTGTACATAGTTTTTAATTTTGGAAAACGGTTTTCGATTATTCGAACCTAAATCCCGATTATACAATAATTATATTGATAATTGTACAGAAGCTTACTCGCTTCCTCAATGTTACCAACTTGCTTTCTTCACACCAGGAATTAACCCTTTGTTAGCCATTTCTCTAAACATTACACGAGAGATACCAAATTGTCTCATATATCCTTTTGGTCTTCCTGTAAGTTTACAACGGTTGTGCATACGTATCGGTGATGCATTTTTTGGTAACTTTTGTAATGCGTCGTAATCTCCAGCTTCTTTTAAAGCTTTTCTTTTCTCAGCATATTTAGCAACCATCTTTGCACGCTTCACCTCACGAGCTTTCATTGATTCTTTAGCCATATTTAATTCTTTTTAAATGGTAATCCTAGTTCTGATAATAATGACTTTGCTTCTTTGTCAGTTTCAGCAGAAGTCACAAATGTGATATCCATACCTGAAATTTTATTGATTTTATCAATGTCAATTTCTGGGAATATAATCTGTTCTGTTACACCTAAGTTATAGTTTCCTCTACCATCAAAACCTGTAGCTTTGATACCATTGAAATCCCTAACTCGTGGTAAAGCTGAAGTAACTAGACGATCTAAAAACTCATACATACGCTCGCCTCTTAAAGTTACCTTAGCGCCAATTGGCATGCCTTTACGTAACTTAAAAGATGCAACGTCTTTTTTAGACAGTGTTGAAACAGCTTTTTGTCCTGTAATTTTAGCTAACTCATCAACAGCATGATCAATTAACTTCTTATCTGCAACTGCAGCACCTACACCTTTAGATAATACTATCTTTTCAAGTTTAGGAACTTGCATTACATTATTATATCCAAATTCTTCTGTAAGAGCTGGAATTACTTTTTCCTGATACTCTTTTTTTAATCTTGCAACGTAAGCCATAACTAAATTACTTCATTAGATTTTTTGGAAAATCTTACTTTTTTATCTCCATCCATTCTAATACCTACTCTAGTAGTTTCACCTTTACCTGTTAGTAAAGACAAATTAGACATATGGATAGATGCTTCTTTCTCTACAATTCCACCTTGAGGGTTTTGTGCACTTGGTTTAGTATGTTTCTTAACCATGTTTATACCCTCTACTATGGCTTTGTTCTTATCTTTAAATACCTTAAGTACTTTACCTTCAGACCCTTTATGGTCACCAGCAATGACTTGTACTGTATCTCCTGATTTTATTCTAAGCTTTGTCATCTTTATTTATCAATTAAAGCACTTCTGGTGCTAATGATACAATTTTCATGAATTGTTTATCACGAAGTTCTCTAGCAACGGGACCAAAAACACGAGTACCTCTCATTTCCCCTTGAGGTCCTAATAATACACATGCGTTGTCGTCAAATCTAATATAAGATCCATCTGGACGTCTTACTTCTTTAGCTGTACGTACAACAACAGCTGTAGAAACAGCTCCTTTTTTAATACTTCCATTAGGAGTCGCATCTTTAACAGATACTACTATCTTATCTCCTACTGAAGCATATCGCTTCTTTGTTCCACCTAATACACGGATAGTTAAAACTTCCTTTGCACCAGTGTTATCAGCTACTTTTAATCTTGATTCTTGTTGTACCATAATTACTTCGCTCTTTCAATTATTTCTACCAATCTCCAACACTTAGATTTACTTAAAGGTCTTGTTTCCATGATCTTTACAGTATCACCTTCGTTGCAGTCGTTTGTTTCATCGTGTGCGACATACTTCTTTGTCTTTAACACGAACTTTCCATACATAGGGTGTTTTACTTTTTTTACTTCAGCCACAACAATAGATTTCTCCATTTTGTTACTAGTAACTACTCCTATACGTTCTTTTCTTAAATTTCTTTTTTCCATCTTTCAGCAGAATACAATTATTGTCCTTCTCTATTAGTTAATTCAGTCGCCAATCTAGCTACTGTACGTCTAACGTTACGTAACTGAATTGGATTTTCTAAAGGAGAAATCGCATGAGCCATTTTTAGGTCTGCATAACTCTTTTTAGTCTCACCAAGTTTTTCTTGTAACTCAGCTACTGAAAGCTGTTTAATTTCTGATTGCTTCATAATATTTTTTTATTAAGCTTCGTAATCTCTAGCTATGATAAACTTAGTTTTTACCGGAAGTTTTTGGGCTGCTAAACGTAAAGCTTCTTGAGCTACTTCTTTTGGCACACCACTTACTTCAAATAATACACGTCCTGGTTTTACGACAGCTGCCCAATATTCTACGGCACCTTTACCTTTACCCATACGTACTTCAAGAGGCTTTTTAGTGATAGGCTTGTCTGGAAATATTTTAATCCAAATTGATCCTTCCCTCTTCATGTAACGCGTTGCAGCAATACGAGCCGCTTCTATTTGACGAGCAGTTATAAATTTAGAGTCTAATGATTTAATACCGAAAGTACCATTTGTTAATAAATGACCTCTACCGGAATTACCCTTCATACGACCTTTTTGCTGCTTACGAAATTTTGTCCTTTTAGGCTGTAACATTTTTTCTTTTCTTTAAAAAATTACTTTCTACGACGTTGGTTTTTTCCACCTCGTCCACCTTTTCCTTTTTGCTTAGAAAGACCAACTAATGGAGAAAGTTCTCTTTTTCCATATACCTCACCTTTCATAATCCACACCTTAACACCTAATCTACCATAAGTAGTATGTGCTTCAACAAGAGCATAATCAATGTCTGCTCTAAATGTAGATAGTGGAATTCTTCCTTCTTTATAGTGCTCAGAACGTGCCATTTCAGCACCGTTTAAACGACCACTAATCTGAATTTTAATTCCTTCAGCATTCATACGCATAGCTGCAGCGATTGCCATTTTTATCGCGCGTCTGTAAGAAATTCGGCTTTCTATCTGACGTGCAACACTTGCTGCTACTAAATGTGCATCTAGTTCAGGTCTTTTAATTTCAAAGATGTTCAATTGAACCTCTTTACCCGTAATTTTTTTAAGCTCTTCTTTTAACTTATCTACCTCTTGACCACCTTTACCGATAATAATACCAGGTCTAGCAGTAGTGATAGTAACGGTTACAAGTTTAAGCGTACGCTCAATAATTACTCTACTCACACTAGCTTTAGATAAACGAGCATGAACGTATTTTCTAATCTTATCGTCTTCGGCAAGTTTATCACCATAATCGTTTCCTCCGTACCAGTTAGATTCCCATCCTCTGATAATTCCTAAGCGATTTCCGATTGGATTTGTTTTTTGTCCCATATCTTTATCTTAGCTTTGTGTTTTGTTTAATGAATCAATAACCACTGTAACGTGATTTGATCTTTTTCTAATTCTGTGTGCTCTACCTTGAGGTGCTGGGCGCAATCTTTTTAACATTGTCCCACCATCTACTCTGATTTCTTTAATAAACAAATCGGCTTCCTCAACATCTGCATCTTCGTTCTTTGCTTGCCAGTTTGCAATTGCAGACATAACAAGTTTTTCTAATCTACGAGATGCTTCCTTTTGGCTAAATCTAAGAATCTGAAGAGCTTTCTCTGCCTTTTGACCCCTTACTAAATCCGCAACTAAGCGCATCTTTCTTGGAGATGTAGGACAGTTATTTAGCTTTGCAAAAGCAACTTGCTTCTTCTCCGCTTTTATAGCTTCAGCCATTTGTTTTTTACGACTTCCCATGATTCTTATTTTTTACCTTTATTTTTTGCACCTGCATGACCTCTAAAAGATCTTGTTGGTGAAAATTCTCCTAATTTATGACCTACCATATTCTCAGTAATATAAACTGGTACAAATTGACGACCGTTGTGTACAGCGATTGTCTGGCCAACGAAATCTGGAGAAATCATTGAAGCTCTTGACCAAGTCTTGATTACTGTCTTTTTGTTAGAAGCTACATTTTCTGCAACTTTCTTTTCTAATTTATAATGGATATAAGGTCCTTTTTTTAATGAACGTGCCATACTATCTTATCTTATTTCTTTCTACGTTCTACAATATATTTATTACTCGCTTTCGTCTTAGAACGCGTTCTGTAACCCTTAGCAGGTATTCCGTTTCTAGATCTTGGATGACCACCTGAAGATTTACCTTCACCACCACCCATTGGATGGTCTACTGGGTTCATAACTACTGGTCTAGTACGTGGACGTCTTCCTAACCATCTGCTTCTACCAGCTTTACCCGATACAATTAATTGATGATCTGAGTTAGATACAACTCCTATAGTTGCCATACAAGTTGCTAATACCATTCTAGTTTCACCAGATGGTAATTTAATTGTGGCAAACTTTCCGTCTCTTGCCATTAATTGAGCAAATGCACCTGCACTACGAGCCATTACAGCACCTTGACCAGGATGTAACTCAATACAAGAAACTATTGTACCTAATGGAATTTCACTTAATGGCGTTGCATTTCCTATTTCAGGAGCTATACCATTTTTTCCAGAAACTATCTTTTGCCCTACTTGTAAACCATTTTGAGCGATAACATAACGTTTCTCACCATCTTGATAGTTTAGTAATGCAATAAATGCTGTTCTGTTTGGATCATACTCAATTGATTTTACCTCCGCTGGAATACCAGTTTTGTTTCGTTTAAAATCAATAATACGATACTTCTTCTTGTGACCACCACCTTTGTAACGCATGGTCATTTTTCCTTGACTGTTTCTACCACCAGACCTTTTTTTCGGAGCAAGCAAGCTTTTCTCCGGCTTATCAGTAGTAATGGCGTCAAATCCATTAACTACTCTAAAACGCTGGGCTGATGTGATCGGTTTTAATTTTCTAACTGACATTTGTGTCTAATTACATGTTAGCGTATAAATCTATTGTCTCACCTTCCGCCAGTTGTACAATTGCTTTTTTAACAGCATTTGTTTTACCATGTTGAATACCCGTTTTTGTAAAACGTGTTCTTCTTTCTGGACGGACATTTATTGTACGAACTTTTTCAACAGAAACTCCATAAGCAGCTTCAACTGCTTTCTTGATTTCTACCTTGTTCGCCTTTGGATTCACTTCAAATGCAAAAGCATTTAGCAATTCGCTTTGTGCTGTCGCTTTTTCAGTGATGATAGGTTTTATTAAGATACTCATCGTTGCTCTATTTACTTAAATTCGATTTTATTCCTTCTAATGCACCTTCTAAAAGAATTACTTTATTAGCATTCATTATTTTATAAGTGCTTAATTCTGAAGAGGTTACAACTTCAGAGCCTTTCAAATTGCGCGACGACAAATATACATTATTATTTGTGTCACCCAACACAAACAGAGACTTTTTGTTCTCTATTTCTAGTGCTTTTAAAACATCAACAAAGTTTTTAGTCTTTGGCGCATCAAAATTAAAATCTTCTAATACAACAATTGACTTATCATTTGCCTTAATGCTCAATGCAGATTTACGTGCTAAACGCTTAACATTTTTGTTAAGTTTAAAGCCGTAGTTTCTTGGTCTTGGTCCAAACATACGACCACCACCTTTAAATACACCAGACTTGATACTACCTGCTCTCGCTGTACCTGTACCTTTTTGTTTCTTTATCTTACGTGTACTACCTGTAATTTCTGCTCTTTCTTTTGCCTTGTGTGTACCCTGTCTTTGGTTTGCTAAGTATTGCTTAACATCTAAATAAACAGCATGGTTATTAGGCTCAATAGCGAACACTTCCTTAGAAAGCTCAGCTTTTCTACCAGTGTCTTTTCCGTTTATATCTAAAACTGCTACTTTCATTACTTCTCAATAATTACATAAGAGTTTTTGTGTCCTGGAACACATCCTTTAACTACAAGCAAATTCTTTTCTGGAACAACCTTGTATACTCTTAAATTTTGAACTTTAACTGTTTCACCACCCATTCTACCTGCCATCTTCATTCCTTTGAAAACTCTTGCAGGATATGAAGCAGCTCCAATAGAACCAGGAGCTCTTAAACGATTATGTTGACCGTGAGTTGCTTGACCAACACCACCAAAACCATGACGTTTAACTACACCTTGGAATCCTTTACCTTTTGATGTACCTGATACATCAACAAACTCTCCTTCAATGAAATGCTCTACTGTTACAGCATCACCTAATTTGTACTCCTCATCAAAACCTTTGAATTCTACGACTTTGCGTTTTACAGAAGTACCCGCTTTCTTAGCATGACCAATGGTCGCTTTTGTAGCGTTTTTTTCTGTCGCGTCATCGAAACCTAGTTGAAGTGCATTATAGCCATCAACATCTTCAGTTCTGACTTGGGTAACGATACATGGACCTGCTTCGATTACTGTACATGGAATATTCTTTCCATTTTCATCGAAAATGCTGGTCATACCGACTTTTTTTCCAATTAACCCAGACATATTTATTATTTATTTATTGTTTAATATTTGTTATTTAAAACTTAAGGCCGAAAATACGTTTCAGCCTTGAATTGTATTTTTTACCGTTTTTCCCTCGACCGCATCGGTGGGACATGTTAATCTTACTTACACCTTAATCTCAACTTCAACTCCACTTGGTAATTCAAGCTTCATTAAAGCATCAATAGTTTTAGAAGACGAAGAATAGATATCTAATAATCTTTTGTAAGAACTAAGTTGAAACTGTTCTCTAGACTTCTTATTTACATGTGGTGAACGTAATACAGTGAAAATTTTCTTGTGTGTTGGTAAAGGAATTGGACCCGTTACTACTGCACCTGTACTTTTTACTGTTTTTACAATCTTATCAGCAGACTTATCTACTAAGTTGTGATCGTAAGACTTTAATTTTATTCTGATTTTTTGACTCATTTTCTTAAGATTTACGATTCAACTCCTTTAGCTGCTTTAATAACTTCTTCAGAAATATTTGAAGGTGTTTCAGCATAGTGAGAAAATTCCATTGTTGATGTTGCTCTACCTGAAGATAATGTTCTTAATGTTGTAACATAACCAAACATTTCAGATAATGGAACAGTAGCTTTTACAGTTTTTGCACCAGCTCTATCTCCCATATCACTTACTTGACCTCTTCTTCTATTTAAATCACCAACGATATCACCCATATTTTCTTCTGGTGTAATTACTTCCAATTTCATTATTGGCTCCATAATTACGGCTTTAGCAGCTTTTGCAGAATTTTTGAATCCTAACTTTGCAGCTAATTCGAAAGATAATTGGTCTGAATCGACATCATGATAAGATCCATCTTTCAATGTGACTTTCATAGAATCAACTTCGTAACCTGCTAATGGCCCATTTACCATCGCCATTTTAAATCCTTTTTCAATAGAAGGGATAAATTCTTTAGGAACGTTACCACCTTTAATTGTAGATTCAAACTGAAGTCCAGTTACACCTTCATCAGCTGGCTCAATAGTAAATACGATATCAGCAAATTTACCGCGACCACCGGATTGTTTCTTATAAACCTCTCTATGATTGGCAGCTTGTGTGATTGCTTCTTTATACTCAACTTGAGGTTGTCCTTGATTAACCTCAACTTTGAATTCACGTTTTAAACGATCAACAATAATATCTAAGTGAAGCTCACCCATACCAGATATGATTGTCTGACCTGAAGCTTCATCAGTTCTTACCGTAAATGTTGGATCTTCTTCAGCTAATTTTGATAAAGCCATACCTAATTTATCCACATCTGCCTTAGTTTTAGGCTCAACAGCAATACCAATTACTGGATCAGGGAAGTCCATAGATTCTAGAACGATAGGATGCTTTTCATCAGACATGGTATCACCAGTCTTAATATCTTTAAATCCTACTGCTGCCCCAATATCCCCTGCTTCAATATAACTAATAGCATTTTGCTTATTAGAATGCATTTGGTAAATACGAGAAATACGTTCCTTTTTACCTGAACGGTTATTTAAGATATAAGAACCTGCATCTAAACGACCAGAGTACGCTCTAAAGAATGCCAAACGACCTACAAAAGGATCTGTAGCAATCTTAAATGCTAAAGCCGCAAACGGCTCGTTAACACTTGGCTTACGCAATTCTTCTTTTTCCGTATCTGGATTCATCCCAACAATACCTTCCTTATCAACTGGAGAAGGTAAGTAACGACATACAGCATCTAATAAGAACTGTACACCTTTATTTTTAAAGGCTGATCCACAAATCATAGGAATGATTGACATATCCATTACAGCAGCTCTAAGTGCAGCATGCACCTCTTCTTCAGTAATAGAATCCTCATCCTCCATGAATTTCTCAAGAAGATTTTCATCATAACTTGCAACTTCTTCAATAAGCTTTGCTCTCAATTCAGCAGCTTCTTCTTTAAGTTCTTCTGGTATATCAATAACATCAAAAGTTGACCCTTGTGTTTCATCATGCCAAACAATTGCACGGTTCTTCACTAAATCAACAATACCTTTAAAATCGATTTCGTCACCAATGTTCATTACAATTGGTACAGCATTAGACCCTAACATGTCCTTAACCTGTTGGCATACTCCCATAAAATTAGATCCTTGACGGTCCATTTTATTTACGAAACCAATACGTGGTACTTTATAATTGTCTGCTAATCTCCAGTTAGTTTCAGATTGTGGCTCAACACCATCAACTGCACTAAATAGGAATACTAAACCATCTAATACACGTAACGAACGATTTACTTCAACAGTAAAGTCAACGTGACCAGGAGTATCGATGATATTAAAATGGTATCCTTTAGTTTCGTTAGTTGGCTCACCATTTTCTAATGGGAAATTCCATGTACAGGTTGTCGCAGCAGAAGTAATTGTAATACCTCTTTCTTGTTCTTGCTCCATCCAGTCCATAGTAGCCGCACCATCGTGCACCTCTCCAATTTTGTGAGATACACCTGTATAATAAAGAATACGTTCTGTAGTAGTAGTTTTACCAGCATCAATATGAGCGGCAATACCTATATTTCTTGTATATTTTAAATCTCTCTGTGCCATTCTAATTAAAATCTAAAGTGTGAGAATGCTTTGTTTGCTTCCGCCATTTTGTGAGTGTCCACTCTTTTCTTAACAGCAGCACCTTCTTCTTTAGCAGCAGCTAAAACTTCAGCAGCTAGTCTTTGAGCCATAGATTTCTCATTTCTCTTACGAGAATAACTAATTAACCACTTCATTGCTGTAGAAACTTTACGGTCTGGACGGATTTGCATTGGAATTTGAAATGTAGCACCTCCAACACGACGACTACGCACTTCTACGTGAGGCATCACATTAGATAAAGCTTCCTTCCAAATTTCTAAAGCTGTTTTTTCGTCATCATTCTTTTTCTCTTCAACGATATCTATTGCATCGTAGAATACTTTAAACGCCACAGACTTCTTTCCATCCCACATCATCATGTTAACGAAACGTGTCACTAACTGATCATTAAATTTTGGGTCTGGTAAAAGCGGTCTTTTTTTCGCTTGTCTTTTTCTCATGTCTTCTTCTTAAAGTTTTAAATTACTTCTTAGGGCGTTTTGCACCATACTTAGATCTTCGTTGCGTTCTACCTGATACACCTGCTGTATCTAATGCACCACGGACAACGTGATATCTAACTCCTGGCAAATCTTTTACCCTTCCACCTCTAACCAATACTATCGAGTGCTCTTGTAGATTGTGACCTTCTCCACCGATGTATGCATTAACCTCGTTTCCGTTTGTTAAACGTACCCTTGCTACCTTACGCATTGCTGAGTTTGGTTTCTTAGGTGTTGTTGTATAAACACGAGTACATACACCACGTCTTTGCGGACACGAATCTAAAGCAGCCGATTTACTCTTCTTGGTTATTTTGGCTCTTCCTTTTCGTACTAATTGTGAAATTGTTGGCATATATTTCTATAAAAAATTTTATTAACCCTCACTTTAGAGGGCTGCAAAGGTAGAAATATATATTAATTATTCAAACACTATTGAATTAATTTTGTGAAGAAAATTCAACTTTCGTTTCATACATATATATTAAGGTCTATTTTTACGTTATTAAATCATAATTCATCCATTTTCTTTAATGAAAAGATTTAATTCAATTGCACTCTTAATTATGGTCTCGATTTTAACCAATGAGATATATGGGCAATCGATTAATTTGAGTGTAATTTCAAAATCTAAATCAGAAACATTCAAAATAGATTCTATAGGCTACAGCAATTCTTTTGCAGATTACAAATCACTCGAAAAAGAAGTTTATGATCTAAAGAAAAAATTAAATAAAAATGGGTTTATTGATACCAAAATAGAAAGTATCACAAAGAAAAATGATACACTTTTTGAGGCTCTTTTCTATTTAGGCAACAAAATAAATACTATTAGGATTAACTATGATTCTAATTTTGATGTTCAACTTCTAAATATTATTGAACACAATAAAGGCGACAATTATTTTGATTTAAATGTAGAATCTCTCGAAAATGTACTAAATCAATTAAACTCATTAATCTCAGAACAAGGTGATCCTTTTTCAACCTTACAACTCAATAATATTCAAAAGATTAATTCTGATTTAATTGGCGCTGATTTAGAAATTATTAAAAACCAAAAAAGACGTATTGATAAAATTATAGTTAAGGGCTACGAAAAATTTCCTAAGTCATACATTAAACATTTTTTAAAACTAAAAATAGGTCAATCCTTTAAATTGAATGGAATCAAAGATAAAGTAGAGCTTTTGCAAGATTTAAGATTTGCAAATGAAATTAAAGATCCTGAAGTTTTATTTACAAATGACTCTACAACTTTATATCTATATATTGATAAAGTAAAAACCAACAATTTTGATGGCTTTTTGGGATTTGGTACAAATGAAAACACAAATAAACTTGAATTTGACGGGTACCTAGACTTGAGATTGATTAATAACCTAAACTTTGGGGAAACTTTAAACCTTTACTACAAGAGCGATGAAATTGATCAGCAAACATTTAGAGTAAATGCGACTATGCCGTTTTTGTTTGCCTCTCCTATTGGCTTGGAGGTTGGTTTAAATATTTTCAGGAAAGATTCAACTTTTATTAACGTGACGCAACGCGCAAACCTGAACTATCAAATTAACGCGTTACATAGAATAGGTATTGGTATAAACACAATTAATTCTAGTAATTTATTAGATAATGACACTTCCGTTTTAAATGATTACAAATCAAATTACTTTACAGCGAATTACAATTTCAATAAGCCACAATTTTATGACCCTTTGTTTCCCTATAATTTTTGGTTAGAGTTTTCATCAGGATTCGGAAACCGTGATAATGACCTAGGCAAAAAAGATCAAAGTTTCTATAGGCTTGATACCTATAAAATATTTAATCTCAATAATAGAAACAGTGTTTATACTAGTATAAACACTGCGATATTAATTTCAGATGATTATTTAGATAATGAACTCTTCAGATTTGGTGGAATCAACTCCATAAGAGGGTTTGAAGAAAACAGTCTCGTTGCAAACCTTTACGGCGTACTTAATACTGAATATCGTTTTAGACTAAGCAATACAATCTATATACATTCCGTGTTAGACGCAGCCTATTTTGAGAATGATTTAACAGATAGCAAGGAAAAATTATTTGGATTTGGATTTGGGTTTGGCCTTCTTACTAATGCAGGCTTATTTCGATTAAACTATTCCAGTGGAAAATCTGAGAACAGACAGTTTAAATTGTCTGATTCTAAAGTCCATATTAGTCTAACTGCAACCTTCTAAATTTTAAATTTCGCATTTAAAGGAATAGTTTATATTTATACTCAAAAAATCCATTGCGATGATAAAAAAGTTACTTTATCTCTTATTTTTTTCTTCTCTTTTTTGTTACAGTCAGAATACAGTTGGAACTATTTCTATTACCAACGACGTGTATGAAGGTTATACACTTTTTAGTGTACATACCAAGGTATACTTAATTAACAATTGTGGCGAGGTAATTAATGAATGGAATAGCGCATATCTTCCTGGTAGCTCAGTATATTTATTGCCAAATGGCAATATTCTAAGAGCAGGCAGACTTGAAGATGGAAGTAGCAATATTGGTTTTGGTGGACAAGGTGGTATTGTGGAATTATTTGATTGGGATGGCAATATTATTTGGTCCTACATTTATAGCACCAATGAGCTTAGACAACACCATGAAGCTCACCCTTTACCAAATGGAAACGTTTTAATTTTAGCAGCGACAGTTGTATCAGGAGATGATGCAATAGATTTTGGTAGGGATCCATCATTATTACCAGACAATGAATTGTATAACGAGCAACTAATTGAAGTACAACCTATTTTGGGAACAACCAATGGGAACATAGTTTGGGAGTGGAATATTTTTGATCATCTCATTCAAGATTTTGATAACACCAAACAGAATTTTGGAAATGTTGCAACTAGTCCAGAAAAATTAGATATCAATTTTATCAATAATGATACGGGCGGAAATAATTGGTTGCATGTAAACTCCGTACAATACAATGAAGAAAGAGATCAAATCGTACTCAGTGCACGCAGAGTTAGTGAGATTTGGGTAATTGACCATTCAACAACAACAGCCGAAGCTGCCACTGGCTCAGGTGGCACATATGGTAAAGGAGGTGATTTGTTGTACAGATGGGGAAATCCTCAAGCTTACAGACAGGGTACGGAAACAGAACGGACTTTATTTGGACAACACTCCCCTTATATTATACCTGATGGTTTACCAAACGAAGACAAAATTATTTTGTTTAATAATGGCTTTCAAAGATCACCAGAGTTTTCCCAAGTAGATATTATTTCTCCTCCTGAGACTTCACTAGGCGTCTTTGATTATACAACTGGAACTGCCTATGGTCCATTGGCAGCTGATTATACTTATTCTGAGCCAGGTTCTGATCCTTCAGACCTTTACTCTGTCATTGTAAGTAATGCGCAACAATTACCAAATGGTAATATCCTAGTTTGTGAAGGCAACCAAGGTTATATATTTGAATTAGATACTAATGATAACAAAGTTTGGGAATATGTAAACCCAGTAAATAACGGTATTGGAACAATAACTGAACAAGGTAACTTAGCAACAGGTAATTTAACCTTTAGAGCTATAAAGTATAGCGTTGATTATCCTGCTTTTACAGGCAGAGACTTAACTCCTGGATTGCCAATTGAGATAAATCCGGACCTTACGCCTTGTAATAATCTAAGCATAGATGATTTTGAAATTAATACGGTAAGTATTTATCCAAATCCAACAAAGGATAAAATTCAAATCAATAGTAAAACTGAAATAACAAAAGTTGAAGTTTTTAATATACTAGGTAATAAAATTACAGAGTTCAAAGGTAGTAGATTAGACTTAGGCCAATTTCAAAATGGCATGTATTTACTTAAGATTCACACCAACAATTCCATAGTGAGTAAAAGAATTATCAAAAACTAGTTTGAAGTCAATATAATTTAAAGACCATCCTTAATCAGGATGGTTTTTTTATACCTTTACCGCATGAAAAATGAGACAACTATTTTTGGTATCAGAGCAATCATTGAAGCTATTAAGTCTGGAGAAAGTATTGACAAAGTTTTTCTTCAAAAAGGTACTTGTGGTGAGTTGTTTCAAGAATTAGAGCACTTATTGAGATCAGAAGGAATTAGCTCTTCCTATGTGCCTGTAGAAAAATTAAATCGTATATCTAAAGGGAATCATCAAGGTGCAGTAGCACAGATTTCTCCCATTGAATTCCATAATATTGATGATTTAGTTTTAAACGCCATCGAGTCTGAAAAAACGCCTTTATTTTTATTATTAGATCAGCTCAGTGATGTTAGAAATTTTGGTGCTATTGTTCGCACAGCAGAATGTACTGGTGTAACTGGAATTATAATTCAGAAAAAAGGTGGTGCTCCTATTAATGGTGATACAATTAAAACAAGTGCAGGAGCAATATTTAAAATACCTATTTGCAAAGTAGACCACATTAAAGATGCTGTATATCATTTACAGTCATCTGGAATAAAAGTAATCGCCGCGACTGAAAAAGCTAAAGATTTGCTTTATGATGTTTCATTTAAAGATCCTTGTGCAATAATTATGGGGTCCGAAGGCAGAGGTATAAACCCTTCAGTTTTAAAAGCTGTAGATGAACAAGCTAAGTTGCCTATTTTAGGTGAAATTGAATCTCTTAATGTGTCCGTGGCCTGTGGTGCATTTTTGTATGAGGCTGTAAGACAGCGCAACTAATCTTTACTTTCTTTATAGTTATATTTTATTTCAACCTTTTCATCTGAATCCAAATCAGATGCAAGATCAGGTTCAGGATCAAACTCAATGAAATTTCCATTCTCATCAAAATGTTTCATAAATGGGTCATTCTCCTCGTCATAATCTGGATCCTCCCAATGGTAGCGTTCTGGCTTTGCAACTTGTTTTCTAAAAATCAAAGCAAATACTAAACCAGTAATCAAGCCACCTAAATGACCTTGCCAAGACATACCAGCCTTTACCGGAAATACATACCAAATTAGACTACCATATAAAAAAACAACCATTAATGATAATGCAATTAGCCTATAATGTTTTGCGAAAATGCCTTTAAAAAAAATAAAACTCACCAAAACATATATCAGTCCACTTGCACCAATGTGATTTCCAGATTTTGCAATAGTCCAAGTCAGTAACCCAGACAATAAAATACCATATAAAACAACTTTCCAAGCTATCTTCTTATAGAAGTAGAACAGTGCTAAGGATAATACCAAAAGGGGAATTGAATTATTATATAAATGATTTATATCTCCATGTAAAAATGGACTTGTGAATATTCCAAGTAAACCTTCTATCTTATGAGGTCTAATACCAAAGGATTTAATACTATGATCAATTCTTACCTGATACCAAAAAACCAACCATACAACTAATAGCATAATTAATGGGTATAAAATTACGCTTGTAGAATATTTAAATTGTTGGTCTTTTGCCATCTGTGTTTTTTAATATATACCAAATTTATAACCAAAATATGTTATCATGAAATATTGTCATAACTCATCAGTTTATCATCACTTGTTTTCAAAGTCATTTTGTACTTTTAAGGTATGAATACACCACTTGCGGAAAGACTACGACCAAAGACACTAAACGACTATTTAAGTCAGCAACATTTAGTTGGCAAAGACGGTATGTTGTATCAACAAATTAAAAGTGGAGTAATACCGTCTTTAATTCTTTGGGGACCACCAGGAATTGGTAAAACCACCTTAGCAAATGTTATTGCTAATGAATCTGAGCGTCCATTTTTTAAACTAAGTGCTATAAATTCTGGTGTAAAAGATATTAGAGAAGTGATAGACAAAGCTAAAAAAAGCGGCGGTCTGTTCACAGCAAAGAATCCTATTTTATTTATTGATGAAATACATAGATTTAGTAAATCTCAACAAGATTCATTACTAGAAGCTGTTGAGAAAGGTTGGGTTACGCTAATTGGAGCGACAACTGAAAATCCTAGTTTTGAAGTTATTTCTGCATTATTATCTAGATGTCAGGTTTATACACTTAATGCTTTTAATAAATTAGATCTAGAAGCTTTACTTAATCGAGCTATTGAAAAAGACGAAATTTTATCAAAATTAGATATTGACCTGAAAGAAACTGAAGCTTTACTAAGGCTCTCAGGTGGTGATGCCAGGAAATTGCTGAATATTTTTGAACTCATTGTCTCATCTATTGAAGGAAAGTCTATTACCATCACTAATGATTTAGTGATGAAACAAGTACAGAATAAAGCTGTTCGATATGACAAAGCAGGCGACCAACATTATGATATTATATCCGCATTTATAAAATCGATAAGAGGAAGTGACCCAAACGCGGCAGTTTACTACTTAGCACGTATGATCGAAGGTGGTGAGGATGTGAAATTTATAGCAAGACGATTGCTAATTTTAGCAAGTGAGGACATTGGCAATGCCAACCCAACTGCATTGGTTATTGCTAATAATACCTTTCAGGCAGTATCGGTAATTGGAAATCCTGAATCTCGGATTATTTTGAGTCAGTGTGCTACATATATGGCAAGTTCACCAAAAAGTAATGCGGCGTATGACGCAATTAATAAGGCGCAACAACTTGTGAAAGAGACAGGTGATTTACCGGTACCTCTATCAATAAGAAATGCACCAACTAAATTAATGAAAGAACTAGGTTATGGCGATGAGTACAAGTATGCCCATAATTACCAGAACAATTTTGCAGAACACGAGTTCTTACCAGAAGATATTGCAAATACAAAACTCTACAATCCTGGCAATAACGCAAGAGAAGAGGCACAAAGAAAATACCTTAGAGGGTTATGGAATAAAAAATATGGGTATTAGAACTTTATGTTCATAGATTCAAGTTTTAATCCAGAATCTCCATTTTCAGAATACATCCAATTATCATTTTTCTTGTAAACAATAGCATCGCGTCCTTTAACTATAAAAACATCTTCTAAAGCAGTCCTTAAAAGTACCATTACAATTTTTGGTTCGGAATCAACTATTTGATAACCGTTATCTGTTTTTTGAGCATAAAATATTTCACTTTCCTTACTTTTTTCCTCAACAACTGCCTTTTCAACAGCCAAAACTTCAGCAGGACGCTCTGCTACTTTTACTGTTTCATTTTTAGCCTCAACAACTTTATTTGAATTTGAAGCTACTTCCAAAGCAACAGCCGTTTTTACTATGGTTTTATCATTCGTTTGAGAATCTTTTACTTTTTCTTCTGTACTAGATAATTTAGCTGACTCTTGGTAATATAATTTATCGCTAAATGTTTCATAGGCATTTCTTAATGCAGTTTGAAACCTTTCGACATGTTTATTTACACCAGACTTTCCTAATTCAGACTTAATAATCAATTCACCTTTACAATCCCGTAATTCTATTTCTAGGTTGGTAATCCTAAAACCTCGGTCAACTTCGTTTACATCTGCATACATAGCTAAACATCTATCTTTAAATAAATCTTCAGGATATAACTGTTTATTATAAAAGACTTCATAGCCACTTTTTAAAAACAACTGTTTTGTAAGCGTGTTAAGGCGATATTTATTTTCACCTTTCAAGAATTTATATTGAAGTGGTACTATTACATATTTATATGAATTAACTTTTGTTTGAGAATTAACTTTAATAAATGTAAAACAACATATTAAGAGTATTGAAAATATTTTTTTCATTGAAGATTTATTTTATTCCAACTAGGGATTTAATTAGTTAAACTAAATATTAAACAAAAATAACTATTAATGCCAAACTTATAAATTTACAAATGGTTAATGAGGGCTTTCAATTGCGTTACCCTAGGATGGTTATCTCCATTATGGATATCCTTATAATCAAAATGGATTGTTCTCATACCTACTTTCTTAGCACCCTCAATATCAGCTTCTAAACTATCACCAATCATTATACTCTCTTTAGGTTCTGCTTCTGCACTATTTAAAGCAAAATTAAAAATCTTGGGATTTGGTTTTTTTACTCCTACCATTTCAGAATTAGTAACGGTTTTGAAGTACGACCTGATGTTTGAATTTTTCATTTTCCGTTCTTGGGCCTCCTCAAATCCATTAGTTATGATATGTAAATGATATTTGAACTGCAAATATTCAAGGATTTCAATAGTTCCATCAAATAAATGGTTAAATGTAGTTAAGTAATCTATATAGGTGACAGATAAATGATCTATCATTTTATCATTTACGTGCACTCCCACTTCATCAAAGGCCTCTTTTAATCTACCATAGCGTAAATCTGGTTTGCTGACACGTTCTTCTCTATACATTTTCCAATATTTCAGGTTAATTGGTTCATATACATCCAAAAAAGTACTTAGTTCAATATCTATATTGTTAAGTTCAAAAATCTTTTTGAATGTTAGACCAGAGTTTTTGTCAAAATCCCAAAGGGTATGATCTAAATCAAAAAACACATGTTTTATTCCGTTGTTCATTCAGCTGATTCTAGTATTATATTGAATAATGACCTAAACCCTTCCCATTGCTCAGAGTCACTAAATGTATAGTTATGAAATATTGGTGTAAAGACACCATTTACCGCTTTTATCTCATCAATAAGTTTTTGAAGATGCTCTGTTTTATCTAACTGTGACTGGTATTTCAATAGTGCAAAATCCATACATTGATAAGGGTTAATTTGCAATGGTGTTTGCACTTCGTAGTCTAAATCATAAAACTGAAACGGTGTACAGGTACCAGCTCTAAAACCTAAGGTATCTACATAGCCCATTGAATAGTCTTGATGAATCTCTAACTCCACCAAATTTCTGTAAGACGTTGGTAAATTTAACTTAGAAAATGAGTTTCTTACCGCTTTTAAATTCCTATTGGTAATAGATTCTATCTTTTGTTTTTCTTTTTTCAGAATAGCAATATTGTCTAAAGCAAAGTACGAAGCTTTTATACCTACATCACAATAATCCGCCACAGATTTAATAAGCGATATAAACTCCTTTTTATTAGTGTTAATATTTTTATCGTATGTTGAGTAGTCTCCAATTAAAAACAGCACCATAAACTTATGCTCAAACTGCTTCTGTTTGGTTATAATCCATTTAAATGTATCATAAGGATCACGCTTTAATCCCATTAAAACCGAATAGCGCTGGTATAACTGTTTCAACCTAAAACGCCCAATATCACTAAAGGTTCCTCCGATAGTCCTTAACAATCCCTTTTGCCTAAAATAATATGATACTGGTACATCTATTACCGGATTTACCTTATATCGTCGTTTTTTGAATTGAAATTTCGGAAATCTCAATTGTAACACCTCTCTTAATTTATAAGCCCAAATATCTACAACAGGCTGATTTAAAAAACGGTGAGTATATGCCAAACTCTCTGTGGCCATAAAACGACCATACTCATCCTTAACATGTGGAAGGTATTCTTCATATCGGCTTAATAAATAGAAAGAGGCAGCGAATATATCGTAAGGTAAATCACTCCGTTCGCCAGCAGGAAAAAATCCTTTAGTATGCTTCCAATTCTGAACATTAATATCAATATCGGACAAACCTTGTTCAAAAAGCAAGGAATGACTTCTCACAAACAATTCGTTACTTAAAGGCTTTTTGGCATAAGACATTTTAAGGCTATCGTGAGCAATAAAATCTTCAACTTTAGAAGTAAACTTTACTTCTAAGCCAAGTATGCGTTTGCAGATATGCTTAAACGTATATTTTAAGCGAGGAGTTATTTTATGCGTGTAAACTAATAGCATTATAATATTTCTTCATCTGCAAAACTAAAGTACGCCTGTTCCGTTATAATTAAATGGTCTAACACTTTAATATCTAAACTTTGGGCTGCATGTTTTAATTTCTGTGTAATGTCTTTATCAGCTTGGCTTGGTTTTAAAGTACCAGATGGATGGTTATGGCACAAAATTAAGGATGTTGCACCATACTCTAAAGCATTTTTAAGAACTATTCTCACATCAACTAAAGTTCCTGTTATACCACCTTTGCTTAATTGATTTTTCTTAATGATTTTATTAGAATTATTTAAATACAGAATCCAAAACTCTTCATGTGGTAATTCTCCCAGAAGGGGTTGCATAGTATCAAATACAGCTTTGCTCGATGTGATTTTATCTAGTGTAATTGCATCTTCTAATCTTCTTCTGCGCCCTAACTCAAGAGCACCAACAATACTAATTGCTTTTGCCTCACCAATACCTTTAAAAGACATTAATTGTTTAATGCTAAGCTTACCAAGAGCATTTAAATTATTATCTACACTTGCTAATATGCGTTTGCAAAGATCTACTGCACTTTCTTCCCTACTACCTGATCCTATGAGAATGGCCAGCAATTCGGCATCGCTTAATACTGTTTTCCCTTTATCCCTTAATTTTTCTCGTGGTTGATCATCTTGAGACCAATTTTTAATTGAGAACGAACTTGGTTTTTCTGCCATGGACTAAAGATAAAAAATTGTAATTTTCAGAATCAATTAAATCATAAGAATTATGAAATCATTTTTCGAGGATGGTGTATATGAAGAAATCACCTTAAGATTAAATCAAATAGAAAAGGACACAAAGCCACAATGGGGGAAAATGAACGCCGGGCAAATGTTTAATCATTGCCAAATGCCCTTAAATATTATTTTAGAAAAAGAAGATTATGGTGTAAAGCCAAATTGGTTGGTAAATTTATTGTTTAAAAAGTCTATGTACAGTGATAAATTATGGCGAAAAAACTTGCCAACGGCACCAGGTTTTAAAATCACAGATGAGAAAGATTTTGAAAAAGAAAAACAAGAAATTACTACACTTATTGATGCGCTAAACGAACAAAGAGAACGTACTGATTGGCAACCACATCCTGCCTTTGGTAAATTAACCAAGGACCAATGGGGTAAAATGCAGTATAAACATCTAGATCATCACCTAAGGCAATTTGGAGTATAATGAAATATCCTCCTAAACACCATCAAGATGATGATATCAGCCATATGGTTGACGTGATAAAAACCTACCCTTTAGCTACGGTAATTTCGGTTAAAGACAATGCACCTTTAATTACACATTTACCATTAATTTTGGAGGAAGGCAAACTTATTGGTCATATTGACATCTATAATCCACAAGCTAAATTATTGAAGGACGATAATGATGTCACGTTATTATTTTCTGGTCCAGAATGTTATATCTCACCTAGTGTTTATGGTACAACTCAATTACCTACTTGGAACTATATTAAAGTTCACCTTAAGGGTAAAGTAAAAGCCATTGAAAGCAAGGAAGCCTTAAAACAGTCTCTAATAACTATGACTGAGTTTTTAGAAGCACCAGATCATAAATATGTTTTGGAACCCGACAATCCAAGATTAGACAGAAATCTCAATTATATTGAGATGTTTGAAATTGAAATCACAAATTGGGAAGGCAAATTTAAACTCTCACAAGATAAAAAACCAAGTGATACGAAAGCTGCAAGAGAAGCATTGATTAAAGCTAATCAAGAAAGTATAAGACAGTTTTTGGATAAGGTGTTTTAAAATAAGGATTATTAATTCATAAAATAAAGAAGACATGAAAGACATTAAAAAAGAAGATATAAAGCAAGAAGTGTTTGATCTTTACGACGACTATGCTCACAACAAACTCAACAGAAGACAATTTGTAGAAAAATTATCACTTTATGCTGTTGGTGGCCTTACGGTTTCTTCGCTTTTAAGTTTTATGTCGCCCAATTATGTAGATTCTTTGTTGGTAAAACCTGATGACCCAACCTTAGATTCTGATTATATCACTTACGATTCTCCAAAAGGTGGTGGTGCTATTAAAGGACTTCTATCCAAACCAAAAGACTTAAAAAAGAAATTACCAGGTATAGTTGTAGTACATGAAAATAGAGGCCTAAACCCTTATATTGAAGATGTTGGTCGTAGAGCTGCCAAAGCCGGATTTGTTTCTCTTGCACCAGATGCACTTTCACCTTTAGGTGGTTATCCTGGTAATGACGATGATGGTAGAGCTATGCAAAAGAAACGTGACAGAAATGAAATGCTAGAAGACTTTATTGCAGCTTATCACCATTTAAAAAATCATGAGGATTGTAATGGTAGTGTTGGCGTTGTAGGCTTTTGTTTTGGTGGTTGGATCTCTAATATGATGGCTGTTAGGTTACCAGAATTAGGTGCTGCAGTACCTTATTATGGCAGACAACCAGAAGCAGAAGATGCCAAAAAAATAAAAGCGCCATTATTGCTGCAATATGGTGAGCTAGATAAACGTGTGAATGCTGGCTGGCCTGCTTTTGAAATAGTATTAAAAGAAAATAGCATAGACTACGAAGCTTATATTTATCCTGGAGTAAATCACGGTTTCCACAACAATACAACTCCACGTTATGATAAAGAAGAAGCTAACTTATCTTGGGAAAGGACAATTGCATTTTTTAATAAACACTTAAAATAAACGGTTAAAACACCATGTAAGGTTTCAAAGAAACTGCAACTAATGTATCTTTATAAATTCTTTGAAAGTTATAAAACATGCACAATCATAACCTGTTGAATTATTTAAAAAATGTATTACATCATACACCAAGCAACTGGCTAAACCTAACTACACATCGTTTAGATATTTATAATGAAAAATTAGCGAAAACAGAGTTTACTGAAGCTTTTGAAAACCTTTACAAAAGCAACAATTCTGATAAAGTAGCCTTAGACCAATTACCAACAGCTTATGATTATATTCGCTTAGGCCATCCTTTGTCTTGTGTTTTAGAATGGGCAATTGCCAAGTTGTACCAACTCGATCCTAAAAATGTGATAAGCTTTTCTTCTCAAATCACTCCTATATTGGCAGTTTTGAGAAAGAACTTATTAGATCATAAAAACACACAAATTCTTTATACAGACGCATTACCGAAATTTTTTGATGTAGCTCTGATAAGAGATGTGTATGGCTATAAATTTGACCTAAAAAAAGTTGAAAATGCAGATGCTACTGCTGAGTTTGATGGTAGTACTATTTTCATTTCTAATCATAATAAAGTTGAAACCATTGCCCTTAATACTAATATTGATTTTAATATACAGCTATATCCTAATCTAGGTAGTGTTTGTATTATAAATAGTGATGAAACCAAAAGTTATATCTCCGCAATCCAGCATGTGCGTAGACGTGAAACAATTGCCATGACACCAGCCAACTGCCTCGTGGCTTTAAATGCTTTATGTGAACAGCGCGATATAATTATTGACATGAGTAATGTCAAAACTCATAAAACTAGTGTTATAAACTCAATTAAGACCATAACTGGCACCACTTCAAAACCATTGGTTGGATCTAGTGGTTTATCAGTTCAGTACGCCATTATGATGGGATTAATTGATGATGCCCTAAAAAACCATCCAGGAAAAGCCATTAAGTTTTTAGTACCTCCAAATTGTTATGGCGGTACCAATGACCAAGCCAGGCGCGTTGCTGCTTGTCTCGATAATGTAGACATCTTAGATTTACCTGTAGATGGTGATAATGACATGGTACAAAGTATTGATAGGGTATTATCTATAGTTGCCAATGAAGATGCAGTGCCTTATATTATTGCTGAGATTCCAACAAATCCGCGCGTAGAAGTTCCAAATTTGGAAGAGCTAAAAGCAGTATTGACCAAAGAACGAAAAACATTAGAAGGTCATATTGCTATTGAACCAGTCTTTATTCTAGACCAAACCTTTTGCCCAAACATTCACTTTTTGGGTGAGGGTAAAATACTATCGGCAGTAAAAACAATTGCTTATGCCAGTGGTTCAAAATTTCCAAGCGGCGGAAAATGTACAGCAGGTTATTGCGTCACCAACAAAAAAGCAGAGGTTTTATTGGATACCATAGAACAGCATTTAAGCCTATGCGATAATGAAGCTACGAATTTGCAATATAAAATATTGGCAGAACAATTGCCTTCAATGCTGCAACGTATTGCAGATGCTTATAAAAACACACGTGAGTTTGTGAATTTTATTCAAGACAACTTACCAAAAGCTAAAATTAATTTTGTGTCTGAGGAATTGGCAACACAGGACTTTACACCTTCTGTATTTTCTTTAGACTTGCCAACCAAAGGTAATACTGAAGAAGCGCGAGAAAGCTATAAACGCGCTTTAAATTTAAAACTCATCAACTTAATGATTACAGAAATACCCAACGAGAGTAAGTTCTGTGTAAGTTATGGACAATTAAAAGGATGTTATTGGACGATACCTGCAACTTCAACTCAAGGTACTACCAAAGAAGGTGATAAAGATTATATTGTACGTGCATCGTTATCACCAGATTTGGATTTGGAACGCCATAAAGCTGTGTTTTTAGAGTTTGTTAAAAGTATTTAATCAATATTACACCTCAAATTTATATGGACATATTAGAATGGATACAAGATTGGTTTACATCACAATGCGATGGCGAATGGGAAACAAATGAAGTCATTCAAATTACCACATTAGCTGCACCTGGTTGGGAAGTAGAAATTGATATTTCTAGAACATCTATAGCCAATTTAGAAATAAAGTGGATTCTCAATGAAATAAACCGACAAGATTGGTATGGCGTTAAAGTTGAAAACTCAAAATTTTTCGCAGCAGGTGATGCCAGTAAACTCAATTTTCTATTAGATTTATTTAAGCAGATGATTGATAAGATTGAGAATACATAGTGGCTTAAAATAATTTCTTAACCTCATCAAAATCCAAACCACCATAATTACCAGAACTCATTAATAATAATGACTTGTTATCAAAACTCTGAGAGAATAGAAAGTCTTTAAAATCCTTTGGATTGGTGTAAATGATTAAATCATTACGTTCAAAAGCATTGGAAATTTGCTTTTCTGTAACTTCCTCTAGTTTCTTAATTTCAACTGCATGTGGTGAGTAAAACACCACTGCCACATCCGCAGCATCTAAAGCACCTTTATATTCTTTTAGAAACTCCGCGTTTAAACTACTATAAGTGTGCAGTTCTAAACAAGCCACTAAAGTTCTATCAGTGTACTGTTCTTTTACAGCTTCAGTTGTTGCTTCTACCTTGCTAGGTGAATGTGCAAAATCTTTATAAGCAACACTTTTAGAATTTTCAGCTATTTTTTCTAAACGCTTGCTTGCACCTTTAAAAGTAGAAATTGCTTCATAGAAATCATCTTCATCAATACCCATATGCTGGCATATCCATTTGGCACCAGCTAAATTGTTTAAGTTATGTGCACCAAAAACTTCTATTGGCATTGGTCCTTCTGGTGTTTCCAATAAAGTTTCACCATCTTCAACCGTATAAGTCGGAGTTTGGTAAGGTATTTTTCTTATCTGATTTTCAGAGGCTTCAACAACACGCTTTACTTCAGCATCTTCTTCGTTATAATTAATACTACCACCTGTAACTATAGAATCTACAAAAATGCTGAACTGCTCAATATAATTCTCATAAGTTGGAAAAACATTAATATGATCCCAAGCAATACCACTTAATAAGGCAATATTGGGTTTGTACAAATGAAACTTTGGTCGTCTGTCTATTGGTGAACTCAAATATTCATCACCTTCTAACACCATAAAGTCATTGTCTTCTGTGAGCTTTACCATCACATCAAAACCTTCAAGTTGCGCACCAACCATATAATCCACATCTTTGTCATGATAATGCATCACGTGCAAGATCATTGATGTTATGGTGGTTTTACCATGGCTACCTCCAATGACTACCCTGGTTTTGTTTTTAGCTTGTTCGTATAAAAATTCAGGATAGCTATAGATTTTTAAACCTAGGCCCTGAGCTTTAAGCAATTCAGGATTATCTTCTTTAGCATGCATCCCTAGTACAATAGCATCTAATTCAGCAGATATTTTTTCCGGAAACCAACCAAATTCTTTTGGTAATAATCCCTTGGCTTCTAATCGAGATTTTGAAGGATCAAAAATGGTATCGTCACTACCTGTGACATTATAGCCTTTATTATGTAATGCCAAGGCTAAGTTGTGCATTGCCGCACCACCAATGGCAATAAAATGTACATTCATGCAACAAATATCAAACTACAGGGAGCAATTTCCAAATTACAAAGTAGTTAATTATGAACTAACTTTTTACAAATCTGGATTCACCGCTAAACTATTGAATAGCTTGGCCTTTGTGTTAAAAAATTTGTTCTGAATAGAGATGGCCTTTAACTGTCCGTCGATTAATTTGGATTCTCGAGAATTTACCAAGAACAAAGAACTTTCTCCTAACTGAAATTTTCGCTCTTCTGCTTCAAGCATTCTTTCATAATCACTAACCATTTGAGTTGTAATATCGTTCTGAAGAACATAAGAACTCAACTCTTGTTTTAGCGCATCAATTTTATTCTGAAGATTAACACGAGTTGCATCTCTTTCAAATTCAGTATCAGTTAATTTTATTCGAGCTAACTTTAAATCGCCACGTTCTTTTCTTAAGAACAACGGAAAACTAATATTTAAACCACCTTTATATTCCGCCGTATTCAAACTCCGAGCGACTTCTGGTGTTTCCGTTAGAAAATTATACTCAACATCTATTCTTGGTAAAAGTCGATTTGCTTTCAACCGTGTATCTACCTCCAAGCCCTGTATTTTATAATCTAATGAAATCATTTTAGGATGTGCTTCAATAATAGCCTCATCTTCTCTTAATTGGTTAATATTAAAAGTAGCATCTACAATTGGCTCTGTATTGATGTCTGGTATTATATTTGGCTGTAACTCAACAGGTGTATTATTTTCTAACCACAAAAAGGTTGATAATTCTAAAGATGCCTTTATTAATTTCACCTTAGATTGTTCTAAACTCAGTTTTCTATTGTTTAAAGCAATACGTGCTTCAGTTGCATCAATTTGCGCATTTTCACCCAACTCTACACCACGGAGAATACCACGATATCTCAACTCAGCATTAACCAAAAAGTTTTCGAATAATCTTAATTCGTTATATGCTTTTAACCAATTAAAGTAAACCAGTGATGCTTCAAATAGAATGTTATTAATAAATATATCTCTGTCTGCTTTAGCTTGTTCTCTAAATAACCTGGCTTGTTTTAAAGATGCCATTCTATCATTTATCAATAATCCTCTACCTAAAGGAACTGCCACACCTGCACTATACAAGCCATCATCTGGAACAAATGCTTCTGGATTTAAAAAATCACCAGTATTCTCCTCAAAGGCCGCTTTTAATTCTACACCAAACCACGTAGGAATTTTAAATGTACCATTGAGTCTGTCAAAATATTCCGTCCCTTTAAACTTCTTACGGTCATAGTCAACCTCAAATTTCGGATCAAAGGCGCCACGTGACTTCATAAGTTTTGCTTGGCTTTCATCTATAACAAGTTCTGCCTGCTTAACAATTGGATGAAACTTCTTTACGTAGCCCAAATACTCATCAAACCGCAAAATGTTTGATAATTCCTCTGTTTGTGCGCTACTTAAAAAACTAAAACAAACAAGTATAACTAGTAGTTTGAATCGCATGTTTTATTTCTTTTTAGTTTTAGTATCCTCTATAGGTTGATAATAGTTTGGTGGAAAACCATTAAGTTGTCTCCAAAGCTCGAACCAAATTGGTACATCATCTAGTAGTGCCATTGTAAATGCTCCTGAACCTGCACGTACGTCTTTTGGCCAAGGATGGTCCTCTGGATCTGGTTTAAGCAATACTCTAAATTTTCCGTTTGGACTAATAAAGCGTTCTACAGCTACAACTTCACCACCATAGGTACCGTAAGACACATTTGGCCAACCACTAAAAATAATTGCAGGCCAACCATCAAACTGTACCCTTACCTTCTCACCTTTATGGATTAATGGTAAATCAATTGGTTCAACAAATGTTTCAACAGCCAAATCTACTTCTGCTGGTATAATACCAAGAAGCTCTTCCCCTTCTTTAAACGTCTGCCCAACACCACCTCTCAAGGCAGTTTGTATATATCCGTTATAAGGTGCCGTCATAAACATTAAACTATTACGAATTGTATAATTAGACACCTCATTTTCTAATTTCTGTACTTGTGCCTCAGAATCAAACTGGCTTGATTGTGCAGAAAACTTATCACTTTCTGCCTTGGAAATTTTATCCGAATACTCAGCTCTAACGCGAGATATTTCTACCTGAGCATTAATAACTTCATTTTTACTTGCTAACAGTTTGGCCTCTTGTGAAATACGTTTAGCCTGTGTTTCTTGCAATTTCACTCTGGCGTCTTCCACCTTCCTTAATGCTGTAAAACCATCTTGAAATAATGAATCTGCTCGATTATACTTTGTCTGAGCAATGGTTAAATTGATTTTTGCGGCTTCTAAATCAATACTATCCGCTTCAACTTTTAGTCTGGATTGAATTAATTTATTCTGAGCTTGTTCTAACTTGAGTACACGCTCGTTTCTAAGCGCTCCAATTCTCACATCTTGAGCTTTTACTTTTTGCTCATAAGATTTTACGGAAAAAGCCTTTGCATCTCTTTGTTGTGTTGTACGTTGTACCAAATTAGGATCGAAATACTCACTCTTTATTTCTTCAATTTGTAAGAGCGTATCACCTTTCTTAACATATTCGCCTTCTCTCACAAACCATTTCTTAATACTGCCCGGAATAGGAGATTGTATGGTCTGAGGGCGCTGATCTGGAGTTAATGTTGTTACTTCTCCTCTACCTGTTATATTTTGAGTCCATGGAAGGAAAAGTATAATTACACCAACGATAGCAAAGGCTCCTAAAAATCTATTGAAGTATTTGTAATACCTACCATGAAATACGCGCTTACCAGATTTAGATTTAGTTAAATCTACTGATTTGTTAAGTTGATTATGAGATATATTTAACATTGCTTTTCTTTTTAAATAATTTCACCCTTTTTAAGTGTGATAACTTGTGTACAGCTTTTAGACCAATCATTACTTATACTAACAACGACCAATGCCCAAGGATTGGAACTGTCCGTCAAAAAATTAATAATTCTATCTACTTCTCCTGTCTCAAAATGCTCTAATGGGTCTTCTAGAATCAACAGTTTTGGCTTGCTAACTATTGCTCTTGCCAAAACAATTTTTTTGGCAACTGTAAATGATATTTGTTTGCCTTCAGGATATAAAACCGTATTTAATCCTTTAGAACTTTCTTTGATAAATTGACTTAAACCAACTTTTTCTATTGCCCATAATAATTGCTCATCTGAGATTTCTACATTACCGAATGTGATATTCTCTCTAATAGTGCCTTCAAAAGGCGTTTCATCCGCAAGTGATAATCCTAATTTAGACCTGTAATGGTTAAGGTTTATATTCTTTAATGAATAATCATCAATAAATACACTCCCAAGTGTGGGTTCAATAACACCTGCAATTAATCTCAATAGACTTGATTTACCAGAACCGCTTTCACCACGCACCAGAATACGACTTTTAGGTTCAATTTTTAATGAAATATTATTGAGTATATGTCTTTCTTTTTGCGGTACTTTATAGACTACATTTTCTAATTCTAACCTAAAATTATCTTTAAATTCAGGCATATCCCCATCTTGCATTTCTATATCTTTATCAACAACCTGACCCATTTTCTCTAAAGACGTCAATACATCATAAAACGATTCTAAGCCAAGAATGAGCTTTTCAACTGAATTGATTACCAATAATATGATGATTTCGGCAGCCACAAACTGACCTATATTCATCTCTTGATTTAATACTAATAACCCACCAATTAGCAAAAGTCCAGCAGTCACAACCACTTTAAATCCAATCATCTGAATAAACTGAATTACAAGAATCCTAAAGTGACTTTCACGAGCTTCTAAATAGTCATTCACCAAATCATCATTCTTATTAATTGCTAAGTTAGTTTTACCCGATAATTTGAAGCTTACAACTGCTCTCGCAACCTCCTGAATCCAATGTGCAACTTTATATTTATGCTTGGACTCTTGTAAACTTGTATCCATACCCTTTTGAGCGGTGAACTTAAATACCACATATATTAGAATAAGTAGTAGAATACCAAAAGCAATAAAAAATGGATGATAAAATGACAACAGTATCAGTGCAAAAATAATTTGCAATACTGCAGAAGGGATATCTACCAATATTTTAGCCAACCCTTTTTGAATATTTAGTGTATCAAAAAAACGATTTGCCAACTCAGGTGGATAGTAATTGCGAAGTTCGTTCATTTTAATTTTAGGGAAACGATATGTAAACTCAAACGACGCTCTTGTAAATATTCGTTGTTGAATTGTCTCAATAATCCGTATTTGCATTAACTGCAAAACACCTACAAATGCAACACCTATTGTTACAAGTATTACCAAAACAATCCAAGATGTAGATACTTGTGCACCTTGTATAAGGTTAATAATGGCTTGTATTCCCAACGGAAGTGTTAATGCCAAAAGACCCGAAAAGATAGCATAGTAAATAACTTGCAATAAATCTTTTTTCTCTAATCGTAAAAGACCGATGAGTCTCTGTAATGGAGACATAATTTCTTTAGTATTATTCATTTTATTATGAAATAGCTTTAATTGTTAATTCCTTAAAGAACTCTGTTGGTGTAATATCCCTATTACAATCCGTTATTGAACTAAAATGTTCTTTAAGGAAATGTTGGTGAAGTGCACCCTCAACTATAGTACTCGCCAAACTTGAAGCATATTTATAATCCTCATTAACATTTGAAATCATGTCACTAAGTCTACTGATAAGTCTTTTATATACCACAAAATACCCTTCTTTGTTTTCACTATCTACCTCTTTTGTTAAGTAAGATTTTGAATACTCATTAATTATAATTTTGTTTAATACCACTTCATTAATATGAGAAAATGCTACATCTTCTTCAATAGTTTTGGTAACAACATCAATAGCTCTATAAAGTTGTTCTTGTTTATCTGGCATATTAAATGTGGCGAATACCAATTGATATTCTATCCATGCCCAATACCAAGACGTCAGATAAAGCAGAAGCTTATGCTTACTTTCAAAATAACGATAGATAGAACTTTCATTAGATCCAATCTTAGTACCTAACTTTTTAAACGTAAAGCTATCGAAGCCAATTTCTTCAATTAATAAAATACTATGTTGAATGATGCGCTTTCCTAAATCAGATGATTCAGGATCTTTTATGTAGATCTTATCTGGAACTTGAATCTTTAAATTGGATAGTAAATTTATCATTATTAAAATATTTGATTGCAAATATAATAGTAATACTATCAATTTTACGTATTTAACAAATATTTAGTATCATAAATAATGATAATGATATTTATAAATAAAATTTATGTATTTAACCTAAAGCCCTGATATTAAAGCCTTTTCTTTGATAAAAATATCGATTTTTGGTAGTCCAGCGATGGCTTTGTTGATCCAGAGTAATGCTTTTGATTTTTCCTTTTTATGCCTATAAATCTGCGCTAAACGATAATAGGCCCATTCTTTAGGCACACCATCCTTAGCAGAATGGTTAGCTAAATAAGCATTAAGGCACTTTTCGCCTTTATCTAATTGAATATTGTAATCCGCACAAACTTTACCTATTTGATAGTGAATGGCATTACGCTGATGGATTTCTTGAGATGCTTCTAAAATACCAATTGCCTTATCAGGTTGATTCTGATTATCATAAAAGTTGGTTAATTTTTCATAACAGGTTACAGAACCACCAACTTTAATAGCCAACCTATAATACTTTTCAGCCAATTCGGGTTCGTCATCATATTCATACACATAACCTTTTGCTAAATAACCATCTACTTTTGATAGCTTTTCGAGTTCATCAGCATATTTCAAAGCTTTAGAAAAACTACCACCAACAATACCTGGTAAAGACACGTATAAATCTACTAAGGCCCAACGTGTGTCAATATGTTTAGGATCTAATTTGGCCGCAGTTAAAAACGAACGTTTTACATCTCCTATAATACCCAACGCCTTAAACTTACTAATACTTTGTGCCTTCATACCCAATGCTCCTCCATATTTGTAATGATAATTTGCATTATTAGGGTTATTATCCCTTAATATTTCGTATTGTTCTATCGCATTGTCCCATTTTTTCTGGTACCCAAAGGAGTCACCCAAAAGTTCAATAGCCTTTTCATCATCAGGATTAGACTTTAGATAATTCTGCATTTCATTTTGGGCGTTCACGAATTTTTTTGTTGAAATAAATATTTCGGCCTTGTCAATAGGACTCTGTGCAAAGCATATTGAGGAAATAAAAAGAAACCAAACATATTTTAACATAACAAAAGGGCTTTCAATCACAAAAATACAATTAAAGTATTAGTCGTAAAATCATAGAATTATAACGATTCGTTTCACTTACAAATTGCTTAACTTCACTCAACGAAATGGTACATTTACTATTTTGTACTGTTTTTGGAATGCCTTTTGAAGGTATTTTGTTGAAAAATAAATCGTACATGAAAAACTATATCTCAATTCTAATGCTAATATGCTTCGCTTCTTTTACAAATGCACAAAACAATAATGACAAGCTATGGAAAGAGGTCTCAAAACTTGAGAGTAAAGGACTTACAAAAAGTGCTTCAGAACTCGTTGATGAAATCTACGCTATTGCAGTTGAGCAAGGGCAAACTCAAGAACGTATTAAAACATTGCTATATAATAGCAAGTACATGCTCATTCTAGAAGAAGAAGCACAGCTAAATATAGTAGATCTTTTTAAAGAGGAAATCGAGAGTACTAAAAACACAGTTGTCAAACATCTGATGGAAAATATGATGGCCACTTTATACTGGCAATATTTTCAACAAAATAGATATCAGTTTTATAACCGCACTACTACTGCTAAAAAAGTCAGTGATGACTTTAGAACATGGGATTTACAGACACTTTTTAATGAAATTCATGACTATTATCAACGGTCTTTAAAAAATGGTCTGCTTTTACAACAAGAGCCACTTGACAAATACAATACTTTAATTATTGAATCTGAAGGTTCCAAAGATTATAGACCTACGCTTTATGATTTACTAAATCATAATGCACTAGAGTTTTATAAAACAGATGAGAATTCAATTACGAAACCCTCATATAAGTTCACCATTGACAATGTTGATTATTTATCAAACAGTGATGATTTCATTAATATAGAATTAAACTCAAAAGACACCTTATCCTTGCAGTTTAATGCTCTTAAAATCTATCAAAATTTATTAAAATTTCATAATAAAAATAAGACATCAAAAGCCTTTGTTAATGCAGATATTGAACGTCTAAGATTTGTAGTGAACAATGCCACATTTAGTGATAAAGAAATTTTACTAAATGAGGTTCTTAATGAAAATGCAGAGGCTTTAAAAACTTCAGAATTATCGGCATTGTATAATTATGAAATAGCAAAACAAAAAAGAAATCTAGGTTTAAAGTTTAATCCAAATTTAAAAAACGGAAGTCCTTACACCGAATACCAATGGCATCTAAAAGAAGCCTATGAGCTATGCAAATCAGTGGTTTTTGCATTTCCTAAAAGTGAAGGTGCAAAAAAGTGTGAAGTTTTAATGCAACGCATTATACAACCAAGTTTCAGGCTTCAAACAGAACAATTTACACCTAATAATTTACCATCTCGAGTATTGGTTAGTTATAAAAATTTAGATGCACTTTCCTTCAACATATATAAAATAGACCAAAAACAATTAAATAGGTATCAACAAATTTATAATCCAAAGGACAAAGCAAAATTCATCAAAAGACTTAAGGCTCTAAAATCTTTTAAAAGTTCATTAAAGACTGTTGGTGATTATCAAGATCACAGCACCGAAATAATTTTACCTAAACTTCCTAACGGACTATATATTGTTGAGGCAAAAACAAATTCTGAAGAAGGTGTATTTGCGACTTCACATATACAGGTCTCAAATTTTGCACTTATTGAAAGCAATACAGATAATATTCATTACTATCAGTTAATTGACAGAAATAATGGTAAGCCAGTCGTTGGTGCTAATATTGAATATTCTTACACCATTAACAACAACCAAAATAATTGGAAAAAGACTTTCACTACTGACATAAATGGCAAGTTTGAGGTAATAAAAGGTAATACCTATCGAAGAGACATAACGATTATAGCAACCAAAGATGGTGAAAGAGCCTATTTTGGCGAGTATTATATGTCAAGAAAACACAGAGAGAATACTGCAAAAGATATTACATACCAAACATATTTATTTACAGACCGCAGCATATACAGACCTGGACAGACAGTTTATTTTAAAGGTATAGTTTCACAAAGAAAAAACGATAAAACAACTGTTGTTGACAATGAATCGATTACAGTTGTATTACAAAATGTTAATGGCGAAAAACTAAATGAATTAGAATTGAAAACCAATGAATTTGGCTCAGTGAAAGGTGAATTCATTTTACCTAATTCTGGATTAACGGGTCAGTTTAGTATCAGATCATTTTCTAATAAAATAGGAAGAGGCTATCAAAGTTTCTCGGTGGAAGAATACAAACGCCCAAAATTTAAACCTGAGTTTAATCCAATTACAGACACCTTTAAAGTAAATGACAGTATAACGGTAAAAGGTAAAGCAGAAGCCTTCGCAGGAAGTAATATTACTAATGCCAAGGTGGTGTATCGTGTAAAACGAATGGTTCGTTACCCAAGATGGTATTATTGGAGAGGACCACATTTTAATTCAGAACCACAAGAAATAACTTTTGGAGCCACCAAAACCAATGATAAAGGTGAGTTTGAGATTACTTTTAAGGCCATACCAGACGAAACAGTTTCTAATAAGAGCCTACCAATATTTAACTATGAGGTTACTGCTGATGTTACTGATATTAATGGCGAAACTCGCAGTACAACTACTATTGTAAATGTGGGTTACCATGCCATGACCCTAAATATCGTTACACCAAAATCTATTGATAAATCAAAAAAAGAAATAGACATAACACTAGAATCTAAAAACCTCAATGGTGAATCTGTCAATTCAATAGGTCTATTAAAAGTTTATAAACTAAAGTCGCCTGAGGGAGTACTTAGAAATAGGCCATGGCCTGCTCCAGATTTTCAGGTAATTCCTAAGGAAGAATTCAAAGCAATATTTCCAAATGATCCATTTAATAACGAACATGATATTAATAATTGGGATAAGGGAGAAGAAGTATTTAATACAACATTCAATACTGAAAAAGACAAATCGATAACTTTAAAAAAGCTAAAAAAATGGAAATCTGGAAAGTATATTATTATTGCTGAAAGTAAGGATCAATTTAACCAAGATGTAAAGGATGAAGTCTTTGTTTCTGTTTATAGTGAGAAGGACAAAACCATAGCAGACCATCAATTGTTTGAAGGTCAGCTAAATCAATCGTCATATAAGCCCAATGAAATGGCCAAACTAACTTTGGGTTCTAGTGCTGAGGAAGTTACCATTACTATAGAAATAGAAAAAGACAAGAAAATAATTGTAACCCATATAGTTGAACTCAACAATTCAAAACAAACCATAAGTATACCTGTTCTAGACAATGACTTAGGAGGATTTGATGTGCATTGTAGTTTTGCATTTGCAAATGAATATATCACACGTTCTTACAAAGTCAATGTACCGTATCCTAAAACAGACTTAGAAATTATTACCCAAACTTTTAGGGACAAACTACAACCTGGCCAAGATGAAACGTGGAGTTTTACTATTAAGGGCCCAAAAAGCGATAAGATTTCTGCAGAATTACTTGCCAGTATGTACGATGCCTCACTAGACGAATTTGCACCACACAATTGGTATTTTAATCCAATAAACAATCCTAATTATTATAGCCGAGTAAATAAGAACTCTAGGAATAGTTTTAGTGTTGAAACTTTTGAATTATTCAATCGCTTTATGACTATTCCAGGGATTAAACCTCAACAATATGATAAGTTAAATTGGTTTGGGTTTTACTTTGGTAATACTGGTTATGCAATGCTTAAAATGCGAGCTCGAGACGGTATTTATCCTGATGCTGTGTCTGCGCCACAAATGACCAATGCATTTATGGTAACTGAAGATGATGAAGCAAATTTAGAAGAAGTTGTAGTTACAGGTTATGGTGTAACAGGTGGAGCCAATAATGAAGAAATAGATATAGAAAGTACATACACAACTTCAGAATTATCTACGATTCAAATCCGTAAAAACTTAAATGAAACGGCCTTCTTCTTTCCGCAATTAAAAACCGACGATGAAGGCAACGTCAGTTTTAACTTTAAAGCTCCAGAGGCTTTAACAAAATGGAAATTGCAATTATTAGCACATACTAAAACATTAGAAAGCACAGTTACACAATTAGAAGCGGTAACACAAAAAGAGTTGATGGTATTACCAAATGCGCCTCGGTTTTTAAGAGAAGGTGATGAAATAATTATCAGCACTAAAATTGCAAACCTTACTGAAAAAGAGTTGTCTGGCGTGGCACAATTATTATTAACTGATCCTATTACCGGGAAATCAATTGATGGCGATTTATCTAACGCTTCTAATGACTTAGGGTTTAAAGTAGATGCAAAAGGCAATACACAAGTTACTTGGAGTATAGAAATACCACAAGGTATACAGGCTGTACAATATAAGGTTATTGCAAAAGCTGGTGACTATAGCGATGGTGAACATAATGCTTTACCAGTTTTAAGCAACAGAATGTTGGTTACAGAAACGCTACCAATGTGGGTGCGCTCTAATGAGACTAGGACTTTTACTTTAGATAAATTAAAAGATAACACCTCAACAACGTTAAGCAACCATAAGTTGACTTTAGAAATGACGTCAAATCCAGCGTGGTATGCCGTACAAGCATTACCGTATTTAATGGAATACCCTTACGATTGTAACGAGCAAACATTTTCGCGCTATTATGCTAATGCATTAGCACAGCACATTGTAAAATCAAATCCAAAAATTGAGGCTGTTTTTAATCAATGGAAATCTTCGGATGCTTTATTATCTAATTTAGAGAAGAATCAAGAACTAAAAAATATACTAGTCCAAGAAACACCATGGTTACGAGATGCACAATCAGAAACAGAACAAAAGAAACGTATCGGTTTACTTTTCGACCTAAATAAAATGAATAATGAGTTGCTGTCTGCCAAGATGAAGTTGCAAAACAATCAATCATCTAGTGGTGCTTGGCCTTGGTTTAATGGCGGTAGAGATAATCGTTACATCACACAACATATTGTGGCAGGTTTTGGGCATTTAAAGCAACTAAAAGTGGACATTCCTCAACATGATGATAACCATGATATGGTATTAAATGCCTTACGCTATTTAGATGCACAATTCATTAAGGAATATAAAGACCTTAAAAAATATAATAAAGACATAGATTTAACAGAAGATCACTTGTCTTATATGCAACTGCATTACATGTATGTGCGTAGTTTTTATCCTGAGGCAAGTACATCAAAAGAGTTAGTTGAGATCTTGTCTTATTATAAAAACCAAATAAAAAAGTATTGGTTAAAAACATCCTTATATGCTAAAGGACTAATGGCATTAACAATGCATAGAATGGATGAAAACAATACTGCATCTAATATTTTGAATTCTTTAAAGGAAAATAGTATAACATCTGATGAACTGGGTATGTATTGGAAAGAAAACACCAACTCCTGGTACTGGCATCAAGCACCAATAGAAACCCAAGCTTTATTAATTGAAGCCTTTTCTGAAATTGATAATGACATTGCTACGATTGATAATTTAAAAATCTGGTTGTTGAAGAACAAACAAACTAACCAGTGGAAAACAACTAAAGCAACTACTGAAGCAGTTTATGCTCTATTAATACAAGGCAGTTCTTGGCTAGATGTAACAGAGATGGTAGATGTACAGGTTGGTGATGAAACTGTTTCTCCTGACAAATTAGAAGATGTAAAGGTTGAAGCTGGCACAGGCTACTATAAAACATCGTGGACAGGAACAAATATAAAACAGAATATGGCTAATGTAACCATAACCAAAAAAGGTGATGGTATTGCTTGGGGTGCTATATACTGGCAATATTTTGAAGATTTAGATAAAATTACTTCAGCAGAGACACCTTTAAAATTAAGTAAGAAACTTTTCTTAAAAACTAACACTGATAAAGGTGAAGAAATCTCTGAAATCACAGATAGTACCTATTTAAAAGTTGGTGACCTCGTAAGAGTGCGCATTGAGTTAAGTACGGATCGCTCTATGGAGTTTATTCACCTCAAGGATATGAGAGCTTCAGGCTTAGAGCCTATCAATGTATTATCTCAATACAAATGGCAAGATGGACTTGGATATTATGAGAGTACCAAAGACGCTTCTACAAACTTTTTTATAGATTATTTACCCAAGGGCGTTTTTGTATTCGAATATGATTTAAGAGTTAATAATGCAGGTGACATGAGTAATGGTATAAGCACCATTCAGTCCATGTATGCACCTGAGTTTAGTAGCCATAGCGAAGGGGTTAGAATTAATATCCAATAATTAAACACACATTAGTGCTTGGATACAAATAAGCATCTGAAAATAAATTTTGTAACTTGTATTACACTAACTAAATAATTATTTGATATGAATTCAAAAGTTTTTACGGTTCTAAGAATCTTACTTGGAATCTTTGTCCTAGTATTTGGGATTAACAAATTTGCAAATTTCTTGCCGATGCCAGAACTTAGTGAAGAAGCAGGTGCCTACTTTGGTGCACTTTCAAGTTCAAAAACACTAATGCTAGTTGCCATTGTAGAAATTGTTGCAGGATTAGCTTTAATCTTCGATAAATTTGGAGCACTTTTCGCTCTTATTTTAATGAGTGTTTCAATAAATGCATTTCTATTCCATGCTGTTTTAGACCCAGGAGGAATTGGTGGAGCAGTTGTGCTACTGATATTAAATATTGCAGTAATTATAGGTTATATGGAAAAATATAAACCGATGTTGAAATAATAGAAAACAAAAAAGAGGCCTAATTGTGCCTCTTTTTTTAATATTTACTACGCAGTATTATCGATTATAGGCCTGTTCACTTATCCAATGAAATCCTCGACTATTAAGAATAAAATCATCTTTATCATATCGTTTTGTAAATCCTTGAATTGTGTCTCCTTTAAAAATAAAATTAAAGTCTAAGCCAGTACTATCTATTTTTTTATAATTGAAATAAAAACTTTCGTCTTGTTTTCCCCATCTGGTAAACTTTAATCTATTTTCTACTAAACTGTCTTTTTCAATTCCATAATACTTTGGGTAAGAGGCTTGAAAAGTACGTACTTGTAATGACCCTTCCCATTGTACAGCAATGGATTTCCACAACTTTTCATTTTTATAGTCAGTTAGAGTATCACCATTTATTACAAAATCGGTTACCTCATAAATTCCGTATAAATCTGGTTTTGGTGCTTTTGTACCATATAGCTTTTGAGCATCAAGTGTATCAATGAACCCATATATAAACACATACCCAAGTAATAATCCTTTTAAACTATTCATTGCAATTTTTAAACTCCTTTTATAATGAGGTCTTTTGATAAACTTGAGCTTCGTTTTAATATCTGTAAAAAAGAATGAGGTTAATCTTTTGATGTTTGGTAATAATAAGAATAAAGTCATAATGACCAAATGTGTCGAAACTATTTTTACAGGTATATCATAAAAATAGTTGACTGCCATAATATTCATTGCCGTCATTAAGGTTAAAAAGGCACCAAAAATCATTGTCCTCCTAAACAGTAGCAACCCAGCTAATAGTTCCGCTATTCCCATAAATAAATTATAACCTTTAGAAAAACCTAAAAATGTCCATGCCAGTCCCATAGGTGATGATTCACCATACGGTTCAATAAGCCTATAAGGTCCGGGATTAGGGAACTGTAATTGAATTACCTTGGAAAACCCATAATTAATCAGCATAAACCCAACATAGTAGCGAATACCAGTTGTTAGCCAATAATAGAGTTTTGAATAATTATCACGTTTGCGGTCAATTACAGACCATACCAATGTACATAATAAAGCTATGCAGACTATACAAAACATTACAAGAAAATCGTAAGTAGTATCACCGCTACCTGTCATTCCAATAAATACAGGTTCACTCAAATTAAATAAATGCTCTCCTAACCATGGAATAAATTCTCTAGTCCATTTTAAGGGTATTTCAAATATATCATACCAAAAGGGGAAAGTACTATTGTTTTGAAAGGCTATAAACAGGAAGAAATAAACAAATGAAAACCTGAATCCTATTTTTTCAAATAAAGACCAAGATGGTTGATTAATAGATGTCATAATGAAATTTAGGTTTTTTATTTATCTAATACGCTTTGTAATTAGTGCTAATTGCCCCATATGATTAGCTTGATGCTCCATAACATGAAACCAAGCCCAATGATTACTCATATTTTCATTTTTTTTCTTAAACCAATCATCATCTTTACTCTTCAAGAGTTTCTTGGTATTGGCTCTTACTTCATCATATATTTTAAGATAAAAGTCAATAGGTCTATTTTTAAACTCTTGCCTAGCCTTTTCGCCTAAATTTAAGGCTGTCTCCCACTTCATTTTTTCTTCTGAATTAAATCCTCTTCCTTCAAAAGTATAGACTTGATAATATGCCTCAGTTGCTGCTAAATGATATATTATTGCTCCAGGAGAATTTGCATTGTCATCTAACAAGAAATCTGTTCCTTCTTGATCTAAATTAACCACATGTCTTTCCACTCGACCTTTAAGATTATCAAGCATTGATATCATATTACCAATATCATTTGTAAAACCCCTTGGAGGTTTAACTACCATCTGAGCAGTTGATAATGAAATTGAAAAAATAAACAGAAATGTAGCTGAGAGAATTTTAGTTGTCATAATTTGAATTGATTTGTTTCAATAAATATAACAACAAAACGCAGCTGTTTATTTTGATTAACAGTAGATTAACTTATTTTTTAGGCGGATATTTTTTAAATATTTTTTCTGCAAGAGCGTGAAAATGTTCTTCCCTATTCTCAGGAGTATCATTTGGTTTATAGTACGATTCACTAATTGCCTTCCAAATTAATTCTTCACTTTCCTTGAGATCTACAAAATCTATAACTATTTGTCTAGCAAGCTGGTTACCTCCAACAGGGACACCAACAGAAATTGCCCCACCAACATTACTACCCGTTCCACCTACTCCAACACCTATACTTGAGTTAGTACTTTTTTGAACAACTTGACTACTTATATCAATATAAAAATCTGCATTTTCCTTACGGTCTAAGCCTAGTCTTGTTAGTTGCGAATCTATTGCTTTAATTATACGTTTTTGATCAAAAACATTTAAGCCTGTTTCCATATCATCAAAATAATTATAGCTGTTGTATTTTGAGAAGTCAGTTGATTCTTCGTAATCATACGAAACTAATGGCCCACAAGATGCAACCATTAGAAAAACTAGTAGGTATTTAAAAACTTTCATTTTTCTTTTAAAGATACTAAAAAAGTAGAGTGCTTAAAAGCGTTTTAACTATTCATCATCGTCCGTGAAATCAACGACTTTGGTAAGTGAAGACGAGATTATACCCGTAGGAATTGCCACAATGCCTAAACCAATTAACAGAATGAAAAATGTAAATATTCTTCCTCCCATAGTCACAGGATAGACATCACCATAACCAACAGTAGTTAGTGTTATTATTGACCACCAAAGACTTTCAAAAATTGAAGAAAAATGTTCTGGTTGCGCTTCGTTTTCAAAATAGTAGATACCTACTGCTGCAAAATAAATCAGCACCAAAGTTATCGCCATAAAAAGAATTATCTGTTCTTTAGCCATTAGCATGGCTTTTGTGAAATGACGCATGGCTTTATTATACCTAACTAGTTTTAAGAGCCTAAACAACCTAAACATTCTAAGAACCCTTAGCGATCTTAAATCTACACCAAAGGATAGATAAAATGGAAGTATGGCGAAAAGATCAATTAAACCAAAAAAGCTAAATATGAATCTAAATTTTTTGTCTGCCACATAGATTCTCGCGATATATTCTATCGTAAATATAGTAACACAAAATATCTCAATAGAGTTCAATATAACTCGTGTTTGAGGCTTTAAATTTGGAATAGTCTCAATTGAAAAGGTTATGACCGAAAGGACAATTAAGAATTGTATAAAAAATGCAAAGCTTCTGCTTAGCCTATTGTTATTATACTCGACAATACTTTTTATGTAAGCCTTCATAATAAGTAACAATTATTCATTTAACATTTGCCAGAGTTTGTCTTTTAATTCTACTAGACCTTGTTGAGCAACCGACGAAATAAACATATAATCAGCCTCAAGATCTTTATCTAATATAACAGATATTTCAGTTTTTAGCTCCTCGTCTAACATATCAGATTTTGATATAACCACAAATCTTTCTTTGTCTAACATTTGTGGATTGTAACGCCTTAATTCATCGACTAATATTTTGTACTGCTCAACAATATCATTAGCATCTGCTGGTATTAAAAACAATAATATTGAATTCCGTTCAATATGTCTTAAAAAATAATAACCAAGACCCTTACCTTCTGCAGCACCTTCAATAATACCAGGAATATCCGCCATTACAAAAGACTTATAATCGCGATATTTTACAATACCCAAATTAGGTTTTAATGTCGTAAACTCATAATCTGCTATTTTTGGTTTTGCCGAAGTTAAAACAGATAAAAGTGTAGACTTTCCAGCATTGGGAAATCCAACAAGTCCAACATCTGCAAGGACTTTTAACTCTAATGTAATATCCTTTTCTTCTAGAGGAATTCCGGGTTGTGCATAGCGTGGTGTTTGATTCGTAGAACTCTTAAAGTGCCAATTGCCACGTCCACCCTTACCGCCTTCTGCAACAATTTTCTCTTCGCCATCTTCCGTGATTTCAAATAATATATCGTTAGTTTCTGTATCACGTACAACCGTGCCTAATGGCACTTCAATTATTGCATCTTGTCCATCTGCTCCTGTACTTCTACCAGAACTGCCATGATCACCGTGACCAGCTTTTATATGCCTTTTAAATTTTAAATGAACTAATGTCCAGAGATTTGAATTTCCTCTAATAATTACATGACCGCCACGACCACCATCACCACCATCTGGACCTCCTTTTTGAATATATTTCTCCCGGTGTAGATGCACTGATCCTTTACCTCCATTCCCAGAGGTAACATGCATTTTAACGTAGTCTACAAAATTTCCTTCTGTCATGGTTACTTCCCTTGTATACGGGAATCTTTTTAATTCAACCCTTAGTATAAATTCTTAAGTTCCTGCCTACACAGGAATGACAGTTTAAAGATTATCAATAACAGCGCCTAATCGCACTGTTATTTCTTCAATACTACCTACACCATCTACTCCAAAATATTTGTCTTGGTCAGAATAGTAATCTTTTAATATTGCAGTTTTGTCGTAGTATTCTTTAATTCTATTTCTTATAATACTCTCGTCTGCATCGTCTGCCCTACCACTTGTTTTACCGCGCTCTAGCAAGCGACCAACTAAAACTTCGTCTTCTACCTCAAGTGCAACCATAGCATTAATTTGAGAGTCTTTAGATTCCATTAATTTATCAAGTGATTTCGCTTGTGCATTCGTTCTAGGAAAACCGTCAAAAATGAAGCCTTTTGCATCAGCATTTTTCTCAACTTCCTTTTGCAACATATCAATCGTAACTTGGTCTGGTACCAACTCTCCCTTATCCATATAGGATTTGGCTAACATCCCTAAAGCAGTCTCATTTTTAATATTATATCTAAATACATCACCTGTAGAGATGTGCACTAAATCATATTTTTCTTTTAAAAAATTTGCTTGAGTTCCTTTACCTGCACCTGGAGGGCCAAATAAAACAAGATTAGTCATGTGTTGTGTTGTTTTTAATTGATATACAGCTGGAATATCCCTTCCTAAACCATTATAGTCCAGTCCATAACCTACAATAAATTTATTTGGAATCTCCATACCAACGTAATGGAGTTTATAGTCTTTTTTATAAGCTTCTGGTTTGTAAAAAAGTGTAGCAATAATTAGTTCTTTTACATTTTCATTTCTAAAAATTCTGTGCACTTCCTCTAATGTGTTACCAGAATCGATAATATCCTCTAAAATAACTACAGTTCTACCAGTTAAGTCTTGAGTTAACCCAATTAACCGTTGAATATCTTCAGTAGACTTTACACCTTCATAAGATGCAAGTTTAATAAATGTTACTTCACAAGGTTTTGGGTATAATTTCACAAAGTCGCTCACAAACATAAATGACCCATTCAGTATACCTACAAATACAGGCATTTCATCTCCAAGGTCTGAAGCAATTTCTTCAACCATTTTTTCAACAGAAGACTGAATTTGCTCTTCTGATATAAATGGTTTAAAATATAAGTCGTGAAGCTTAATCAATATGTACTAAAATTTAGAAATGCAAAGATAATCATTTGATTAAGGAAAGACTATTTTTTGATTTATGATTTTAGAACTTTGTACTATAATTAGTGTATTTTTGTGTTTTTAATGCAATTTAAGTTGGTATCTCGTTAGATATTTTAAAATGAACTACTTCTCTTCAAAATTTAAACTTGGTATTTTAGGTGGTGGCCAGTTGGGTAAAATGATATTGTATTCCACTCGAAAATTTGATATATATACATGCGTTTTAGATCCTAATAAAGATGCTCCAGCAAGATTGGCATGTGATGAATTTACTGTAGGTGATTTATTGGATTATGATACAGTAATTAACTTTGGGAAAAACGTAGATATTCTTACAATTGAAATTGAAAATGTTAATGTTGAAGCCTTAGAAAAACTTGAAAATGAAGGTGTGAAAGTATATCCTTCTTCTAAGACTTTAAAAACAATTCAGAATAAGGCACATCAGAAATTATTTTATAGAGACCATAATATTCCAACAGCAGATTTCTCGAGATTTGCATATACATCTGAAATAGATGAGGCAGTAGGCAATGGTGGATTGCATTACCCTTTTGTCTGGAAGAGTGCGAAATTTGGTTATGATGGTCAGGGTGTGAAAATTGTAAAGCGCTACACAGATTTAATTGATTTGCCCAATGTAGAATGTATTGCTGAAAATCTAATTCCGTTTAAAAATGAATTGGCTGTTATTGTTGCAAGAAATACAAATGGTGATTTAAAAACCTATCCTGTAGTTGAAATGGAATTTCACCCAGAAGCCAATCAGGTGGAATATGTAATTTGTCCTGCAAGAATACCAGATGAGATTGCAAAAAAAGCTGAATTGGTGGCTTTGAAAACTGCTGCAGCATTTAAGCATGTTGGCTTGTTGGCTGTAGAAATGTTTCAAACAGAAGATGACGAAATTTTAGTAAACGAAGTAGCACCGCGACCGCATAATTCTGGTCATTACAGTATAGAAGCTAGCTACACTTGCCAGTTTGAACAACATTTAAGAGCAATTTTAGATTTACCATTAGGTAATACGGAGAGTAAAGTTGCTGGTGTAATGGTGAATCTAGTTGGCGCTGAAGATTACACAGGAAATGTGCTATATAAAAACATTGAAAAGATTTTAGCTATGGATGGTGTTACACCACATATCTATGGTAAGAAACAGACTAGACCATTTAGAAAGATGGGACATGTCACAATAGTAAATCAAGACATATCAAAGGCTAGAGCCATAGCCGAAAAAGTAAAACGAACAATTCAAGTTATAAGTGAATAAATTATGAGTAAAGTAGGTGTAATTATGGGAAGTAAAAGCGATTTGCCTGTTATGCAAGACGCTATTGATATTTTAAAAGGATTTGATATTGAAGTAGAAGTTGATATAGTCTCAGCACATAGAACACCTGATAAATTATTCGATTATGGCAAAAATGCTCATACTCGTGGGATAAAAGTTATTGTTGCGGGTGCTGGAGGTGCTGCACATTTACCAGGTATGGTAGCTTCCTTATCGCCATTACCAGTTATTGGAGTGCCTGTTAAAAGTAGTAACTCAATTGATGGCTGGGATTCTGTATTATCAATATTACAAATGCCAGGAGGTGTACCTGTTGCAACAGTAGCTCTTAATGGTGCAAAAAACGCAGGTATACTAGCTGCACAAATTTTAGGAAGTGCAGACCAATGCATACTAGATAAAATTATGGTCTACAAACAAGGCTTAAAGGCGAAGGTTATTGACTCTGCAAAAGATCTATAAAAAAAGCCTTGACTATCGCCAAGGCTTCTCGCTATTAACCAATCCTTTTTGAACAATCGAATTTGCTCTAAAAGAGTTACAAAAATAAACAAAAGATAGATACGAAATTGATTTTGAAGGACTTAAAATTGAGTTAAAGTTCAGAATATCAATAATATAGTAAGAAAATTAAGACGGTATAAAATGACAATTCTTAATAAACCCTTTGAAACACAATATAATACAGCACCTTTCTCAAAAATAAAAAATGATGCTTTCTTACCTGCTTTTAAAACGGCGATTAAAAAAGCAAAAAAAGAAATCGATGCCATAGTTAATAATAATGATAAACCAACATTTCAAAATACTATTGAGGCACTAGACTATTCTGGTGAGGAATTAGATAGGATTTCAAGTGTTTTTTTCAATCTAAATTCTGCTGAAACTAATGATGCCATTCAAAAAATAGCTCAAGAAGTTTCTCCACTGCTTTCTGAATTTAGCAACGATATTACGCTTAATGAATATTTATTTAAACGCGTTAAGGCTGTTTATGATTCAAAATCAGAATTGGATTTAAGCGCTGAGCAAGCTACATTGCTAGATAAAAAATATAAGAGTTTTGCTAGAAATGGCGCTAATTTACCTGAAGATAAAAAAGAAAGACTCAGAGTTATTGACAAAGAGCTTAGTCAATTAAAACTGAAGTTTGGAGAGCACATTTTAGCCGAAACTAATAAGTTTGAAATGCTTTTAACCAATGAATGTGATCTTGACGGATTACCTGATGGTGCTAAAGAAGCTGCCAAACAGTTAGCTGAAAGCAAGGGAAAAGAAGGTTGGTTAATTACTTTAGATTATCCAAGTTATATACCCTTTATGACCTATGCTGAAAATAGGACGCTAAGAGAAAAATTATCAAAAACTTTTGGTAGCAAAGGATTTAAAAATGATACATTAGACAATCAGGACATTGTTTTAGAAATCGCCAACCTAAGATATGAACGTGCACAACTACTAGGTTATGAAACTCATGCCCATTTTGTGCTCGAAGAACGTATGGCAGAAACTCCTGAAAAGGTAAATCACTTCTTAACCGATTTATTAAGTAAAGCTAAGCCAGCAGCAATAAATGAGTTTGAAAAACTACAGGAATTCGCCAAGGAATTGGATGGAATTGAACTGCTTCAAAAATGGGATTCAGCCTACTATTCAGAAAAGTTAAAACAGAAGTTGTTTGATCTTGATGACGAACAGCTCAAACCTTATTTTAAGCTTGAAAATGTTATTAACGGTGCATTCATCGTTGCCAGTAAATTATTCGGACTAGAATTTATAGAAATTGATACTATTGATAAGTATCATAATGATGTTATGACCTATAAAGTCGTGGATTCAGATAGTGAATTAGTGTCTGTTTTTTATGCTGACTTCTTCCCTAGGGCAGGCAAAAGAAATGGTGCATGGATGACATCGTATAAACCTCAGATGATAAAAAATGGCGTTAACGAAAGACCACATGTATCGATAGTTTGTAATTTCACAAAACCAACAAAAAGTAAACCATCACTATTAACCTTTAATGAAGTTACAACACTTTTCCATGAGTTTGGTCATGCGCTCCATGGCATGTTGGCCAATACAACTTATCCAAGTCTTTCAGGTACGAGTGTTTATTGGGATTTTGTAGAATTACCAAGTCAGATTTTAGAAAATTGGTGTTATGAAGAAGAAACATTAAAACTGTTTGCAAAGCACTATGATACAAATGAAGTAATTCCTATGGAATTAATAGAGAAAATAAAAAAATCAGCAACGTTTAACGAAGGCATGCAAACCTTAAGACAATTAAGTTTCGGAATGCTAGATATGGCATGGCATGGTGTTGATCCTTCTGATATTAAAGACGTAAAGTCATACGAAATTAGAGCTTTTGGTGAAACACAACTTTACCCTGAAGTAGAAGAAAATTGCATGAGTACGGCGTTTGCTCATATATTCCAAGGCGGATACTCATCAGGTTATTACAGTTATAAATGGGCCGAAGTATTAGATGCAGACGCTTTTGAGTATTTTAAGGAAGAAGGCATATTTAATAAAACAGTTGCTAATAAGTTTAAAACCTATGTCTTGTCTCAAGGTGGTACCGAAAACCCAATGACCTTATACAAAAAATTTAGAGGGCAAGAACCCAAACCAGAAGCCTTATTACGACGTGCTGGGTTGATAAAATAAGATGTAATATTAATTCGTTCTAAAGACATGATATTTTTTAAGATAGTTTTACATGTCTTTATTGTTTTTGTCTTAACAATTCTTACTCAAATTGGAGGACTAATTTGGTTGCTCTGTCTTATAATTTGTTATAAATGGAAAAAGAAAAAAAGATATGCTTTTCCAATTTTATATCTGGTCTTTAATCTGTTTGTCATTCCAATTACCGCACCAATATTTGGTAGAACTAAACTACCAGTAACAAGTAGCACACTAAAACCTCATAATTTAATTTACCCATTACTATTTAGAAATTATGTTAGTACAGAACTTGATTCCTTGTTGATTCAATCATCAATTGACTTGGCACATCTTGGCATAAGAGTGACATACCTCGACGCAAATTTTCCTTTTATTGATGGTTTTCCACTATTGCCTCATATTAGTCACAATAATGGTAAAAAAATAGATATTGCATTTATGTATTTGGTAAATGGTGAAAGGACAAACAAAAAACCGTCAACTAGCGGTTATGGTGCGTACACATCTAACACAAATCCCACCTTAAATTACTGTAAACGAATAGGCTTTTGGCAATATGATATAACAAAGTACATAACCTTTGGCACAAATGAGGAACTAACTTTGGATAAGGAAAATACAAAAACTCTTATTCAAGGATTACTTTATCGTGCAAATCACTCCAAAATATTTATAGAACCCTATTTAAAGAAAGAACTCAAACTTCAAGATTATAATGAAATTCGCTTTCATGGATGCCAGGCTGTACGCCATGATGATCATATTCATTTTGAAATAAAATAAACTTTCAATAGTTATTGAAAGTTTAAAAATAATTGTATCTTTGTACTATGAGTTACGAAGAAGCAAAAGAAAAGTTTATTAATACCTGGGGAAGTTTAGGCACACTTTGGGGCATAAATAAAGCTATGGCTCAAATTCAAGCGCTTCTTTTTATTTCCACTAAACCTCTTTCTATGGAAGATATTATGGAAGAACTTAGGATCTCTCGAGGAAATACTAGCATGAATTTGCGTCAACTTATGGATTGGGGAATTGTGACGAAAGTATTGAAAACTGGCGAGCGTAGAGAGTATTTTACGACTGAAAAGGATGTACAAGAATTAGCTAGGGTTATTGCCAAAGAACGCAGTAGACGAGAAATAAGACCTGTGATAAAAGTATTAAATGAAGTCTCTTCTATTAAGAATGATGGAAGCGAAAAAACAAAAGAACTTATTAAGCAAACCAAGGCTTTGCACTTAATCACTGAGGACTTAGATAACCTTATGACCAAACTGGTAAATCAAAATCAAAATTGGGTAACAAAATCGGTTTTAAAGATGTTGAAATAGGCCCATATTTTTTTAAATATATCTTTCAATATTTTCTGAAAGTTTAAAAACTAAAATACTACTTCTATGAAATTTCAAATTCCAAATTGGTTAATCATGTTAGGTGGTGCTGGTCAAATCTTTACCGCACTTATTTATCCATATATAAGACATAAAGTTTTCGATTGGTACAATGATGTAAAATTGCTAAAACCTCTTAACCAAGAAATTGCAAAGACATACGGCAGATACATACAAGGCCTAAACTTTTCTTTTGGGTTAATAGCAATTTTGCAGCCCAATGATTTAAAAAATGTAACTAGTCTGGCCTTGGCCTTAACTACACTTATAGCTGCCTATTGGCTTGGTAAAGTAATAACCCAAATTGCCTACTATCCAATGTATCAAATTCCTCAAAAATTAATTTTCAAAATAGGTAGTTACTCCATGAACTTCTTATTTACTCTTTTCGCAACAATATATACTTGCCTGGCTATATCTAATCTAATTTAATAATGAATTATAACTTCATAACATACTGCATATACTTACCAATAATCTCATTTATTATGGTAAAAGTTGGTTGGCTTTTTTATAAAAATGGTGAAGTTTTTCTGCTAAACCTTTTTCATAATAATACAGCTCTGGTTAAAAGCATAAATAATCTATTGCTTATTGGCTATTATTTAACCAACATAGGTTACGCCATCATAACAATTTCATATTGGGAAAATTTGTCCTCTATTGTAGAGATGATCAATTCACTCTCAAAAACCATTGGTAAAATAATCTTGCTCTTAGCTATTATGCATTACAACAACATATTTTGGTTAAGACAATTAAATAAATCTAAACTTTTAAATCACTAATTATGGAAAATTCAAAAATTGTAATCGGTTATGCTATCTATTTACCTATTGTTATTGTTCTTACAATCTACATTTCCAAAATGCTATTTAAAAACGGTAAGCATTTTATGATAGATATATTTAGAGGAAAAGAAGATATTGCATTAGCAACCAATAAATTATTTGAAATTGGATTTTATCTCATCAATATTGGATTTGCTCTATATATCATGAAAACTTATGGCTATAGTAGTAATTATGACATGAGCAACCAAACCCTAATGGAAATATTGAGTAAAAAGATCGGTGGCTATACAATATACCTAGGTGTTATGTTATTTCTAAACTTATACCTGTTTTTTAGAGGCAGAAGTAAGTCTAGAATGACAATAAAAACTAGGCCTGTCTATTAATTTTATACCATAGACCCTTTGTTTTATTTCACGTTATATTGATTTTGTGAATTAGAACAGAGGGTCTATTTTATACTTTTTATTATTAACTTGTCATAAAGATTTTTTATTCTGAAAATGCCTAAGATTAAAACTAAATTTTTCCTCCTTTTTGCAGGACTGCTTATTATAACTTCTTGTTCTGATGATGATGTGACTGCAGTAGAACCTGAAGCAACTTGCTTTGACGGTATCAGAAATGGGGATGAACTAGGTGTAGATTGTGGAGGTATTTGTTTCAACACATGCTTTGATGAATTAGTACTAGAAGGTGAATTGGTAACGAGGCGTATTCTAAGTTCAGAGATAGAATATACATTAAACGGTCCTTACATCATAAGAGATGGTGCAATTCTAGAAATTGAGGCAGGTACCATAATCAAAGCCACACCAAATAACGACTCTTATTTAATTGTTGCACAGGGTGGTCAAATTTACATTTATGGTGAATCAGATAATCCTGTTATTATAACCTCAGCCAGTGAGAATCCAGAACCTGGTGATTGGGGCGGATTAGTAATTTGTGGTCAAGCTACAACTAACAACGGAATAAATGCTCGATCCGATCTTGGAGATATATTTTACGGTGGAAATAACAATATTCAAGGTTCCGGAACTATACGATACTTAAGGCTTGAATATACTGGAGCTCTTTTTAGAAATGAGAAAAGATTCAATGCACTCACTCTTTATGGTATTGGATCTAGCACAAATTTTAGCAATATACAGGCTTATGAGAGCATGGGAAATGCATTTGAAATTTTTGGTGGTACACTTAATATCTCAAACCTAGTAGCTTTAAATACTGGTTTAGCTGGTATTAAAGTTTCTGGAGGCTGGACTGGTGCTGGTGATTCATGGTACTTAACTAATCAAAATAATTCTGGGATAGAATTGGGCAACAACCCCATAAATTTTGATGCCTTACCTATTACTGATGCATTTATTGAAAACATTACGATTAATGGTCCTCTTACAAATGGAGCATTGGCTTATAATAATGGTGGTGGTTTTTTTAATCTTTTCAATATATATACCTCATCAATTTCATTGGGTATTAACATCAATAGCGATATCGAATCTCTTATGGTTGATGTTGGAAATCTAGAAATAGAAAACATTGAATTTGAAAACCCAAGTTCAAACTTTATACCTACAAATTATAGTGGAGCTACAAATTTCTATTCTGAAGGCATTGCAATTGGTGCTGGCAACAGAAATGAACTACCTGATTGGGCACAAAATTGGACTATTGGATTTTAGTTGACCTTAAATTCTTTCATTATTGAAACTGGCATACCCTCATCTGTGAATCCTTCAAGTCGTATTTCAAAATCACCTTTAACATCTGATGTATAAAATTCGATTTCAAGATTATTGGTTTCCATTACATTAATATTTGGCATCCAGAGCAACTGCTGTCTATAATCTGGTAATCTTGAGCTGCGATTTGACTCGTCATACTTTTGTAAATAATATGTTTTTTGAAATTGTGGTGTTTCTATTTTTTGCTGATTGAAAAACCCATTTTGTAAAAATTCATTCTTATCAAAGCCTTCAATTGTATTTATGACCATAGCTCCTTGAAACTCCTGTAAATCAATAACTAATTGATTTCTATAAATTTTTATTTCTTTAATATAATTGGCATTATAGTCCATCAATTTATTATGATCATCAACCAAAATGCCATCCATGAGAACCAAAGGTCTAATGCCGGTTTTTGTATCAAAACCTAGGCCCTGTATTTCAAATACTTCACCTAAGTTAACATCTCTTCTTACAGAAATCTTACTCACAAATTCTTTAATAGTCTCTTTTAATGTTGGGAATCTATTATAATCTTCCAAATTATATAACTCATAATCTTTACCCTCTAACAGATCTTTCTTATTACCTATATACAAAGAATCTGATCTAAACTCAAAATAGGCATTCTCAATTTGGTTATAAATACTCTGATTTATAATTTCTTCCTTCCATTCTGGTTTTGAACTAAACTCATTAAACTCTAAACGTGATAAATCTGGTTGGTTCTTAGGTTTTAATTCAATGCTATAATCTTGAATATTTTTTTCTATGATTTGAAAATAAACTTCTTCAGTGAAATAAAAACTATTAACATTAAAGTAAAACTCTCCATTAGCATTTACTCTGGCAATTCGTAAAAGGTTTGTTTCATTGGGAAAAGAGATTGAAATGTTTAAACCTTGTGCAAAAGTATTGTCTAATCCTTTAATAATCCCCTTAAATAGTTCACCTCTCAATTCGGGTAATTTTGCATTATTATCAAGATTGGAAATACGAACAAACTCAGGTTTTAAGGTATTTAAGTAACTTATTGAACTTAATGACTTTGGCTGAGGAATTGTTGATTTTCGTTTTACACTTAGCGAATAACTACCATTAAAACCATTTTCATTAATATCTTTAGTACTAATTGAAATTACCGCTTTCTCTCTACTTTTGAAATTTGCTTTATCCAATTCTAAAACTATCTGATTATCTTTTACATTTACCTTATTAAAAGAATCCCTTTGATTTGAATTCACAATACTATTGGATACAATTGAAGTTTCATCTAGAGTAACTTTATATGGATTTATAATATTGATTTCGACATTACCAAAAAAGTTTAGGTCTGTATTTTGCATCCAATTGGTATAGCCTATTAATTTATAATTACCTGTTTGTAAGTCTACAGGAACAAAAAAATCAGAATAGCCTCTGCCTTTTTCAAGTCTTATTTTATGTCTAAAAACTCGCTCACCAGAACTAGAAATTAATTCTACATAAGCCATTTTACTTAGATTACTCAACTTCTTGGTCGTAGTATCAAAACAATAAATAGAATAATATAAATATTCACCAGAAAATACGAGCGAAGCATTAGTATGAATATATATTGACTCTACTAAGGCAATATCAGTTCTGTTATTAACATCACTGTCTGTTTGTGCTAGACTAATATTAGCTAACATGAATAAAATACAATATATATATAGTTTCAGTTTCATTCTTTTTATTCTATCCAAAAATCTGGTACATTGTTGCTACCTAATGTGGTACAATCACCACATTCTGGTAATACCATAATATATTCTCCTTCACCTGGTTGCGGATTTGTATTAAAATCATAAAAACGCATAGTTCCTTGTCTTATAATATTTACCAAATCTCGTTCACCAAAAGAACCTGAAGAAGAAGGTTTAAAAAAAGAACATGGAATGATATGTGGTGGCAATTCTTCTCCTGGAAAATAGTCTTCCCAATTGAAAAATAATCGTTGTTCATCTATTGCAGATACTTCAAAATATCCGGCAACATTTTCTTCTTCATCTGTTAATGAAAAAACATTACCTGCTAAAAACCCTGGCTGGTCCTCAGAGAAAAGAGTAGTAGATGATTGGATTAACCCTTTCAATGTGTCGTAGTACGAAAAAGTCTCTGGAGCTAAGACATACTGTCTAACCAATATGCTATATCTATAGGTTAGGACATAATCATCTCTGTTGATAAATCTCACATTGTAATCTTCTAACCTATCCTCTACTAATCCTTGAGTACTCAATACACTTATGGAACTTGATTTATTTGTGCCGTAGCAAACACGTTCTTCTTGTTCTCTAAGTATCACAGGTATTTCGTACTGATTAATCCCTTCAATTACAAACACTGCATCATAAGGACTCCACAGTGGCGCAATAATTTTGAAGGTTTCGACATAATCGTGTCTATAATATTTCGATGTTCCATTTGCATCAAAACTATCTACGTTAATTGCTATCCCTTCTTCGCCTTCGTTATTAAATACTCGTTCTACCGATATGTCATCCATATTAGTAGAAGCTACGGGTAATTGCATAGGTTTAGAGCTATACATGTGGCCGTCAGAAGTTTCAATATTAAGCGTATATTCCGTCCCTAACTCTGCACCAAAAGAATCAATTGATTTATAAACACCTGGTTCGATTTCTTCAAAAGCATATTGATTTCCGTTGTTAGTACTTATACTAACTAGCGCATCTGTTTCTATAGGTGGTTCGTCTTCTTCAAATCTGTAGGACCTAGATAAATTCACTTCTTGCCTTTTAACATAATTTGTTACAATGGCATTAACTACTAAAACATCTTCAAAACTATCTACCGAACCCTCAAAAGGTTCAACGCACGTATAGTTAATGTTTACAAAAATGAACAATAGCAGAATCTTAATCCCTTTTTGATTGTATATATGTTTTATAATCTTTTTCATTTCATTAAAAACTAATATTATAGGTTAATGAAGGCACTGGTATATTGAAAATAGAGCTTTGAAGTGCCTTAATATCACCTTCTTCATTAACAAAAAATACGGAATAAGGATTATTTCTTCCCAATACATTATATACCGAAAGGCTCCAAAAACTATGTGCTAACTTTTTCTTTTTGTGGTTCCCTTCAAAATTAAATCCAATATCTAAACGATAATAATCTGGTATACGAAATTGGTTTCTATCGCTATACAAAACAAACTCTCCACCGTTGAATTGATAATTCCCTGTCGGGAAAGTTACGGGTCTTCCTGTCTGATATATAAAATTGCTCGAAACACTTATGCGTTGTGACAACTTATAATTAACAACTAAACTTACATCGTGCGGTTTGTCATAATTTGAAGGGAAGTATCTCCCATCATTAACTTGCTCTTCATCAAAATCACTTTCTAACTTAAAAAAGGATCTAGAATAGGTATAGCCCAACCAACCAGTTAAATCACCTTGATTTTTTTTGAGTAATAATTCTACTCCATAAGCCTTACCCTTGCCTTGCAAAATTTCAGTTTCTATAGCTTCATTTAATTGAATATCTGCACCAGTTTTAAAATCTAGAATATTATTTTGCCATTTATAAAACCCTTCTAAGCTAAATTCATAATTATTATCATCAAGGTTTTTGTAGAGTCCAAGTGACACCTGTGTTGCCTGTTGCGGCTTTATAAAATTGTCTGACAACTTCCATATATCTATTGGTGATACTGTAGTATTATTTGATAATGTGTGAATGTATTGATAAGCATTATTTACACTTGCCTTAATTGAGAGGTCTTCAGCCAATAAATATCTAGCGGCTAATCTAAATTCTGGTCCACCATATGTTTTTATCACCTCATTATTACCATAATTTACTGTATCAATTACTGTAGATTCAGATCTTGGTGTACCATCAGCGTAAACAAATCTCTGTGCCTCTCCTAGCGCTGAAAAGAAGGAAAACCGCAAACCTAAATCCAATAACAGTTTATCACTTAATTCAAATTGATCTGAAATAAAAAGTGCGCCTTCAACTCCCTGTTCTTTTGCTAATCTTACTGGCATTATTAAGTTATTTGCACCTTGTGGTTCAATTTCACCGGGTCTAATACCATAGAGTTTACCTTGTATACCGTAGTTTAATTTATGTGTTTTATTTAGGGCATAATCTACCTTTAATTTTAATGAGGTCTCATCGATTTGAAAACTTTGAATGAAATCGTCATTCATTGTATTATCATAATCAATATTGAATTTATATTGACTATTTGACAAAATTAAGGTAGCGTCATTTTTTTCATTAAGTTGGCGATACCATTTCAAGGAAACGAGCCTATTACTATAGCCAAAAAGTGAATCTGAAGTAATACTGAAATTATCCTTGCTATAATAACCCATAGATTGTATTGAATTTCTATCATCAATCTTATGATTATACTTTACAAAAAAATCATAGAAGGATGCCTCACTTTTATTCAACTCTGCCTCATTTAAGGATCTTAGCACCCAATCAGAGTATGTTCCTCTAGCACCTACTAATAATCCAGACTTTTCTTTAACAATAGGTATTTCAACAAGCACATTTGCCGTGACAGGACCAACGGAAATATCTGCTCTAAAATTATTGTTATTAGCATCTTTTGTTTCAATATCAAAAACAGAAGATATTCTACCACCATACTCAGCTGGAATATTCCCTTTGTAAATATTTACATTACTAACAGCTAATGGATTTAAAGCCTGAAAAATGCCAAAAAAATGTGATGGATTGTAAATAACACCATCTTCCAAGAGAATAAGGTTTTGATCTGTCTTTCCTCCCCTTACATTATAACCACTTGCACCCTCGCCTGTTGTAGTAACTCCAGGCTGAAGGGTTGCAACCTTAAGCACGTCTCTTTCACCTAATACCAAAGGAATATCCTTAGATTCCTCAGCACTAACTTGAGTTTTACCTGTATTAGTATCTTTTACATTAATATCTGTTTGTGATTGTAAGACTACCTCATCTAATTCTTCAACTTGACTTTCTAGATTAATATCTAATTTCCCATCTTCATATATAATAACACGTGTTTGTTTATTCTCAACCCCTAGCCCTTTTGTCTCAATTAAGTTTACACCTGCTGGAAGAGTTAATTCGTAAGAACCATCACTTTTGGTTACGCTTCCAATATTTCTGTCTTTTACAACTATAACTTGGTTTGGTAATGGCTTACCTGTTTCTGCATCAGTGATAATTCCTTTCAAAGAGTATCTATTTTTAGTCTTATCTCTTTGTTCCTTACCAATTCTTACAGTATTAATTTTACGATTTACTGGTCGATTTCTCTTAACAAATATTGGTGTTGTTACACGAGATGTATCAATAGAAACTGATTCTTTTAATTTATCTTCTTTAAAATATCTCTTGGGCAATTCGTCGTAAATAATGCTGTTTTGGGTTAGGATAATTTTCCTTTCAGGAGTTATGTAGTAGTTTAATGATGTATCGTTAAAAAGATCTGATAAAATATAGTCTATTTTTTGGTTTGAGTAGCTTTTGGTTATTGATTTTTCATCCAACCATTTGTCAGCAAAATAGAATTTAAAATCAATTTGTTGTTCTAACTTTAAAAGCGCATTCTTCAAGCTTATTTTTTCAAAATCAATAGAAATAATAATATCATCTTGACAGTTACCAGCAAAATGAATTGATAAAAGCAAAAAATAAAGTAGAAATTTTAACCTCATCATTATTCTTTACCTTTTTCTAATTGGAAAGCAATAGCTTCAAAAACGGCTACAATGTAGTTATCATTAGTACTGCTATTACTATCTTTATAGTCTTCTTCAATATTTTTAATTATCTCCTTATACTCTGGAAATTGTCTTAAAAGTTTTTTTGGTTCCCTAATTCTTGTGTAGACACTATCTAATAATACTATATAAAATGAATCATCTTCAAATTCATGATATCTTATTCTGTCATTGGTTCTATCACGAATCTTTTTTTGATGCTTCTTTATAACACTTACAGAATCTCTCCTTAACAAATATTCAAAAAACCCTTCAATAGTTTCATCGTCTTCTAGGTCAATAGTTAGATTAACAAATACATGATCAGAAACCGTAAACCTCCTAACCTTTTCTTTATATAATAACACAATTGGCTCTGCAGTATTTATAGAATTTCTAACCAATAGTTGATCTTGATATACATTATACTGGATTAGAATGTTAGGATATGGCTCATTATTATATACAACAGTTCCCTTGGTAAATTTAAAATCGCCAAAAAACTTATGCTTTTCATTAATCATAATATGTTTTTCGGCATAGACTAATCCATTAAATAAACCCGAGTTCATCTGGCCAGTATTATCATCAAGCCATTTATAAATCCTAGTATTGTTTGGTTCTTGTTGAGAAGAGCTTTTGCTAATCATTGCAAAAGAGCACAACAGTACTAGCAAAATTCGTTTTGGCATTATAGCTTTTCTTTTTTTGAATAATTTATTATATATAAATATAATGAAAATAGGCTATAGAGAAATTTCATGATTAGATAGTCATTAAAACCATCAATCTCTTTTTCAATATATTGATGGGTATAGTTTAAAAATGAATTATAGCCACAATTATCTATCTAAAATTGAAGTTTTAGAATTTAATATTTTAACCTATTTTTGAAGTTGCAATGAAAAACAAGAATGTCTAAGCATCAAATAAATCCAAACAACTGGATTTCACAATATTCAGATTACCTTTTCAACTTTACGGTTACAAGAGTAAGCGATAGAGTGATTGCGCAAGATTTAGTTTCTGAAACTTTTTTGGCAGGACTTAAATCAATGGCAAATTTTAAAGGTGAGGCTAGTGAAAGAACATGGTTAGTATCTATACTTAAAAGAAAAATAATTGATCACTATCGCAGAATTAATTCCAACAAGGGCAAAGCTGAAGTTAGGATGAGTTATAGTAGTGATTCTGATGCTGAAGGTAATTGGTTAGAAGAAAGAATAGCAGATCCTTTTGATAAAACAGCTGAAGACACTTTAGTGAATAGCGAATTAGGAGATGCTATTTATAACTGTTTAGACAAATTGCCTCAAAAACAAGCTGAAGTTTTTAAAATGAAAACAATAATGGGTTATGATACAGAAACTATTTGTAATGAATTAGGTATTACTGCGTCTAACCTTTGGGTAATCATCCATAGAGCACGAACTGCTTTGGCTGATTGCATTGAAAAAAACTGGTTTTAAATAATGAAAAAAAGTTTTTTATTTATTAGTTGTGATGAAGCAAAACATATTTGCGATAAAAAGCAATATGGTGAAGCTTCAGGATGGGAACGATTCAAATTAGGTCTAAGACTAAGTTGGTGCCATATAACCAAATCGTATTCAAAAAAGAACAACAAACTAACAGAAGCCATGGAAAAAGCTGATGTTAATTGTTTGAAAATTGACGAACGTCAAAAACTTGACCAACAATTTAAGGAAGAACTAGCCAAACATCAAAATTAATATTAGCCAGAATATAGGCAAACTCTCTACCCAAAAAGCGCTAAAATACTTCGATTGATTCTTATTAGATAGGACTATAAACAACGCTGTTATAAATGTAATAATCAGTGTAGTAAGTATTGACCTTGCGTCAATTTCGTCTTTAAAAAACTCTAAGAAAAAGAATGGTATTAAAAGTAAAATACCAATAATCTTAGTTCTTTTAACTCCTATGCGTTGCGGTATTGTACCCAGTTTTATGCTATCAAAGTTTAAATCTCTAATCTCAAAAGGAAGCATCAAAACAATAACGTAGCAAAAGCGTTGCAGAGTTATAATAACAACATCAGAAGCTATATCAATTTCATTTTGTATCAATGGCAAAACAACTGTAGATAGTGACCAAACTATGGCAATCACATATACTTTAAGCCCACTTATTTGCCGTAAATTACTTTGATCATCAACAAAATATTTCTTTGGCAATAAGGGTATTGCATACAGAAAGGTTATAAGGCCTAAAAGCCCAATTAAAACTTTTGTATTTATTAAAAGTTGATAGGCGTAATACGCCAAACCAATAAATGCAACAAGAGAAAATAACTGAATTGCTTTTAACCATGTCGCCAAACTACGATGGTGAAATTTGGCAACTCCAAAATACTTGACAAAATTGTAGCCTGTTATAGTAGCAAAAAAAACAAAATAGAGGCTGTTTTTATCATATTCCAATTCAAATTGAAACAAGGTTATCCATGTTAAAGCATATGCAGCTAGTGCCACATGAATACTACTATTAATATAGAAATGAAATAATTGTTTTAAAGACCTCACTTTACAAAAATAGGTAATGTGTTAATAACCCTAAGAATCCGTTAAAAACTTTAGTTTTCCTTAACTAAAAAAAGAGGGCATTTCCGTATTTTTGCATATCAAAAAAATAGCATTTTATAGAATGGACACAACCTCTTTTGCACTTAGACATATTGGCCCAAATTCTGATGAACAAAAAGGCATGTTAAACACAATTGGTGTAACTAGTATTGATCAATTGGTTTCTGAAACAATACCTTCTGGTATTCGTCTAGAAAAGGATTTAAATTTAGATCCAGCCATGAGCGAGCAAGAATATTTAAACCATATTTATAAGCTTTCCCAATTAAACAAAATTTATAAATCTTACATTGGTTTAGGATATCATCCTGCAAATTTACCAGCAGTTATTCAACGTAATATTTTAGAAAACCCTGGTTGGTACACGGCTTATACACCTTATCAAGCAGAAATAGCACAAGGTCGTCTAGAAGCATTACTAAATTTCCAAACAATGGTTATTGATTTAACAGGTATGGAAATTGCCAATGCATCACTTCTTGATGAAAGTACTGCCGCTGCAGAGGCCATGGGATTATTATATGCTGTTAGAGAGAGAGCTCAAAAGAAAGCCGGAATAAATAAGTTTTTTGTTTCAGATTTGGTATTACCACAAACCATTGCATTACTCGAAACTAGAGCCATTCCAATTGGTATTGAATTGGTTATTGGTAATGAAGCAGAATTTAATTTAAGTGAAGAGTTTTTCGGTGCTTTATTACAATATCCAGGTAAAGATGGACAGATTACAGATATAAAGTCATTTATAGAAAAGGCCAATAAGTCTAATATAAAGGTTGCTATAGCGGCTGATATATTAAGTCTTGTAAAACTAGAGGCTCCGGGAAAATTTGGTGCAGACGTTGTTGTTGGTACTACGCAACGCTTTGGAATACCAATGGGTTATGGAGGTCCACATGCGGCTTATTTTGCAACTAAAGAAGCTTACAAACGTGATGTTCCTGGTAGAATAATTGGTGTCACTAAAGACACTAATGGCAATAGAGCCTTGCGAATGGCTTTGCAAACACGTGAGCAACATATTAAAAGAGATAAGGCTACCTCTAATATTTGTACTGCTCAGGTTTTATTAGCTGTAATGGCAGGTATGTATGCCGTTTATCATGGTCCTAAAGGATTAACCTTTATTGCTGATAAAGTAAAAAATTCAACTTCAACTCTAGCCATGTCCTTAAAAAATCTGGGATTAGAGCAAATTAATTCACATTATTTTGACACTCTACAAATAAAAGCTGACCCTGTTAAAGTAAAGTATGAGGCCGAGAAAAAGGAAACGAATTTTTATTATCCAGATAACAATACCGTAACTATTTCAATAAACGAGACTACTACAATAGCAGATTTAAACGAAATAATCTCAATTTTTGAAGAAGTAACAGGAAAAGAGACGGATAAAATTTCAACTATAACAGTTGAAGACACAATTCCTGATTCACTGAAACGTAATTCAGAATTTCTAACATACGATGTATTTAATTCTTATCACTCTGAAACTGAATTAATGCGCTATATCAAAAAGTTAGAGCGCAAGGATTTGGCACTTAATCATTCTATGATTTCATTAGGATCTTGTACAATGAAACTTAATGCAGCATCTGAAATGTTGCCATTAAGTTGGGGTAGTTGGGGCAATATGCATCCATTTGCTCCTTTTAATCAGGCAGCAGGATATCACTTAATGCTTAACTCTTTAGAGAATCAGTTAACAGAAATAACAGGTTTTGCAGCAACATCTTTGCAACCAAACTCTGGTGCCCAAGGAGAATTTGCAGGCCTTATGGTAATTAGAGCATATCATGAATCGCGTGGTGATCATCATAGAAACATATGTTTAATTCCATCATCTGCACATGGTACAAATCCAGCAAGCGCAGTTATGGCTGGCATGAAGGTAGTGGTAACTAAGGCCTCAGAAAATGGCAATATCGATGTTGAGGATTTAAGAGAAAAAGCAGAATTGCATAAAGACAATTTATCTGCGCTTATGGTTACATATCCTTCAACGCATGGCGTATATGAGTCTGCAATCAAAGAAATCACTCAAATCATTCACGATAACGGTGGCCAAGTTTATATGGATGGTGCTAATATGAATGCACAAGTTGGATTAACAAATCCTGGTAATATTGGTGCAGACGTATGTCACTTAAACCTTCATAAGACTTTTGCTATACCGCATGGTGGTGGTGGACCAGGTGTTGGACCAATTTGTGTTGCAAAACAATTAGTACCTTTTCTGCCAGGTAACCCTATAATTAAAACAGGTGGACATCAAGCTATTTCAGCCATTTCGGCAGCTCCATTTGGTTCATCTTTAGCATGTATTATATCTTATGGTTACATTAAAATGTTAGGAGCAAAAGGCTTAAAACAAGCAACTGAGGTAGCAATATTAAATGCTAATTATATTAAAGAACGACTAGAAGGCTACTATGATACACTTTATACTGGTGAAAATGGTAGAGCTGCCCATGAGATGATTATTGATTGTCGCGATTTCAAATCTAAAGGAATTGAAGTTACAGATATAGCGAAACGTCTTATGGATTATGGATTCCATGCACCTACTGTGTCATTCCCAGTAGCTGGCACAATGATGATAGAACCAACCGAAAGTGAAAGCAAAACAGAAATGGATCGTTTCTGTGATGCTATGATTTCCATTAGAAAAGAAATTGATCAGGTCTCGAAGGAGGAACCAAATAATGTATTGAAAAATGCACCTCATACATTAGAAATACTCACTGCTGATGAATGGTTACTACCATACACTAGAGAAATGGCAGCTTTTCCACTAGATTTTGTTAAGGACAACAAATTTTGGCCAACTGTTAGACGTGTTGATGATGCCTATGGTGACAGAAACTTAATATGCAGTTGTGCTCCTATTGAAGATTATATTGAAGCTTAATAATAAGGTTTGAACATCGTAAAAATAGACACCCTGAACTTTTGTTTAAATTAAATATAATTACATTGCGATTTCAGAAAATTTGAAAATAATTAGTTAAGGCATTATGAGCATTAGAATAACAGGAACCGGAAGCTATATACCAAAGAAAATTGAGAAAAATGAAGATTTTCATCAACATGAATTTCTAAATGCAGATGGCTCTTCAATCAATTACCCTAATGAAGTAATTGTTGAAAAGTTTAAGGAAATTACTGGTATTGCAGAACGACGTTATGCTGATGATAACCTGGTGTCTTCAGACCTTGGGTTTCTGGCTGCCCAAAAAGCAATTGATGATGCAGATATTGACCAAGAAGAGATAGACTATATTATTTGTGCCCATAATTTTGGTGATGTAAGAGCGGGTACTGTTCAAAGTGATATTTTGCCATGTTTAGCATCTAGAATAAAGCATCGCTTAAAAATAAAGAACCCAAAGTGTGTTGCATATGATATTCTTTTTGGTTGCCCTGGATGGTTAGAAGGTGTTATACAAGCACAAGCATTCATTAAAGCTGGTATGGCAAAAAAGTGTCTTGTTATAGGAACTGAAACATTGTCTAGGGTGGTTGATAAACATGATAGAGATTCAATGATTTATTCAGATGGTGCTGGTGCAAGTATTGTTGAAGCAACAGATGATGAAGGTGGCATTTTAGCACACGAATCAGCATCATTCACATATGATGAAGCCTATTATTTATTCTTTGGAAATTCTAACAATAAAGCACTATGCCCAGACACGCGTTACATTAAAATGCATGGTCGCAAGATTTATGAATTTGCTTTAACAAATGTTGCCCAAGCAATGAAGGATTGCCTAGATAAAAGTGGCGTGGATATTTCTGACGTTAAAAAAGTAATGATTCATCAAGCCAATGAAAAAATGGATGAGGCAATTATTAAACGTTTTTATAGACTATATAAGGCTCAAACTCCAGATGATATAATGCCAATGAGTATACATAAACTCGGCAATAGTTCAGTAGCCACAGTACCAACACTTTTTGATTTAATTAGAAGTAACAAATTAGATGACCACAAAATAACGAAAGGTGATGTCATCATATTTGCTAGTGTAGGGGCTGGTATGCACATTAATGCTGTTGTATACAAATACTAAATTCATTTTATACATACTGAAAATTCAACATGTACGAAAAAACATTTCCAAACAAACGTTTTAAGCATACACTTCAGTTCTTAAGAAAACATGTTGATACTTCTCAAACTATTCTAGATTTAGGTGTTAAAAATCCTTTTTCTGAAATTATGATTTCTAAGGGCTACAATGTTTCAAATACTTCCGGAGAGGATTTGGATGAAGACCATAGCGCTATCGAAAAATCAGAAGCTGAAGTTGTTACGGCTTTCGAGATATTTGAACATTTACTATCTCCTTATGAAGTTTTAAAATCAATCAATTCCGATAAACTTATAATAAGTGTACCTCTAAGGCTTTGGTTTGCTTCTGCATACAGAAGTAGTACGGATGAAAGAGACAGACACTTTCATGAATTTGAAGATTGGCAACTTGATTGGCTACTTGAAAAAACGGGATGGGTAATTAAAGACAGGGAAAAATGGACAAATCCTGTTAATAAAGTAGGATTAAGACCATTATTAAGGCGGTTTACACCAAGATATTATATTGTATATGCTGAAAGAGTTTAACTTTGAGTTTATATAATTCAGATTTTTGAACTTTTATATCGTCATACCTGCTCATAACGAAGAAGATTTCATTGCTCAAACCCTTGAATCACTTTCAAAACAAACGCATTTGCCTAAAGCATTGATTGTGGTTAATGATAATTCGTCTGATAGCACTGAAAAAATTATAAAATCATACGCAGATAAATTTTCATGGATTAAGTATTTAAATATTCAATCTGGCAATGAACACTTACCCGGTTCTAAAATAGTTAATGCATTTTACAAAGGGCTAGAGCAATTAGATGATAATTACGATGTAATTTGCAAGTTTGACGCTGATCTTATTTTCCCAACCAACTATCTAGAACGACTATCAAAGCTCTTTGACTCCAATTCTAAGTTAGGTATGGCTTCAGGATTTTGTTATATAAATAAAAATAGCAGTTGGGTATTGGAAAATCTAACTAATAAAGATCATATTAGAGGCGCTTTAAAAGCTTATAGAAAAGATTGTTTTTTACAAATTGGGAAATTAAAAGCATCAATGGGTTGGGACACTGTTGATGAGCTTTTGGCCAAATATAATAAGTGGGAAATTTGTACTGATGAATCCTTGCATGTAAAGCACTTAAAACCTACAGGTAAATCCTACAACAAAGCATCTAAATATCTTCAAGGTGAGGCCATGTTTAAATTGCGCTATGGATTTTGGATCACACTAATTTCCGCCTTAAAATTAGCTTATAAAAAAGGTAGCTTTAGACTTTTTTGGCATTACGTTTCTGGTTATTTAAAGGCAAAATCCAATAAGTCATCCTACCTCGTTAATAAAGAAGAAGGTAAGTTCATAAGGGATTTAAGATGGAAAGGTATCTGGGAAAAAATAATTTAGTCAAAAACAAAACCCAAAACATTACCTGTTGAACCATTTGGAAAACTTATGCCCAACAAAGCTGACATTGTAGGTGCGATATCTGGAATAACTGTTTTTTCAAAAGTATGGCCTTTTTTAATGCCTTTACCCATAAACAATAGAGGTACATGTGTATCATAATTCAGTCCACTGCCGTGTGTTGATCCTGTTCTACTATAAGCTATATGCGCAATATCATCCACAACTATAACATCACCCGAACGTTTTTGATTAAAACCATTCTGAAGAAGCACTTCTATACCTGTGCTATAATTGGTGCTATTCATGGTTGTCGCTGTATATACTTTTGCAATATTTGGATAACTTATTTGTTCATCAACTAAGGCTTGTTCAATCTCGTGAATATTCAATCCTAACTCTTTTAACTTTGCTTTGTTAAAGAAAATTTGATTATTACTCACATTTTCAACAATATCTTTAGTTCCATAAGTCGCCTCTAAAAACGCTGTAAACTTTGCTTTTCTATCATTATAGTCCAAATAACCAGCTGGGATTTTAACCGATTGCAAATAGGATGGTACATTTACAGCACCATGATCTGATGTTAAAAAAACGGTATATTCACCATTACCAACTCTTTTATCCAAAAAATCGAATAACCGTTCTAAATCCTTATCTAACCTTAAATAAGTGTCTTCTACTTCTTTAGAGTTAACTCCAAAATTATGACCAACATAGTCAGTACTTGAATAACTTACTGTCAGCACATCAGTAATTTCATCTTCACCTAAATCCTCACCTTCAATTGCCGCAATGGCAAAGTCCGTAGTTAGACTATTTCCGTAAGCTGAATATTTAATAATATCAAACCCTCCGTTTTGATCTTTCAATTTGTCTAATTCATAAGGAAATGTAGCTGTCTCTTTCCCTCTAAAACCACCTTCAAAATCATTTTCATCAGCACCACTCTCTTCATAAGTAGCTATATCATATAGGGTAACCCAATCTTTAAAGTAAGATTCTGCTGCATCAGATTTATTAAATTTCTTAACCCAATTTGGTAAAGTCTCCATGTAAAATGAACTAGTCACCCAAACACCTTCATCAGCTCCATGAAACCAATAGGCTGCATCAGCAGTATGACCAGCCGGTAAAATTGCACCTCTGTCTTTTTGCGCAACTCCAATTGTTTTTCCGCTCATTTGAGTAAACAACCTATTCTCATCCGCAAAACTAGTAGTTAGCATTCTATGTGGTGACATCATACCTGCTGCACTTTGCGTACCAACGGATTCAACAGAATCATCACCTGCACAATACACTACTTTTTTAATTTCTTTATCATACCAATTATTGCTTATTATACCGTGATACTTAGGTGTTGTTCCTGTAAAAACAGAAGCATGTCCAGGGCCTGTATATGTAGGCACATAATTAAAATGGTTGTTTTTGCAATTAAATCCTTCGTTCATCATACGCTTAAAACCACCATTACCAAATTTAGATTCAAATCTTGTTAAATAATCATATCGCATTTGATCTACAACAATACCAACTACTAATTTTGGTCTAGAATCGTTTGCTGAGGTATTGGTATTCTGTGCAGCACATGAACCAAAAACTAATATAAAAACTAATAATGGTAGGATATTTTTCATATTGGAAAAGTCTTTTTTATGTATTTCAAAAATACGGATTTTAGTCTATCTTAATTTAAATTAACATTAATAAACTAATCATTTTTTATACTTTAGCGCTAAGAAATTCTTGCATGAAGTACCTTCATAACATTGGCACTTACTTTATAATGATTAAAGATATGTTTCGCAAACCAACTAAATGGTCTGTGATGAAAACACTTATCCTTAAGGATATAGATGATCTTATCATAAACTCGTTGGGTATTGTAGCTTTTATTTCCTTTTTTGTGGGAGGCGTTGTTGCTATACAAACATCTTTAAACATTAGTAATCCATTAATACCAAAATATTTAGTTGGTTTTGCAACTAGACAATCTATTATCTTAGAGTTTGCGCCAACGTTTATCTCAATAATCATGGCTGGTAAAGTTGGTTCGTTTATTACATCTAGTATAGGTACGATGAGAGTTACAGAACAAATTGATGCACTCGAAGTAATGGGTATAAATGCCATAAATTATTTAGTATTTCCAAAATTTATTGCTCTTACATTATATCCCTTTATAATCTCAATAGCAATGTTTCTTGGTATTGTAGGAGGTTTAGTAGCATGCGTTTATGGAGGTTATGGAACCATGGAAGATTATATTGATGGAGTTCAAAATGATTTTATTCCATTCCATATGACATACGCTTTTCTTAAAACCATGGTTTTTGCATTTATTTTAGCAACCATACCATCGTTTTATGGATACTTTATGAAAGGTGGCGCTCTAGAAGTTGGTAAAGCCAGTACCACATCTTTTGTATGGACAAGTGTGGTTATTATACTGGTAAATTATTTAATAACAAGTTTACTCTTAGGCTAATGATAGAGGTTAATGACTTACATAAATCATTTGGTGATGCTCATATTCTTAAGGGCATAACAACCTCTTTTGAGAAAGGCAAAACAAATCTTATTATAGGACAAAGTGGCTCTGGGAAAACGGTTTTCTTAAAATGTTTACTTGGATTATTTGATTACGAAAAAGGAACTATTTCTTATGACGGTAATATAATAACTCACTTAAGTCCTGACGAAAAAAGAGACCTACGCGCTAAAATAGGCATGGTATTTCAGGGAAGTGCATTGTTTGACTCTATGACAATAGCTGAAAATGTAATGTTTCCACTTCGTATGTTTACAAAACAAAGTATGGATGAAATGGAGGAAAGAGTTGATGTAGTTTTAAATCGTGTTAATCTTCCAAACGCTCATACTAAAATGCCAAGTGAAGCGTCTGGTGGAATGCAAAAACGCGTTGCCATTGCTAGAGCAATTGTAAACAACCCGATGTATCTCTTTTGTGATGAACCAAACTCTGGCTTAGACCCAAAAACTGCTATTGTAATTGACAATTTAATTCAAGAAATTACGGATGAATTTAATATTACAACCGTAATTAATTCACATGATATGAATTCTGTGATGGAAATTGGAGAAAAGATTGTTTTTCTTAAAGATGGATTCAAGGAATGGGAAGGCTCTAAAGAAACCATTTTTAGAACCGACAACAAGGCCGTAACGGACTTTGTCTACTCCTCAGAACTCTTTAAAAAAGTGCGAAAGATGTATATTGAAGAGAATCAATAGGCGTCTTATTTTAATTGCTTAATTACAAGAGTATCTTTTTTCAATTTCACTTTAAGCCACTCTCCAAGCTTTTTAGAATCTTTATCGATAGACTCTGGAGTTGATAATGAATCTATCCATTTGATAGAAAATACAGACAAGGTGTCAATTTTAGAGAAGTTTGTCTTAATCTCTTTAGCATAGGAAATTGCTTCTAATTTCTCATAATTAATCTTTGCCTCACGCACCACTTCCTCAAAAGGGATTTGATCTTTTTCTAATCTCGATAAAATTCTTACTCTATCCTCTAAATACGATATTTTTTGTCCTTGTGAAAGCAAATCTAAAGAGTCTCTCGTTCTAAGTTCCTCCATATATTCCAAATTATTTATAGCTCTATTTTTAACTTGGTTAATGGATAACTTTGTATCCCTCAGTGCATAATAATCTGGATCATTGAATCTTGCTTCTAATAATTTCCTGGTATCTTCAGATATTTCATCAGTTCCAAAAGGAATTAACTCTATAATAGATTCTCCATCTGGATCATAAATTGGATTAGCATTCTTCTTAATATAATTACTATTAGGAAGTGTTTCTAATTCACTTTTAATAAAAGCTTTTGCCGCAATTTCAAATCTACTTTCTTTTAAAACATCTAAAAATGTTAGAGTAGCAGGAATCATAACAACTAATGCAAGTATAGATGCTATTTGTGCGATACGCTTCCTCTTAGCTGAATTAGCATATTTGAGCATTGGAAATCGGAGTACCTTCAAAACAATAAATGTAGCCAATGCAATAAAAATAGTATTGATGGTAAACAAGTACATAGCGCCACCAAAGTAACTCCAATTAGCTTTTGCCAATCCATATCCAGCTGTGCACAATGGTGGCATTAAAGCAGTTGCAATGGCAACACCAAATATTACTGAGGCTATGGTCCCTTTCTTCGTTCTTGCGATTATCAATGCCAAACCACCAAAGAAAGCAATCAATACATCCCGAATATCTGGTTTAGTTCTTCCTAATAATTCTGAAGTGTCTTCACTTAATGGAAAAAACTTGAAAAATAAAAATGCTGTTAACAAACTCAGCCCTATCATTATTGCCAAGTTAATCATGGACTTTCTTAAGGTATCAATATCATTAATGGCTATAGACATGCCTACACCTAAAATGGGTCCCATTAAAGGAGATATTAACATGGCACCGATAACAACTGCTGTTGAATTTGCATTAAGTCCTACAGAGGCAACAAAAATGGAACAAATAAGTATCCATGCTGTAGCTCCTTTAAACGAAATATCTGCCTTTATTGCGCCAATGGTTGCGTCTCTATCTGTATCTTCCCTAAAGTCTAGAAGTTCACTTAAAAAGTTAGAAATACTCGCAAAAAGACCTTTTGCGTCTTGTTTTACCGCTTCTTTTTTATCTTCTACAGCTTTATCCTTTTCTAATTGTTGTTTCTCTTCTTCTTCAGAAAAGTTGAATTTATTTTCTTCCATTAATAATTAACCGTATTCTTCTCCAAAATTAGCTTTTACATTTTGAAGTACTTTTTTAATATCCTGTTCCTTTGCCTTAGGAAAGATAAGTAAAACTTCGTCTTTATCAACAATTATGTAGTCATTTAGTCCGTCAACTACCACAACTTTATCTTTTTTGGAACGGATCATATTACCCTTAGCATCCTCTAAAAGAACTTTAGAATTAACAATAGCATTGGCTCTATCGTCTTTATCTAATTTGTCATAAAGACTTCCCCATGTACCAAGATCATTCCAGTCGAAAGTTGCAGGAATTACATATACGTTGCTACTTTTTTCCATTATGGCATAATCCACAGAAATATTTTCAGCTTTGCCATAATTTTCTCTAATGAAATCATCTTCAAATTCAGTGTTGTAGACATTATAACCACTTTCAAAAAGTTTAAACAAATCAGGTTGATTGGTTCGGAAGGTATTGACCACGGTTTTTACACTCCACATAAAAATACCAGCATTCCAAAGAAAATTACCTTGATCTAAAAAGGTTTTTGCAGTTTCGTAATCTGGTTTTTCTCTAAATTGATCTACTGATTTTATCTCGCTGTTTGATGATTTGTCATACTCTATATAACCATATCCTGTATTAGGAAAAGTTGGTGTAATACCAAGTGTCATTAAAGCATCATTAGCTTCACAGAAATCAAATGCAGTCTTTACGTTATTTGAAAACGCAGCCTCATCTTCAATCCAATGATCACTTGGTGCCACTATCATAACAGCATTCTCGTTTTCCTTCTGTATTTTTAACGAAGCATATAAAATACAAGGTGCTGTATTTCGCATTGAAGGTTCTAATACGACTTGTCGTTTGGTTACACTGGGTAATTGTTCAAACACCAAATCATTATAACGTTCATTGGTAAGAATGAATATATTTTCTTCTGGTATTAGTTTTGCAAGCCTATTAAATGTTTTCTGAATTAGAGTTTCTCCAGTTCCAAGCATATCATGAAACTGTTTCGGAAAATCTTGTGTACTTACGGGCCAAAATCTAGATCCAACTCCTCCTGCCATTAATATGGCGTAATAATTCTTGTTTTTCATTTATTAATTATTTCTACTTCAGCATTAGGATTAAACAAATATAATCTCCCTGTTTTAACCTCAACGCATTCAAAGCGTTTTCTACGTTTATTTCCTTTTTTAAAAACTCTGCCATTATAGAGTTTAAAAGTATTACCCAAAGGTACTTGAAAAACAAAGGTTTTCGGTGGCCCTTCGTCGAATTGCTTTAGTGCTAAGGCGAGTTGCGCATCTGTATCGCTAGATGCTTTTGGGTTTTTAAAATGATTTGCCAATAAAGGCAATAATTTATTTGGAAATATCTCTGGTCTTAAAAAAGGTAACATTAAATGTTGAAAGGTATATTTCCACTCTTTACCATGCGGCCTAATATTTCTGCCAAATTTATTGTAAGCTTCAAAATGAGCTATCTCATGTATTAAGGTAATCAGAAATCGATAAGGATTTAAATTAGAATTAATCGTTATTTGGTGCTTCCCTCTAGGTAATTCTTTATAATCACCATGCTTAGTTTTTCTTTCATTCTTTACCTTAACTACCAAATTATCATTAGCCAAGATAATTTGTACCATGTTGGTAGCATCTTCAGGAATGTAATCGAAAAGTGTTTTTTGCATAGTTACAAAACTAGAAGTAATCTTTTATTTCTAATCTTTAATAACAATCATTTTTGAATTTCTATTAACACTAAGCATATATAAACCAGTTGTCGCTGAGTTTAAATTTATACTGGTTGTATTATTAAACTCATCATAAGTTCTATTGTCAATACTAATTTTTCTTCCTCTTATATCATAAAGTTCAATGGTATCGGATACATTCGTATTAGTTATGAATAATCTTTTATTAAGTGTTGGGTTTGGATAGACTAAATAGTCCTCATCATCAAATTGATCTATATCCAAGAAACCTTCAAAATATGGTACTGCAAATGCAAAAGTATCCTCTGCTACATCCTGACCAATAAATCGTCCAGGTACATCGTCTGCTGGTGGATGAATGCCACCCCAAATCCGACTTAAACTTGTCTGGTCAGAAGCATCCCTATAAGTAGCCCATTGCAATACTACATCTACTGATGGTCCTTCCTCAAATACCAAAAATTCGTTTTTCTTGGCTTCAAACTCACCCAGACCTCCTGGAAAATATTCGCTACCGGTCATCATAGTAAGCAGTTCTGCTGCCGCTCGAGAATATGTAGAATGGCCTGAAACATAGCCTGCAAATGGTGGCGTAACAAATGTTGGTCTCTGGTACGGATACCAATCCGATGCTCTTATCCAGCCTACTCCTGCCTGGTCAACCTCCGTATCATCTATAAAATCGTGGCCTTTCCATGTGTAAAGCTTAATCTCGCCCACATATTGATTTACAAATCCTGCCAAGGGATCGCCTTCTTCTATCACTTCAATATAGCCGTCAATCAATGGTATACCACCTACATCATAATTATCAAGTGTTGAATCTGTACTCTGTCCGCGTTCTGCCATGGATCTTATGGCCGAAATTGGTCTTATATAATCATACCAACCCTTTACACTCCATGCCGCAATTGCCGAATCGTGCATACCTCCTCCAAGAATGAAATATGCTTTTACATCCCACTCCAAGACGTCTAGTATTTCACCTTGACCCTGGAATCGCTTTTCAAAATCTGGATGGTCATTAACATAGTTCAGTATCGTAAACCAATGGCCAGGTGGTGTCTCAGAATCAGGTCCATCAGCCCAGAATTCTGCCAATACCCTACCATAATCACCTCTAGGAACCATATTGGTCTCATAGGGATTACCTGTAAAAGGGTTTATACTGTGGCCAGTACTTGTGCTTCCACCTTCAAAGAAACTATAGAAATTCGGATAGTCGCTATAATCAGTTGGGAAGGTACTGATATCTACATTACCTATGCTATTAGGTGAAATGTCCCACATAACACCATCTGTTGGATCGAGATGGGATTGCCATACCGAAACCATTGAAAAACCCCATTTGTAAGCATCACTCATTTCATTGTCCTCAGTCCAACTAATATATGGTGGATCAGATGGATCATGGAACACATGGTACTGATTGCCATCTCTTTCATAAGTGACCTTATCTTCATCCTTCAAAGCAAAGGAATAAACATTGCCCCATTCCGGACTTAAAAAAGATGGTACATCACCATCAACTGGATTTCCTCCTTGGTCAATGAAGATATCCAATCCTAAGGGTTGCCATCTATTGGGATCATTTATAGGATCATTATCATTTGAGTCTAGCGAATATGGAGCATTCACCGGCTCATAATAGGCATTGTCATAACCGCTTGCCTCTCGTGAACCATCCTGTAAGCCATAATCAATAATAGTCTGTGCTACATAATTACCCAATGCACCGGCATTACCAAACTCATATAACATAGATGTATAAGATGTATCATATCCGAGCTTGTCCATCAAAAGGTTGAAACGTTCCTGAGAGGACAATACTCCAGGAGAATTTTGAAAACGATGTGTCAACAAACGGTACATCGCATAACTAATGGCACGCTTCAGGGACTCCTCCTTGCTTTCTATTAGAACAAATTCTTCTAAGCCACTATTAAATCCATTGACATTATTACCAATAAGATAAGGCTCTGCAACTTCATCATAAATGGCCCAAATATCGTACATAGCTACACTTGTATGGAAAAGGTTTCTGGCATGAACCGTCGGTCTGGCAAAATCGCCCCTTATAGCTTCTAACAAGGCTTCATTCCACAGTCTTGCAATAGAAATATCTTCAGGTAAGTCATCTGTACTTAATTCTACATTTATGGATTCTTGTAGACTCGAACACTGGTCATTGGATTCTATTACTGAAACAAAACCTGAGGCTTCAATGCCCCAACTCACCATTATGGTATCTGTTCCCTGACCGCTTAATATTTCACCTCCAATAACTTGCCACTGAGCAGTTGATCCAATTGCTATATCGTAATTATAGGTCTCAACTCTTAAAAATGAAGAGGTTGTCGGGCCAATAATAGATTGAGGATCCAAATAAGTACACGACCCATCATCTAAGGTGGCATCTGGGTTATAGTTACAGGAAACAGGATCCGTACAACCATAAACCTTCTGACTAGGCTCAATATCCAATACAACATAGCCTTGACCTTCAATAGCCTTTATCTCAATATTGGTCGAAATGTTGTTGTAGGTCTCAACAAGTCCTGATGGCCATTGAATCTCTATAGCTGTAATAGTAGTCGCATCATCCAATCCAAAATGGACAGCTTGTAAACTTTGGCTTAAAAACCCAACTCCCGAGTAATAGCGCTTAAAAGTACCTTCTGATGTTGTTATACTAATCGTCGTACCAATTGCATCACGGTTAGAAACGGTACCTTCAAGATGAATCTTGAACCAATTGGATGCTGCAGTAGCATCGTCAAAATTGAGCAACTTGTTTTCGTAAAACAAAACAGACCCATCTCCGTTTGTTACTATTATATCTAAATCACCATCATTATCATAATCAAAATCGAGTGCTTCAACACTTTCGGTATCTTCATTTAAACCGATTGCCGCAGAAACATCCTCAAAGCCCATCTGGCCTTGAGCATATAAATTTCTATAATAAACATTGAACTCTGGTCCTCTCTGTTCAAAATCATATCCATTCACAATAAAAAGATCCTCATCGCCATCTAAATCAAAATCGGCAAATCTTGCACCCCAAGACCAACCAGTGGCACTAATTCCGTAATTTGATGCGTTTTCTGAATAATTATTCGACCCATTGTTTTCTAACAATGCATTTTCATCTATACCAGTAATGAAGAAATCAAAATCTTGATCTAAATCAAAATCACTTATGGCCAGAGCCATATCATCTATCATATTATCTAATCCATAGGTTGCTGCATCCTCAATAAACGATGCACCTGATTGATTTATATAAACATAATTTGCATCCTCCAAATCATTAGTAACTATGATATCCATCCAACCATCTTGATTAATATCAAATGGAAATGTTGTATAACTATAGTTTGAATCAACTTCTGTTAGGCCTAAATCAGCAGTGACATTTGTGAATGTGCCGTTACCGTTATTTCTGTAAAAGGAATTTGAATCACACCGATTCCAATCACTAAAATAAATGTCTAAATAGCCATCATTATTATAATCAAACCAGGTCGCTCCAGTATTAATACATTCATTAGATGTGTCAAATCCTGAAATTCCAGTAACATTGGCGAAGGTTCCGTTACCAAGATTTCTCCATAATTGAACCTTATAAGAATAAGTTAAAAATAGATCAGGAAAACCATCATTATTATAATCACCCCAAGAAGCACCGAATTTATATCCTTGTTGGGCTAATGTTGCTTGTATATCATCCTCTTCAGTAAGTAATTCTGTTATACCTGCAAATTCTGTAACATCGGTAAATGAACCGTCATTATTATTTCTAAATAAACGGCTAAAACTTGAAGGGTTTTCTGGATTTTCTACAGCATTTGCTACAACAAAAATATCTAGGTCATTATCACCATCATAATCTGCTACTGCAACACCGTTATTTTCTTGTAAAACATCTAAACCAACTGTATTCTCAACTCTATCAAAATTTTGGCTGAATCCAAATTGAGCAAAGAAACATGTAATAATTAAGATTGAAGAAGATAATTTAAGGGGTAATTTTCTCCTCATAACTACGTATTTTTTATAAATATAAAAATTAGTGTTTAAACTGTAGCAACTCAGGGAGAATTAACATTTCTGAGAACGTTTTTGTCGCTTTTTTAGGCAATTCATCTTGATAATCATGAGCTGTAAAACCAAAAACATCAAATCCACCATTTAGCGCAGCTTCTACGCCTATAATGCTATCTTCAATGACCAAGCATTCTTTTGGTTGATAACCCATGGTTTTAGCTGCCCAAATAAATACCGATGGATCAGGTTTCCATCTGCCTATGGTATAACAGCTAAATATTTTATCTGTAAAGTATTGGATAAGGCCCGTCGCTTCTAAGTTGAGTTTAATTTTACTTTCAGGACCACTTGATGCAACACAAAAGGGAATATCCAAACCATCTAAAACGCCTTTAATACCTTGTATTGGTTGAATTTCTTCTTTAAATTTTTGATAAGATCGCTTTCTGTAAATGGCTTCAATATCATCAGGAACAGCTTTACCTACAAGTTTAGAAATTTGATTTGCACAATTATCGAATGAATTTCCTTTAAAATTTCTTAGAGCATAATCTAAAGTTATGTTTGCTCCCAATTCATTGGCAATATCAACCAATACCTGATTCCCAATGGGTTCACTATCCACCAGAACACCATCGCAATCAAATATTATACACTTGTATTTACTCATTTATGGTGTAGAGTTAGATACTTGCAATACCTTACCGTTATAATAATTGTTACCTGTTAAAGCAAAATCTTTAATATAAGTCGCCATTTCTAAAGCTGTTGTAGGCGCCTCGTAATCGGGAAAAGCCTCTTTGAGCATTTCTGTTTGCACAGCACCTAATGCTAATACATTAAATTGCGGACCAGTTTCTTTATACTCCTCTGCCAATAATTCGCTTAAAGTAATTACAGCACCTTTACTAGAACTATAAGCTGCTAAACCGGGAAATTTCATACTTCCTTGGATTCCTCCCATTGAACTAATTGTAACAACATGACCATTTTTGGGCATAAATGGCACAACTATTCTAGACAATTCTGAAACTCCAAATACATTTGTTTCGTAAACTTTTGTAAAGTCTCTGAAAGTAGTTTCAGAGAACGGTTTATTAAGTAACATACCTGCATTGTTGATTAGAACATCGACTTGGTTCCATTTCTCCTTTATAAAAGCTTCAACGTTTTTATAATCTTGAAGATTACTTAGATCACAAGACAAAGATGTTACGTTCTTATGCTTTAAGTCTTCAACTGGTTTTGCATTTCTTGACAAGGCCAGTAAATGATGTCCATCGTTGGCGAATAACTTAACCAACTCAAATCCGATACCTCTACTGGTACCAGTTATAATAATATTTTTACTCTTCATTTAATTTAACTTCTTTAGTTGGAGAATTTAAAATTCCTTTGAAAGCAGGCACCATTTTATTTATAAATGCTGCCATATGATCGTAATCCATTTTATCAGCTTCATCATCTACATGATGATAGTAATCGTAATTTGTAAAATCGAACGTAGAAATTGCATGCGCTGGAATATTCAACTCCTTGTAAAAAGGAAAATTATCCGATCTAAAAAACAACTGAAATTCTTTGGCTTTTGGAAAAAAACCAACAACGTCCTCACTAGCATACTCATTTAATTTAGGCGCAAAATTTGATCTATTATAACCGCTCATATAAGCCATGGATTTTCCTTCTGCTCTTGGTACACCTACCATCTCAAAATTAATCATTGTATACGCATCTATTCCTTGAGATTTTATACGTGCTGCTAAATGTCCAGAACCTTTAAGTCCCATTTCTTCTGCTGCATACAATGTAATTAAGAGACTTCTTTTATTCGATTTTGTTTTAGAAAAGTATCTACCAAGTTCCATAGCGACAATGGTGCCTGAAGCATCATCATTCGCTCCATTAGCTATGGTGTCTCCATTAACCTCCTTACCATTACCAATATGATCATAATGGCCACCTAAAATTACATACTCATTTTTTAAATTTGGATCATTACCTTCAATTAAACCAACGATGTTGTAACCTTTTATTATAGGAAATAGACTATCTACTTGTTTTCCTCTCTTGTTTTCAAATTCAAAATTATCTCTGTAAGTATCAAAATATGGGTTAATACCATTTTCTTTAAAATAATTCTCTATATAGACTGCTGCTTTTTCAATGCCATCTGTTCCTGTGGCTCTTCCTTCTAATTCATCTGAAGCTAGATACTCCATACTTTTTTTTACCGTCTCTGAGGTAATTTCTACATTGGGTGTAACTCCATCTTTACCTGATTTACCATCAGCTCTCTTTTGACGAATACCACAACCTACAATTAACAACACACATATAAATGAAAGAATCTTCTTCATGATTTATTTTAGATTTTTAGCCAATTTCACCAAAAGTACTTTAACTTTAAGGAAATTACAGAAAATCGACGGTAGTTTTTTAGCGAAGTTGATATTCAATAAATGGGGAACAGTAAAAATAGCTTTAAACGACATGTTTGACAGCGTTGAATTCAACGGTGGAACGAACCTACCAGAACAAAATATTAAAACCGATAACCTCTTTGATTTTAGTAATAGAACAATTCAGTTCACCTACACCAGAAACTTTGGTAACAGTAAATTAAAATCTGCAAGAGATCGTAACACAGTCGCAGAAGACGAAAGACAACGAGTTAATTAAAAGAAAAAACCCACTGCGTTAATAAGTTAGTGGGTTTCTTAATTCAAAAAACTAAACTGTTCTATACCAAAAGGTAATATAATAATACTGAAATTAGAAGATAAAATACAATCAAAAATAACTCTAGTTTCTTTTCTTTAATAAAGTTTATCATCATTGCTTTATGAGTTTATGTGTTACTTTTTGACCATCAGTTTCAATGTGTATCATATAAATGCCTATGGTTAAATCACTAATGTCATATAATGTATGAGCACTCTCAAAAGTTTTTACTTCCTGCCCTTGAATATTATATAATGTTATCTTATCAAAAATTACATTAGAATCAATTTGAAATGATTCGTTAGTAGGATTTGGGAAGATACTAATTTCAGGTGCTAAAGTAAATTCATTGTTAGATAAGGTAGGGTCTCTATATTTATATAATTCAACTCCTGAAGCCCCGTCATTAGCAGCAAAAAATAAGTCAATCCCAGCTACAGTTAAATTTTGAGGATTGCCACTTAATGCACCCGTCCAAATATCTTCGACTAATTGTGTGCCTACTGATGTGCCATCAGTCACCCAAAGTTCGCGTCCATTAACACCATCATCAGCATTAAAATAGAGCTTACCATTGTAAGCTACAAAATTTAAAGGTGTGCTCTCACCAGTCGGATTGATATCAGCTAAGAGGTTAGTATTTGAAGGAAATCCACCAGATTTCCATAGTTCTACGCCATTTCCATCATCTGCGACAAAATAAAGTTCACCATTAAATACTGTATAGCCAAATGGAGCACTACTAGCCGTACCTGAATTGATGTTTTTAAGTAATGTAATGTTTTCAGCCGTTGTCATTTTAAAAACCTCAATGCCAGTACTCGGATTGTTTGCAGTAAAAATTAAAAAGTTATTAAATACAGTTAATCCCGTCGGGTTACCCGAACCTCCAGGAAATAAGTCTAGTACTAATTGCGTTCCTGCAACGGTTCCATCAGTAACCCATAGTTCTCGACCATTAACACCATCATCAGCTGTAAAGTATAGTTTGTTATTAAAAAGAACAAAGTTTGAAGGGTTTGAACCCTGATTTCCTGAATTAATATCAAGAAATAAATCAGGTGCGTTTGGCGCAATTGAAAAACTAGCCCATAGCTCTCGTCCATTTACACCATTATCTGCCGAAAAAAACAGTTGGTTAGAAAGCTGAGTAAAACCACTAGGATTACTAGAACTAGGACCAATATTAATATCTTCAACCCGTGTAGTAGCCCCAAAAGGAAAGGAATATGCTAATTCTCTTCCAGTAGTTGAGTTAGTTGCTGGAAAAACCAAAAAACCATTAAACTGACCGAAATCGCCTGGATCTGAATCTCCTGAAGGATTATAATTGCCATTGCCAAAATTGTCACCAAGCCCATTGGTAAACCATAATTCACTACCAGATGTTTGAACTTCTGCTGAGAATGCAATTAAATTTTGTGATGTATAAGAATACAGGTTTAGAGGTTGCTTAAAGGTTTCGTTACCAGTAAGTAAATATTCAAGTGTATTGGTTTCTGTGCCATCTGAAGTCCATAAGGAAAAGCCATTAGCACCATCATCTCCAGCAAAAAAAACTAAGCTGTTTAATGCAACTATTTCATTCCCCATTCCACTGTTAGGACCTGGATTTATATCCTTAACCAAGCTCACTTGAGCTTGAGACAAAAAGGTGAGTGCTAAAAAAGCTAATAGTAGATTTTGTTTGTTCAAAATACATGTTAAAATTTGATGTTCGTGAACACGCGTAATGTTTTTCATAATAAATAGGTTTAAAAGTTATGTGATAAAATTACTTTTAGACCTATTTGGTTGTGCTACCCAATTGGGTAGAATTAAAATACTCTAGATAAGATTTTCTTTATTGGCCTTATTTACTGCTTCAATATTAGTATTTACTTGAAGCTTCATGTAGATATTCTTTAAATGAAATTTTATGGTGTTTTTACTTATACACAGTTGATCGGCAATACCATCGTAACTATTTCCTTTTGCTAATAATGTAAGTACTTCTTTTTCTCTTTCTGAAAGTTCAATTTTACTTGGCTTTTTTTGAAAAGAGCCAACGACCATTTTAGCAATTTTTATGCTCATAGGTGCACCACCTTCAATAGTTTCATGCAATGCGTCTAGTAAAGCATTTGGCGTTAAATTTTTAGTTAAGTAGCCTGTGGCACCAGCACATAAGGCATCGAATACCATTTTAGAATTTTCATATACAGTAACCATGATAATATTAGCTTTAGGCTTTTTGGCCTTAATCAACTTGGTGCCTTCAACACCATTCATACCAGATAATTCAATATCGATTAACAAGATATCAGGATTATCAATAGTAAGATTGGTTAATGCGTCTTCGCAATTAGTATAATTACCTACAACCTTAAATTGATTACTATTATTAATCACCTCGACAAAGCCTTCTGCCAGAGGAATATTATCTTCTATGATGACAACCGTATTTTTCATACCATTACAAAGGTGACTATTTCGTTCCTAACATATACCACCTTTTGAGGTAGTTTTACCTTTAAAGATAATTTGTGTTCCAGAATCTTTTTTTGTATTAATTATTAGTGTACAACCAATTTTTTTAGCTCTTTGTTTCATATGATTCAAACCATTATAAGAATTCAATCTATCTTCCGGAATACCTTGTCCATTATCTTCAAATGAAATCGTGAGCTGTTCGTTTTTATGATGAAATGATAGGCAAACTTCTGTGCACTGCGCATATTTTAGCGCATTGGTCATGGCTTCTTTAAATATAAAAACCAATTGCTTACTCCAGTAAAAAGGTAATTTAATGTTAGATTCTATATCTTGCTTTAGAATAAATCTAATATCACTTTTACTAAAAAAATCTTCTCCAAAATCAGACAAATATGTAATCACTTCATCTAAACAATCACTATTAGATTTTAAAGAGAAAATAAAATCACGAGTACCAAAATATAAAGCTTTGGCATCATCTGTAATTTGTTGAATTTTAGATTTTGCTTTTAGGTTTTGAGAAGTATTATCTTGTAGCAAATTAGACAAGAGGGTAATTCTGGCAAGCTTATTTCCCATTTCATCATGAAAGTCTTGGGCAATATTTTCTCTAGCATTTGAAATTTCTAGCTCTAATGTTGCTTGATTGTTGAGTGCTTGTTGCAACTGAAGATTTAATTCTCTTTCTCTTTTGAGCTGATTATTTTTAAATAGCAAAAAAGTAAAAACAGCTAAAGAAAAACCAGCAATTATTAAAAGATATAAGAGCTTAATCTTATTTTCATTTTTTAAAAGTTCCTTTTCCTTTTTCTCAACATCATATTTTTTTTCTAGCTCATTAATAGCCTTTATTCGTTGCTTAGTAAAAATGCTATCTTTTATTTTACTGTACTTTTTAAAACTTTCAAATGCTTTATCTGTTTTACCAATACCTTCATACAATTCCGCTGCTTGAGATAAGGTCATCATAGAGCCAACATAATCTGATTGGTCATCATAATAGAGCATAGAATCAGTAAATATTTCGGCTTCTTTATATTGATTCAAATCAAAATGATCCCAAGCCTTTGAGAGATATAATCCGCTAAAATTTAGTCTTCCTTTTACTTGCTTAGCATAATAAATAGCTGAATCTATATGCTTTAATGCAACTTCTAGATTTCCACGATGATATGAAACAGCCTCTAATGCTCTATAGTTTTTCGCCAATTCTTCTGAATAGTGATATGACAAGGCTAACTTTTTAGCTTTTTTAATAAATATTTCAGTGGAATCTAACAAGCCTATATTTTCAGTTTTTGAATATTGATTTTCATATTGGTAGCCCAACCATCTATAGTTACTAGAAACAGATGGATAATCTTTAAGATTAAGTATTAATCTTTTAGCTCTTTGTACATTATTCCATCGCTGTTCCTCTTCGTCCATTCTGGTGTACATAAACACTAATTGTTTTATAGCTTCTATTTCTAAAATGGTGTCTTTATGAGTTTCTGCATACTTAAGTGTATTAAAGGCAAATTTACCTAATGAATCAAATTGATTTATGGTTCTGTAATACTTTGCTTTATTGATGTTAATATATGCCTGTATTTGACCACTACAAATACTGTTTTTCTCAACATTGTCCAATAAAGAAAGTAGCGTATTCATTTTTTCTTCATTTCGTTGGTTATAGAAATAGGTGAATTGTAATAATTGATCAGAAAACAGTCTACATTGCTCCTTTTTTGAAGGATAGAACTGTTCTAAAGTATTTTGAATGTCTAATGAATCTAATGATGGTTTTAATGATAATTCATACGAATTACTTAACAGTTTACAATCACAAATAGATTGACCAAAACCAACAAAAAACGACAATGGAATGACATAAGCCACAAGTTTTTTCCACAGCATAAGAAACTGATTGAAATAGTATTTTTTCGAAATAATTACCAAGGCCTAAAAATACAAAAAGGTAGGCGAGTTAAATACTACCCAAAAGGGTAGGTATTTAATTCATAAAAAAAGACCTGCTTCTTAAAGAAGCAGGTCTATTATGAGTTTATCAATTTAAAACTTATACCAACATCGTTACAGGATTCTCAATATATCCTTTCAATGTCTGAAGGAATTGAGCACCGGTTGCGCCATCAACAGTTCTATGGTCGCATGCCATTGTTAACTTCATAGTATTACCAGGAACAACTTGCCCTTCTTTAACTACTGGTTTAGAAACAATTGCACCAACTGACATAATTGCTGAGTTTGGTTGATTAATAATTGAAGTGAAACTTTCAATACCAAACATACCTAGATTAGAAATAGTAAAGGTACTTCCTTCCATCTCATCAAGCGTAAGCTTTTTATTTCTTGCTTTACCGGCATATTCTTTAACAGCAGCTCCTATTTGTGTTAAGCTTTGCTCATTTGCAAACTTTACAACAGGGACAACTAATCCATCTGGTACAGCAACTGCAACACCTATATGAACATGGTTGTTTAATTGCATTCTGTCATCAAACCACTGTGAATTTACTTGTGGATGTTGTTTTAATGCCAAGGCGCATGCCTTAACAATCATATCATTGAATGATATTTTTGTATCTGGAATTGAATTGTATTGAGCCCTAAATGCTATAGCATTATCCATATCAAACTCCACGTTTAAGTAATAATGTGGTGCCGTAAATTTGGACTTAGCTAAGTTCTTAGCAATGGCCTTGCGCATATTTGAATTTGGAACTTCATCAAAATCTTCTTGACCCATTGGAACAAATTTACCAACCGTCGTTCCTTGTGCTGAAGGTGTGAAGTTTTCTATATCGCGTTTTACAATTCTACCATTCTCTCCTGTTCCTGATACTTGAGAAAGATTAATTCCTTTTTCTTCAGCCATTTTCTTAGCTAATGGTGAAGCATATACTCTTCCTCCCGAATCAGTCGTTGAAACTGATGGAGAGGGTGAAGCTTTGACTTCTGTTTTCTTAGGCTCAGAAGCTTTTGGTGATTCCTTTTTAACTTCCTCTTTCTTTGGCTCTTCTTTTTTATCTGTACCTCCAATACTAAAATTCTTAGCAATGCTCGAAACGTCTGTTCCTGCAGGTCCAATTATTGCTAATAATGCATCAACTTTAGCGGATTCTCCTTCTTCTAAGCCTACGTGCAGTAATGTCCCTGATTGGAATGACTCAAACTCCATAGTGGCCTTGTCAGTCTCAATTTCCGCAAGAATATCGCCTTCCTCAACCTCATCGCCTATTTTCTTTAACCATGTTGCTACCGTACCTTCTTCCATAGTATCGCTCAAACGAGGCATAGTTACAACGATGACACCATCTGGTATTTCCGATACTTCAGAATCGGTAGCTGTTTCAACTTCAACTTTAGAACTATCGTCTGATGATTCCTCTTTTGTGTCAGTACTTCCATTTAATAATCCTGAAATATCTTCACCTTCCTCGCCAATTATGGCAAGAAGTTCGTCTACTTTGGTAGTTTGGCCTTCTTCAACACCAATATGAAGCAATGTTCCTTCATGAAAAGACTCAAACTCCATAGTAGCCTTGTCAGTTTCAATTTCAGCTAGTATATCTCCTTCTTCAATTTTGTCGCCAACCTTTTTTAACCAGGCTGCAACAGTACCCTCTTCCATTGTATCGCTTAAACGCGGCATATTTATTACTTCTGCCATGGCTTATAATTTATGTGGTATAAATGGATAATCTTCTTGTTCGTAAACAGCGTCATACATCACATTTAAATCAGGATATGGAGATTCCTCTGCGAATTTTTCACATTCTGAAACTCTAGCTTTAACGCCCTTATCTATTTCTTTTATTTCATCTTCAGAAGCGTACTTCTTTTCTAAAAGGATATCCTTTACTTGTGTAATTGGATCTATTTTCTTGTATTCTTCAACCTCATCCTTTGTTCTATAATGCTGTGCATCTGACATAGAATGTCCCCTATATCTATAGGTTTTTACCTCTAAGAATGAAGGTCCACCTCCTTTTCTCGCTCTTTGTATCGCTTCATCAAATGCTTCTGCAACTTTCACAGGGTTCATACCGTCAACTGGTCCTGAAGGCATTTCGTATCCTAAACCAAGTTTCCATATATCAGGATGATTAGCAGTTCGATCAACAGAAGTTCCCATTGCATAACCATTGTTTTCACAAACAAATATTACCGGCAAATTCCAAAGCATTGCCAAATTGAATGTTTCGTGTAATGATCCTTGTCTTGCAGCTCCATCTCCAAAACAACAAAGGGTTACGGCATCGCTACCATGATATTTGTCACCAAATGCAATACCTGCTCCCAATGGTATTTGACCACCTACAATTCCATGACCACCATAAAATCGGTGCTCTTTAGAAAATATATGCATAGAACCTCCAAGGCCCTGAGAAGTACCTGTAGCTTTACCAAAAAGTTCCGCCATTACTCGTTTTGGATCTACACCCATTCCAATTGGTTGTACATGATTACGATATGCAGTAATCATTTTATCCTTGGTTAAATCCATTGCATGTAACGCACCAGCTAAAACAGCTTCTTGTCCATTATACAAATGAAGAAATCCTCTAACTTTTTGCTGAATGTAAACAGCTGCTAACTTGTCTTCAAACTTTCGCCAAAACAGCATGTCTTCATACCATTTTAAGTAAACCTCTTTAGTTATCTTTTGCATTTTATGATGAGTTCTTTTAAAACGAAAAACAAAAATAACACTTTAGAAAATAATTGAGAAACAGTATTCCGTAAAAAATAGCGATGAAAGCTAATTTTAATTTAACGAAAAGGTTATAATACTGAACTTTCAAAAATAAAGGGTAGTAAATTGGAAAGTGAACTAGATTTTGCAACTTTACCCTTAGCTCCCATGAAATAAATTTCTATGTTGTGATCTTGCTTCAATTCATATTCTGCTATTGCTTGTCTGCAAGCACCACATGGAGGAATAGGTTTGTCAGTTACCTTGTTTTTTGATGATGCTGTTAATGCCATTTTTAGAATCTTTGCATCAGGATATTTGGCTCCTGCATAATATATAGCAGTCCGCTCTGCGCAAAGACCAGATGGATAAGAGGCATTTTCTTGATTATTGCCAATTACAACTTCATTATTATCCAATAAAAGTGAAGCCCCAACATTAAAATTAGAGTAAGGAGCATAGGCATTTTCTCTTGCGTCTATTGCAATAGACATTAAAGATTTAATATCTTCGGGAAGTTCATTTATATCATCAAATAGTTGCAGTGTGGTTTCTATTTTAACTTCCTTCATTTCAGTATCTATTTAAGACAAAAAAACTATTGTCTTTTTCAAAACAATAGTTTATCTATCTGATTAATATTGTATTCTAATATTCATCATACTCACCATCTCCAAAATTAAATGTTAATGAGAATCTCAATGTATTCTCAAGTGGACTTTGTACTTGCGAAGCAGAGAACAAATATGATAAATCAATATTTATAGTAGTGTATTTAAATCCTGCTCCCAAAGCAAAGAACTTTCTCGCTCCTTTATCATCTGCCTCATTAAAGTATCCAGCTCTAAAGGCGAAACTATCCTGATATGTATATTCAGCACCCACAGACCAAACAAATTCTCTCAGTTCTTCACTAAAACCATCTGGTGCATCACCAAATGATTGAAACACACCATTAATAAAACTTACGTTGTTATCTTGACCTTCTGTGATTATGGTTGGTTCACCTTCATCAATATCTGGTGTACTTGGATCATCAATTGTTTGTTCGCCATCGCCATTAGTATCAACAAAACCAAATTTTGGAGGTGTTGGTACTAAGTATTTTGATACTTCTGCAGTTAAACCCAATTTATTGTACTCATCAAAAATGAAATCAAAACCAGCACCTAATCTCAAGTTAGTAGGTTGAAATACTTCCTCACCACCATCATCATATTTAAACTTTGGGCCTAAATTCTGAATAGCAAAACCTAATCGCCATCTCCCGTTGAAATCATTGTAAGCCTCTTCTTCACTTTGATAAAATCCTGTAATATCCGCACCAAAAGTACTACCAGGATTAGCATTTGGATCTACAGTATCAATACGAAGGGCAGAACGCATATAGCGTAATGCAATTGCCATAGAATACTGTTCTCCTAACCTTAAGGCATAAGCAACGTCAATAGCATATTCATTTGGCTTTACCGCGACACCAGGATCATTAGCATCTTGCGTTAAAACAATTTCTCCTAAAGAGAAATACTTTACACTTGCAGAAAATGAGCTATATTCATTTATCCTATTAAAATAAGTCGCATAACTTAACGAGATATCATTAACTAATCTTGTCAAGTATGGTGTAAAACTTACACTAAGACCAGATTTAGCTTCAGAAAAAGCATATTTTGCTGGATTGTATTGTTGTGAGAAGCCATCTACTGATGTCGCTACTCCCATATCTCCCATCGACGCAGACCTTGCATCAGGTGCTACGAGCATAAAAGGAAGACCAGTTGTTATTACAGAGGATTGGTCTGGAAACGTTATAGTTTCTTGTCCAAAAGTTAGGTTAAGTGTTGCAAAAGCAATTAGGGTAATTACGTATTTCTTCATGGTCATATTGGTTATTAGTACTGATATACAGTGACTAATTCGTTAGCAAATATAAATTTTTATTATAGTATTACAAGTTTTTGAATTTTTTCAACTTGCTTATTTAAACGGTTAGATTTAACTTTTAGTTTATATACATACACACCTTTTCCAATTTTATCACCAAAATCATCTCTTCCGTCCCATACAATATCTTTAGAAAGTGAACTCACACCCTTACTACCACCAGTGGTTTGTCCATTTAATGTTCTTACCAGTTTACCAGACACTGTAAATATTTGAACAGAGATATCTAATGGCTCCACACTATTATGATTAAACCAAAACTCAGTGTAGCTAACAAAAGGGTTTGGGTAATTTAAAACATTATCAATAACAAGTTCTTCATCTTTATCAAATACATTAAAAAGAATTTCTGCTGTAGATGAATTATTATAGACATCCCAGGCCTTTAGTGTTAAGGTATGTAACCCTGGTTCTAAATCCCTATATGCATAAGACACAACACCATTGGTATAATCATTTACATTGGCTTGATAATAATCATTCAAAACAAAAGGATTAGTTTCATCACCGTCAAGTATTGCAGTTATGTCATGTCCTATACCACTTGCAGTATTAATTCCATTTTCATCTTGTAATTTAACCAATAAGGTAGGTGATTCATTAGTAATACCTCCAGAAACAAAGTTTTCATCATTCATGAATAGATTTATAACTGGACCTATATTATCCTCTGGAGCATTCTCATTAATACCACCAATCTTAATATCAAAATTTGCACCTGTCTGATCAGATAAGGGTGATATTGTTTGAGCATAAAAACTAACCTTTCCATTTCCAACTGGAATACCTATATCTCTTGGTACAATGAAATCGAATTCAAATTGTCCGTTTTCAACACTAGCCTGACCTTTAAACAATACTTCTCCAAGTGTTGTAAAATCTAATTTTATTTGTTGTCCATTCTCTGTTATTCCATCGTTAGCTAATGTTTGGCGTTCTATTGACTTATCAAAAACCGTTGCGGTTAATGTGCCACTATAATTAGATAATACATTACCATTTGTATCTACCACTTCTCCTGCCAATTTCGCGTAACTTAGAGCTTTAAGTGTATCAATTGGTTGTGTAATATCAACATCATTTACCCTTGTTAAACGTATATCTGGTTTCGGAAATGCCAATTTCATTGCAGGATCACCAATTAAGAAAACTAGTCTTTTTTGACTTATACCTGAAATATTATTATCAATTTTTGTGAGCCTTAATGCTTCACCAATAGTGGGATATTCATCAGAGTCAAATGCAAATAAATAATCGTCTAAAACTTCATTATAAGACACACCAACAGTAACAAATATTTGCCTTGTTGTTGTAATTAATGAAGAAGCACCACCATTTTTATTCCAAAAGGTATATTCACCCGCTGTGAGTCTACCTGGATCATCAAATTTTGTGTATTCGCAAGTTACTGTTACAAAAAGATTGAATTTGCAAACATTGTTAATTTCTTGTGCATCAATTTTATCGAAAATACGCTCTTTAGCCAATCCATCCTCGCCTCCATGTCCAAAATAATTTACAACTAATGCCCCTACTTCAATAGCGTCTTTAATAGCATCATTTACCTGTGGATAACGATTACCTGCTGAGGATGCTTCTTGTTGAAATGCATCGGTATGAATCTTTACTACATTTATAAATGGTTTTTCTGCTTCAACGGTAGTACCAATACCATCAGTTGTTTCTTGCAATATTTTTTCCCATGCAATATCAACATCATCAGAAATTAACAATAGATTGTTTCTCCAGCTTCCATAAGCCTCAGGTTGATAATAAGCTTCAATTTTATCCACCATTTCTTTAGCCCTTTGAACATCTTCAGCCAATATTCTACCTACTGCGATATCCATTCTATCTCCTCCACCCATGGTTCCTTCATTATCATCTAGCATACAATAAAAATCATCAGAAACGAATGAGCTAGTAAGACTGAAACTACTATTAGTATACCATGATGGTACAAGATTAGTGTTGTTGTTTAATCTGTCTTTATAGTCATAAGAACCATCACCAAATAAGCATAAGTATTTTAATCTATTGTTAGGAGAACTCGCATTATCATAAACATATTTTAGGAAGTTTCTTAGTGCAGCAATATCTTGACTACCAGTGCTGAATTCATTATATATTTTAGTTAATTCAACAACTTTTACAGTTAATCCATATTGTGCTCTGTTAATATCAGCAAGGCGCTCAGCTTGTGTTAAAAATTGAGTTGGAGTTAAAATAATATAATCAATATCTTCAAATTCTCCTTGTTCATTATTAAATATAGTGCCTTTTAAATCTTGATTTGATACTGTAGTTACTGCATCTCTTATTGGCTGGTGAACATCAGTATAAGAAAATGCAATATAATTTTTTAATTCACCCGCAGAAGCTTTAAAACTATAACTTCCTGTAGCATCTGAATTTATTTGATTTTGAACATTAAAACGATCCGTAATGTCCCAGATTTCTCGTATTGATCCTGTATTAGACAAATTGTATTGTACAATACCAGGAGAATTTGCAACAGACCTATTTATAAATCTAAGTTGCTCACCTGCATATGATAATTGCCTTGTAGCTTCAATATTGATATAGTCTAAATAACCGTTTGCAGATGGATTACCATTATTAATATAATCTAATACTACTGTAATATTATCAGAAGACACATTTATATCATCAGAATAATTTGCAGAAGAACCCAAAACTGATCCTTCGGTAATAGCATTTAAATTCAAAGTTGTTAATGGATTGCCATTAACCGTTACAATCATTGAGGAAGCAGTTGCCGACACTGCTCCAACAGCCACATCAAAATTAATAGGTTCACTTGAAACCAAATTTGAAAAGGTAAAATTATAGGTTCGCTGATTTTCTATATCAAAACGATCTCCAAACCAACGTCGCCCCAATTTAGCAAGGTTATACTCATCAACTTCATAATACTGGTAATCTTGAAATGTGCTGACCTCAAAATCTGCAGGTATATCTATTACTGGCATAGATTGAATTCTTTTACCATTGCCAGAACTTATATTTACATAATAATAAGTCTTATCTGTATATAAATTTAAATTCGTATTGCTCTCTTCATTGTAAGTTGTTGGTCCTTCACCATAAAAAAGAATAAAATCACCACTGTCAAAACTCCCATCTTCTTCACCAACAAACTTTATAGCATTTTCAACAACATCAAATGGATAATCCTCTGCATTTGATAAAGGTAGCATTCTACCTCCGTTACCAAATATTTTAATTGTTCTTGGGTCCACAGAATTTGTATTAATTCCCAAACTACTCAAAAAACTCTTGGATAATTGAAAGACTCCAGATTTGTCAATATAAAACCTATACCATTCACCATTAGCCAAAGCTGAGTTGGTAATATCATTGCCATCTTTTGACAAACCAGTTGCATCAGATGATAATGTATTATAATCTATAGAAAAAGAGGTGATTTTCTTAAAAATACCATTTTCCTTTATTATTGGAGATATTTCGAAATAAGTAGATCTTTTCCCTCTTGCATTTGTATTGAATAACTTAAAAACTGGTACTTCAGGAATTAGTTGTTCATCTAAATCATAAAGATCATTTGATGAAATGTTTTGATATGAAACATTAGAAAGGGAAACTGAATTTTCATTTATACGTTTTGAATTATTACTCCATTGTGTAAAATACATCAAACCCTTTTCCGTTGTGTAACTGAAATGTTTGGAACTAAAACCAGGAACTTTAATTTTACCAAAGTCATTTTCTAACACCTTGGCATCTTCCCATTCTATATTGAATTGCTTTTGTTGACTAAAGCCTATAATTAAAAAGCAAAAAAATATAATTGTAAAGAATTGTTTCATTTATCTTTTTCTGATATGGCCAAACAAATTGCTTCCTTAACCAATAAATTTTAGTAAAATAACGGCTAGTATTAGGAGTTATTATGACCTTTAAATTTTTATTTCAAAAATACAACAATAATTTATTTTTAGGCTCGTTATTAAAGAGCAAAATACACACGATAAATGGCTAAAAATCCGTTATATTGTTAAAAAAAGGGGATGAAATGCACATTTTTTTGCATTTTGTCGGAAAAAAAAGTTGCAGGTTTACCTTTAATTGTTATATTGCGAATCTAAATTTTAAACGAGCTTACTTAAACATATGGATATGAAAAATGTCTTAAACCTCAAATTTATTCTAGCATTAGCAGTTATTACTTCAATTGTTGGTTGTAAAAGATCATCTAGTTCTGGTAACGTTGATAGTGCCACAGGTTGGAAAATCAACGACAAACAAGGTGGTTTTCAATACAACACTAACTATAAGGAACAAGAAACACCTCAAGGAACATCATTCATTGAAGGTGGTACATTTACAATGGGTAAAGTACAAGACGACCCAATGCATGATTGGAACAATTCTCCGAATCAGCAACATGTACAATCTTTCTACATGGACGAAACTGAAGTTACCAATTTAAATTATCTGTTTTATTTAGATTATTTAAAAGGTGTTTATCCTCCAGACGATCCAAACTACTCTTTAATTTATAAAGGTGCTTTACCAGATACTTTAGTTTGGAGAAATCGTTTAGGATATAATGAAATGATGACCGAAAACTATTTACGTCATCCTGGTTATGCTAATTACCCTGTTGTAGGGGTTAGCTGGATTCAAGCAGTAGAATACGCTAATTGGAGAACTAATCGAGTGGCAGAGAGCTCATTGCAAGAAACTGGTTACTTAAAGCGAGATGCTCAGTATACTGACTTAGATGCTGAGAGTACATTTGATGTTGATACTTATATTAATGCACCATCTCAAACTTACGGTGGTAAAGAAGAAGTATTGCAAGGTGGGAGACGTAAACAACAAACGGATGTTGATGGTAACCCAATTAATGTATATGCAAAAAGAGAATCTGGAGTTATTCCTGTAAAATATAGACTCCCTACAGAAGCAGAATGGGAATATGCTGCTTTAGGTATGAGTGAATTGCGTAGCTATAATGTTTATAGAGGACGTAAAAAATACCCATGGGATGGACAGTATACAAGATCAGGTAAACGCGTAAATCGTGGAGACCAGATGGCTAATTTTAAGCAAGGTAAAGGAGATTATGGTGGAATTGCTGGATGGTCAGATGATGGTGCTGATATAACAGCTGAAGTAAAATCTTATCAACCAAATGATTATGGATTATATGATATGGCTGGTAACGTTGCAGAATGGGTAGCAGATGTATACAGACCAATAGTAGATGATGAGTTTAACGATTTTAACTACTACAGAGGTAATGTATATACTAAAAATGCACTTAATGAGGACGGTACTGTAAAAATTGTAACAGTAGAAGAAATAGTTTATGATACTTTAAGCAACGGTAAAATTATTGCGAGAAACCTTCCAGGAGAAATTGCAAAAATACCAGTTGATGATGAAGAGACTTACTTAAGAACTCAGTTTGACGATAGTGATAACCGAAACTTTAGAGATGGTGATAAGCGTTCTTCTCGTTACTACAGAGAGAATTTTAATGAGGAAAGTGACGAAGATCCTGACTTAACTAGAAAAATGTATAACTCACCAAGACATTCTGTTGAAATTGATTCTGCTGATGGTAACCTTTTGAGAGAGTATGATAAGTCTAATAGTAGAACATCTCTAATTAACGATGAAGTTAGAGTTTACAAAGGTGGTTCTTGGAGAGATAGAGCATACTGGATTGATCCTGCACAACGTCGTTACTTCCCACAAGATATGGCGACAGATTATATAGGATTTAGATGCGCAGTATCTAGAGTGGGTTCTAAATCTCAGAAAAATAGTAAAAGACGCAACTAATTAGATTAGTTAAATAATTTAAAGTCCTGATGAAATTCATCAGGACTTTTTTATTTTTAGGCCAATGGAAATAGAAGCACTATATCAAAAATTTAAAGCCTGTAAAAACGTATCTACAGATACTAGAAAATTAACTTATGGTTCAATGTATTTTGCACTTAAAGGTGAAAATTTTAATGGCAATAAATTTGTAACAGAAGCATTTAATAAAGGAGCGAAATATTGTGTTATTGATGAAGCTTCAGCTTCCATTAATGATAATTGCTTATTAGTTGAAGACGTATTAACTAGCCTTCAAGAGTTGGCCAAACACCATAGGAATCAATTTGACTTTCCAATCATAGGATTAACAGGAAGTAATGGAAAAACCACTACTAAAGAATTAATTTATTCTGTTTTATCTACAACATACAATGTAAAGGCAACTAAAGGTAATCTCAACAATCACATTGGTGTACCACTCACTCTATTAGACTTTACTGTAGATTTAGATTTCGGTATTGTAGAAATGGGAGCAAATCATCAAAAAGAAATTGCATTTTTAAGCAGTATCTCTCAACCAGACTATGCACTAATAACTAATTTTGGAAAAGCTCATTTAGAGGGATTTGGTGGTATTGAAGGTGTTATTAAAGGTAAGTCAGAGTTATATGATTATGTAAAAGCTAATAATAAAACTGCTTTTATAAATACAGAAGACAATAAGCAAATTGAACAAATATCAAGCTATAACAAAATAGTAACATTCGGATCTAAACCTGAAAATGATTCCATTATAGATTTTGTGAATGCAGATCCTTTCGTTAAAGTAAGTTTTAATAATACCGAAATACAGAGCCACCTAATTGGCACATATAATTTCAGTAATATTTCAGTAGCAATAGCTTTCGGAAATCATTTTAAAGTATCAACCGAAAACATTAAAAAAGGGATTGAAAATTATAAGCCAAAAAATAACCGGTCGGAAATTATAGAAAAAGGCTCTACTAAGATTATACTAGATGCATACAATGCTAACCCAACAAGTATGCTAAGTGCACTAAAAAACTTAATACAGTTAAGTGCGGATAATAAGTTTTTATTTCTTGGTGATATGTTCGAGTTAGGTGCCGAAGCGAATATTGAACATCAAGCTATTGTAGATTTTGTTGAAGAAAATTTTGAGGATAATATACACCTAGTGGGTGAAAACTTTTTTGATTGCAAAACGAAAACTGAAACAAAAAAATTTAAATCTTTTAAAGACTTAAAATCAATTTTGGAGTCCCTAGATATTGAAAATTCAACAGTTTTGATAAAAGGTTCTCGTGGTATGGCATTAGAAAGAATATTAGACCATATCTAATCTCGCTTTGTGGGTCATACTGGATTCGAACCAGTGACTTCTACCCTGTCAAGGTAACACTCTAAACCAACTGAGTTAATGACCCTTTTATTAAAAACCAAAAAAGTCCACATATCTGTGAACTCTTGTGGGCGCGAAGGGATTCGAACCCCTGACCCCTTGGGTGTAAACCAAGTGCTCTGAACCAACTGAGCTACGCGCCCGATAATTGGACTGCAAATATAGATTAGTTTTTAAAATCTCAAAAGGATTTTATTAAAAAAATTAAATAATTTCAGCAACTACAAATGTGCTTCCGCCAACAAAAATAAGATCATTATTATTAGCGTTTAACTTGGCATCGTTTAATGCTTCATTAACCGAATTGAATGACTCAGAGACTAGACCATAATCTTTAAAACTAGTTTTTAATTTTTCAGAATCTAGTCCTCTTAAAACATTGGGTTTACACAAATAGTATTTTGCGGACTTGGGCAACAATGGTAAAATTGTAGATAGGTCCTTGTCATTAACCACACCGAAAACAATATGCAATTTATCAAAGGATTCTGACAGTAGTTGTTCAATTACATATTTTAGCCCTTCTTTATTATGAGCAGTATCACAAATTATTTTTGGGTTACTACCAATAACCTGCCAACGACCCATCATCCCAGTATTAGAAGCAACATTTAACAATCCTATTTTTAAATGATTTTTTGAAATATTAAAGTTTCCTTGGTTTAAAACCTCAAAAGATTTCAATACTGCTTTAATATTCATCAATTGATATGAACCCTTTAAATCACTGTCAAAGACTTTATTGATTTCTTTGTCAGCAAAGTAAATATCAGAATTATTTTGTGCTGCTATATTTTTGAAGACATGTGATAATTCTGTTTGTGTCTCTCCAATTACAACTGGAATATTAGGCTTAATTATACCTGCTTTTTCACTTGCAATTGCCTCTAGTGTATTTCCCAAAAACCGCATATGATCAAATCCAATATTTGTAATTATTGAAAGTTGTGGTGTAATAATATTCGTAGAATCTAATCGTCCTCCCATACCAACTTCAACCACTGCAATATCTACCTTTTTTCTAGCAAAATAATCAAAGGCCATTCCCACCGTCATTTCAAAAAAAGAGAGTTGATTGTCTTCAAAAAAATTACGGTTTCTATTAATAAAACCAATAACAAATTGTTTGCTTATTGGCTTACCATTTATCCTAATACGCTCTCTAAAGTCTTTTAAATGTGGAGAGGTATACAAGCCGACATTGTAACCGGCTTCTTGTAGCACTGATGCGAGCATATGGCTAGTTGAGCCTTTTCCGTTTGTACCAGCTACATGAATAGATTTAAATTTCGCCTCGGGATTATTAAGATGGCTTGCTAATTTTATAGTATTATTTAGGTCTTCTTTATAAGCACTTTTACCTTTATTTTGATACATAGGTAATTGCTTAAACATCCATGAAACTGTGTCCTTATAATTCATAGATTATTGACCTAAGTCAAAATTAATACTTACAAAACCTATCTGCCTTGCAGGTGCATAAGGATCTGCAGGCCATCTATGAGACTTTGCTATTTTAAGTGCTGGCTCTAATAAACAAGGATGTGTATTAGTCGTTCCTTGTGCACGTTCTGCATTTACTACTTCACCACTTCTATTAACTTCAATTCGAACTACTACTAATCCCTCTTCATTACATTCTTGTTTATAAATTGTTCGAGTTGGTGTCCCTCTACCATTCAAACCATAGCCAACACCTCCTTTACCTGGACCTGAATCACCAAATTTACTTGCCGCATAGGGCTTACCATTCGTTTGCCCTATATTACCAGGTCTATTCTCAGAACCATCACCACCATCAGTTTTACCATCAGAATTTTTTACACCACCAATTAGATTATCTAACTTCTTTCGCTTTTCTTCTTCCTCTCTTCTTTTTCTTTCCTCAGCTTCGTGCTTTTGCCTTTCAATTCGTTCTGCTTCTGCCTTTGCTTTTGCCTCTGCCTCTTTTTGTTTTTTTATGGCAATTTCTTCTGCATTGTCTTCAGTGATAACCTCTTCGGTTTTTGACTCTGCTTTAGTTGGTTCAACTTTAGAAGTCTCAGGTTGAGAATCTTCAATTTGTTCTTTAACAGCTTTCTTTGGTTGGCTCAATGGCCTGTTACCACTTCCAAAATCAGAAGTGCCAAAATTAACCGCTACACCATATTCTTCAGGTGGGTCTAAATATTGAGGACCAACAACAAAAAGAAGTAGCAATAGAATAACTGAAATCAGTGTTGTTATTCTTGCCGAATTACGTTCATGTTTGGTCTCTAAATACTTCACTTATCAAAGTTTCTTAGAATAATTTCAAAATTAATGCCATTTATTTTGGCTTAACTGCCAAAATAACCTTGAATTTATTTCTGTTAGCAATATCCATTACCTTTACAACATTCTCAACCGGTACGGATTTTTCTGCCCTTAATACAATTGTAGGTTTTTCTTGATCTGATAATGCAGTAATGAGTTCGTTTTCTAGTATACTCTCACCAACTCTTTTCTGATCTATATAGTAAGTTAAATCTTTTTTAATACTGACTGCAATAGATTTTTTGTTTTCAGTTTTACCACTAGCCTTGGGTAAAATAATATCTATGGCACTTGTGGTTACAAGTGTCGAAGCTATCATAAAAAAGATCAGTAGTAAGAAAACAATATCGGTCATTGAAGCCATATTGAATTCTGGTGTGACTTTATTTCTTCCTCTAATATTCATAATTAGATTGGCTCATTTAAATGGTCTAAGAATTCCACAGAATTGGCTTCCATTTGATATACCACCTTATTTGTTCTAACCACAATGTGGTTATATGCAACATAAGCGATAATACCAACAATTAAACCTCCCACAGTAGTCGTCATTGCAGTATATAAACCACTTGCTAAAACATCCATCTGAATTGTTCCTCCGGCATTAGCTAGTTCAAATATTGAAAGAATCATACCCACAACTGTTCCTAAGAAACCAATCATTGGTGCCACACCTGAAATTGTTGCCAAAATGCTAACATTTTTCTCCAAACTATAAATTTCAAGTCTACCAGCATTTTCAATGGCCGTATTTATATCTTCTAATGGTTTACCAATCCTTGTAATACCTTTTGAAATTAATCTTGACACAGGAGAATTAATCTGAGCACATAGCATTTGTGCTGAATCTATTTTACCATTACTCACATGGTCTTTAATTTGATTCATGAAATTTGAATCAACCTTCGAAGCCGCTTTAATTGCAAATATTCGTTCAAAATAAATGTAAGTCGCAACTATTAGTAACAAGAAGAGAATTAAAATAATTACCATACCTGAAGTTCCTCCACTGGTAATTAACTCAATTATTGAAAGGGTTTTTTCTACTGACTCGCCATCAGTTAATAGTTCAGTTTCATCCTGAATATTACTTAGTAATATCATATGACCAGATTTAATTTTTAAAGTTCTTGTAAGTTATAACGCTAAGTTTTTCACTAAAGTATGTTAGAAAATAGCTCTTGTTGCCATAAAAGCAATTGCGCCGGCAATAAATCCAACTAATGCTAACCAAGATATTTTTCTTAGATACCAAAAGAAATCAATTTTTTCCATACCCATGGCAACAACTCCTGCTGCCGAACCAATGATTAACATACTACCACCTGTACCCGCAGAATATGCTATGAAATGCCATAATTGATTATCCAAAGGCTCAGAAAACATACCTAAACTAGCTGCTACCAAAGGTACATTATCAATCACTGCAGAGCCAACACCAAGAAGAAGTACCACTAAATCAGAAACAACAGTACCGGCAGGCTCAGAACCTAATAGACCAATATTTTCCTTAAGACCATCTGCAAATCCAAATAGTATACCTAATGACTCTAATGCGGCAACAGCCATTAAAATTCCTAAGAAGAAAAGTATACTTGGTAATTCTATTTTTGACAATGAATAATGTACTGGACTATGACTTGCATGTTCATGATGCTCGTCTGAAGTAACTGCAGAAATCGCAAATTTTGAATTACTATAAATTTCAGCAAAAATTGCAACCACACCTAAGGAAAGCATCATACCAACATATGGTGGTAAATGTGTAATAACTTTAAATACAGGAACAAATACTATTGCTCCTAAACCTAAAAACAACATGGTTGAACTAAACTTATTCTTAGGTTTATTATCATCTGCCTGTAATTCTAATTCACCTTTAAAAGAAGGTAATAACGAGGCTATAAAAGTCGGTACCACCATACATAACAATGAAGGGATAAACAAGTAAATAAATAATTTACCAGTTGAAACCTTATCGCCAATCCATAGCATGGTTGTAGTAACATCACCAATAGGAGACCAAGCACCTCCTGCATTTGCCGCTATTATAATTAAACCAGCATACCATATTCTAATATCTCTGTTTTTTACAATTTTTTGAAGAATAGAAATTAATACTATTGTTGCAGTTAAGTTATCAATGATCGCTGATAAAATAAATGCTAGAATAGAAAACATCCAAAGCAATTTTTTTCGGCTATTAAAATTAACTGCCGTTTTAATTGTAGAGAAACCATCAAAATAATCTATTATTTCTACTATGGTCATTGCACCCAATAAAAACACTAAAATCTCGGCAGTTTTACCCAAATGATGCAATAGTGTTTCTTCCATGAGATGCATCTTTTCTTCATGACCTAACATCCCAAAATTCTCCATCAAACTATGTTTGCCAGAGTCAAACCATTGTGAAAAATCATCAATTCCTAATGAAATTAAAGCCCAACTAATAGCCATCATTACTAAGGCAGGAATCAATTTATCTATTTTGATATTATGCTCTAATGTTATGGCTAAGTAGCCACCAATAAAAACGAGAATTATTACGGTTTCCATATTATGGGTTATTTTATATTAGTTGTCTTAATGCTATTTCAAAAGCGGTTTCGCTAACGCCAATTTTATTCGGGTTCTTCTTCTTCACCTCTCTCAGTGCTTTTCGTATCACTTTAGAAGTATCTTTAAAAATTGCTTCATCAGTCATTTGAACTTTTCGCTCCATAAAGTAAGCAAAAACTCTTGCCATTCCACAATTTGAAATAAAATCTGGTATTAAACTTACTTTTTGATCTGTATGTTCCATAATTGGACCAAAAAATATTTCTTTATCTGCAAACGGAACATTAGCCCCACAGGTTATTACTTCTAAACCAGTGTTAATCATTTGATCAATTTGGTCTTTAGTTATTAATCTTGACGCAGCACAAGGTGCAAATACTTCAGTTTTTAAGGACCATATCAAACTATTAATTTCCTCAAAAGGTATTAAATTTTCAGCAACTAAGGTGTTACCATTTTTTTGAAGATATAAATTTGTAATTTCATTAAATGAAAATCCATCTGGATTAATTAATCCTCCAGCTATGTCAATAATACCAACAATTTTTGCGCCCATTTGAGCAAAATAAAAAGCCGCTGCTGCTCCAACGTTTCCAAACCCTTGAACAACAACTCTTTTACCTTTTATGGAGTCATCATTGAGATCGTAGAAATGCTTGGATGCAATTGCAACGCCATAACCAGTTATCATATCTGCAACTGTATACTTTCTAGAAACATCTGGAGAATATTTGGGATTCTCAATTACCTTGATTACACCATGTCTTAACTGACCAATTCTATTGATTTTATCGGCTATTGTGGGTTTAAAATGACCTTCAAAAACCCCTTCTTGTGGGTGCCAAACACCACTTTCCTCTGTAATTGGTATCACCTCATGTATTTCATCAACATTAAGGTCACCACCCGTACCATAGTAACTCTTTAGTAAAGGTGAAACTGCATTGTACCAACGCTCTAACACACCTTTTTTTCTTGGATCTTGTGGATCAAAGTTAATTCCTGATTTAGCACCACCAATCAAAGGACCTGAAACAGTAAATTTTACTTCCATTGTTTTAGCTAGTGATAATACTTCGTTCTGATCAAGACCTTTTCGCATCCGTGTTCCTCCGCCTGCCGCACCACCTCGCAAGGAGTTGATAACAGTCCAACCTTCAGCCTTTGTTTCGGGATCGTTCCAATGAAATACGATTTCAGGAGATTTATTCTCGTACTTCTGAAGTAATTCCTTTATCAAGTGTTTTGATTTAGTTAGTTACAACAAATATAAAAAACTAAAAAAGCTACAAAGTCAATTAATAATTAAATTTATAATTGTGGTGTAAATATTTTTCCAGATGAATGATTCTTTTTCGCACCTGTAACACTTGCTAAGCAATTTATTTCATTCCTTTCTCTCAAAACTCCAAGAAAAGCAAAAATTAATGCTTCTTTGAATTCAATTATTTCATTAGATGGAATGACAATATCCAAATCAGTATGAAACTGAATTCTAGACATAAGATACTTATTATATGTACCACCTCCAGTAATCAAGACGTTTTTACCTAAGCCACTTATAACTTTAGTAATTTGAATAGCAATGTGTTCTACAAAAGTGCTTAATTGATCTTCGAGATTTAATCTGTACTTTTGAATTATTGGAAATATATTTTCCTGAACCCATTCTAAACCTAATGATTTTGGGTGAGTTAAACCATAAAATGTTAGACCATTCAATTCCTCTAATAACTCTTTATTTATATTTCCTTTTGATGCAATGATTCCATCTTCGTCATATTCTAATCCAATTTTTGAAATAAGATGGTTAAGCACAATATTAACAGGACATATATCAAAAGCAATTCTTTCTTTTTTAAATATGAAAGAAACATTTGCAAAACCACCTAAGTTCATACAATAATCAAAATCCGAAAATAAAATACTATCACCAATTGGTACGAGTGGTGCTCCCTGACCACCAAGTTCTATGTCTTGTATTCTAAAATCACATATTACTTTTTGATCTAAAGTATCAGCAAGAGATTGCCTATTACCAATTTGATAAGTAAATCCTTTATTAGGCTGATGCAATGCAGTATGTCCATGCGATGAAACAAAATCAATATATTCTATGTTATTTCTTTGGATATATTCTTTTATGACAAGTGCTAAATATTCGCAATAAGATAAATCCAATTCTGATAATTCCTCTCTAGAATAACTAATCAATGTACTTAGTTTTTCTTTCCAATGACTCGAATACGGAATTGTTTCAGAACTGATTATATTAAAATTCCATTTAGAATTAAAACTAAATTTAACATAGACGAGATCTATACCATCTAGTGATGTTCCAGACATAACACCCACTACATTATATAAAGATTTTATCATATTAGTAAAAATAGTATTACTTATTGAAAATACAGCAAGAAACAGTTATCTTTGCGTGAAATTTTTATCAAATTAATAATTATTCAATTTTATGGACTTTAGTTTAACCGAAGAGCATTTAATGATACGTGATGCCGCACGTGACTTTGCAAAAACAGAATTACTTCCTGGCGTTATAGAACGTGATGAAAAACAAGTTTTTCCCAATGAATTAGTCAAAAAAATGGGCGATTTAGGATTTATGGGAATCATGGTAGATCCAAAATATGGAGGTAGTGGAATGGATACCATTTCATATGTATTAATTATGGAAGAACTTTCTAAAATTGATGCATCAGCCTCAGTCATAGTATCCGTAAATAATTCATTGGTTTGTTATGGTCTAGAAAAATATGGAACTGAAGAGCAAAAACAAAAATATTTAACGAAGCTTGCAACAGGTGAGTTTGTAGGTGCTTTTTGTTTGAGCGAACCAGAAGCTGGTAGTGATGCAACTTCACAAAAAACAACAGCAATAGACATGGGCGACCATTATGTAATTAATGGTACAAAGAACTGGATAACTAATGGCGGACGTTCAGATGTATATTTGGTAATTGCACAAACTGACAGAGAAAAAGGACACAGAGGAATAAATGCATTTATAGTTGAGAAAGGAACTCCAGGGTTTGATATTGGTCCTAAAGAAGATAAATTAGGTATTAGAGGAAGTGATACGCATACACTTCAATTTAATGATGTTAAGGTGCCAAAGGAAAATAGAATTGGAGAAGATGGATTTGGTTTTAAGTTTGCAATGAAAACTTTATCAGGAGGTCGTATTGGTATTGCTTCACAAGCATTAGGTATTGCTTCTGGCGCTTACGAACTTGCATTAGAATACTCTAAAGTGAGAAAAGCTTTTGGTACTGAAATATGTAACCACCAAGCTATCGCATTTAAAATAGCTGATATGTATACAGAGATCGAAGCTGCGCGTCATTTAGTGATGAAGGCTGCATGGGAAAAAGATCAAGGTATAAATCATGACATGGCGAGTGCTATGGCAAAACTATATGCTTCTAAAGTTGCAATGGAACAGACTGTTGAGGCAGTTCAAATTCATGGTGGTAATGGTTTTGTAAAAGAATACCATGTGGAACGCCTAATGCGTGATGCAAAAATTACTCAGATATATGAAGGAACATCAGAAATTCAGAAAATAGTAATTTCAAGAGGTGTTATTAAAGGATAAATATTAAATAAATAACAATTTATAAAACCGAGTAGAATTACTCGGTTTTTTTATTTCACTCATTTGTTGAAAAGCGTAAAAGTTTGTCTTGCAATTTCCAATTCTTCATTCGTGGGTATCACTAATATTTTCACTTTTGAGTTTTCCTTGCTAATATCCATCATATCAGATGCTTTTGAGCTATTCTTAGATTCATCCATTTCAATACCAAAAAACTCCATATCCTTACAGACCATTTTTCGAATAAGCTCTGAATTTTCACCAATACCAGCAGTAAAGACGACACAATCTAAGCCATTCATCGCTGCAATGTAAGATCCTATATATTTCCTAATTCTGTAAACATTCATATCTAATGCAAGTTTACAATCAGTACTCCCTTTTAAGGCTTCTTTTTCAATATCTCGTAAATCACTATAACCTGTTAATCCTAGCATACCGCTTTCTGTTTGTAAAATACGATTTACATCTTCAATGTCGTATTTTAGTGTATTTACCAAATAAAATATTAATGAATGATCTATATCGCCTGAGCGCGTACCCATTATCAAACCATTTGCAGGTGAAAATCCTAAGCTATGATCTATACTTTTCCCATTTTTAACTGCAGAAATACTGCATCCATTCCCTAAGTGAATGGTAATTATTTTAGAATTCTCTAACCCTAAATATTTAATAGCTCTTTCAGAAACATATTTATGACTGGTACCATGAAAACCATAAAGTCGAATTTTGTGTTTATCTAGAAAATCATTTGGTATTGCATATTTATATGCTTTTTCGGGTATAGAATGATGAAATGCGGTATCAAATATTGCAGCTTGCTTTGCATTGGTAAAGATTGATTCTGCTACATTTATTCCTTCAAGATTAGCAGGATTATGAAGTGGTGCTAAGGTGAACAACTCTTCAATTTTTGATTTTACAACTAAATTGATTTCAATTGTATTTTTAAAAGTACTACCTCCATGTACAACCCGATGGCCCACAGCTTCTATTTCTTCAATTGAATCAATGGCGCCATTATTTCTATCTTTTAATAAATTCACGATATAATCTAGAGCATTTTTATGATCGGATATTTCAACTTGCTCATCAACATTGAACTTAGAAGAATTGTGCTTAATTCTTGAGTCTAATTGACCAATTCGGTCTATAACACCAGAACAAATAACCATTTCATCTGGCATTGAAAACAATTGGTATTTTACAGAAGAACTACCTGAGTTTAATACTAGTACTATCATGCTTTTAAAATTCTATTCTTGCGCCTGAATTGCCGTAATGATAACTGTATTGAATATATCGTCAACTGAGCAGCCTCTACTCAAATCGTTAATTGGCTTGTTTAGACCTTGTAACATTGGCCCTATGGCTAAAGCACCTGTTTCTCTTTGTACAGCTTTGTATGTATTATTACCCGTATTTAAATCTGGGAAAATCAATACACTTGCCTGACCAGCTACTTCAGAATTGGGAAGTTTCTTCTTCCCTATTTCGGGATCTACTGCTGCATCATATTGAATCGGTCCTTCTACTTTTAAATCAGGCCTTTTCTCTTTAACTATAGCTGTAGCCTTTTTTACAGTATCAACATCCTCTCCTTGACCCGAAACTCCTGAAGAATATGATAACATAGCTACTTTAGCGTCAATACCGAAGGCAATACCAGAATCTGCAGAAGCAATTGCAATATCAGATAGTTGCTCAGCCGTTGGATTTGGATTTATGGCACAATCTCCAAAAACACTAACCCTATCCTCTAAACACATAAAGAAAACTGAAGAAACTACTGAAAAGCCAGGTTTAGTCTTAATAAATTGCAGTGCTGGTCTTATAGTGTGTTGTGTAGTGTGTGCTGCTCCTGAAACCATACCGTCAGCCAATCCCTTATAAACCATCATAGTTCCAAAATAAGATACGTCCCTCATAAGATCTTCAGCTGTAGCAGGACTAATACCCTTATGTTTTCTTAATTCAAAAAGTGTGGCAGTAAAATCTTCAAGAAAATCAGATTCGTTAGGATTAATAATAGGTGTTTTATTAAAATCAAAAGGTATATTCAGCCGTTCAACAGAAGATTTAACTTTAGTGATTTCTCCTAAGATTGTTAAATCAATTATATCTAATTCTTGAAGTTTTGAAGCAGCAATTAAAATACGATCATCATTCCCTTCTGGAAGAATAATATGTTTTCTTTCTTGCATTGCTCGTTTCATCAAATAATACTGAAACATCCTTGGTGTCATCAATTTACTAGCCTCGAACGATTCAAGGTGTTCCATCAACCGATCCACATCAATATGTGTTTCAAATGTATCAATTGAAATCTTTATTTTTTCTGTATTTGTTGAATATATGTGTGAACGAACATTAGCAAGCTGAGATGCTATATTAAAAGTGGGTTCTTTAACCCTTACGATTGGTATAACTTTATCTAAACCATCAATTAGTTTAATTACTGATTTAGATAATTCCATATTACCACTTAGAATAATACCAGCGAGACTTGGGTAATTAGATGAAATGTTTGCCTGTAAACTTCCCATAAGAATATCTTCGCGATCTGCCGGTGTTACAATAACAGCATCCTCTGTTAAATGCTCTAAAAAGTGTTGTAATTGCATTGCACCAATTTCAATTCCACCTGTTGGCCTATCTAGTAATTCTGATCCAAAGAGTATATCTGCATCAATATATTCAGTAAGTTCCTTCATAGTTGGATTTTTCAACTTAGTGTGAAGAGGGATAGCATTAGCAATTACAGCAGATGGCAATAATTTTTTAATATTTTCTCTTATGGTAAGCAAATTTTGTTCTTCAACTTTATTTGCTATCACTCCTATGACATTAACATCTTTCAGTTTAAATGAATCATAAGTAAGGTGCAAACTGTCTACAAATTCATCAACAGATTTATTCAAAGCACCTGAAATTATTATTACAGGTATTCCAAGATTCTTAGCAATTAAAATATTCAAATCCAATTCAATAATTGAGCTGAAATCTGAAAAATCACTTCCTTCAACAATAATAAAATCGAATCTTTCTTCAAGTTTTTTATACTTTGATATAATCTTGTTTAAGATCGAATCCTTCTTACCATTATTCCATTTCTTAATAAGTTTTGACATCGAATAGCCATAAGCATCTTCATATTCTATATCTATAGAAAAATAAGACAAAATTGTATTTATATGATTGTCCTTTTTCCTGTCAGAATTATCATCAATTACAGGACGAAAATACCCTACACTAGGTTTATACCGTAACAAGGCGTTCATGAGGCCAATGGTTAGTATTGATTTCCCACTATTTGCATCATTAGAAGCGATATATATAGCTTTGTTCATATGAATCTTTTGATATTACAATTGACCAATTTTTAGAGCTTGGACTTCATTTAAAACCTCAATAAATAAAACCCTAAATCAGAAACACAAATTTACTTTGGTTAATATAATTTGATTGAAGAATAAATAAAAAGTTTTAAACAAAAAAAGCCCTTTGCAAAGAGCAAAGGGCTTTCAAAAAAGGCGGCGACCTACTCTTCCACAGTAAGCAGTACCATCGGCGCTAACGGGCTTAACTACTCTGTTCG
>NZ_JBKQXM010000009.1:0-151430 GCF_046762865.1 Winogradskyella sp. A2
GGAAGTACGCTTCTCTAATTATTGTTGGAGAATTTATTATCTTTTCATTCTCAAACCAGAACTACGTTTAACCCTTGTGTTAGGCAACATTAAAAACAAACGCTTTGAAAAAAACAAACATCCTTTTCATAATTATAATTTTCGGATTTTTAAGTTGTAATAACGAACAGAAAAAACCGGTAGTTAAATACTCATCAGAAATAGTTTCAAACCCAACCCCATTTGCAAAAGGAATAATTTCAACTGAAAATAACAGTGAATTTGAGTTAACATTTTCTGCTGATGGACTAAAAACCTACTTTTCTAGAAGAGCACCCGAAGAAAAGCAAATGATTTATGAGAGTGATTTTAATAATGGTAAATGGTCAACACCAAAACTTGCCGAATTCTCAACTGATAGAGACGAAACAGCTATGATAACGCCAAACGGAAAATTTCTTTTTTTTGGTTCAGAGCGTGAAATCCCAAACAAGCCGAATAAAGGAAATTTTGATATGAATATTTGGATGATGGAAAAAACAGACAAAGGCTGGAGTAAACCAAAACCATTACCTGAACCAATTAATGCTGTTCAAATAGAAAAAGAACAATGGCCATCTTCAAACAATAATTTCTTTTGTTCTAATGATAACGAAACTTTTTATTTCACAACTATGATGCGTGGAACAAAAAGCATAAAACTTTATGAAACAAAATTTGATGGCAAAGTTTTTTCTGAACCGAGAGAAATTGAAGGCATTTGGGATGACGAAAAGTTTTGGGTTTATTCGGCAGTAATTTCACCTGATGGAAAATATTTGCTTTTCAATTCTTACGATGCACCAGGTGGAAAGGGTGGCGAAGATATTTTTGTCTGTAAAAAAACAGAAAATGGATGGAGCAAAGCAAAACCTATCGGACAGTTGATCAATTCAAAAAATGAAGAAAGTAGTCCAAGATTCTCGAGAGACGGAAAATATTTCTTTTTTAGCCAATCAGAGAATTTAGGGAACTATGAATATGGAGAATGGAGCATCTTCTTTGTCGAAACTGAATATCTGAATTTGGAAAAAATATTTGAATAAAAAACGTTGCCTAACACCGTGTATAATTAATTGCTAGTACTCGCCCACTTACGAAAATTAGTTTAATTTTAAACGGCTGGATTTCTACGGTCGAAAATTCCGCTGGAATTTTCAACGCAACGAAATCATAGCCGAGACCGTTAGCAGCAATAAATTCTAAAGTAAATGTCAAAACTCTCATCTATCCAAATTATTTCATTCTTGACACTACCATTCTTAATTTTCAGTTGTCAATTTAGTCAGAAACAACCAGAGTTAGATCATCAATCGAAGGTCAAAGCAGACTCAATTCAAAATCAACAAAATCAACAAAATCAACAAATAGTGAAATTTGTCGAAGAGCTTCTCTTCGCGGCAGGAAACAAAAATGTCGATGCAATGAAAGAATTGATTTACGATGAGGCCATTGTAGGGAACACATCCCTAAGTAATGAGAAATGGATGACTAAACATTGGACTGTTGATGAAATTTATGAAATATACAGTGCCAATCAATCCATACCTTATTTAGAGATCGTTGATGATTATGAGATCATTGAAACTGAGCGAATGGCCCTGGTAAAGGCCGATGCGATTATTAACAGATTTGGGGTGCCTGGAAAACGAGAAATAAACCATATAACGCTTATAAAATCAGATAACCAATGGAAACTTTTTAGTATTGCTTGGTCAGTTCACGAGCAACCTAAAGAAAAATTAAAATTTGACATAAACCTTTTTGCACAAGGTTATGCCCAGGTCTGGGGTAGTCAACGACCTGAGTTTGTTGCGATGTTTTTTGAGGATGACGGAGCATTGCAGGTAAACGATGGTGAACCAGCTATTGGGAGAAATGAAATTTTCAATGTTGCACAAAGTTTTATGACCAAATTTCCAGATATGAAGGTAAGTTGTGACAGTTTAGTTCACAAAACTAATGGAATCGAATTTCATTGGACCCTAACTGGAACCGATACTGATCCACAAGGAAAAGGACATAAAGTGAAAGTTAGTGGATTTGAGCTTTGGACAATGAGCGAGAATAATCTGATTAAAGATTCAAAAGGCACTTTCTCCTCTGAAGAATACAACCATCAACTCGAATTTGGAATCGATAATTAAATACTGCTGCTAACACCGTGTATAATTAATTGCCAGGTAACTACCGACTTACGAAAATTCCGCTGGAATTTTCTATCTGTGATTATTTGCTAACTTTAGAGCTTAAACACGCAACGAAATCATACACTTTACCGTTGTCTATAATACAAAGGAATAATGTTCTTTGAAATAATAATTTAGAAATTCAAAAAAAATTAATTCTATAAACCATTAACCTATTGGTACTTATTTTATTCACTAATATTGGATTTAAGATGCAGATCCATTTGAGGAAATGCAATTACTATATTATTGTCAGAAAAATTCTTATTAATTAGTCTTCTAATGTCACTTTTCATTTTTCCAATTCTAAAAATATTTGCACTGAAAAATAAAAGTTGAAAATCTAATGATGAGCTTCCAAAATTTAACAAACGAGCTTCAATCAATTTCTTATTGTGAATTTCGGGATGTTCAAAGGCACTTTTTTCTAAATTTTTAATCACAAAATCAACATCACTTCCATAAGCTACACCAACATTAATTTTAAAACGGGTTTGATGTGATTGATGACTCCAATTAATTACTTTACTAGTAGTAATCAAAGAATTTGGAATAATAATAGAAATATCATCCCTATTCATTGCTTTGGAAGTTCTTAAACCTATACTTTCAATTATAACTACATCATTATCAATTTCTAAAACATCTCCCACTTCTATAGAGCGTTCTGAAAGTAATATAATACCAGATATTACATCGTTAAATGTTTGCTGCAATCCCAAACCAATACCTACTAATAATGCGGCCGAACCTGCTATTAATAAAGTAACTTTAATACCAATGGATTCTAATACTAATGCGATTGCAATAATCCATACGATATATTTAATAATTTTTAATAAGGCATAGGTGCTTCCAGTATCTATTTTGCTAGATTTATTTTTACGAAAAAATGCTTTTTTAAGTACCCAAAGTATTAATTTAGTCACAACAACGATTACTAAAATACTAACCAATTGAGAAACTTTTAGTGTGTAAGTCCTTAAAGTAAAGATTTCAGATTCTAAAATTTGATTTAATGTTTCCATTCTAATTTATAACTAGCCAATCTATTTATCAGATTTAGTGCTTCGTTATAAGGTAGTTTAAATAATATATCTTTATTACGATTTCTAACTATTTCTACGAATATAATACGAGACACTTTCAAAATAGTACTATAGACAACAACGTGTATAATTAATTGCTTTGGCAAGTGCTTATTTGGAAAATTCCTTCGGAATTTTCTCGCGTTCGTTTTTGTGTATGGTTAGTTGCTGAAACACGCAACTAACCATACACAAAAACGTTGTGCTTCATTATACGGACTTCCCAATTCAAATAATATCATATCTTTAAAGAAACTAACCACTAATGATTAAATTCTTTCGAAAAATCCGTCAAAAATTGCTGACTGAAAATAAATTCAGTAAGTATCTGATTTATGCAATCGGAGAAATCATACTAGTTGTTATTGGTATTTTGATTGCTTTGCAATTAAATATTAGTCGAGAGAATAGTGATTTAAGAAAAAATGAGATTGTACATCTAAATAATATTCTTCAGGATTTAAATCAAGAAGTAATTGCTTTAGAAAAAATGATAAAATTTAAAGAAAACCAATCTAAAGCTTCTGATACTATAAGGGATTACATTGATGGAAAAAGACAACAAGATTTAGTCTCTTTCAATAAAAATCAGTTCAGAGCATTTATTTGGAGAGTTCATCACCCAAACAACAACTCATTTAGCGAACTTAAAAGTTCCGGTCAATTGTCATTAATTAATAGTAATGAAATACGACAACATCTTTTAAATTTAAATTCAAAATATGTGCAACTTGCAATGATGGAAGAACATTTAAAATATGAGTATCACGAATTCCTTTATAAAAAAAATATTAATTCTATCGATTATGAGCTAATGTTTAATAGGAAAAAAGTGAATTTTGATAAAAATGATTCCATTTTATTAAAGCAGAATATTGAAATGATTAAAGGTGATAAAAGTTTAAAAAATACATATGTTTTAGCTTCATCAAATAATTCCTACATAGCATCAATTTGTAAAAATATTCTAGACATAGTAGAAAAAACTATAGTATTAATTGAAGAAGATATTGAAAAATAACGAAAGCACAACACCGTGTATAATTAATTGCTAGTTCACTGCCGACTTACGAAAATTCCGCTGGAATTTTCTATCTGTGATTTGTTTGCTAAATTAGTTGCTAAAACTCGCAACACACGAGATACTAAAAGCGTTGAACTGGCGAAGCTAAACCATAAACAAACACGTTAGCTTCAATTATTCGAAACGAAAATTTAATAGTTATTAAATAAGGAAGACGGTAATTTTATATAAAACAGGGCGATATCCGAAAAGCCAAAAGAGTAGGAAAAATTAAATATAAAAATAATGGAAAATTTATTATACCTGGCACAACTTATCGTTGCAATATCTGTGGTATTTGTTTGGACGTTTAGATTTCATAATGTATTAAAAGAATTCGAACAATTTGGATTAAGTGATTTAACTCGAAGTTTAGTAGGAGCAACAAAAATAGCTTTAGCAACATTGCTTGTTGCAGGCATTTGGTATTCTTCACTAGTTCTTATTCCATCTATTCTTATGGGATTATTAATGATAGGCGCTCAATATTTTCATTACAAAATAAGGAATCCATTTATTAAACATTTACCATCTCTAATTCTTTTAGCCCTAAGTGCTTTCATAGCATATTCATCAATCTAAAAAACAAGCATGCTTATAGTTACAATATGTACTTTAATATCAAGTTTGTCATTTTTTGCTTATGCTTTTTCCTATTTTAACGCACCGCATATGAAAAATGAGTTTAAACGTTTTGGGCTAGAAAAAATCGGATTAACAATCGTTGTTTTAGAAATTATAGGAGCTTTGGGCTTGTTAGCTGGGCTTGTATTTAATTTTATCTTAGTGATTTCATCCCTTGGACTTGCGTTACTCATGCTCGCCGGTCTCATAGTAAGATTAAGACTAAAAGATGATATTTGGATTTCTCTACCAGCTTTATTTTATATGATTTTAAATACATATATATTTTGTTCATCAATGAATTTAATGACTAATTGAAATATTAAGTTCATAACTCTGGAAATATTGTAGTGATAAAATTTAGATGATTGAATAATAATTAAAAAACAGAAGCTAAAAACGTGTATAATTAATTGATAGTACTCTCCTACTTAAGAGAATCTTCGCGGATTTTCTATTCGGTTTGTATTTGTTAAATTAGTTGCTGAAGCACGCAACGAAATCATGCACAAACTCGATGAGAACGCATTATTCATGTCATTCCTATTGTTTTTTAAATGAATTCATGTGTTCGCTGTGCTTGTGACACCAAAGGCAAACATTAAAAACAAGAAAAATGGAAAGTTGGAATTTTAAAATAGAAAAGAGACCAAATGAAATTACTGAAAGATTAGAATCGGAACTTAATTCTATCGGTGGGTTTGTGTTTGACAGAAAGAATCCGACAACTTTTAGCTTTCGGAAACGAGTTCTTTACCCTTGGTATATGGCTTTTCAAAATTGGACTGTTGTTAACGGAAAGCTGTCGAATGACAATACAAACAATACCACAAATGTAAAAATCTCTTTTAATCAACATTTTTTGATTCAATTGATAGTTTACACTCACATAATTTTAGGATTGGGACTTATTCTTGGATTGTTTATATCTACAAAGAACGAGCCATCGACTTATATTGTAGGCGGATTAATTATCGGTTTTGGAGTAGTTATTTGGATAGCTATAAAAAGAAAGTTTAAAAAAGATACTGAAAAATATAAAGGACTGATAACTGAAACATTTGGACTATAAAAATAACGTTTGCCAACAACGACTATAGTTTATTACGGCTGAAATTGCTTACGCCAGTTCGCACTTTGTGCTCGTGTACTAATCGGAATTTCAAGTCTTTTTGCTATTTTTATGGTTACGGCGGAATGAAACTCGCGTACCATTCCGCAACGAAACCATACACTAACACGTTGTAGGTAATCTGGAAAATGAACACAGAACCAATCATAGAATACTTTTCAAATCTTCTACCTTTAGATAGTAAAGAAATAGATGCTGTAAAAACTGCATTTGTAGAACGTAAAATTAAACGCAGACAATTTATACTTCAAGAAGGTGATGTTTGCAAGCTAAATACTTTTATTGTAGAAGGTTGTTTTAGAATGTACTATGTTGATGAAAAGGGTAAGGAACATAATCTACAATTTGCGGTAGAAAATTGGTGGATTGGTGATATTGGTAGTTTTCATTCGGAAGAACCAAGTAAACTCTATATAGAGGCTATAGAGAATTCAATTATTCTTCAAATAAAAAAACAAGACCAATTAGACTTGTTTATCAACTATCCGAAATTCAATCAATTATTCAGAGTGTTTACTGAAAACGCCTTAGTAGCCTTTCAAAGACGTGTATTGCAAAATATTAGCTCAACAGCCGAAGAACGTTATCTCGATTTTTTAAAACGTCATCCATACTTCTTCAATCGCATTTCTAACGTTCAAATAGCATCATTCTTGGGCGTAACACCAGAATTTCTAAGTGTTATTCGAAAAAATATTTCAAAATCTTAATCTACATTAAGAGTCTTTCTTAAAGTACCTTATAGGTAAATCTTTCCATTCCATCACATCTTTGTAGTGTTAATAATCAATACTATAAATCATGAAACAATTAGCAATTATTTTAATGGCAATAATATTTTTAAGCTCTTGTCAAAACAAATCAGAAAATTTAATTAAAAACGCAGAAACAATGGAAAAATTAGCAAAACAAGAAATCGTAAATTTATTAATGACCTACAAAGGGACATTAAACAATTCTAACGCAAAAAAAGCAACTTCACTTTATACAAAGGATGGCGTTTTTATGCCAACTGGAGCACCTTCTGGTATTGGTACTGAAGGTATTTTAAAATCTTACAAATTTGTATTTTCTCAAATTCAATTGAACATAGAATTTTTTATTGAAGAAATTCAAGTGGAGGGAAATATGGCTTTTGCTGTAACTAGTTCAAAAGGTACAGTTAAAATACTTGTAAATGGAGCTGAAGCACCTGAAGCAAACAGAGAGCTTTTCGTATTCGAAAAAGTAGATGGGGAATGGAAAATTGCACGCTATATGTTCAATAAAACAAAATAATTTAATCAAAACTATAACCTTAAAATATGAAAAATATAATTTATAATATTAGTAAGATTGGTAAATATCTGTATGCAATACCGATGGTTATTTTTGGACTATTTCACTTTTTGAATGCCAATGTGATGGTAGACATGGTTCCAATTCCGGGTGGTGTTTTTTGGATATACCTAACAGGCACAGCATTAATTATAGCCGGAATTTGCATAATAATCCAAAAATTTGATGATTGGTCTAGTTTTTTGCTGGCAGTCTTACTCTTTGCATTTGTATTAACAATGCACTTACCAGGTATATTAGCAGGTAGAGAAATGGCACAAATGTATATGACAAATTTATTAAAAGACCTTGCTTTGGCAGGAGGTGCTTTAATTTATCTGAATTCCAAAAATTCAAATGTATGAATTGTTTGGAGTAGCCAAATAAAGGATTTAGTTGCAAGCGAATGTCTGAATAACAAAAGACTACCTACAACAACGTGTATAAGTAATAGCGATTTGAGTTATAACTCAAATCGCTATTCTTTTTTATTTTGTAAATTACTTTCAGAAAAGTAGTGGTATTTAATTCGCTACTACTCATACACAAGACCGATGAGAACACATTCGCCAAAGGCGAACTTTAATTACTACGTGCTTTCGCACTCTCGTCCTTAAAGTAAATGTGTTCTCATCTCAAGGGTTAAACCAAATTACACAAGTGACTTTACAATAAACAATCGCCTTAGACAGGCTTCGAGCCAAATCGAGCTTGCGAGATTCATGAGCTCAAAAAATAAAATAAAATCTTGGCGAATAAAACGTGTGCCATCGTCGGTTAAAAGTAATTTAGTTCAGAGCATTTCAATTGTAATAAATCTGTATTCATGAATGCTTCGCATTTGGCCCTGGCCCTCGAATTCTTAATCTAATAAATTCTAAAATTTACACCTCGCTCCGCGAGGCTAATTGACGACCAATAATTAGAAATTATATGGAAGTCCACTTATTTAATTATTGTTTAAGATTTTATTATCTTTTCATTCTCAAACCAGAACTACGTTTAACCCCTGTGTTAGACTTCATTATGAACAACTAATAACCAATTTAAATTTTTAGTTTAACGATTGTATTTAGTTAAATTTAAATTCAAAAGAAATTAATGAAATATTACATCTACTTATTAGTACTTATCGGATCGATTTTAATGGTGAATCAACATGCAATTGCACAATCAACTGAGTCCCAAACAGAGCAATTTCAAAATCGAATAGTAGATTCCATATTTTCTAAAACTTTAAGTGAAAGCCGTGACTTTTGGGTAAGATTACCAGCTAATTTTCAGCCAGATAATAATGAAAAATATGCCGTAATTTATCTAATGGATGGATTTTCACTAGAAGGCACTTTAGAAGCTGTTTATGGTAATTATTGGGGGCATTATCTTCCACATATGATACTTGTTGGGGTTTCTAATCGCAGCAACCGGGTAAGAGATTTAACTACTTCGCAGATAAAAATGAGACGCGGTAGTGCATTCAATAGTGAAACAGGAGGTGCAGAAACCTTTATTAAATTTATGGAAGAGGAACTCATCCCATATATTGATAGTAAGTACCCAACCATGGCTTATCGTACCTTAATAGGGCATTCTTATGCCGGTTTGTTTACTATAAATATGTTGGTTAATCATGCACATATTTTTCAAAATTATATAGCGATAGATCCGAGTTTGGATTGGGACGACCAGAAATTATTGAAGGAGGCAAAAGAAAAGCTAAGTACAGCAAGTTATGAAGGCAAATCCCTTTATGTGTCTTTAGCAGCAGAGCAGCTACATATGTGGAATGAAGAAATAACCATGGAGAATATTATGGATGACTCTTCAGAGTTTACTTTGTCTGCACGTTCAATCATTGAGTTTTCAAATTATACTAAATCTCAAAAACAGAATGGATTAAATTTTTCATGGAAGGTCTATAATGAAGATTTACATGGTACAGTTCCGTTACCATCAATAAGAGATGGGCTGATTTTTCTTTTTGAATGGTATCAATTTAAATCTCCACAAAAATATAATAATCCAGAAACCCCTATAGAAGAATTGGTTTCGCTATTAAAGGAGCAAGAACAAATTTACACTGAACATTTTGGTGTTCCCACTGCACCAATGATAGACGAAATGTTAAATGGCTACGGCTACATGAATATGCAAATGGGACAACCTAAGAAGGCGTTCATGTTTTTTGAAATGAATATTAAGTATAATCCAACAAGTGCAAATGCTTATGATTCGATGGCTGAGTATTATGAATCTCAAAACGACAAAGAGAATGCCTTAAAATACTTAAACAAGGCCTATGAAATAAGTGGTGACGATTACTATAAAGAAAGAATTGAAGCTCTAAATAAAAAATAACGAAAGGCTAATAACGTGTATAATTAATTGCTTGGGTGTCTAAGTGATATTCGGGAAATTCAGAGAATTTCCTTCAGACTCGTCCCCTTTTGTTATAGTAGTTGCTAATCACAACTAACCAAGCACAAGACTGTTAGAAGCAATTTAAACGAAATGAATCCGAATACTATGTATAACATAAAATATAGAAATACCTTGATTGTCTTGACTGTTCTAATATTTCAATTTTTTGGATGTAAACAGGTACCTGAAAAATCCCAAGATGTTGGGAAATTAGGTAAAGTGAATTTTCATCATGTCCATCTAAATGTTACAGACAGAGATTCAACTATTGCATATTATCAAAAATACTTTGGTGCAACTGAAGTAAAATACCGAGATCGCGTGGATGCTCTTTTTACGGAAAAATCGTTTTTACTAATGAATCTTGTCGATACTGCACCACCAACACATTTGGGTTCTAGTTTATGGCATATTGGTTGGTCTGGTGTAGATGGTCAATCTGAATTTGACTGGAGAGTCAAAGAAGGAATAGCAGTACATACACCCATTACGCCTCTTGGCAATAATTTTTACATGTACTTTCGTGGCCCAGAAAAGGAGATAATCGAAGTTTGGACTGGGAATAAAAACCATAGATTTGAACACATACATTTACTATCAACTAATGTTGATAAAACTATGAACTGGTTTGAATCCCATCTTGGCTTGATTCCAGCATCTGAAGAAGTGAAATACTTTGGGAAGAACGAGTTTCGGCGGAAATGGAATCGATTAAAAATCAATAATATTAATATCATCGTGTTTGGTAAATCAGTTGGGGAAGTATCATGGTGGCCTAACAAAGAAATTAAACCAACTGATGGTAGCGCAATCGATCATATTGGTTTTTCAACTGAAAATATTGAGCATCTAAGGAATAAAATGAGATCTGATGGGCTGGATATAGTACATGATATAAAAATTGATCCTATTCATGGTATGAAAAGTTTTTTTGTTAGAGGTCCAGACAGTCTGCTAGTAGAAATAGTAGAGGAAAAGCTAATTCCGGAAGGTATCTGGCACTGATAACCCGAATAGACTAAACATTTTAACAAATTGACAAAAAACTGTTGCTAACAATGGCTATAATTCATTGCTTATTCTCGACTACTTACGAAAATCCTATCGGATTTTTGCTACGCACAGTTCACTTTGTTCGTCTCTATTCGATGTTTATTTGCTAAATTAGGTGCTTAACCACGGAACACACGAGATAATGAAAGCATTGAACTGGTGAAGACAACTATTAAAACTAAGAGATTTTTGTTCGACATTTTACAAAAATGGCGGATACAAAAACGAACTAGTGAAAATAATCAGCGAAGCTAAACCATACAGAAGAGCGTTGTGCTTCATTATAACTAACCAATAACGAATGGTATTATCGAAACACAATTTTACAAAGCAAAATCAAAGGTCTGGTAGAACTTTGGTTGAGATAGCCGCTTGCGGATTTATTAAATGCTTAAATTAGGTTTATGATTAAGTTTTTTAGACGAATTCGCTACGACCTTATGGAGAAAAATAAAACTGGAAAATATTTAAAGTATGCGGTTGGTGAGATTGTTCTTGTAGTTATAGGAATACTTATTGCTTTGCAGATCAATAATTGGAATGAAGCTAAAAAGTATACAAATGACAAAATGGAATTCTTAAATGGCATTAAAAATGAATTACAATTAGATTCTAAAAGAGCGGATACATTAATCCTTAGATATCAAAAACACCTATCTTATTTTAATATGGTAGATTCTACTTTCGACCTTCACGAAGTAGATTTGATCCCATTACTTGATTCCAGTAATGTGTTGAATTACAAAAGGTTAATGAATAAACCCTCCCCTTTTGTACCAAACAATGGAACATACCAATCATTTATATACTATGGTTCTGTTAAAATTGTAAAAAATAAAGAGCTTATAATCGATTTACAAAAATATTATTCAATTATAGAGGATTATAATTCTGGTATTTATGAAAAGATTAATAGTATTGAGTCACAATTAAATTGGAAAAGGGCGTACGAAAAAAAATATGAACCTTATAAAACTATAGAAGATCTAAATGACAAGCAGTTCATAGCTGAGTTAAATCAATTTTTTAACAAAATACATGATTATTTAAGACTGTTATTCTATGTTAAGGAAGAGGCCAATGAATTAATTATTGGGATAGATAATGAATTGAATAAAAAATAACGAAAGCACAACAACGCGTATAGTTCATAGTTTTTAAGGATTATTCAGGAAATTCTGCCGAATTTAAACACTCTTGGTCCTTTTTTCCTAACTTAGTTTATCAACACTACAATGGATACACGAACACGTTGGCTTTAATGCTAAAAAATAATTGCGATGCCATTAAAAAACGTAAAGCTCTCACAATATTTCAGCATTTTTGGAATAACAGTTTTATTCATGTTCCTATCTGGTATATTAATGTTCTTTACATTTGATTTAGAAGAAAATAGTATAAAACTTAGTATCCAAATATTTTCCATCGGATTATACGTTGTGGTAACTTATTATATAAGTAATTATTATTTTAAGAAAATCAATTTAAATCCACCGAAGTTAATTGGAATAAACTTTTCTTTATTCATAACTATACTAATTGGGATTTTGTTTGCCTTGCTAATACAATTTCCATATAGAATTTACGCCACAATTAGAACAGGGGATTTTGTATACCTTCTTTTGGCTTTTAAAATAGAGAATTTTATTGAGGCTCTAGGCGCTGGAATATTTGAAGAAATTACATTTAGAGGTACATTATTAAATTTCTTTAACCAAAAGAATAAGAAATATTTAGGCTTAATTATTTCTTCTCTGATTTTCGGCTTAATCCATATTGGAAATGCACTCGTAGGAGTAGAAGTATCTTTTATTTACGTTGTATATATTATCCTTTATGGTTTCTTATTTGGTCTAATTTATTTAAATTTTGGACTTATTGCTTCAATTACAGCTCATGTCGTTGGCAACTTTCTTATTGGTGGATTTATTAAACCTAACAGAACTGGTTTTTATTATACTTTAGCAATAATTATAATTTTATGTGTTTGGTTGTTTTTTAGAGATAAAAGAAAACAATGTAATAAAAACACTAAAACCAACAATGTGTATAATTTATAGCTAGTTAGAGCCTACTTACGAAAATTGCTTCGCCAGTTCGCTAAGCTCGTGTCCGCTGGAATTTTCTATATTTGATTTGTTTTCTAAATTAGCCGCTGAAACGCGTATCACACGAGACGCTGAAAGCGTCGTACTGGCTAAGACAACTATTAAAACTATGAGATTTTTGTTCGACATTTTAAAAAAATGGCGGATACAAAAACGAACTGGGGAAAATAATCAGCGAAGCTAAACCATAAACAAACACGTTGCCCACAATATGAAAAAATTACTCGCAATAATGATAATTCTGACTTTGAACTCATGTTCTTTGTTCAAAGAAAAAGGAATTGAGATGGAAATTAAAAACAACTCAAACAAACCGATAACCGACGTGGAATTTACAACATCGGAAAGATTGGAAGTGATAAAAATTGATAGAATTCAGCCAAATGAAAGCGTGACAGAATTTTTATCGATGGTACAAAATAAATCTGATGGTTTTTACTGGTTGACATTCACTCGGTCGGATGGAAAAAAGGAAATAAGTGGTGGTGGATATTATACGAATGGAGAATCTCTAGACAAATGGGTGAAATTTGAAATAAAATCTGATACAACATTTTATAAATTTAGTGGAACTGGATATTAAAAATACAGTGGGCAACAATCTATAACCGCAATTACGGCGAATTCGACTACGTCCGAATCCACTCGGAATTGCTAAAGACAAGGTCAAACCGAAAAATTGAAGCATATAAATCCGTAACTGAAGGTTATACAAGACCGATGAGAACACATTATTCATGTCATTCCTATTGCTTTTTAAAGGAATTCATGTGCTCGCTGTATCCGTGATGCCAAAGGCGAACTTTAATTACTATGTGCTTCGCACTCTCGTCCTTAAAGTAAATGTGTTCTTATCACAAGGGTTAAACCAAATTATAAAAGTGACTGTACAATAATCAATCGTCTTCGACGGGCTTCGAGCCAAATCGAGCTTGCGAGATTCATGAGCTCAAAAAATAAAATAAAATCTTGGTAAATAAAACGTGCACCATCGTGGGTTAAAAGTAATTTAGTTCATAGCAATTCTAAGGTAATAATTCTGTATTCATGAATGCTTCCATTTGGCCGTGGTCCTCGAATTACCAATCTAATAAATTCTACAATTTGCACCTCGCTCCGCGAGGTTAATTGACGACCAATAATTAGAGATTATATAGAATTCTGCTTCTCTAATTATTGTTTGAGAATTTATTTTCTTTTCATTCTCAAACCAGAACTACGTTTAACTCTTGTGTTGTGCTTCATTATAACCAACAAATAACCAATGATAAAATTCTTTAGAATAATTGGACAGGTTGCAAAATCACGATTTTCTTCGAAAAAACTAGAAACTGCAACTAAGTTGAGTAGTTTAAAACAAAATTAATTAACTTGTTAGTCTCATGCATGATATCTTTATAAGTTACGCCAAGAAAGACAAACAATATGCGCAATATATTGCAGATGTTCTGGCGCAAGAAGGTTTTGATGTATGGTGGGATATCGAAATACCTGCAGGTAAAACGTTTGATAGTGTTATTGAAAAAGCTATAGCAGAATCTAAATGTGTAATTGTTCTCTGGTCTCATAATTCTATAGGAAGTGAATGGGTGGCCGTTGAGGCTGCTGAGGGTAAAAAGCGAAATATTTTAATCCCTGTTCGTATAGAGGAAGTTGAAATTCCTTTGGCTTTTAGAAGAAGACAATATGTCGATTTAGTAAATTGGAATAAAAAATCAACGGATCCCTTATTTAGAAGATTAATAGAGGATATCCACCTTATAACCAAAAAGAATTGCTCACCAGAAAATGAGCTAATCGAACTGGTCAATCCACCAAACAAAAGACGCTTTACCAAAAAAAAGTCAATTAATAAATCTAGCATATTAAAACCAGTAATTTGGAAATACGTATTTATTGCATCTCTAATTATTGGCATATTTGGCAGTCTTGCTGAGATTATGGGTTATATAAATGTTTTTCCAAAAATTGGAACATCAGAAAAATATCAATTGACGGTTTTTGTCACAGACGAAGATGGCAATGTTGTACTTGAACATAGTGGAGAATTAAACACTTCTATCGGAAACCGTCCCATGAGAGAAACAATCGGAGAAGATGGAAGAACCAATTTTGGTGACATCCTTCCAGACTATCTTGGCGATACTATAACTATTGGATTTAAGTCAGAAGGTTGGGAACTAGCCAACAGCAATAACGTTTTTGTGTTTGATGGTAATCCCATTTCCTTGAAAATAAAAAAGGATAGTAGTTTAGGGATTATTAAAGGTGTGGTTAAAACACGAAACGGTCAGAATTTTATTGATAATGCAAAGGTAATGATTAATACAGATACCATAATACTTACAGATGTCAATGGCATTTTTAAGGTGACGTTACCATTAAACATGCGTGCAAATAAAGTCACAGATGGTTACAAGCTCACAATTTCAAAAGAGGGATTCGAAACCAAAAGCCAATATTTTTATCCGAAATCTTCTGATGCCGAAATCAGACTTACAAAAACCGAATAATATGAAAAGATTTGTTTTTCTCTTTGCCGTAACCATTCTATTTGCTCAGGTTCTAACAGCGCAAGAAAACAATACGCTCCGTGGGAAGATATTATTCCTTAATAGTGGCAAAAAACCTGCAGTAGGTGTTGAAATATCAGCCAGCATTAAAAGTTTAGAAAAGGCAAATGTTGTTTACACTGCAGATGATGGTGCATATAACTTAGTATTCCAAAATGCACGTGTAGGCTATCCTGTAAATATCTCTTTGGGGAATAAAGATGCTAATGGAAAGATCATAGAATTGGTTAATGACAAGGAAGTAGATATTTGCAAAGTTCCTGCCTATGCATCAGATGAGTTTGAAATAATCGTTTGTCTAAAAGGGGAACGCGACCGTGTTGCCCAACGATATTATAAAATCATAAAGACGTCATCGGACCGTGCTTTAGCTAAAAAAGAAAAAGAGTACAATCAGTTATTATCGGCTCAAAAAAAGGATTATGCTCAAATAAATACTATAACGGCGAAGCTTGCTAATCTTCAAAAACAGGCCGATTCTCTGATTATTTATAAGGAAGCTATAAACATTGCATCTATCAATAAAGATAATGCCTCGATACGGGTCTTACGCTATATTCAATTATTAGATGAAGGTAAAACTATACAGGAAGCAAGGGAAGCTCTAAGTATTAACGATGCAGCTTTAGACTTGGCAGCCAGCTCAAAGCTATTTAAAGCGGCCATTAAAGAATTGGAAACCCGTGCAGGTGCATCTGAGTCTATTTTTGATTATAAAGATGCCATCTTATGTTATGATACCATGATAAAGTATTCGGTAGAGCTAAATCTTGATAAACAAGAACTAGCGACATGGTACACTAAAACCGCTAAACTTTTTAACTCCGATGGTAAATTTGAAAAAGCATTGGAATATCTGCAAAAGGCCATAGACATTCAAGAAGTAGTTTTAGACTCCAAGCATCCTGATTTAACATATTCGTATGACAATATTGCGCTTGCGTACCAAGGCCTAGGGCAGTACGAAAAAGCATTAGAATTTCATCAAAAATCATTTGATATTAGAGAAGAAATTTTAGACCCCAAGCATCCCAATTTGGCGATATCCTATAATAATATTGGTACGACTTATCTATTCTTAGGGATGTACGAAAAAGCATTGAAATATCAGCAAAAAGCAACAGAAATTCAGGAAGCTATTTTAGACCCCAAACATCCTGAATTAGCCACATTTTACAACAATATTGGCAACATCTATAAAGATATAGGTCAATATGAAAAAGCGCTGGAATATCAGCAAAAATCTATTGGCATACGTGAAGAAGTTTTAGACCCTAAACATCCTGAATTAGCGCGTTCGTACAACAATATTGCTATGATCTATCAAGGTTTAGGACAGTACAAAACAGCCTTGGAATATCATCAGAAAGCTATAGGCATCCAGCAAGATATTTTAGACCCCAAACATCCTGATTTGGTGCTATCTTACAATGATATTGCTTTAACCCATCAATTCTTGGGTCAGTACAACAAAGCATTAGAAAATCAGCAAAAAGCCATAGCCATATGGGAAGAAATTTCAGATCTCAAGCATCCTGAGTTGGCAACTTTGTATGATAATATTGGCAGTAATTATCAAAACTTAAGGCAGTACGAAAAAGCACTAGAATATCAGCAAAAAGCCATTGTTATTCGGCAAGAGGTTTTAGACCCAAAACATCCTAAGTTGGCAGGGTCGTATAATAATATTGGTGTGACTTATCTCTACTTAGGGCAATTCGAAAAATCATTGGAATATCATAATAAAAATATTGCTATTAAGGAAGAAATATTAGATCTCAAACATCCCGAACTGGCAGGATCTTACGACAATATTGGCTATACCTATCGGTCTTTGAAGCAGTACGATAAAGCATTAGAATATCAGCTAAAAGCCATTAGTATTAGAGAAGAGATTTTAGATCCCAAACATTTTTCTTTAGCGACCTCGTATGGTAATATTGGCAGTACTTATGATTCTGTTGGAGATTTTGAAAAGGCACTGGAATATAAGCAAAAATCCATAGCAATTTTTGAAGATATTTTAGATCCTAATCATTCCTATTTGGCGATTTCATATCGGAATATAGCTTTTAGTTATAAAGGCTTAAAGCGATACGACAAAGCAGTGGAATTTCAGCAAAAAACCATTAGTATTTGGGAAGCAAATACAGACACCAAGAATCCTTCTTTAGCCAGATCATATGATGACATAGCATATACCTATCGCATTTTGAAGCAGTTCAATACAGCATTGGAATATCATCTAAAATCAATGGCTATTGCAGAACAAATTTATAAATCAAACAATCCTTCACTGGCAAATTCATATGATAATATTGGCAATACCTACACTTCTTTAGGCCAGTATACAAAAGCAATAGAATTTCATCAAAAAGCTTTGGTAATTAAGGAAGGTGCCTTGGAAGCTAATAATCCGTCTTTAGGATGGTCTTATAATAATATTGGCTTTGCATACACCAAAAACAATCAATTCAAAGAAGCTCATACCGCTTTCGCTAAGTTCGAAAAAATAATGCCCAATGAAGGCAGAGTCTTCCGTAACTGGTCAATGTACTATGCTATGAAAGATCAAAAAGAAAAAGCACTGCAACAGCTCCAAAAAGCCATAGATATGGGCTATAAAGACACGAACTGGTTGAAAACGGATAAAAGTATGTATAGCCTCCGAAAAGAGCAGGCTTTCATAGAAATAATTGAAAAGTTAGAAAAAGAATTAGAAAATAATTGAATAACGAAAGCACAACAGCGTGTATAATTTATTGCTTGTTCTCGCCTACTTTGGAAATTCCTGCAGAATTTCCAACTTGGTGTGTGTTTTCAGAATTAAATGCTAACCCACACAACTACTCATAGCCGAAACCGATGAGAACACATTATTAATGTCATTCCTATTACTTTTTAATGGAATGCATGTGTTGACTGTGCTCGTGACGCCTAAGGCGAACTTTAATTACTAAGTGCTTAAAGTAAATGCGTTCACATCGCAAGGTTAAACCAAATTATAAAAGTGACTGTACAATAATCAATCGTTTTCGACGGGCTTCGAGTTAAATCAAATTCAATTATCCACTTCCAAAATCACTTCAGAAAAATATAATTAAAAAATGATTAATTGTTACGAGCAATCATTAACAGTTCATGTTATTAAAAAATAACATCTAACAAGTTCTCCTGATAGAGGTATTAGAAGAAATAAACTTGTACTCAGTGCTATGTAGCATTTTGTTATATAACTTTTTGTTTACTGTAACAGGGATTTTTAGATATGGAAATTGAATCTTATAAGAATCTCCCTCTTGGCTTAGTATTCTTAATTTAATAGATTTTTTCTTCATAATCTAATGCTTTAAATATTAAACCATATAAATTTTATATCTGTTTTTTCTCAATAGTTTTAGATTTGTTAGTTTTTTTGTTTTCCGCTATTGGCGGAATTATGTATCTGCGATTATCATTAAAAAAATGCTGTCTCATGGCCTCCATTCGCTTCATAATCTCATCTACATTAGGTGTTCCTAAGGTTATACCATTCGAGAAAAAGTCATCCATTAAGAAATCATCTGAAAAAAATTGCCTCATTAAAGAATCGTGTTGAGTAAAACCACTAATACTCGGTGATTGAATCATTGAGAAACGCTTTTGCATTAAGGATTGCATCCTATTGATAATACTGTCGTTATCAATACCTTTCAGGCTCTCATAAGAAGACCAACTATAAACACTATCTAACCTTGTAAGATTCCCATTTTCATCAAACTCTTTATTAACCTGCCATGAACCTTCAGGGACAATATTCTCTTTATTTTCATCTTGTTTGGAAGTCTCATTTTTTTTCTGCTCTTCTACTTGCCCATTACAACTTATACTTAAAAATGTAAAAAGAAACAGATAAACATAACTTTTCATATCAATACGCTTTAAAGATTAATAGTTATTTTTTATTTGAAATAAATGAAAGTAAGGAAGCGATATAGCACCTCCTTACAATTTAAATTATAATTTAGGATATCGTTATTGTTCGTGGAGGCTTTTGTCTTGCCTCTTCTTTTTTAGGCAAATGAACACTTAAGATGCCATCATTATACTTAGCCTTTATCTTTTCTTCACTAACCGTTTCTGGTAAAGTAAAAGATCTCTTAAAGGCAGAGTAACCGAATTCTCTTCTTGTAAAATTATCCTCTTGGAACTCATTTTGATCTTTTATCTCAGATGAGATGGACAATAATTGGCCCTCTAAATGAATTTCAAAATCTGATTTTTTCATTCCTGGAACTGCCATGTCTACAAAATAGGCATCCGAAGTTTCTCTAATGTTAACTTTTGGCAGTGTCATTCCAGTATTAAAATTAGACGTGAAAACCGAAGCTACATCTCGATTAAAAATTTCGTCAATCCAACTTGACCAACTCGGGAAGTTTAAATTTGAATTAGTGTTACTTAAACTTCCATTTTTAGGAACATTAATTAAATTGCTCATAATAACAAATATTTAAATTAAACAATATTTCAAAAAGAAATCTATACTGATTTCGATACTAAAACGGCAAATTAAATGCCATTTTATATAAAATGTCAAAATGACATTTTTCTATAAACCGTGCAAAACACAGCAACATTTATAGTGCATTGCTCGGAAATTGCTCACGCCAGTTCACTTCGTTCGTGTCCTATTCGGAATTTCTGTCACTTCTGAAAAAGGGGTTCACTCCTATTTGCTATCTTAGTGCAAACGCAACAAACCATACAACAACACATTTTATTACGTTATAACCAACCGCTAACCAATGATATTATCAAGCCAAGATATACTTAGTAAATTAAATATCCGGTGGACATTTAGGCGAGATACCCGCTTGCGGACAATCTAAATGCTTAAATTAGATTTATGATAAAGTTTTTTAGAAAAATTAGATACGACCTTATGGATAAAAACAAAGCTGGAAAGTATTTTAAATATGCTATTGGAGAAATACTTCTTGTAGTGATCGGAATTTTAATTGCACTTTCAATAAACAATTGGAATCAATCCAGATTGAATGCTATTACTGAAACGAAAATTTTAGAAGAAATAAAAAATGATTTAATTGAAACACTAAAGGACGCAAATAATGATCTTAAAGATCATAATGAAATGCTTTCAAGTACTTTTAAAAGTATACAATTCCTTCAACAAAGCAAGGTTAATTTAGATACACTATCCAAAACACTAAGACGTTCTTTTGGTGATACTCGAACATACGCAAAATCTGGTGGTATGGAATATTTAAAATCTAAAGGTCTTGCCATTGTTAAATCAGATTCATTACGAAAGGCAATCACAGATTTGTATGAGTTATCTATTAAGAGATTAGATCAATCAGCTGAAGAATATGATAATGATAATGCGTTTGCACCCTATCTCAAATCATACTTTACAATAACAAGTGATCCCGTCCGGAATATAAAACCATCTTATTTAAACGATTCAATCCCTCTATACCGTTATAAAATTAAAGATTATAATAAAATAAAAATTGATAGCTCACTACTCACCGCCTTAAAAAATTTATCCTTATTTCGACTTCGAAAAATTAGGCGCACAGTGAGCGCAATAGAAAATATTAATTATGTGCTAGATTTAATAAACAATGAATTAAATAAATAACGAAAGCCCAACAACGCGTATAATGCATTGCTTCTTCCCTAACCTTACGCAATAATTGAGACATGCGCTAAAGTTCGTGTTTCATTTACTAACTTAGTTCAGACGCAACGAAACCATGAACGAACATGTTGTAAGCAAACTGAAAAACCAAATCCTGCGTGAAAATGAGAACGAGATTAAAAATGACAATATTTAAAATAATTCTAATCTTTGGGACTTTATCTATATTTTTTTCTTGCAACGGACAAAATAAATTTAAAAACTTAAATTCACCTGGAAAAGTTATTCCTCTTGGTGAAACTGTTTCTAAACTTGACCAAAAAATATTACTGATCTTCCAAGACTCTAATAATAATCTTTGGTTTGGAGGAAATGATAAAGGAGTTTATAAATATGATGGCAAAGGTCTAGTTCTTTACACTGAGAAAGATGGGCTTATTGAAAATAATATTTGGGGGATACAAGAAGACAGATTTGGAAACCTCTACTTCGATACCACAGAGGGTGTGAGCAAATTTGACGGGCAACAATTTACGGCTTTAGATATAATAGAAAACAACTCAGGCAAGAATGAGTGGAAGTTAGAACCGAACGATTTATGGTTTAGAATGGGATGGAATAATAGCGGACCTTATCGATTTGATGGGATACATTTATATCATTTACAATTTCCAAAAAATGAAATGGAGAATGAATTCAATTCTATTAATCCAAATGCTAGTTACAATCCTTATAGTGTTTATTATATCTATAAAGACTCTAAAGATCATATGTGGTTTGGCACTTCCAATTTAGGAATATATAAATATGATGGAAGTGATATTAGTTGGATGTATGAAAATCATTTAACACAAACACCTAAAGGCGGATCTTTCGGAATTCGTTCAATTATTGAAGATAAAGATGGATATATTTGGATTTGTAATTCGAAGTACAAGTACAAAATATTGCGAGATAACGTAAAAACTAACGACCTCAAACAAATAAATTATCAACGAGAGTTAGGAATTGAAAGTAAAGGCTTAGAAAGATTGTATTTTATGTCAATGACAGTAGACAATAACGGAGACTTATGGATGGTAACTTATGATAATGGTGTTTGGAGAAATAAGGGAAATGAGCTAATTCATTATCCTATTAATGATGGTGACACGGAAGTTTTACTCTTCTCAATTTACAAAGACAAACAAGGTACTCTTTGGCTTGGAACACATAATGCCGGAGTTTATAAATATAATGGAGAGTCATTTGAAAAATTTGAACTGTAGAAAGCCAGATTACAACACCGTGTATAAACCATTGCATGGTCACTGCGGACTTACGAAAATTGCTTCGCCAGTTCGCTAAGCTCGTGTCCGCTGGAATTTTCTATCTGTGATTTGTTTACTAAATTAATTGCTTAAAACACATAACACACGAGACACTGAAAACGCAGAACTGGCGAAGCTAAACCATGCACAAGACCGGTAACCTCCATTAAAGTATACTGACGAAAGATAGCACTATTCTTAAAAATATTATTTATTTACAATCTTGATCGTATGCGTATATATGCTGTGTAAAATCTCCCCATTTGATTTTCTCACCGAATTCAGTCTTCATAGCATCACAATCTCCAAAAATCTTTGGAAACAACTTTTTATATTTCGACTTTTTTACATAAATACCTTTTTCGTCGGTTCCTTTTGTTAAGTAATAGGATTTTGCAGTTTCTTTACCTAACATCCCAGCAATACTAGAATCTTTAGATTTAGCATCTACATAAACTTGGATATTACTATCAAATCCCGGATTTAAAAGTTGCATAAGTCTAGGCTTACCTTTTTTATCTAAAACTGTTCTAAAAATATAATAATCAGATTTCATGTCTGCATAAAACTTTATCTGCAAACTACTATCATTATTGGCATCACTACTTGACATATCTGACCAATTAGCCTTAATTTTAATTTCTTTAATGTCTTTTGGCTTGTACTTTAGATTTTTTTCTCCTTTTTTGAATACAACCACAGAAGTGATGCGCTGAAGACCAGAAGATGTTTGCACAGTAGCCAATCCCATTTCACCATCCAGTATCTCTCCATTCATCAATGTTAGTTCACTTTCGTTTGAAGAAAGGCTAGTGATTTCCATTTCAGGATAAAGTCTAAACTTTTGACAAAAAGCGACTTGGACAGAAAATAAAAATGCGAAAATTAAAAGTAAATTTTTCATAAAAGGAATTAATTGTGAATGGAATTATTTATGAAATTTACAAAATTTAAAACTAACATTAAATTATTTTTGAACTAAGAAATATGAATCCAGGTGCGCATCATAAAACAAAAAAATAACGAAAGGCCAACACCGTGTATAAACCATTGCTTGGCCACTGCCAACTTACGAAAATTGTTACGCCAGTTCGCTGCGGTCGTGTCCTCTGGAATTTTCTATTTTTTTGTTTGTTAACTTAGTTGCTTAATCGCGCAATTTACCATACACAAACTGGTTGGCAAACCTTTATAAAACCGATCGAATACTTAAATAATTATGACTGAAAACTCAAAAGGAACTGAAAAAATTATACACAAAATATTAGTTTGGCTACCTTCATTAATAATAACTCTGTTCTATATTCCAAACGCTTTGGATAAAATCCTTAACTCAAATCAAACGGAAAAAATTGTAGCGAATAGCAGTATAATGATTGCTACAGGAATATTCCTTTTAATTTCTACAGCAATGTTCTTATACAATAAAACTATACTAATTGGAACTACTCTTTTAGCAGTTTATATGACTTTTATTGTGTGTATTCATATGTACAAAGGAAAGCCTTATGAAGTGACAATTTTGATTGTAATCGCGACCATATTTGCTTCTTACATTAGGAAACCACAATTATTTCATCAGAAATAAGAAACATAGTTAATAAATAATTGGTCTGATTTGGCAACTGATAAACTGAATAAAATCAAAATTGAAAATTATTTAATTAAGGATCGATAAATATGGTGAAAGAAATGAAAAACGATTTTACAACAATGGCTATAAGTATTTACTTGTTCTCGCCTACTTTTGAAAATTGCTTGCACCAGTTCGCTTTGCTCTTGACGCCAAAGGCGATTGTTTATATTAAGGCCAATGCTGTAATTTAGTTTAACTCTTGTATCATGCATAATTAGAAAACAAACATTGATGGAAATTATTGAAGTCAACAATACAAACTATGGGTTTGTAAAAGATTTTAAAGACAACCAAGAAATTAGAGCAAGTTTCAATGAATTGACTCAGGCCATATTTGAATTCAATTTCGAAAATTGGTACTTAAATGGTTACTGGAATGACAATTATATTCCTTATTCATTGTTGCATAAAAATAAAGTGATATCAAATGTTTCGGTAAGTAAAATGGAACTTATTATCGAAAATGAGAAAAAAACAGGTATTCAAATTGGTACTGTTATGACTGATAAGAATTACAGAAATAGAGGACTTAGCAAGTTCATAATGGAGCAAGTAATAAATGAATGGAAAGAACAGTCTGATTTTATATATCTATTTGCCAACAACAGTGTTCTTGATTTTTATCCCAAATTTGATTTCGAGATTATAGATGAATACCAATATTCGAAACAGCCCAACATTAGTAAATCTCTAAAGTCATCATTAAAAAAACTCAATATAGATGATAAATATGATGAGGAATTATTTCTAAGCATTGTAAATGATTCAAGTCCAATATCTAAATTGTCAATGCAAAACAATACATCATTAATTATGTTTTATTGTTCCTTATTTAAGAAAAATAGTATTTATTACCTCGAAAAACTCAATACTGCAATTATTATGGATATTGAAGATGACACGTTATACTTAAGTGATGTATTTTCAAAAGAAAGTGTTAAACTAAACGATGTAATTCAATTAATAACGAATGAAAAAATAAAAAGAGTAATATTAGGATTTACCCCATTAAATGAAACCGATTACCAAAGAAGTTTGTTGAAAACAGAAGATACTCTATATGTAATTAAGGATAAGGCTAATTATTTTAAAAATAAGAAATGGCGGTTTCCAGTTTTATCGCACGCCTGAAAAATTGACTCGGTAAAATTAAAAAATAACGAAAGTACAACTATGTACCAGATCGTCTCAATAAAAGTTTAAAGTGGCAAGCGGGTACTATGCATACTTCTATGAAACTTGGCTTAAAAAATCCTATCTTTAGCAAACATCTGATTTGCAACTGCTTCTGACATATCACCTTCATCAGGAATACGGTGTTCGATAGGTCTGATCCAATACAAATCATTTACATATCAAGTTATACTTTATTTAAATAAGTATTCCTCATATGAATAAGTAAAATCAATCGATTATGTTAATTATTCCCTAATTGTGAGTCGTATCTTTATTACATATCGAAGGCTAGATTCTGCTTCCGAAACAGGACGCATTGCCGACAGGTTACAATCTCATTTTGGCCAGGACAGTGTATTTTACGATATAGCGACAATTCCGCTGGGAATTGACTTTCCCACTTTTATCAATAGTCAATTAAATACCACGGAAATCTTTCTTGTAGTTATTGGCGACAACTGGTTGGATTTAAAAGATGCCGAGGGCAACCGTAGAATTGACGATCCAAATGATTGGGTCAGAATTGAAGTTTCTGCTGCATTGGCGCGTGAAGGTTTGCCAGTTATTCCAGTGTTGGTAGGCGAAGCCTCTAATCCGCCACCAAAAAGGCTATTACCTAAAGACATTGCAACCATAGCAGATAGAAATGGTATTTTATTGCGCTCAGACAGTACTTTCGAAGGTCAGATCAAAAGATTGATCAATTACATCGCGGATTATTTTGATGATAACTCAAAACATGAAGTCACTAAAGACAAGCAACTCTTAATTGGCAAAAATGCAGATGAGGTTTTAATACGGACAAAACGGCTAGATGTAAAAGATAAGGATTCGATTAGATTCTCTTTATCTACGGCACATAATATCACTTGGTGGAAAGCCATAAAAGTTTTTGATAAACGTGGATTGGTATCTCGCCTAACAACTGAGGATGATGATCACGGCCCTATATTAAGTCCGTGTATTCCCATTTCGCAATTTGGTGAAGAAATCACCATTGAGTTCCATAAAGCCAAGACATTTGGCGTACCTGCCAATGTTGATACTTTGAAATTACCGACGATTCAATTTAAAGGCACTGATGTTTCTTTTATCTGGTTAACTGACAAATAATAAGAGCTTTAGAATTAAGTGAAATTACTATTGCGAAAATAGATTATAAAGGCAGTTTTAAAGCAACTGGAAAAGCTTATGGATTATTAATGAATTTGGAACATAAGAAAGTATATAATTAATTGCTTCTTAATTTCCTATCGGAAAATCCTTGCACTTTCACTATCTTGGTTTCCTAATCTGAAATTCCTTACGGATTTTCATGCAACGAAACAATGCACCAAACCGTTAGGCACAATCAACAAATTAAATCAGTTTATATAGTTTTGATACAACATTATGTTATAAATCATCGATTTATATTCAATTTTCTCAAAAGTAAAACTAGGTGTCATTTTTCACATGATTTAAAGATTATGAAACATTCTATTGACACGTTATATTTTAAAAACCTTAATACTCTTTAATTACAGATAGTTAAATAAATGGAAAATTTACCAAAAAAAGGATTTAAGGGTTTAATTGAAAATTGGCAAAGTGATTTAATCGCTGCAGTCAGTGTCGCACTTATTGCCTTACCTCTTTCATTAGGTATTGCTTTAGCAGCAGGAGCTCCAGCAATGTCTGGTATCTTTTCAGCAATAGTTGGTGGTGTCGTTACTACGCTTTATCGAGGTGGGCACATATCAGTCAATGGCCCTGCCAAAGGAGTCATTGGTGTTATACTATTGGGTATTGCAATAATGGATGATGGTTCAGGACAAGCATTTAATTATGTGTTGGCAGCAGTTGTTGTTTCAGGTGCAATTCAAATGTTATTGGGTATAATGAAATTGGGTAGATTAGCGGATATCTTTCATAGTTCCGTGATTCATGGCATTTTGGCGGCCATAGGAATTATCATATTTGCAAAACAGATCCATGTTGCGATGGGAACTCATTCTGATAGCCCCAGCATTGTACAAAACCTTATTGATGCGGTTATATACTTACCCAAAGCCAATCCTTTTGTACTGATTATTGCCTTGTCAGGTTTGCTCTTATTATTATTTCATTCTAAAATTAGTTACAGATTTTTCCATCTCTTGCCGGCACCCATTTGGGTTATAGCACTTTCCATTCCACTTGTCTATGCTTTTAATTTCTTTGAGGAACAAACGCTTTCATTTTTTGGAAAAGCATATGAGGTGGGACCTCATTTATTGTTGGACATTCCAGATACTATTATGGATTCCATTATGCATCCCAACTTTGGAAAAATTAATACTCTCGAATTCTGGACCACTGTATTTTCCCTTTTAATTATAACAAGTATAGAATCCTTAGCCATTGCAAAAGCAGTTGACAAAATAGACCCTTATAGACGAAAAACAGATTTAAATAAGGATTTAACAGGTATAGGGTTTAGTACGATGATAGCAGGTTTAATTGGAGGTCTGCCAATCATAGCGGTGATTATTCGAAGTACCGTTAATATACATAATGGTGCAAAGACAAAGTGGTCTAACATGTATCAAGGCCTTTTGCTGCTGCTTTTTATTGTGGTATTGAGCCCCATAATGAGACAAGTACCGTTATGTGCTTTTGCTATTTTACTTGTTTATACTGGTTTTAAATTGGCATCACCAGCGGTTTTCAAACAAGTGTATAATCAAGGTACTGAACAACTCGTTTTCTTTATCGGAACGATGATTTTAACCCTCTACACTAATTTGTTAATAGGTTTAATTGGTGGTTTATTATTGGCATTGATTATTCACATGTTATTGGCTAAAGTACCCATTCCTCAATTTTTTAAAATGGTTTATAATTCGCGTACAAAATTGATGAAGCGACCAGATGGCAGTTTTGATTTAAAGATAAGAGGAATTGCGAATTTTTTAGGAATTCTAAAAGTAGATAAACTTGTGGCTCAAATTCCTGCTGGGGCAGATGTAAATATTGATTTATCAGAAACAAGATTGGTTGGCATGACCTATATGGACTACTTGGTAGAATACTTAAAGATTCAAAAGGCTACTGGCGGTGAGGTCTTAATAACTGGATTAGATTCACATGTTTCATCATCTACACATAATAGAGCTCTAAAACTTAGTTTGACCAGTTCTACAGTTAAATTGTCTCAAAGGCAAAAACGACTGCGAAATTTGGCAACTGAGAAAGATTATGAATTCTCGAGTAAAGTTGATTGGAATACAATTTATTTAAAGAAGTTCCACTTTTTTGAAATTAGACCCATTGAGCGTAAATATAATTGTCTCAAAGGAACATTTGAAGATTTAAATGTGTCGTGGGAAATTGCAGATATAACTTTCAATGAGGGCCAAGCTTTTACAGCTGAGACGTTTAACACAACACTTATGGTTTTAAAATTGAATAGAAAAATACCCATATTCACGATGGAAAAAGAAGCTGTATTAGAAAAATTATTTGACCGTGTGATGGCATTTACGGGATATAAAGACATAGATTTTGAGATGTATCCGGATTTTTCTAAAAAATTCTTGCTTATGGGGAACAATGAATCTGAGATTCGGTCATTCTTTACAGATGAAATTGTTCGCTTTTTTGAAAATAATCATATTTATCATTTAGAAAGTAATGGTGAGGCCTTAATAATTTTTGATAAAATAAAATTAGCCCGAACAGATGAAACAATAGCCTTTATAGATTATGCCAAAGAATTGGCTACCCTGTTAGATGCAAAAACAAGTTAAGTATTTGGAAACTTAAGATTACATAACAGTAATGATATCCATAATTGTGTAGATTGAATAACCAATGATAAAATTCTTTAGATTATCGAAACACAATTTTGCAAAGCAAAATCAAAGGTCTGGTAGACGTTTGGTTGAGATTGCCGCTTGCGTAAAAATAAATACTATAAAACATGATTAAGTTCTTTAGACATATCCGAAAACGACTACTAACTGAAAATAAAGTCAGTAAATATCTACTTTATGCCATTGGAGAAATCTTTTTGGTCTTTATAGGGATTATGATTGCGCTCTATGTCAACAACAAAAATCAAGAACGTGGGGAAGAAAAGGAAATCAGAGCAGCACTTATAGAAATACAGCGTGATCTTTTTCAAGATGTCGGAACCAGCGGTTTTACTTATTATCGCTATATATATAAAGATTCCATCAAGAATCTGGTCATGAACAATAAGGTGAGCTATGATGATATAAAGACAAAACGAGTGCCTGTGGCTACGCTTGCCTACCAGTACACGCCAATGTGGAGACAAACTAACGGCTATGAGCAGTTTTTACAAATGACCAAGGGCATGCCAGAAAAATACAAGGAACTTCTACCAGAACTTAACGAATTACATAATGTTAGAGGTTATCAGGTAGATGCTTACCATAAAAAGTATTTAGCAACCCTTACAAATATCCAGAAGGAGTCCTACAGTGAACTAGAATGGTATACGCAAGATAATTTCACAGGTGAGATGAGTGATGAACAAATCGATTTTTATATGCATAGCCCTAAATTTAGAAGTTATGTTATGAGAATGAATAGTGAAGCCGCAAATATGGCAGGAGCTGTTGGATGGTATAGAGCATTGGCCATGAGAATATATTTTAGAATTGATGAATTGTTAGACGTTCAGGGTTTGGAAACGCCTGGCTATTTCCGCTCGACTTCACTTGCAGATTCTACTCAAGCCAAACCTTTGATAGGCCGTTATAAACAGATTTCAGGTCCTGGGATGTCTTCTGGAGCAACTGTAGAGATTACTGCACAAGGCAAACAACTCTATGCAGATTTAGAAGGTAAACAACAAGTGCTCTTGCACTATTGGATGCCAAATAAAATGCAGTTCTTTATTGAGTCCACAAACATGATGTTGAAATTCGATCCTGTAGATAATGGTGAATTTATCATGATAGGTGATAATCTCGACGAAAGACGATGGCGGAAAGTTGAAAAAATCAAAGAGTAGCGCTAAACGATAATAACGAAATCGCAACAAAGTGCATAATTCTAGAGGCAAAATCTGTTATTGCTTAAATTATACCACTTATAAGTTTCAAAATAACATGAAACGAATTTGTTAAGCCAAACATGCTAAATCAGATACCATCACATTTCAACTCATTAATACGATCTAAAGTACCACCGACCACTCAAAATTATCTGGATTTGGCCCAGTACGGAAGTTTCTGTCCATCGCATCTATAAAATTCATATCAGATTCAGATATTTCAAAATCAAATATATCAGCATTAGCAATAATACGTTCCTCCTTGCACGATTTTGGAATTGTAATTACCCCTTTTTGTAAATCGTATCTTAAAATAACTTGGGCAATACTCTTATTGTACTTTTCGGATAATTTCTGGAATTCTGGTAATTCAAATACCTTGCCTTGCATTAATGGAGACCATGCCTGATATTGAATATTATTTTGATTACAAAAATTAATCAACTCTTGTTGCACTAGATACGGATGGAATTCCATTTGATTTACCATAGGGACTACCTCTGCATCTTCCATTAAATCCTCCAATTGATGCTTAAGGAAGTTGCAGACACCAATTGCCCTTACTCTTCCTTGCTTATATAAGTCTTCTAAAGCTCGCCAAGTATCTTTATATAAACCTACTACCGGCCAATGAACAAGGTAAAGATCTACGTAATCCATTTGAAGGTTACCGAGACTGCGCTCAAAGGCATTAATGGTTTTATCATAACCATGATCACTATTCCACACCTTAGTGGTTAAAAAAATGTCCTTTCTTGGAACATTACTTGCTTCAATGCCCATTCTAACATCGTTCTCGTTTCTATAAATCCCAGCAGTATCAATATGTCTATATCCATTCTCTAATGCTAATCGCACAGAATTAGTTACTTCATACCTATCCTTTGGCATATATGTTCCTAGACCCAAATATGGCATCTCTACGCCATTATGTAACTTGAACGTACCTGTTAAATCGGTAATTTTCTTACTCATAGTAATGTGTTTATATTTAATAAAAACTAACCTTCTTTATTATGCCTTACAAGAGGTTAAAATTATCTTTGTTCTCAAAGCTATAAAAGTAGGACAAATTTTACGCAATTATTCTGTGTTATTACATTTTTAGAAGATGAAACGACTAAATATAAAAAGTCCATTACTCTTTTGGTAGTAAATCTGTATTTGAGTCTAAGCTAAGACTCAAATATTATCTCAACTTTTTTAAAGTATTTGAATTCTTTAAGTTCCAAAATTATCCTTTAGCCGCACAAATAGGTAAATGACCTCAAAAACTATTCATAATTTGAAATTTTCGAAATAATTGTTTTTTATTTGTCTTAAGATCTTGAAAATTAACAGAATTCAAATAAAATATATTTATAATGAAAAAAGAGTATTTAGAAAAGGTTCAAACCATCGATGATTTAATAACTGCTTTTTATGCTTGCCTCGGTGGAGAACCAGGTGAAAAAAGAGATTGGGAGTTTATGAAATTTTTATTTCATCCGCAAGGGATGAAAATTGGTTATGAATTTGATATAAACAAAAATTTTAGACCTCAGTGGATACACCCGAATGATTATATAGAACGTATAGGCTATTGGTTTAACAATACTCGAGAAACTGCTTTCTACGAAAGAGAAGTAGGAAGGGTTGTAGAATCTTATGCAAATATTGGTCATGCATTTAGTCATTGCCAAGCTTTTCATAGCAAGGAAGATATGGCAAACAACAAACCTTACAAACAAGATGTAAAAAGCATTCAATTGGCTTACTACCAAGACAGATGGTGGATTGTAAACATGTTTTGGCACGGTGTTACTCCAGAATTTCCGGTGCCAGATAGATATAAGAAATTTCAGCAATTTCCATAAATTATCGCTCATTCTGTGAGCTACGAAATCTGTTGTACTAATAACAGTATTAGATCACAAAAAAAGAGGGCAAAAGCCCTCTTTTTGTTATTAAGTTATCTATAGGCCTTTTATTCGTAGATATACCATGTTTGTTTAATTTGGGTACCTAATCTAAAAACATCGACTTAAAACCAGTAACTGAAGGTTATACAAGACCTTTGTGCTTCATTATCCCATTCTCGAGTTAAAAAAATATCCTACCTTTCGAGAAACGGCTAAACAATGATAAAATTTTTTAGACATCTAAGAAAAAGTATTAATGATATATACTATTACATCTTGTCTAAATATTATAAATTAATATTAATCATATTATTATCTGTTTCGTGCAAGGGACAAACAACTACTAATGCTGAAAGACAGGTTGGCGGACCATGTCAAGACTGTGAAGCGCTTTTAGATTATAAATTGCTCAACGAACTGCCGAGGTCAATTGATACTCTCTCTGGTTTTATCAAAAATGAACCCAAAATTAAAATTACAGGAACTGTTTATGAAATAGATGGCAAAACACCTGCAGAAAACATACTAATTTATATTTACCATGTAGATAGAAATGGATTATATCAGCCCAGTGAAAATCCTATTGGTTGGGAAAAAAGACATGGTCAATATAGAGGTTGGTTAAAAACAAATAATGATGGTGAATTTACGTTTTACACCTTTAGACCAGCATCATATCCAGGAGTACAAGAACCAGAACACATCCATATCTATGTTAAAGAATCAAATACAATACCTTATTACATAGATAGTTGTCTCTTTGAAAGCGATTCACTACTTACTGAAGAGGCAAAACAATCTCAAAATAATAGAGGAGGTTCAGGGATTATAAAACTTAAAAAAGAAAATGGAATTCTTACAGCCAACAGAGATATCATTTTAGGTTTAAACATACCAGATTATAACTAAAACGTTTCATAAAAAATTAAATAATTACTGATATGCTCACAGACATCCATCCAAAAATACCAATGCGCAATAAGCATATAACCAGAGAGTTCTACATAAATAAATTGGGATTTAAACAATTAGGAACTGCAGACTATGACGGCTACTTAATGCTCAAAAGGGACCAGATCGAAGTTCATTTTTTTCAATTTACTACGTTAGACCCAAAAGAGAACTACGGACAGGTTTATATTAGAACAGATAATATTGACAAATTTTACTCATCATTAGTAGAAAATAAGACAGAAATTCATCCTAATGGGAAATTACAAATTAAACCTTGGGGACAAAAGGAATTCTCAATTTTAGATCCAGACAGCAACCTTTTAACATTCGGGCAAAAGATTTAGGAAACAACAAAGCGTCAATAAGCCTTATATTTCCTTACCACTCACCTGCTTAAAAGAAAATTACTAACTTTAAATGTGTCTAAACCATTACACGCAAGGCGATATAATGGAAATTGAAACTAAATTTATTAAGTTATGACGACAACACCAGAACACGATGCACGTGTAGATAACTTAAAGTTCTCATCAGTCTATCCTCATTACGTCACAAAAATTGAGAAGAAAGGCAGAACAAAAGAAGAATTACACCAAGTGATAGAATGGTTAACGGGATTTAATGAGAAAAAACTACAAGAGCTTATTGAGAAGCAGGTAACCTTTAAAACATTCTTTGAAAAGGCAAATTTAAATCGTAATGCACATCTTATTAAAGGTGTAATCTGTGGCTACCGCATAGAAGATATTGAAACACCATTAACAAGAGAGGCACGTTATTTAGATAAGTTAATTGATGAGTTAGCAAAAGGTCGTAAAATGGAAAAAATACTGCGCGAATAGAAGAAATAAACAGATATTATGGACAAAGCACTACAAACTATGATAGACAATATGCCTGTAAAAACAGGTAAGTCTTTAGAGGAATGGAAGAAGATTTTAAAATTAAAAGCATTTGAAAAGCATTCGGAAGGGGTTAAGTTTTTGAAAACCCAACATGGTGTAACACATGGCTTTGCAAATACTATTGTGACTTTATCCAAGGATGAAAATAATGCACTGAGCGATATGGTAGAGGCACAATACAAAGGAAAAGAGAACTTAGTACCTATTTATAAAAAACTAATTGAATATATCAATTCATTAGGTTCTGATGTTACAATCACTCCTAAAAAAAGCAGTGTTAGTATAATTAGAAAACGGCAATTTGTTTTAATAAAACCAGCCACCAAAACCAGAATAGATTTAGGGTTTAAACTAAAAGATAAACCTGTAACAGAAAGGTTAGAAAATTCAGGTCCTTTTGGAAGCATGTGTACCCACAGAGTTAGATTATCTCAAGTTACCGAAGTTGATGAGGAACTTAAAAATTGGATTAGTGAAGCCTACCAGAAATCGGTCTAAACGAATGTCTTTATATTCATTTAATCATATAGCACTTTCTGTAAGAGACGCGGACGAATCTGTAGAATTTTATCAAAATGTACTTCAACTAACAGAAATTGAAAATACAGCTTCAAATTCTAAAACTAGATGGTTAGCTTTTAACGATGATGTACAACTGCACCTTATACCTCGTCCAAATGCTGAGATAAAAACCAATAAGGCCGTTCACTTTGCTTTAGCTATAATTGACTTAAATTCAATTATTAAGAATCTAGAGGCCTTAAATATTAAATACTCAGACTGGCGTGACACACCAGACAAAAGTTACATAAGAAAGGATGGCATTAAACAGATTTACTTTCAAGATCCAAATGGGTATTGGATAGAAATAAATGAAGATGTTTAAAAGTATTTCGTTGCTCTACAGCACTGAAAACTAAGACTGATGAATATCATTTCAAATTTTTATTCTTATTTCTACATTTAACACATAAGATGCGCAGCTGTGCATTAATCATTAATTTAAATCAATTAGTTATGTCTTGTAGAATAAAACAAAACACTTTGGGCAAATTGAAGAATTTTATAATGGCCTTTGTTCTAATATCAGCAGGTTTAATCGTAAGTAGTTGCAATGAGCAAACGCGTGGTTTCGCATTACCAGAGGGTGACATTGAAAGAGGTAAAGTTATGTTTGAGCAACTATCATGTATTGAATGTCATAGTATTTCTGACATAGAATGGCGTGGTGGTATCGATAGTCTTCATATTCCACTTGGTGGTGAAATATCGATTCAAAAATCTTATGGAGATCTCGTAACTTCAGTTATTAACCCATCTCATAAAATTGCAAAACATTATAAAGCAACGGCTACGACTGAAGAGGGACTTTCAAAAATGGCGTATTACAATGAAGTTATGACTGTACAAGAATTAATTGATATAGTTACATTTCTTCAATCGGAATATAAGGTAAAAGCACCACCTTCCAATTACTATCCATATCATTATTGATACTAGATATACTAGGTTTTGATAATTACGCTTGATATCTTTTATAAAAATTGATTTCAAAAATCATTACTTTTTGTTTAACGCAATAATAGATGTAATCTCATTTAGAATTCAATACATTTCTATTTAAGGAAAAGAGACTAAGAACTTCTTTAAGGTTTCTTCATAAATAGCTTCGTATTTAGGAACAATATTGTGTATATCAAACTTCATGGATTGTGTCTTGGCATTCGTTTTAAACTTGTTCAACACATTTAAGTCCGTAATAATTCTTAAGGCATTTTTGGTCATATCATCTATTGCATTGACATCACTCAAATAACCCGAATAACCATCTTCATTTACCTCAGGTAAACCTCCTGTATTTGTAGATATTACTGGAACTCCACTTGCCATAGCTTCTAATGCTGCAAGTCCAAAACTTTCTGTTTGTGATGGCAATAGAAATAAATCACTAAAGCATAAAATTCTATCTATTTCGTTACTATTTCCAAAGAAAATAACTTTATCCGTTATTCCCAATTCTTCAACCAGTAACTCTGCTCCTTCTTTTTCTGGCCCTTCACCTACCATCATAAGTTTTGCAGGAATTTCTTTCTGAATATTATAGAATATCTTAATAATATCAGGTATTTGTTTAACCTCTCTAAAATTACTGATATGTGTTATTATACGTTCGTGATCTTCTGCCATCATACCACGCTGACAATCTGTGAAATTATTAAGATGTTTTTCTAAATCAATAAAATTAGGAACAACATGAATGTCTTTTTTAATATTAAAAAGTCTTAATGTATCCTCTTTTAGGCTCTCTGAAACCGATGTGACTGCATCTGACTTGTTAATACTAAAGGTTACTGCGGGTTTATAAAACGGATGGCTACCAACCAATGTAATATCTGTACCATGTAAGGTAGTTACAATTGGAACCAAGATACCCTCATCTAACAGCATTTGCTGTGCCATATAGGCTGCATAGGCATGTGGCATAGCATAATGAACATGCAATAATTCAATGCCATGCAATTTCACCATATCTACTAATTTACTAGATAGTGCCAATTCATAAGGCTGATAATGAAATAATGGATATTCTGGTACATGTACTTCGTGAAAATGGACATTGTTACTCAATAATTCTAATCTTACGGGCTGACTGTAAGTAATAAAATGGATTTCATGTCCTCTTCGAGATAGTTCTAAGCCTAATTCTGTAGCTACTACGCCACTACCTCCAAATGTAGGATAGCAAACAATACCAATTTTCATGTAATGTATCTAGTGTTAAGTTGATTAATTTAAAAGTCGAAGTTATTCAAAATACTTACAATCTTGGGTGTTTTTAACTTATTATTAAAAACCTTATTCAATAATAGCCTCGTAGATCAGACGCTGAATTTCAGTTCTTATGTTTTCTCTTAATAGTAAGTTCTTCCCAGCCTCAGGATAAGTTCTATTAGCTAAAAAGACATATACAATTTCTTCTTCAGGATCTGCCCAAGCATATGTACCTGTAAAACCTGAATGTCCAAAACTAGTCATTGAAATACATCCACACGTTGGACCTTCTTCACCCAATTGTGGTTTATCAAACCCAACTCCTCTCCTATTATCAGCATCGCAATAATAACATGTATTAAACTTATCGATTGTTTCACTCTTGAAATACCGTTTACCTCCGTAAAATCCCCTTTGTAAATAGAGTTGCATGATTTTGGCCACGTCATTGGCATTACTAAATACACCAGCATGACCACCAACACCACCTTGCATCGCTGCTCCCATATCATGAACATAACCATGCACTTTTTTGTATCTGTAGTATTTGTCTACTTCAGAAGGTACAATGTCCTTTAAGCTGAACTTATTTCTTGGATTGTAAGTTGTGTAATTTGTTCCTAATGATTTATAGAACCGATCTTCAGTGATTTCATCTAACGGTTTGTCATAAAACCCTTCTAAATATTCTTTTAAAATGTAGTATGGTAAGTCACTGTATCTATATCTTAACCTTGATAATAAGTCACTTTCCTTAATAATTTCTTGTATAGAATCTCTATAATCGTTACGCAAAAAAAGTGTATTGGTTACTTCAACATTAAATCCTTTAGTACGTTTTTTTCTATAATACTCAGGATCTGGCTTATTAGTTAAGGAGTCTAATGTTGAATAATAGAAAGGAATCCAAGGTTTTAATTGCGCATAATGTGATAACATTTTCTTCAGAGTAATATTCTCCTTATTTGTATCACGATAATCTAAAATTAAATCTCCAAGTTTTGAATCTAACGATACCGCACCTTTTTCTTCAATCTCCATTAAAACCGGCAAAGTTCCCAATATTTTAGTTAAAGAAGCTACATCATAAATATCATCAAAATCAACCTTATTTTTTTTGGCATAGGTGTGATATCCGAAATTTTTATTGTAAATCACCTTTCCACGCCTTGAAACTAATAATTGAATACCTGGTGTCATTCTATTATTAACTGCATAGTTGGCGACAGAATCTAACTTTTTTAATAAGTCCGAATCCATACCAACACGCTCAGGTAATCCATAGCTTAAATTTGAAATGGCATTATAGGATTTGCCAGTACCTACAGGAAAGAATTCACCTGCGCTAACCGGCAGTTTACCTTTAGCAGGTACCGCACCAAATATCAATTGAGCGGATTTATGTTGTGCAATTTCACTATTCTGATAGCTCATTACAATGCCTTCGATATTATCAATTGAAAGAATATCATTTAAAGCATACGGTCTTGCGAATAAATCTAGTACCACAGTATTATTTCGCGAAATTTCATATAACCAAGCCATTTCCTTTTGGGTAAATTTATAGCCCTTCCAAGGATTAGCATTAGACTTATGAAACCCTATAATTACGGTATTGTAATTTTGGAGCTTAGATATGATTCCATCAAGTTTATCTGCCTTGATGTGATGTACCTTAGTGTATTTTTTTAATTCGTTATAAAATGGACTTCCACTATCGTCACCCAAGTTTATATATGCAATTTTTCTTGTTTCTAAATCTCTAAGCGGCAATAATACTTTTGAATTCTTAACAACAGTAATAGCGTTCTCCATCAGCTCCTCGTATAATACATCATCTTCTAGTCTGTTTAATTCTTGTTTTAAATTAACAAGACTCACAGGACTATATTCATTTAAACCCACTTTGTATTTAGCCATTAACACTTTCTTTACGGAATGTGCTAGGCGTTCTTCTGTAATTATGCCATTCTCATAAGCTTCAACAAACTTCTCAATTCCGTAAACAGGATTCTCTGACATTAACATTACGTCGTTTCCTGCTAAAAAAGCCATAAGGTCAATCTCACCGCCAGTTTTAATAGAATTCTTATTGATACCATCTATATTCCTTTCAATATAATCTGCCGCACCTTTCATTGTCAATGCATCAGTAAAAATTAGGCCTTTAAAACCAAGCTCTTCTTTTAAAATATCGGTCACAATATGCTTTGAAAGTGATGACGGAAATCCATTTCGTTTTTCTAAGCTTGGAACGTTTAGATGTGCCACCATTACACTAGATAAACCTTCTTTAATCAGTCTACGATATGGGTGAAGCTCAACAGAATCAATACGTTGCTCGCTAAATGAAACCGTTGGTAGTGTTTTATGGCTATCATCTTCCGTATCACCATGACCAGGAAAATGCTTTGCATTAGCTAAAACACCAGCACTCTGCATACCATTCATAAAAGCTAAACCTTTAGCGGTAACATTATCTCTATCTTCTCCAAATGAGCGATTTCCAATAATAGGGTTCTTCGGGTTAGTATTAATGTCCACAACTGGTGCAAAATTAAAATGCACTCCTAGTCGTTTACAATGTTCACCAATATGCTTTCCAGTACGTTCAATTAAATCGTTGTCTGATATGGCGCCCAATGTCATATTCCAAGGAAAGGCATATGTGGAATCTAAACGCATGCTAAGTCCCCATTCTGCATCCATACCAATTAACATAGGCGTTTTAGATACAGCTTGCAATTTATTATTTAGCTTCGCTTGGCGCATTGGTCCACCTTTGGAATAAATTATACCTCCAATACCATACTCTTTTACTAGTCTAAAATATTTGTTATTAACGTCAGCATTATCTGCTGACATTATCTGTACCATAAATAATTGTGCTATACGCTCTTGCGTAGATAACGTATTGTATAGACTATCAACCCATTGTATTTGTTGGAGAGAGTCTTGCGCTAGAAGTGGATTTTTTATTTCATTCTGGGCTAATGAAAGTTGAAAGCAAATAAAGAATATGATAAGGGCAAATTTTCGCATGTACTTAAATTTCGTTTCAGATTAATCAATAACGAATACTATGCCAAAATAATATAATTAAGAGTAAGATTAAAGACTTTAAGATTCTTTTATAAACCGTATAATTAACAGTTCCATAAAATGAGTTTAATCAACTAAATCAATATGTCTATCGTGGTAACCTAAGAGGTATAAAATACCATCCAATCCGATACTTGAAATTGAATTCTGGGCATTATCTTTTACCTTAGGCTTTGCATGAAAAGCGATTCCCAAACCTGCAAGATCTAACATAGGTAAGTCATTTGCGCCGTCCCCTACAGCAATAGTTTGGCTTATATCAATACCCATTTTATCAGCTAGTTGTTGCAAGTATTCTGCTTTCTTATCCCCATTTACAATATCGCCAATATAACCACCAGTAAGCTTACCATCTTTAATCTCTAGCTCATTAGCATAAACATAATCTATGTCTAATTTTTCTTTTAAATAGTTTCCAAAATACGTAAAACCTCCTGATAGAATTGCAGTTTTAAATCCATAGCTATGCAAGGTATCTACTAGTCTTCGAGCTCCTTTAGTAATTGGTAATTTTTCCGCAACTTCTTGTAAAACTTCTTCACTAAGACCTTCTAAAAGCTTCATGCGTCTTTCAAAACTCTCATTAAAGTCTATTTCTCCCTCCATAGCAGACTCAGTAATTTTTTTCACTTGTTCACCAACACCGGCAAGTTCAGCCAATTCATCGATTACCTCGGTTTGGATGAGCGTAGAATCCATATCAAAACATACCAATCGTCTGTTTCTTCTGAATATATTGTCTTCTTGAAAAGCAATATCCACATCTAAATCATGAGCTATCTCCATAAATTTTTCTGTAAAATCACTTTTGTTTTCAATTTTACCCCTTACTGAAAGTTGAATTGATGCTCTAGGATATTCTTCCTCTTTAACCAAAGAAATCCTACCAGTTAAACGTTTTATGGCATCAATGTTTAAGTTTTTATCAGATATCACCTTGGTGACTTCTGATATCTGCTCTGCTGCAAGTTTCTCTCCTAAGATGGTAATAATGTAGCGGTCTTTTCCTTGAAGATTTACCCATTTCTCATAATCTTCTTGGGTAATAGGCGTAAATTTTGCTTGTATGCCCAACTCATAAGCCTTAAAAAGTAAATCTTTAAGCACAGCAGCAGATTTTTTACCCTTACTTATCTCAAACAGTATACCCAATGAAAGTGTATCATGAATATTGGCCTGACCAATATCCAGTACTTTTGCCCCATACTCAGCCAGTACACTTGTAAGACTAGAAGTTAATCCTGGTTTATCCTGTCCCGAAATATTAATCAAGAATATATCTGTAGCCACTGTTATATTTTATTTCTATTTAATTAATGTAATTGCTTATTAAGATTGAATTATAAAAGCTTTTTAAGGTTAGTTTTAATTTAAAAAACGACTATGCCAACTTTCACCTGCCGGCACCTCCCAGTTTTCCTTAAACTCAGCTATATTTGTAACTAGATTGTTAAAAACTATTGTTTTTTTACTAACAGCTCTATCCTTTGCCATTTTCTTAAAATCCAGTAAAGGTTTATAAGCAATGAATTCACCTTGTTTATAAGACACATTCATCTTATCCATTAAATCAACATTGTATTTTTGCTCTAATCCTTGAATAAAGTGAACGGAAGCATCTATTGAACATCCTGTTGCATTATTTAAGCTTTGATTTAAGGCAACAACTATAAATCGCTTATATACAATTTTATAACCTGACTGTAAATCCTTTCCGTGTGCTGTCCAATTCTCAATAAAAATAGATAGTTCATTTCTAAGTTCATTGATTTCATCCTCAGAAAAACTTCGATTGGCTTGGTATATCCAAACCCTAGATTCATCTGGTAATGTATCAAAATCTACTAGCATTTTACTTTGGTATTTTTAGATTTATTGAATTGGATAATTAGAGTTCTTCAATTTTAGTAATCACTTTTTTAACGATGTATTGTTTCTCGCTTAAATCGAAAAACTCTGCTTCCTTAAAGGATACTCTGAATGCTTTTCCAAAACTAGCTTTTTTAAGAAGCTCGTAACCTTCAAACTCTTGAGTTATTAAAAATATATGACTCTTGTTAAAATCGTCTTTAGTTTGAATATATGATATGGCATCATTATTCATAGAAACTAATTCTACCTCTATAGAAAGATCAGATTCTTCAGTATCACCAAAACTCATTTCATCGTCATCATCAACTATATCTATTAACTCTTCAGTTGAAAAAATAGACATAAAATCATCTACACATATAGTAGCCATTACCATGCCTACTTCCTCACCTATTTTTTCAAAATTTGTTGATTTTTGTTTACTAAAATATCTAGACTTTGATTTGTGTTCATTGTAACTAGAAATTAAACAAAGACCAAGAGCCATTTGTTTATCTTCCATACTATCTTTTGGGCTTATCTTCTTCTCTGCGATACATTCACATGTGTCTTCTGCCATAAGCTCTAATACTTCTTCTTTTGATTTGTTCTGGGCATTAATTAGGTTAAGACCTAGAATGGCAATTAAAGTAAACGTGATTTTTTTCATTAATATATTTATCTAAGCATTAGCTATTAATTCAGCGATATCCATAACAGATATTTCGTCTTCTTTTTCTTTAAATTTGATACCATCCATCATCATAGTCTTACAATATGGGCAACCAGTGGCGATAATTTCTGGCTTGGTTTCTATAGCATCCTCAGTACGAAGAATATTGATGTCTAAATCTCCTTTCTCAGGTTCTTTAAACATCTGGGCACCTCCAGCCCCACAACATAATGCGGTTGACTTATGCCTTTTCATTTCTATCAATGTAGCATTAGATTTCTTTAACACATCTCTTGGCGCATCATATTCACTATTAGCTCTTCCCAAATAGCAAGGGTCGTGAAATGTGATTCGTTTTCCTTTATAGGTATTGCCCTCTATGGTTAACCTACCATCATTGATAAGCTCTTTAATATATTGCGTATGGTGAACAACCTCGTAATTACCACCTAAGCTCGGATACTCATTTTTTAAGCAGTTAAATGAATGAGGATCACAAGTTACAATGTGTTTTACCTCATAAGCATTGAGAACTTCTATATTCATCATAGCCTGCATTTGAAACAAAAACTCATTACCGGCCCGCTTAGCCACATCACCAGTATTACTCTCTTCGCTTCCTAAAACGGCAAAATCCACATTTGCCTTGTTTAGAATCTTTACAAAGGCCTTAGTTATTTTCTTAGCTCTATCATCGTAACTTCCAGCAGAACCAACCCAAAACAAGATTTCTGGCTGTTTATTCTCAGCCATAAATTCTGCCATTGTGCGTACTTTTAGTTCTTCATTCATTTCATTTCATTTTTATTCTTCCTTCGCCCAGTTTAATCTGTCCATTTGGTTATAAGGCCAAGGTGCACCATTATTTTCAATATTGGTCATCATATTGTTTAACTCCATAGGAGCTGCACTTTGCTCCATTACTAAATATCTTCTCATTTCTAAGATAATGGATAAAGGATTTATACTTACAGGACACTCCTCAACACATGCATTACACGTTGTACAAGCCCATAACTCTTCATTTGATATATAATCACCTAAAAGCTGTTTTCCATCATCCTTATATTCTCCATTATTGGCGTCAATATTTTTACCTACCTCTTCTAGACGGTCTCTAGTATCCATCATAATTTTACGAGGCGAAAGCTTTTTACCTGTTAGATTTGCTGGGCAGGCTGATGTACAACGCCCACATTCAGTGCACGTGTAAGCATTTAATAACTGGATTTGATTTAAATCCATGACATCACTAGCCCCAAACTTTGCTGGCATCTCATCATCTCCTTCTTCAGCAGGTGTGGCAAACGGGTCAGCATTTGGGTCCATCATTAACTTTACCTCATTGGTAACAGATTCAAGATTGTTAAATTTCCCTTTTGGTTCAACACTGCCTAAATACACATTTGGAAATGCCAAAAGAATATGCAAATGCTTTGAAAAGTATAAGTAATTTAAGAAAATAAGAATTCCTACAATGTGCAACCACCATGCTGTGCGTTCAATAGTATGCAACGTCGTTTCTGACATTCCATCGAACCAAGGTGCTATAAATTGCGAAATCACATTACCAGAACCTAAAGATTGGAATGAAGTGTCAGTTGCATTCATTACAAGAAATAAACACATTAAAACAACCTCAAAATAAAGTATAATATTACCATCATTCTTTGGCCATCCTTTCATTTCTGAACTTAAGAATCGCTTTAATTTAATGACATTTCTTCTTAACCAAAATACAACAACTGCAACCAAAACTAGTACAGCTAATATTTCAAAAGCTCCAATTAAGAAACCATAAACAGAAATAGGCAATATCTCTAATCCAATTCTATGCGTCCCCAATACACCATCAATAACAATCTCTAATACTTCAATATTAATTATTACAAAACCTATATACACGATAACGTGCATGATACCTGCAATAGGTCGCTTAACCATTTTACTTTGCCCAAGAGCTATCATGGCCATATTCTTCCAGCGTTGTGCTTTATTATCGCTGGCATCTACCTCTCTTCCGAGTTTAATGTTGCGAATTAACTTTTTTACATTTCTCGTAAAATAACCTACGCCTAAAACTAAAATTGCTGCGAAAAGTATATTAGGTAAGTACTCCATAGTATAATTTAAGGTCTAGTTCTTTTGTTCTTCAGTTGGTGGCTCATAAGGTATTTCCTTTTTAGATAAAATTCGTCTATATCTTGCAGGATGAAGTTTAATATCTAATAAAAGTAATTCCATTTCCTTAGATGCTGCTTCTAAATTATTATATAATGATTCGTCATTAAGCAGTTTGCCAATTGTACCTTCACTATTATCAATACTTGCAAGCATATTTTGAACACCTACTAAAGTTTTATTTATGTTATCAATAGTTTCAGATAGCCCAGCTTCTTTAATTTCATTAGAAAGCTCACTCAAATCTTTACTTGTCTTATCGAAATTGTCAAGTACAGATGCTATTTTCTCATCGTTTGCCTCTATTACATTCTGAATCGACTTAGACAGATCCTTAAATGATTTTAGTGTTTCATTGAGCTCAGCAATGGTATTTTTAAGGCTTCCTTCACTTTCATCAATAACCATGGCATTAATACTTGTCATAAGTGTATCTGCCGAACGAATTGCACTATCTAAATCCGTACTGATTCCGGAAAAATTATTTTTCAAAGTTGTTATTAATCCTGGTTGTACTTCTGAAGGTATAAAATCACCAGATTTCGCTATGTCATTATCGTTAGCCCTAATAATAGCCAAGGCATTACCACCCATCAGACCTGTTTCGTATAATCTAATCGTACTGTTTTTAGAAAATTTAAGCTTAGGATTTACCGAAAATTCAACACGAGTTTTCCCAGACTCAAAATCGTACTTAATATCTTCAATTTTACCGACTTTATTACCACGAATTGTTACTGGTGAAGACATACTAAGGGCGTTATAATCAAACTCAGTATAGTAGTTCCGTGAATCAGTAAATAGGTCTTCGCCTTTTAAATATGAAAATAGATATATAAAAAGTGCTATTCCCGAAAGTACAAGAATAGCGGTTTTAATTTCTCTAGAGATCTTCAATTGTTTTCAATTTGATTGTAAACAAAATTAGGAATATTTTTATTAATAATGTTTCTAATTAGTTGTCGATTTAAGCACATCCGAAACATCTACCTTTTCGCCATTTTTATAGGCAACTACAAAGCTCGAAGTATAACCCTTGGTTTTAGCCTCTTGCAATAATTGATTTGCTTTAATATAATCTGAAGTTTTGCCGTAAAAATATTTATACAAATTGCCAACCTTATCTTTTGTTATGTCTGTAAGACCATTAAAATTGTAGGATTTTGGTGCCAAATTTTTAGAACTTGCTGCAATTTGAACCTTAAAGGTTACGCCATCATACACTTGAGTCAATTCTTGAACACTTCCAGGTAATTCACCGTTTAGGCCAACTATATTAGTACCTATATTCTGGTCTAATTCCTTCTTGTAATTAATAATTGCATCCTTAATTGCATTGGCCATTGATGACTGACCTTTCTTAGAATTTAAATATGCGCCCTCTCTTTTATTGGTTAAAAATCCAACTTCAACCAGTACACTTGGCATATATGTGTTTCTTATAACTAGTAAACTTGCCTGCTTTAAACCTCTACTTTTCCGTTTGGACTTACCTATAAAATTATCTTCTATTTTACGCGCCAATACTATGCTCTGCTCTACATAGACTTCTTGTTCAATACCAATTGCTATGGTTGACTCAGGTGAACTAGGATCAAATCCTGCATAATTTTCTTCATAGTTTTCCTCTAAGAATATCACCTCATTTTCTCGTTTGGCCACTTCAAAATTTCTACCTGTATTCTTCTCGCCCAAAACAAAAGTTTCTGTTCCATATGCTTGAGAACTATGTGCATTACAATGTATAGATACAAATAGATCAGCGTCCGCCTTGTTTGCTATATTAGCTCGCTCGTATAATTCTATAAAAACATCCTTTTTTCTCGTATAAATAATCTTTATATCATTGTTATTCTCTAGGGCTTTGCCCACCTCCAAGGCAATCTTTAAAGCAATATCCTTTTCTTTATGTCCATTTCCCAAATTTCCTGGATCACCACCACCATGCCCTGCATCTATAACAACTACAAACTTATCATCTTGTTGTGCCTGCAATAAATCAAACGATGTTAAAGAAGTGATAAATGTAAAAACTAGAAATACTATTATATAGCTACGTTTCGTTTGCATATTTAATCTAACGGTTTAGAATCTCGGTTATTACTCAATTTTACGAGTAAATAAACATTTTTAAACTTTGTAATATTAATAATTAATCACAAAAAAATATCTGTACTTTTGGCGTTTCAAAAACCGAGCCATACTTTTACAAAAATACATTTAAAAGGATTGCGTACAAATAGCCTACACATACTTTTTACCGTGAGTTTTACAGTGCTTATCAACACTTTGAGCTTGGCGCAAGAATTACCAAAAAAGAACAAAAAAATTCCTGCAAGAGAATTAGATGATCGCATGCCAGTAAGGGCAGATTCATTAATTAACAGACCAGTTAAAACAATAGAGATAGACACTACTGAACAAGATTCTATAAAAAAAGACGAATTTCTAAAGGACGTCGTTACTTATAAGGCTTCTGACTATGTAGCAGTTAACCAAAAAAAGCAAAAGATTTATTTATTTAACGAAGCAGTCGTTAAGTATGAAGATATGGAAATTAAAGCTGGTGTGATTGAAATTGATTACAGTAAAAATTTAGTTTATGCTGGGCGATTAAAAGATTCTACTGGTTATTCACAAAAACCTGTGTTTACCCAAGGTGCAAATGTTATTGAACCTGATTCAATCATTTTTAACACAGATACTAGAAGAGCTTTAATCTTTAATTCTGTCACTGAGCAAAGTGGTGGTACAGTTATCGCAGAACGTACCAAACGCGAAAATGACTCTGTCTATTTTATTGGTAGAGGGAAATTTACCACATCAGAGAACATAGAAGATCCGGAGTATTACATATTAATGAATAGGGCTAAAATCGTACCTAATAAAAAAATTGTTACAGGTATGAGCCAAATGTATATCTACGATGTACCAACTCCTATTGCCATACCGTTTGCATATTTCCCAATGTCAAAAAAACAAACCTCTGGTATTATTTTCCCCTCTTTTGGTGAAGATACTGGTAATGACAGAGGTTATTTTTTACAGAACGGTGGTTATTACTTCGCTATAAGTGATTATTTAGATCTGGCTATTTTAGGAGACTATTATACAAATGGAAGTTATGGCTTTAGAATAGATAACAATTATGCAGTGCGTTACAAGTTTAGAGGCAACATTAGTTTTAGATATGAAAACTTATTGAATAGTGAACGTGGTTTCCCTGATTTTGCACAAAGCACAATCTATAATTTTAGATGGTCGCATAGTCAAGACGCAAAGGCTAATCCAAATTCTAGATTTTCTGCTTCGGTCAACTTGGGTAGTTCTCAATATTATCAGAGATCTATTAATCAGCTCAACCAATCTAACTTTTTAAATAATACATTAGCGTCTTCAGTTTCATATTCAAAAACCTTTCAAGGAGAACCACAGGTTAATTTAAATGTTACTGCAACCCACTCTCAAAACACCAATACTGAATCTGTTAATTTAACGTTGCCAACAGTACAAGCTTCCATGAGCAGGATTTTTCCATTTGCTCCTAAATCTGGTGCTAAAAAGGGAATCATTCAAAATATAAACTTTCAAGTTAATACAAGAGGTGAGTATCGTATCAACACAACAGATTCCTTATTTGGTAAGAGTGAAATGTTTGATGATGCCATTGCTGGTATGAAACATAGTATTCCGTTGACAACTAACTTTAAAGTTTTCAACCATTTTAGTGTAAGTGCAAGTACAAATATTGAAGAAACATGGACATTAAACACCATTAGACGCTTTTACGATTCAAGTTTAGATGAAGTTGTTACAACAGATATAAATGGTTTTGATAGATTTTTAACCTACAATTTTAGCACCAGCATAGGTACTACACTATATGGAATGTTTAATTTTGAAAAGGAAGGAAAAACCCCAAAAATACAAGCCATACGGCATGTTATACGACCCTCTCTTTCATATAGTATTACTCCTGCATTCAATCAATACTATGAGACCTATGATGTTATTGATGCTGATGGTACTACAACAGAAGAATATACCAGATTTGAAAACTCCTTGTTTGGTAGGCCAAGTAATAATTACTCTAGTAGTGTTGGGATGTCTATTGGTAATAATTTTGAGGCTAAAATACGCGACAAGGATTCCACCAAGACTGAACCTAAGAAAGTGTTTCTACTTAATAACTTAAACTTTGGAACTGCATATGATTTGGCTGCAGACTCATTAAATTGGAGTCCTGTTAGAGTTACTGGTGGTACTCAGATTCTCAATAAAAAGATGAACATAAACTTTGGGATGACCTTAGACCTTTATGCTCTAGATAGCAACAACAATAAAATCAACACCTTCAATGTTGATAATGGAGGGAGTTTATTTAGGTTAACCTCAGCTAATATGAATATCAGTTACTCCTTATCAAATGAAAGTTTTGGTGGTGGTGACGATGATGAAGAAGATAGTGCCTCCTCGAGAGAAGCAGCACGGTCTGGTGGGCGAACAGACGGTCTATTTGGAAAAACACAAGACTTTGCGGACAAGCGGCTTTCAGATAGAGATAGGGATAACAAGGAGGAGGAAGAAAATAATGAGTTCTACAATTACAAAATGCCTTGGTCCTTACGTTTATCTTATGCTGTTAATTATGCTAATACAAGACGACAAAACCAAATTTCTTCAAACTCTTTAATGTTTTCTGGTGATGTAGAATTATCACCACGTTGGTCTATAGGTGCTTCTTCTGGTTATGACTTTCTCAATAAAGGATTTACGTTTACACAATTACGTTTTGAACGGGATTTGTTGAGTTGGCGAATGAATTTTACTTGGGTACCATTTAGTGATAGATCATCCTGGAATTTCTTTATAGGTATAAAATCTAATTTATTAAAAGACTTAAAATACGACCAACGTCGTCAACCAGACCAGCAATTATAAAGCTAAATTGGTTTATCTGATTTGACTTGTATTTTCCTAATTTTGATTAACTGACAATCATTCTTAAAAATTAACGATGAAAAAAATTATTAACACTTCAAAAGCGCCTGCTCCAATAGGGCCATATAACCAAGCTGTATTAACTGGGAATACGCTTTACACTTCTGGCCAAATTGCACTCGATCCTGAAACTATGGAATTGATTACTGATTCCATTGAAGCTGAAACCACTCAGGTTATGGAAAATATGAAAGCTGTATTAGCTGAAGCAGGATTGACTTTTGAGAATGTTGTTAAGACTTCGATTTTTATAAGCGATATGAATAATTTCTCAAAGATTAATGAAATCTATGGAAAGTATTTTGATGAAGCTACAGCACCTGCAAGAGAAACTGTTGAGGTTGCAAACCTACCAAAGTTTGTTAATGTTGAAATAAGTATGATTGCGATAGTTTAATTACTTAAAAAATTGCAATTATTTTGAAACTCAAAAAAGCAGAACTTAAGGACTTCTTAGATGCCAAAGTAGAGCTATACAACAATCCGAAATTCATAGATTCTGACCCAATCCAGATTCCTCACAAGTTTTCAAAAAAAGAAGACATTGAGATTGCTGGGTTTTTAACGGCCACTATCGCTTGGGGAAATCGTAAAAGTATAATAAATAATGCCAATAGAATGGCAGAATTGATGGACCACTCCCCTTTTGAATTTGTTATGCAACACCAAAAATCAGATTTAGAACAACTTAATGGTTTTGTGCATCGCACCTTTAATGAAATAGATTTTAAACAATTTATAAAAGGCCTTCGCCATATTTATGAAAAGCATGATGGTTTAGAATCAGTATTTGCAAAGAATGCTACAAAGGATTCTTTGCAGAAGAGTATTCATAATTTCAAACAGTGCTTTTTTGAAATCAACCATTTAAAACGCACTGAAAAACATATAAGTGATCCACTAAAAAATTCAGCTGCTAAACGCATTAATATGTTTTTACGTTGGATGGTGAGAAATGACAACAATGGTGTGGACTTCGGAGCATGGAAATCTTTAAACCCATCACAACTTAGCTGTCCATTAGATGTACATTCTGGTAATGTTGCTAGAAAGTTAGGATTATTAAAGAGAAAACAAAATGATGCTAAAGCACTATCAGAATTAGATAATTCACTACGCAAATTAGACCCAAAGGATCCAGTAAAATATGACTTTGCTTTGTTTGGCCTTGGAGTTTTTGAAGGGTTTTAATTCTAGCATAGCTTTTTAGTATCTTTAGCATTCAAAAAAAATCTCAAATGAAATTTTACATCAAACTGTTCTTTATATTTTTTTCAATATGCTCAATTAATGCTCAAGATTTAAAAATTCCTGTTGACACAACTATTGTTACAAATGGTTCTGTTACGATTAAGGACAAGCAAGTTAATTATAAAGCCGAAACAGGCTTTCAACCAGTTTGGGATGAAGAAGGAACCATGATAGCTTCACTTTATTACACGTATTATAAGCGTACAAATGATAAGCCAGCCAATAAGCGTCCTATTATTTATTCATTTAATGGTGGACCAGGTTCAGCATCAGTATGGATGCACTTGGCTTATACAGGTCCTAAAATTTTAAAAATTGACGAGGAAGGATATCCTATTCAACCTTATGGTGTAAAAGACAACCCTAATTCTATATTAGATGTAGCAGATATTGTATATATAAACCCAGTTAACACAGGTTATTCTAGGAAAATTGCTGGTAAGGATGGTAAGATGCCCGAGGATAAATTATTCTTTGGTGTTAATGCAGATATAAAATATTTAGCAAGTTGGATGAATACATTCACAACAAGACATAATCGTTGGGAATCACCAAAATATATAATTGGTGAAAGCTATGGAGGTACCCGTGTAATGGGATTGTCCCTGGAGTTACAAAATAGCCAATGGATGTATTTAAATGGTGTTATCCTTGTATCTCCAGCAGATTATAAGGTTCTTCGAGTTGGAGGTCCATTATCATCGAGCTTAAACCTACCCTATTATACTGCAGCGGCTTGGTATCATAAAGTCTTACCTAAGGAGTTACAATCAAAAGATTTACTTGAAATCTTACCTGAATCAGAAGACTTTGCCATTAATGAACTTATACCTGCACTAGCTAAAGGTGGTTTTATCGATAATGACGAAAAACAAAGAATTGCAAAGAAAATGAGTTATTATTCTGGTCTTTCTGAAAAGGTGATTTTACAACAAAATTTAGACGTCCCTAACCGTTTTTTCTGGAAAGAGCTTTTAAGAGACAAAACAGGACAAACCATTGGACGGTTAGATTCAAGGTACCTTGGATTAGATAAGGTAGAGACAGGAATAAGTCCAGATTATAGTGCGGAATTAACTTCATGGTTACATAGCTTTACTCCAGCAATTAATTCTTATATAAAGAATAAGTTAGGTTTAAATATAGACGTTAAGTATAATGTTTTTGGTAACGTTGGCGATTGGGATAGAACCAATGACAATACTAGAGATAATTTGAGACAGGCAATGGCTCAAAACCCATATCTAAAAATTATGACTCAATCTGGATATTATGATGGTGCAACTACTTATTTTTCAGCAAAATACTCACAGTGGCAAATTGATCCTAGTGGAAAGATGAAAGATAGATTTTATTTTAAAGGGTATCGAAGTGGTCACATGATGTATTTGCGTAATGAAGATCTTATCAAGGCCAACGATGATTTAAGAGAGTTTATAATTAATTCATCTTCTAATGGCAAGGCTGCCAAGTATTAGCATCAATGGGTGAAATAATTGGAGAGTTTATATTTTATGTACTATTAAACTATATAGGTGGTACCACAAGATGGATATTTGGAAGTATTTGGAGATCCTTATTCAACAAGCCCAAATACACATACAAAGAATACATATACGGACCGCAAGAACCAGATTTCTATGATTCTGCACATACTTTTATAAATGGTGCTATCGCAGTTGTTTTTGTTATTATTTTAGTTGTCATATTTACATAAAAAAAGCCTCCAATATGGAGGCCTTTACTTTTTATGAATATATAATTATCCTTTTAACCAAGCATTTCTTAGTGCTACCTTATCTTCAGATGCATTTTCATCTTCAATTAGAGATTCACTTTCAGCAGTGGCTTTGGTAAGTTTCGTTTTAATTGAAACTGTTTCTCCTTTTCTATTTAATTCTACATCAATCTCCTGCCCTTCTTGCCATCCAAACATACCTGTAATGATCTGTTGAGCGTTCATTAAAGTTAAATCTTTACCATTTACCTTTTTAATAACATCACCAACTTGAACGCCTTGTGAAGCCCAAAATGAATTCTTCAATGCCATTTCAGAAAAGAATATTTCACCTTTTTGTGGATCAGCATCAAAAATGATGTTTTGACCACCAGCAAAAATATAATTAGTAGGCACTTCAGAATTACCATAGATTAAACCCACCATTTCAAAAAATTCATCATAATTAATTGGTACATCACCTTCAACATGTGTTTTAAAAAATTCGCCAATACTAGGATAGGTCATGGATGTGATCTCTGCTATAATATTATCGTCTTCAAAAGGCTTATTCTTTCCATATTTGTTAGACAATTCTTTCATTAATGAAAGCATACTTCTTTGGCCGTTACTTTCCTTGCGCATTAAAATATCTATACACATACCAATTAAAGCACCTTTCATATAAACGTTATAATAGTTTGAAGCATAAGGTTCATCTAATACATTTTCACTCATAATAGTGAAACTCATAGCGTCATCTAAGTTCTTTGAAGTCGCTATTTTTTGCATCGTTGTATTAAAAAATTGGTTATTGTCTATGAGCCCTTCATATACTTGAAAATGTTGAGCAAAATACTCGGTTACACCTTCGTACATCCATAAATGTTTAGAAAATGTAGGCTGGTTATAATCAAAATAGTGTACATCTTCAGAATGAACTGATAAAGGTGTTACAATATGAAAAAATTCATGCGCTACAACATCTATCATTTGAGCTTTTAGGCCTTCTAAAGAACTATCTTCTGGAAAAACCACGACTGTTGATGTATGATGCTCTAACGCACCAAACCCTTTTGGTGAAGTTTCATCACCACGAGATAAATACACATATATATCATATCTAGGAGTACTATTAATGTCGCCTAAATACGCTTTCTGGGCTTCCATCATTTTATATACCGTTTCTTTTAGACTAGAAGCTGTATGTTGATTTGATGGAGAATATAAACTCAATACAATTTTAATATCACCAACCATAAATTCTTCGACATCTAGATTGCCATACATCATCGGGTTATCTGTAATATCAAAATAACGAGGCGCATAATAACTACTTGTAATTGATTGACCATCTTCAGAAGTTACAGTACCTTTACTTTCTAAAGCAGAAGTTCTTACAAAATCAGCTGGTGCCGTAACATCTAATGTGTACTGATTCTTTTTCAAAGAATCAAAGTAACCTATAAATCCATGTAAGTTTAAAACATAATTTTCTGGTTCTATATTTGTTCCTGCAGGCGAAAAGGGCTGTTCTCCTTGTATACCACCACTGGTCTCAATATCATATGTGTCATTTACATAATATTCAATTTTATCTAATTGTGTAGCATTTTGTATAGACCATGAGTTTACGTCTATTTTTGAAACTTCCAATTCACTTCCGTCATATCCAAGAGCTTTAAAATCATCTACATACTTACCAAAATCACTAACAGAATATGTACCCTGAACAACTCTAGGTAATCTGTAGATAGCTGTTTCGGTTGTAAATCGTCCTGGATTTACAGTCACAGGAACTTTATCATTTGTAACGTCAGATAAATTAAGCGAGGTTTCTATTGGGTTACTTACTGCTAAATCATTAACTTTTGGTTTTACAGATCCACAAGCAAATAAAATAACACTTAGTCCAAAGAGGGCAATATACTTCTTCATATTTAATAAATTAATTTTCTACATGTCGCACAAATCTACAACCTGTTACTCCTTATAATCTAAAGGTTTTGTTAAATTCGTGCCATGTCAAAACCAATAATAAGCATATTAATACCCTTTAAAAATACAGAAGCATTCATTGAAGAATGCTTACAATCAGTTATTAATCAAAGTTGTACAAATTGGGAAGCTATTTTTGTAGATGACAATTCTAATGACACATCTTACAACATTGTTGAACACTATTGTTTAAAGGATAACAGAATAAAACTTTTAAAAAATAACGGATCAGGTATCATTGAGGCATTGAGAACAGCCTATAACGAAAGTAAGGGAGATTATATCACAAGAATGGACAGTGATGATATAATGGCTAAAAACCGTCTTATTTATATGCTTAATGATCTATCTAAATTCGGTAGAGCACATCTTTCTATAGGTTTGGTTAAATACTTTAGAGAAGATGGTATAAGTGATGGGTATTATAAATATGAAAAATGGATTAATGGCTTAACTAAAACTGGTGAAAATTATTCTGAAATCTACAAGGAATGTGTAGTGCCTTCTCCTTGTTGGATGTTACACAGGGAAGATTTTGATAATTGTGGTGGGTTTTTACCAAATCTATACCCTGAAGACTACGATCTTACCTTTAGATTTTACAAGTCTGGTTACAAATGTATTCCTTGTAATGAAGTATTGTTGCATTGGAGAGATTACAGTGCAAGAACATCTAGAACGCATGAGCATTATGCTCAAAACTACTTTTTAGATATTAAAGTACGTTACTTTTTAGAGTTAGATTATGACAAAACAAGACCGTTGACAATTTGGGGTGCTGGTTCAAAAGGCAAAACTGTTGCACAACTACTATTAAAAAGTAATATTCCTTTTCATTGGATCTGTGATAACCCAAAAAAAATAGGAAAACACATCTACGACCAACAATTATTAAACTTTGAATACCTTAAGCAACTTAACAATCCACAAAGTATCGTAACAGTTGCGAATGAAGAAGCTCAAAAGGAAATTCGTTACTACTTCTCTGAGCAGAAAATGGCATCAATGGTAGATTATTTCTTTTTCTGTTAAATTTCTCAAAAGTGCCTTACAGTTATCATTATGCATTTTCTATATTTGACGTTATAACATAGGTTAAGAGGAATGCAGTTTAAACATCCAGAATTACTTTACGCTTTATTTTTACTGATTATTCCAATTCTTATTCACTTATTTCAGTTACGTCGTTTTCAAAAGGTAGAATTTACCAACGTTAAGTTTTTAAAAGCTGTAAAATTACAGACTAGAAAAAGTTCGCAGATAAAAAAATGGTTAACGCTTCTGACAAGGTTATTACTGCTGACATCCGTTATTATTGCCTTTGCTCAACCTTTTATTTCTAAAACTGATAAGTTTAACCAAAAACAAGAGACTGTAATCTATTTAGATAATTCCTTTAGTATGGAGGCTAAGGGTCGTAACGGTAGTTTGCTAAATGAGGCCATACAAGACTTAATCAATACTGTACCTGAAGACGAAAAAATTAGTGTTTACACAAATGACAAATTATTTACAGATACTAGTATTAAAGCCATTAAGAAGGACCTCATAAATTTACCATATTCTAATAATCAAATTAATTACGGTGCGGTTATCTTAAAGGGAAAGCAAATGTTTTCAAACGATGGCAGTGCTGAGAAGAATCTTATTCTAGTTTCCGATTTTCAACAAAAATCCAAACCATTAGATACAGGCGTTGACAGTATTATAGGTATATCGTTGGTGCAACCTATATCTAATCTCATCGCAAACGTAAGTATTGACAGTATATACATAGCCGATTCAAATGCCGAGACTTTAGATTTAAATGTTAGGCTTACCAGCTATGGAGATCCTATAGACAATATTAGTATCTCATTATTTGACAATGACGAATTATTGGCAAAAAACTCAGTAAATATTGAAAATGAAACAGAAGCAACCTTTACGATAACAAATAATACTGAAATTAATGGTAAGTTGGTCATTGAAGACGCAGGATTACAATATGACAATGTGCTATACTTTAACATTGGAAAAAAACCAAAAATAAAGGTCCTTGTAATAAATGAAAATTCAAGTGATGATTTCTTAAATAGAATATTCACTGATGATGAATTTGAATTTAATTCATTCAATATAAATGCGCTTAATTTTAACTTAATTAAAGATCAAGATTTAATCATTATTAATGAACTAGAATCTATTTCTTCAGCTTTGATTTCCGCTTTAGATGCATTCAAAACGGATGGTAGAAGTGTTTTAATTATTCCTTCAAATAATATATCTTTAAATACTTATAATCAATTATTTAAAAAATTAAATTTATCATTATTTGTTGATAAGATAAATTCTACAAAGAGAATTACTACAATTAATTATGATCACCCATTGTTGCTTAATTCCTTTTATACCAGAGTTACCAATTTCCAATACCCAAGAGTGGATTTTTCATTTAAATTTGCATCAAATATTAATGGAGTTTTATCCTATGACGATGGCTCGACTTTTTTTCAAGGAATCAATGGTAGTTATGTATTTGCTTCGGCCATTAACAGTGATAATTCAAACTTCCAAAACTCACCATTAATTGTTCCTGTACTGTACAATATAGGCTTGCAAAGTCTTAAATTACCAAAGCTCTTTTATACAATTGGAGCGCCTAACTCCATTGCCATTGAAACCAATATTGGACAAGATGATATTTTAAGTTTACATTCTAATGATGCTTCAGTAATACCGCCTCAAAAAACTTTTAGCAAATATGTTATTTTAGAGACGCAGGAATTTCCAACAGATGATGGTCTTTATAGCATAAAAAATGATGATGAAAATCTCCAAAATATTAGTTTTAACTATGATAGAACCGAGAGTAATATTAATTACATAAATATAAATGCATTAGACAATATATCTATAGATAATAGTCTCTCCAAAACAATAAATACAATAAAAAGTAATGCAAATGTTAATGCGCTATGGAAATGGTTTGTTATTTTTGCTCTAGTATTTTTGATTATAGAAATACTTATTTTAAAATATCTTAAATGAACGCACTCATAAAATCTGCAACTGTCGTTGATTCTAAAAGTGATTTTCACAATGAGACAGTTGATATTTTAATTGAAAAAGGTCGTATCGCTAAGATTTCCAAAAGAATTTCCAATCCTAATAATTACAGAGAAATAAAACTAGACAACCTCCATGTTTCGCAAGGCTGGTTTGACAGCAGTGTTTCTTTTGGAGAGCCTGGATTTGAAGAAAGAGAAACAATTGAAAACGGCCTAAAGACGGCTTCAAAATCTGGTTTTACTTCTGTTGCTCTAAACGCCAATTCTTATCCAGTTATTGATAGTTATGCTGATATTACTTTTGTTAAGTCAAAGGCATCAAACCATGCAACTACTCTTTTACCTATTGGTGCATTGACAAAGGAAAGCAAAGGTATTGATCTTGCAGAGCTTTATGATATGAGTAATGCTGGTGCGGTAGCTTTTTACGACTATCAAAAACCAATTGGCAATCCTAATCTAGCCAAAATTGCTCTGCAATATGCAAGTAATTTCGATGGCTTAATATGTTCCTTCCCACAAGAAACAAAGATAACAGGTGCTGGTGTTGTAAATGAACATATTAATAGCACCAAACTAGGTCTAAAGGGAAACCCCAATCTTGCTGAAGAATTGCAAGTTGCAAGAGATTTGTTTTTATTAGAATATACAGAAGGTAAACTACATATACCTACTATATCAACTGCCAAATCAGTAGAGCTTATTAGAGAAGCTAAAGCAAAGAAACTTGATGTCAGTTGTAGTGTTGCAATTCATAATTTAATCTTTACTGATGATGTTTTGTCTGATTTTGAAACTAATTATAAGGTCTTACCTCCTTTGAGAACAAAACAAGATTGTGAAGCATTAATTGAAGGATTAAAGGATGGTACTATAGACATGGTAACAACAGACCATAATCCTATTGATATAGAAGATAAAAAAGTAGAATTTGATTTTGCTAAATACGGTACTATAGGTCTCGAATCCGCTTTTGGCGCATTACAAACGTTATTTACAACCAAAAAAGTAATTGCTTTACTTACACAAGGAAAATCAAGATTTGGAATTGAAGAAAATCCTATTAATGTTGGTGAAATTGTAGATTTAACCTTATTCAATCCTAATACTAGCTATACATTCTCCAATTCTAGTATAACGTCAAAATCAAAAAACAGCGCCTTTATTGGTCAAAACCTTAAAGGTTTGGTTTATGGTATTATCTCAAATAACAAAATTGTCATAAAATAATGAACCCAAAGACTGTACAAGAGGGCAAAAACTTAAGCATAGTTGCTTACTTAACCATAATAGGTGTTTTGATTGCTTTTTTTATGAATCAAGAAAAGCGAAACCCTTTTACATTTTTTCATGTAAGACAGAGTCTTGGTCTTTGGCTAATGTATTTCATTTTTGGATACGTTATTAGTGGATTTGATAGCTGGATGCTCACCTATTCTTTTTGGATTTTCTTTGCCGTATTATTTTTATATGGAATATTAGGAGCGGTGTCAGGAAAAGCTAATAGTATTCCAATTCTTGGTGATTTTTTTCAAAAATTGTTTAAGTCCCTTGGCAGTTAATTATGAATAATCTATTCTACGTAAAACGCCCTTCATCATTAAAATCTAAGGCTCCATTATTAATTATGTGCCATGGTTATGGAAGTGACGAAAATGATTTGTTCTCTTTTGCACAAGAGCTACCAGAAGAAGTATTCATTATTTCATTGAGAGCACCTTACAGAATGCAACCTTTTGGCAATGCATGGTATGCAATAAACTTTGATGCTGAAAAAGGAAAATGGAGTAATAACGAACAAGCTAAAGAATCCGTAAAGCTAATTGCTGAATTTATAGATTATGCTTGCACAAATTATTCTGTAGATTCTAACAACGTCACATTGTTGGGCTTTAGCCAGGGCACAATATTAAGCTATGCTGTGGCATTAAATTATCCTAACAAAGTAAAAAATATAGTTGCTTTAAGTGGTTATATTAACGAAGATATTTTACCTAAAGATCTGAACAAAGAGGACTATAAACATTTAAACTTCTTTTGTTCCCATGGCACAGTAGACCAAGTAATTCCTGTTGATTGGGCTCGAAAAACTCCCAGATTTTTAAAAGCTTTAGATATTAACCACATTTACTCTGAGTACCCAGTTGGTCACGGTGTTGCACCTCAAAACTTTTATGATTTTAAATCCTGGTTAGAGAAATATATCTAATTGTTCATAGGATACAAAAAGTAATCAACTAGCTTATACTTTAATTCATTGTTTTCGTCAATTTCATAATTGACAAAGATTTCCCCCCAATTCTCTGTATCAGTAAAATCAGCGATAATCCATTTGTGATTTAGTATTCTCACCTTATTGATTACCATTTTAGACTCTGTCATGGATACATACGGTACAATAGGATGATCTTCTCCCTTATAATTATTCATGCTATATAATCCATCAATTATTGCCGGAATTAATTCCTCAGTTTTATAGCCTTTATCTTCAAAAAAGGTCAAGGCTTCTTCATTACCATTAATGCTGAAATGATTTAATTCATAATTCTGATCTTCTAATAGATTGATATTTTCTTCCTGTCCAAGGATATTAGTTTTATAGGTTTGTATATCCTTTTCATATTTATCTATTATATTTTTCGAATTGACATACTGAAAAACAATAAGTAATACCGAAAACAAAAACAGGTACATAAAAATTCTCTTCTTCATTTTTAAATATGTATTTGTAGGTTATCGTAAGCTAAAAAAACGTTTTTAGGTAGTTTTTGTTGTGCTTCGTCATGAAATCCCAGATGATGACTAATATGAGTTAAATAGGCACGCTTAGGATTTACATTACTTATAAATTCCAGCGCCTCTTCCAGATTAAAATGAGATATATGAGGTTCTTCCCGTAACGCATTTACCACAAGAACATCTAAATCTTTTAATTTATTCATCTCTTCTTTTGATACTGTTTTCATATCAGTTAAATATGCAAAATCTTTAAATCTAAACCCAAAAACCTGAAGCTTATGGTGTAGTCCGTCTATAGGCAAAACCTCTAAGTCACCAGCCTCAAATGGTTTATTGGATATTATGTGTTTTCTAACACTAGGAACACCTGGATACTTCGCTTTAGAAGTAAAGATATAATCAAATCGCTTTTCTAAAGCTTTAAAAACTCTCTTATGTGCATAAAGTGAAATATCACCTTGTCTAAAAAAGAATGGTCTTATATCGTCTAATCCCATGGTGTGATCCGCATGTTCATGCGTGAATATTATACCATCGATTTTAGTGACATTGGCATTTAGCATTTGTTGTCTAAAATCTGGTCCACAATCTACAACAAATGTATAGTCATCCCACTCTACTAATACTGAAACTCGCAATCTTTTGTCTTTTGGGTTTTCACTTAAGCAAACAGGATGTTTACTGCCGATAATGGGTATTCCTTGTGACGTACCAGTTCCTAAAAATGTTATTGTCAAGACTGTTAAGTTTAAAACAAAAATAAGCTTATTTTTTTGTTTACCACTGTAAAATAGTACCTTTACGGCATTATGAAGAACCCAAATTCTATGGAAGACATAAGGTACAAAGGTGACTTTGAAATAGAAAACATACCTTCATTAAAGGACAAAGCCTTACGTATTAATCTTAACAAAGATATTTACGGAACATTTGCAGAGATTGGTGCTGGTCAGGAAACTGTACGCCAATTTTTTAGAGCTGGTGGTGCATCTGGTACTATTGCAAAGACCATGTCTGCTTATGATAAAGACTTTAGCGATGCCATTTATGGTATTGAAGACGATAAGCGCTATGTAACCGAAGCAAGGTTAAGAAAAATGCTTAATCACGAGGTTAATCTTATTGAAGAACGTATAGGAAGAGAGAAGCATCCAAACAAGATATTCTTTTCATATGCCAATACAGTTGCAACAATTGATTTTGCTAAGAAATATAAAGGTCATGGTTGGGTTGGAATTAAATATCAAGTAGCTCCAGATCAGGAATATAATGATATTGTTATACATATTCGTTTTAGAGAGAATGATGCAAGACTGCAACATGAGACGCTAGGTAAATTAGGAACTAACCTTATTTATGGTGCATTCTACAAATACAATCAACCGCGCAAATTATTACGCTATTTATACGATCATTTAGATAAAGACCAATTAGAAATTGATACTATCAATTTTTCTGGTCCAGTTTTCGAAAATGTTGATAACAGATTAATGAGTTTGCAACTTGTTAAAAACGGCATGACTGATGCTGTGATGTTTGCTCCAGATGGTAACAACGTATTGCCAGCAAGAGTATTATACAAAAAGAACATCCTTGCACTAAGAGGTAGCTTTAGACCTGTTACAAAGGTAAATATGGACATGTTTGAGAAATCATACGAAATGTTTATCAAGGAAAATAAGGTTGACAAAGAGAAGACGCAGGTTATTTTTGAGATTACACTCTCCAACCTTAGAGCTGAAGGAGAAATAGACGAACAGGACTTTATGGACAGGGCTCGTCTATTATGTTCACTTGGCCAAACCGTTCTGATTTCTAATTTCCAAGAATATTATAGGTTAGTTGAATATTTTTCTCAATATACCAGAAATAGAATGGGACTTTCAATGGGTGTAAACAATCTAATTGACATTTTCGATGAAAAATACTATCGCCATTTAAGTGGCGGGATATTAGAAGCCTTTGGGAAGTTATTCTATAAAGATTTGCGTGTTTACCTTTACCCTATGGAAAATGAGGATGGAACACTAACAAATAGTGAAAATCTTAAGGTTCATCCACGTATGAAAGAATTATATAAATTCTTTAAATACAATGGGAAAGTTGTAGATATTCACGATTATGATCCATCTATCCTTAGAGTTTTCTCCAGAGAAGTCTTACAGAAAATCACTAGTGGTGAAGAAGGTTGGGAAGAAATGCTACCTGAGGGTGTCGCAAAATTAATCAAAGAGAAATCACTTTTCGGTTGTGAAACTGAGGAAGTATTAAGATAACCTCTACGACTCTTATTTTTAAATCTCATTAAAGTTTATTTTGTTTTCAGATTATTGAAAGTTGAAAACGTGCTTTGACTATAATTACTTATTTTTAGTCTTAGTAATCAACTGCAAATCAAAAATCACCTTCTGTATGAACAAAGTACCAAGAACTATTGTTGTTATTTTGACTATTTCCATGTCTATCCTCTCATGTAGGGATAATAAAAGCAAAGAAAATAATCAAATAAGGAAACAAATTGAGGGCAATGACCCTTGGAATCTTGTTTGGTCTGATGAATTCAACACAGAAACTATAAATTTAGACAATTGGAATTTCCAGGTATTAAAAGCTGGTCAATTTAATGATGAGTGGCAACGATATACCAATAGTAGCGCTAATGCCTATATTGAGGATGAATGTTTAGTGATTAAAGCAATTCATGAGAGTGACATCCATGGTATGAATCAGTATTCATCTGCTAGACTTCATACGGCCAATAAGCAAACTTGGGAATATGGCAAAATTGAGGCTCGTATTAAACTACCTAAGGGTAAAGGAATATGGCCTGCGTTTTGGATGTTGGGTGCTAATATTGATGAAAACGGTGGTGATACACCATGGCCACAATGCGGAGAAATAGATATTTTGGAGTTGTATGGCACTAAAGATGACTCTGTCATTGAAGCAAATTTGCATTATGCAGATCAATCAGATTCTCATGCTATGATGGGTGCAGTTTCTTATAAATTAAAGGAAGGAATATTTGCAGATAATTTTCATGTATTTGGATTAGAATGGGATGAAAATAAAATCTCGTGGTTTGTGGATGGCCAAGAATTTGCATCTACTTCTATATCAGATAATGAACGGTCAGAATTTCACAAAGAATTCTTCATACTACTTAATCTTGCCGTTGGAGGTACATATGCAGGGCGGCCTGATTCTTCTTCCCCTTTCCCACAATATATGTTTATTGATTGGTTAAGAGTATATCAAAAAACAAATGCTCAATAGTAACTTCTGACTAATTAAACTTATTATAGTATTAAGTCATAAAGCCTATTTTTAAATGACATATATTCTAAAAAATAAAACAATAGAACTTCATATTGATAATCCTTTAGAGAACTACAACTTTTCACGTTTTGACTGGACAGGTAAAATTAAAACTGTAAAATATAAAGGATTGCTCGTAACAGGAGATGAAAAGACAGATCCTATGGAAATACCTCATTTTGGAAGAGGTTTCTATAATGAGTTTGGTATAGATTCTCCTATTGGTTATCAAAACCTCAAACAAGATGATTGGTTTCATAAAATAGGTGTTGGACTATTAAAAAAGGAAGAGTCAGAGTACTTCTTCATGAAGAAGTATGAAATACAACCTGCAAATTTTGAGGTAAATGTTGATTCAGAAAATATTCATTGTACATGTGAATCTAAGTTGCATAATGGATATTCTTACCTCCTCGAAAAGGAAATAAGACTTTCGGGTAATGGTTTTATAATAAAGTACTATCTCAAAAACACAGGTAAAAAAACCATTATTACAAATGAGTACGTTCATAACTTCATGTCTATCAATAAAGCATTGATAAGTGAAGACTATAAATTAATCTTAAACTTTAATATGAACCCTCAATTATTTAGAGATACCGTTAATCCTGACTTAGTTGTAACATTTGAAGACAATAAAATAAATTTTAAGAGTAAGCCAAAAAGCGACTTTTTCTTTAGTAATCTTTCAGGTGGTAAGTTAGTAGATGCTCAATGGAAGTTAGAAAACTTAAAAAATAATATTGGAATTTCTGAAAAAGGAGATTTTAAAACTAACACTATTAATCTATGGGGCACTGGTCATGTAATAAGCCCTGAACTCTTTATTGATATAAATTTAAAAGCTGGAGCATCCAAATCTTGGACAAGAACCTATACTATTTACGAATTAACCTAATGTCCAAAATTATCAATAGGTTTTTAATTATAGATTAGTACCTTAGATGCTGATCTTATAACAGCCAATAAGATAAATTCATTAACTAACCAACCATTAAAATGAATAAACAATCACTATTTATCATTCGTATTGCACTTATTGTAGCATTAGGAGGTTTTTTGATGGGATTTGATGCATCTGTAATTTCTGGTGTAAATAAATTCATTCAAATAGATTTTAACCTAACTGATATAGAACTTGGTTTCTCAGTAAGTTCACTTACTATTATTGCCGCTTTAGCAATGATGATTTCTGGACCTTTAAGCGACCGCTTCGGGAGAAGAATAATGCTTAAAGCATGTGCAATTGTATTCACAATATCTGCCATAGGATCTGCCCTAGCACCAAATTTTTCACTTTTTCTAATTTTTAGAATGCTAGGTGGTTTTGGTGTTGGTGCCTCACTAATTTTAGCACCAATGTATATTGCTGAAATTGCTCCACCTGAACAAAGGGGAAGGCTAGTTTCCTTTAATCAATTAAACATTGTACTAGGTATTACCATTGCGTTTTTTAGTAATTACTATATTTTGTCATTAGCTGATTCTGATGCGAATTGGGTACAATCTTTAGGAATTGCAGAGAACAATTGGCGTTGGATGTTAGGTATAGAAGCCTTGCCTGCAGTATTATACTTTTTCGGGTTATTAACTGTACCTAGAAGTCCAAGATGGTTAATAATGAAAAATCATTTAGTTGAGGCAAAAAAAGTACTTCAGAAGTTTTATACTGATGATCAAGTCGAAAAAGATATGACAGCTATCCAAGATTCATTAGAATCTGACAAGAATAAAGAGAAAGTATCTGTTATGGAAATCTTTAAACCTGCAATGAGACTTGTTATTACAATTGGTTTGGTTGTAGGTATACTTCAACAGATTACTGGAATAAATTCGGTGTTTTTCTATGCGCCTATGATTTTTGAGCAATCAGGTATTGGTACTGACGCCTCTTTTATTCAAGCTATTTTAGTAGGTGTTACCAACTTGGTTTTCACCATTTTAGCAATACTTTTAATTGATAAATTAGGACGTAAACCTTTACTAACTTTTGGAGTTGCAGGAATTGGTGTCTTTATGGTACTACTAGCATACGGTTTTAATTCTGCGACATATTCACTTGACAATGATAAGATAAATCAACTTTCAAATATTGAACTAAGGGAAGACCTTGTTGTTCTGGCAGGTAAATCATTTAAAAATGACGTTGCATATAAAAATGAACTGAAATCCATACTAGGAGTAGAAAGAGCAAAACAAAATGAATCAGAATTAATCACTGCTGCAATTAGTATGAATCCATCTCTGATACTAATGGGTATTCTTGGATTTGTAGCTTGCTTTGCTATTTCTCTTGGACCAGTAATGTGGGTGCTATTTTCAGAGCTTTTCCCTTTAAGGATAAGAGGTGTGGCAATTTCGTTTGTAGGGTTCGTTAATTCTGCGGTTTCAGCAGCTGTCCAGTTTATTTTCCCATGGGAATTATCAACTATTGGAAGTGCAATGACCTTCTTGATTTATGGCTTATTTGCCTTTGCAAGTTTATTTTTCATTATTAGAGTAATTCCAGAAACCAAAGGAAAATCATTGGAAGAACTTGAAGCGCAATTGGTAAAATAGTTTATTACGAGACTTTATAAAATCAGATTCTAACTTACTAGAATCTGATCTGTATGTGCCTTAGTTTTCACTTTAGTGATTACATTTTCTAAAATACCGTTTTCATCAATAACAAAGGTAGTTCTATGAATGCCATCATACTCCTTACCCATAAATTTCTTTGGGCCCCAAACACCAAATGCTTCAATTACAGCTTTATCTTCATCAGCTAACAATGGATACTGAAATCCATATTTAGTTTTGAAATTTGATTGACGCTTTGCACTATCTGCACTTACACCTAAAATTTCATAGCCTTGAGCTTTAAAACGATCATAGTTATCATTAAGGTTACATGCCTCTACCGTACAACCTGGCGTACTTGCTTTTGGATAAAAGAAAACTACCAGTTTTTTTCCTTTATAATCTGATAATGATATATCATTTCCTTGTTCATCCTTGGCTGTAAAATCTGGTGCCTTATCCCCTATTTTTAAATGCGTCATAATGCTTAATTTTGTTTTTGTAAAAATACGATGAATGACTAAGCAAGAAAAGGTACAATTTGTTATAAATACGTTAAATGAATTGTATCCAGAAATACCAATTCCATTAGAACATAAAGATCCATATACTTTGTTAATTGCGGTTTTAATGTCGGCCCAAAGCACTGACGTAAGAGTTAATCAAATAACACCACTGTTGTTTGAGCGCGCAGATAATCCACATGATATGGTAAAACTAAGTGTTGAAGAGATAAGAGAAATTATAAAACCTGTAGGGCTATCACCAATGAAGAGTAAAGGCATATATGGGCTATCTCATATTCTTATTGATAAACACAATGGTAAAGTACCCCAAACTTATGAAGAATTAGAGGCATTGCCTGCTGTAGGCCATAAAACTGCCGCTGTAGTTTTATCACAAGCATTTGGTATACCTGCCTTTCCGGTAGATACGCATATTCATAGATTAATGTATCGTTGGAATTTAACCAATGGCAAAAACGTAGTCCAAACCGAAAAAGATGCTAAACGTCTATTTCCTAAGAAATTATGGAACGATTTACACCTTCAAATTATTTGGTATGGCAGAGAATATTCACCAGCTCGTGGTTGGAATATCGATAAGGATATTATTACTAAAACTATTGGAAGAAAATCAGTATTAAATGCTTATTACAAAAAGAAAAGTTAGGTTTTGTTGGCATAATTATTGATTCCTAAAAGGGAAATTATCAATCAATGAAAAATTTCCTTCTAATTCTGTTTTCTGTTACTATTGTTTCTTGTATTCCTGTTAGAATTGCTCCTAAATACAAAAAGGAAGGCTTTAAAATTAAAAAGGCAAAGAATTTTAAACACATGCTACCAAAGGAAATGGCTTATATATTTAAGGATTCAAAAGATGAAAATGAATTCTATAATTTTATTAATACAAAATTTCAACTTAATAATATCGACGTAGACTATGATGTACCGTTTCAAATTAACGATAAATATTATTTTATCACTTTTTATGAAGTGGAAATACCAGACAAATCAATAAATATACTGCCAATGTTTGTTGATGTATTAACATCAAATAATATAGAGACAGATTTGTCTGAAGTTTACTTTACAAGAAAAGGCAACTGGTATATAGTAGCTATTGTATTGGATGATGAATCTGAGAATTGTTTAAATACATCTTACCAAAATAGAAAAGAGATAATACTTTATTTAAATACTTTGAGACAAGAATATTTGAACACAAAGAATTATGAAGAATTATTATTTGCAAAAAAATCCTGATTTTTTCAAACCAGGATTCTTTTTCCAACTTAATTTAGAAGTGCTTCAAACTTCAATTTATTATAATTTATAACACTTAAAGCCTTAGAATAATTCAAAAGGAAACTTACAGTTTCATCTTTTGGTTTTAGGTTAACATTTTTTGGGGTATTCGTAGAGTAAATTTTTTCCATATTAATAATTTAGGATTTATTATATGGTTATAACGCAACCTATTCTACTTTATTATATCAATTTGTTAAAACAATATTATTTTGTTCTATAACCTTACGCATATTAATAAGTGCATACCGCATTCGTCCTAATGCAGTATTGATACTAACACCTGTTCTCTCCGATATTTCCTTAAAACTCATATCTTGATACATACGCATCATAAGAACTTGCTTTTGATCTGCTGGTAATTCCTCAATTATTCGTCTCACATCTTCTTCTACTTGTTCCTTAATAATAGATTTTTCAGCATTTAAACTAGAATCACTTAAAACTGAAAAAATGCTAAACTCTCCTGCATTATCAAACTTTGGCATTCTACTATTCTTTCTAAAGTGATCAATGACTAAATTGTGGGCAATCCGCATAACCCATGGTAAAAACTTACCTTCTTCGTTGTATTTACCTAATTTTAAAGTCTTTATAACTTTAATAAAAGTGTCTTGAAATATATCTTCCGTGATATCTCTATCATAAACCTTAGAATATATAAAACTGTATATTCTTTGTTTATGTCTTTTAATTAATACTGCTAGAGCATTTTCGTTGCCTTGTATGTAATTTGATACCAACTCAGCGTCTTGGATAAGTTCATTCTTCATAATAATTACTTTAACACCTAATAACTAGGCTATTAGGATTGGGGTTTTTAGCTTTTTAATTAAAGTAATTCTATGCTATACGCTGTGTTTTTTAATTGAATACGTCTCAAATATAACAACAATCATTCCGAAAAAACAAAATTTATTACCAAAATTTAACATTTAATCTATTATTGTTGCGTTTTATCAGCAAAATAAGTTGTAGTATCTTTGCAAAATTATACACCAAGAATACCTATGAATACTGCCATAACAGATGTTAATCCCAAAGAAAATATTATAATAAAAGGTGCTCAGCTCCATAATCTTAAAAATATTGATGTTGTAATTCCTAGAAATCAGCTAGTTGTAATTACAGGATTATCAGGTTCTGGTAAGTCAAGTTTAGCATTTGACACCTTGTATGCCGAGGGACAAAGGCGCTATGTAGAAAGTCTATCAAGCTATGCGCGTCAGTTTTTAGGCCGATTAAACAAACCCAAAGTAGATTTCATAAAAGGTATTGCACCTGCGATTGCAATTGAGCAAAAAGTAAATTCTACCAATCCACGTTCAACTGTAGGTACAACTACAGAAATTTATGATTATTTAAAACTACTATTTGCCAGAATTGGTAAAACATTTTCACCAATATCAGGAAATGAGGTCAAAAAACATACCGTTACAGATGTTATAGAATTTATATCACGCTTTTCGGAAGGAACCAAGCTATTGCTTTTGTCTCCTATTATTTTAGAAGAAGGAAGAACAATTGAGAATAAGTTACAGACGCTTCAAAAACAGGGCTATGCAAGAGTAAAAGTTAAGAATGAAGTATTAAGGATTGATGATGCATTAAAGGAAAATATAAAATCTATTAAAAATCTTTTTTTAGTTGTAGATCGAATAGTTTTTAAAGAGGATGAAGATTTTTTAAACAGACTGGCAGATGCCATAGAAACAGCTTTTTTCGAAGGTGTTGGTTCTTGTATTATTAAAACAGTTACTGAAGGAAAAAGAACAACTTTTAATAATAAGTTTGAATTAGATGGCATGCTGTTTCTTGAACCAAATGCACATCTTTTTAGTTTTAATAATCCATATGGAGCTTGTCCTAAATGTGAAGGTTATGGCGATATAATTGGTATTGATGAAGATTTAGTTATACCTAATAGTGCACTATCGGTATACGAAAATGCAATTTTCCCTTGGCGAGGTGAAAGTATGAGTTGGTATAAAGATCAGCTTGTCAACAATTCTCATAAGTTCGATTTCCCAATTCACAAACCATATTTTGAATTAAGTGACAATCAAAAAACATTGGTTTGGTCTGGTAATGAGTATTTTGAAGGCTTACATAGTTTCTTCTCTGAACTAGAGTCCAAGGCTTATAAAATTCAAAATCGTGTAATGCTATCGCGTTATCGAGGTAAAACAAAATGCAATGTTTGCAAGGGTAAACGATTACGTGAAGAAGCTGGTTATGTTAAAATTAATGGATCAACCATTACGGATTTAGTCGATTTACCTATCAAAGAACTTGTTTCATTTTTTAATCAATTAAAATTAGATAAGTACGATTCAAAAATTGCAAAACGACTATTAGTAGAAATCAATACTAGACTTGAATTCCTAACTAATGTAGGATTAGACTATTTAACGCTTAATAGAAAATCAAATACCCTTTCAGGCGGTGAAAGTCAACGTATTAATTTGGCCACCTCATTAGGAAGCAGTTTGGTTGGTTCTATGTACATATTAGATGAACCTAGCATTGGCCTTCACCCCAAGGATACAGAACGACTAATTAATGTTCTAAAATCACTACAAAATTTAGGTAATACAGTCATTGTTGTGGAGCACGATGAAGATATAATGAAAGCAGCAGACACCATTATAGATATTGGACCAGAGGCAGGTACTTTTGGTGGTAAGGTAGTAGCCACTGGACAATTTAAAGATATAATTGCTTCAGACAGCCTAACTGCAAAATACTTAAATGGTGAATTAAAAATTGAGATTCCTAAAAAACGTAGGGATGCTAAATACCAAATTGAAGTTGTTGGCGCAAGAGAAAATAACTTGAAAAATATTGATGTTACTTTTCCATTAGGAATGCTTACCGTAGTTACAGGAGTATCAGGTAGTGGTAAAAGTACTTTGGTAAAGAAAATATTATATCCAGCAATACAAAAGAAGTTAACAGGATTTAGTGATAAAGCTGGTCAATTCACAGAAATTAAAGGTAATTACACTAATGTTCAACATGTTGAATTTGTAGATCAAAACCCAATTGGCCGTTCTTCAAGATCAAATCCTGTGACCTATATAAAGGCCTATGATGATATAAGGGCATTATTTGCATCACAAAAATTAAGTAAAATACGTAATTACCAGGCCAAACATTTTAGTTTCAATGTAGATGGAGGTCGTTGTGAGACATGCAAAGGTGAAGGAGAAGTTACAATTGAAATGCAATTTATGGCAGATGTGCATTTAACTTGTGATACATGTGGTGGTAAACGTTTCAAAAAAGAGGTGTTAGAAGTAGCCTTTGAGGGCAAAACAATTGATGATATTTTAAACATGACTATTGATAATGCCATTGAGTTTTTTAATTCTTCCAATCAAACAAAAATTAAAAATAAACTACAACCATTGCAAGATGTAGGCTTAGGTTATGTTACTTTAGGTCAGTCCTCTTCTACGCTTTCTGGTGGTGAAGCACAGCGAATAAAATTAGCAACATTTTTAGGAAAAGGTAGTAAAAGTGAAAACGCACTTTTCATTTTTGATGAGCCTACCACAGGCTTACATTTCCATGATATTCAAAAATTGCTTAAATCGTTCCAAGCACTTATTGAAAAAGGGCATTCTATAATTGTTATTGAGCACAATATTGACTTGATAAAATGTGCAGATTACATCATAGACCTTGGACCTTCAGGTGGTAAAGGAGGTGGTAATTTAGTAGCAAACGGAACGCCAGAGGAAATAATAAAAAATACAAAATCCATTACAGGAAAATACCTATCTGTTAAGCTCCTTTAATAGAACACAAAGGAAAAGGCTATTAGTAATAAAAATGAGGTTGGGATTATAAATATTGTAAAAATAAATGTGATTATTCCACTTTTAAACCAAGTAAGCAACCAATGTTGGCGATAAAATTTTATCAGGGCTAGTAAAAAATATAAATAAGTCGATATTGCAATGAGCCAATCAATCCCATCTGGTATATCATAAACAAATCTATTTACCGCAAACAAAATACTAAATACGGTAAATAGAAAAGAAAAAAAGTAAAAACTAAAAACTAAGTGGTGCGCATATGTCCCTTTATTGAAATAGAAAATCTTCAAAATAAATGCAAACAAAGGCATTAAAAAAAACATTGCAATTGGTACACTATCAAAAAATGCTTGTACCATCCCTCCTGCTCCTCTACCTTCAATAAGATTAAGAATATTTGCAAAAAATCGTCTTTGAAAGTAACCAGCATCATCTGTCATTCCCATTTCCTTATAAATTAACTCTTTCTCAGAACCAGCATCAATCATAGAGTCAATTTTCTTCTTATTAAAACCAGAAAAAGAATTAATATTATTTGGTTCATTATTAGCGCTCTTAATTATAGAATCGGCAATTTTGAAATCTTCTTCCTTAAGCCCTAACTTATCTTGATTTTCCTTTAATGGCTTCAATACTTTTTCTAATTGTATTGAATCAAGAACGGCTTCTGCGCTATCAGCATTAATTTTATTAATTTCAATATCACCTTTTACCACCTTTTCATTAAGTGTATTTGCCTGAGACACCAGTTCTCTTGTACTAAATGATATAACAAAAAAGAAAATCACCGAAATAAATAAATACATCTGAGCAGGATGCAGATAAAGTAAACGCTTGCCTTTTATGAATTCCTTTGCAAGATGTCCTGGCTTAAACACCAACGGAAAAAAACTCTTTAAAAAACGTGCATCAAATGAGAAGTAGTTGCTTATAGTGTTATAAAATAAAACACCTATTGTAAGATCATCATTAGTCTTTTGCCCACAATGTGGACAAAATTTAAATCCTTCTTCAAAAGGTTCTTCACAATTTTGACAATTGACTTGTTGGTTATTCATGATTGGTTAATGTCTGTTTAAAATTAGTGAAATTTCTAATACACTCCACTTACAATATAGAAGATTGAAATTAAATATTGTAACAATAAAGTCATCAACAATTCATTTAATCATTTGAATATATGGCGCTTACAATAATGGCACGTTAATTGAAACCAGCTTAACTAATAGCGTAAGCCGAAAAGCTAAATATGAGTAGGCAAAATCTAAATTTTATAATTATGAAAAAATTAGTTTTACTATTTACAGGTTTGTTAATGGGATTAACAACTGTAACCGCAACAGAAAAAACTTCTGAAACTAAAAGTATCGATTTAGATATTACATCACGCTATCGCTATGCACAACCTATTTTGTTTGTAGAGCGTGGTGTAGAATTCTTAATCTTTGCTGATGGAAGCTTCGACTTTAACACAGAGATATTCTATGATTCACCTCGTAATGTCTATTACAAAGACAGAAGAAATAGAAGAAGCAGAAATTACGGAGCTCCAGGTCATGTTTATGGAAGATCTAACCATGGAACACTTGTGAGACATGATAGACTCGGTAGAGTCAGGCGCATTGGTAATGTATTTATTAATTACGACAGATTCGGAAGAATCATTAGGGCTGGTTCAGTTTATATGGACTACAGACGTGGTTTACTTCGTCAAGTTGGGGGACTTAGAGTTCTATACAACAGACATGGTTTTATGTCTGACACAAGAGGACAAGTGAATTTTGGCAATCCGGGTAATGGTGTATATGGCTTCAATGATTTTGAATCAGATCGGAATTATGATAGAAGAGGACAAGGAAATAATAGATGGGATAATGATGACTGGGAAGAAGATTGGAATGATGACGGATACTACTATTATAAAAAAGATGGAAAAGTCAAAAAACAGAAAAAACTGAAAAATAAAATTTCAGACTAATTTATAGTCCATTGACAATTTCTTAGTGGTTTTCAAAACCCTGAATATTACCCCAAATAATTCAGGGTTTTATTTATAATGTATATTACTAACAATCAGACTTTTAATTTTTTTGGCACGCTGTTTGTTTCATAGATAATGAGTATAATTTTAAAACCCTTTTACTATGAAACGATTACTATATTTATTTGCAGTTTTGGTGACGGCTAGCACCACTGCATTTGCAACTAACACAAGTTCAATGGAAGCTGATGCTTCAATTAATAATTATGTGAGAGGTTATGGTAATTCTTTCATATTTGTGGAAGCAGGTATTGAATTCTCAGTATTTGCAGATGGCCAATTCGACTTTTACATTCCTCAATATGGACCAAACGTAAATATAGGTATTAACAGACCAGGATTTACTTTAAGTTTTAATACTGGTTTTGATTATAACCCTTATGTTCAGTATGATAGTTTTGGAGCCATTGTTCAAATTGAAAACACACCTATTTTTTATGACTACTATGGTAGGGTGAATCAAGTAGGTAATATATTTATAAATTACAATGGGTTTGGGAGAATTAACAGAATTGGTGGATTAAATATTTATTACAGAAATAATGCCTTTTGGAGATATGATGGGTTTATAAATATTTACAACAGAGGTTATGTTTGGAGACCATGGCACAGATTCTATGCGATTCCACCAGTTAACTACTGTATTTTAAATACATTTCCTTATAGACAGTATTATTCACCTGTTAGATATACTTGGTATAGACCTTACAGAAATAATGTGAGATACTATAATGTAAATAATGGAAGACGCGGTAACACACAGTATGGAAGACGCAATGCTTCGACTAGAAACTCTAATAGATATGCTCAAACACCTAGAAATAGAACAGAGCGTAACATTCAGAGAACAGTTGAACGTAGAAATGCTGAAATAACAAGAACTAGATCTACACGTTTAGCCAATAATTCTGGCACAATGCGATCTAGAACTAATAATAGATCAGAAGCATTAACAACACGTTCTACTACAAGAAATAATGAGCGCGGTTTAAGCACAAGATCTAATACTAGAAATGTTGAGCGAGGTGTAAATACAAGATCTAATACCAGAGAAAATACTATGAGTAGATCTGGAACTAATAGAAATAGTAATGCTACTACTTCTCATTCTAACTCTAGAGTATCATCTCAAAATAGAACAAGTAGACTGAATAATACGTCACGTTCAAGAAATATTAAAGAAAATGTGACCAGAAGTAGATCTTCTGTGTCCAATAAGAAAGTAAGAACAAATAGTTCTTCTGTTAGAAAACCAAAAGCGACTAATTCTCGTAAATATAACAGACCGTCGTCGCAAAACAGAAGTAAACAGAAAAGTACAATTCAAAATAAAAGAAAGTCATCGTCTGTATCAACAAGATCTAAAAGTAGTAGAAAAAGCAACCAAAGTTCTACCAGATCAAGTTCAAGACGAACAAGAGGATAAAATAATGATTTTTTTGGTTGGTTAGTAGAAGTCCCGTATGCTGTATGCCTCAGAGCACCTTACGGGACTTCTCATTTATAGAAAAAGTACTTAAAGTTTTAAGTACTTTTTTATTTGTTCATTCACGTCCTCTGAAACATTCATTTTATAAATACTAATAAAGTATAAAATACCGATTAAAATGGATTTTAAAGCTATATTAAGAATTGGATGGAATGGAAAATCCCAGAAATACAAAATTAGAACTGAAACTACTAAGACAATACATATTTTCAACGATTGAACTGAAAAGGGTTGCATTTTAAACTTCTGTTTAACAAAGACGATTTTTACAGTATTGTAAAGCACAATGGCTAAAAAAGTAGCAAATGCAGATCCTTCAATTCCATATATTGGAATAAAAATAATATTCAAAACTATTGCAATAACCGCAAGAAAAACACCAAAATATAGAACCATCTTATAGTAATCACTATTAAATAGAATGGCATTGTTATTTCCTAGACTATTATCATAAAGTTTAGCAAGGCTAACAATAAATACAACAAACAAACCACCTGTAAATTCTTCAGGTAGAATTAGATAAAGCTGTTTTATATTTAAAACAATTAGCAGAAAAATAAATCCACTAATAATTAACAATGTCATGGAACTTCGTTTATATAAATCTTCTAGTGATTCACTATCATTTTCGTTTAAGTATTTCGCAGTCAAAGGCATCATAATTTGATGCATAGCACGTTGTGGTACTGCTATTACCGTTGCTATAAAAATTGCAACACTGTAATATGCGACTTGCTCAATGTCCTCAATTAAAATTCCTATCATAAATTTATCTATATCCAAAATCAACATTGCGACTGAGCCAGCAATTATCATTAGCAAAGCATATCTAAGAATTGATGATATATTATTTGGCAATTGAAATACAATTTTTGGAAATCTAACAGTATAGGCATACAACTTCATAATTAGCATTCTAAATACATAAACACCGACCAATCCAATAATGAACTCATCGATGCTAAGCCATTTAAGGTAAACTGCAAATAACAAAATCATTATAGCTATTCTATGGAAAACCTCTTTCATTATATTACCAAAAACAGTTTGCATTTGCACTTTTGTCCACGCAAAAAAGATCTCAAAATAGGCCATGGCAATAGCCAAAATAAAAATATGCCATGTGTAATTTTTTACAATTGAATTTTCTCTAGAAAGAAAGGATCCAATTGCTTCATATGAGAAATAACCAATAATTGCAGCTGGAATGATAAAAATCAATGGGAGGAAGAGCATCAATGTTAGGAATCCATTAATGCTATTTTTTGCTTTAAAAGAAGAATAATATTTAATTATCGCATTATGAACTCCAAACGCCATGAAAGGCATCATTATATTGGCTGTAGATAACAAAAAAGCAACTAGGCCATAATACTGATCAGTTAGAAAATTTGTATAAAGGAAAAGCGTGTTAATAGCACCTATACCAAAACCTAGATAAGTACTAATGGTATTTTTGAAAGATTGTTTTAAAATGATGCCCATTGTAAGGCAATTTACAACTTAATTTTATTTATGATTAAGGCATCGTAATTAAACCCTATTTATAATTTTGCTCAATTTTTCGGTTAAGGCTTTACGGCTATATTGTGCTATGCCAACTGCATTTACTTCTATATTCTGCGAATTGTAATCTGCAAATAATGATAAAATTTGAGTCTTTAGATTAGCCTTGGCATCATAAGTAAAATAATACCCAGTATTTGTAGATTTTATTATTTTCTCCACATCAGAATCAGATGGACCGACGGCTAAAATTGGAGTTTCAGAAATCAAATACTCAAAAACCTTACCTGGTATTATTGTTTTTGTATCCTCAGAATCAATTTCAATCAATAATAATACTTGCGATTTCATTTGATAAGCTAATGCTTCTTTATGCTCCACATAGCCAACAACATTCAAATAATTATCAAGTTGATGGTCTTTAATTGATTGTAATACCTCCTCGCTTACAACTCCAATTAAATTTAATTGGAACTTTTCAGCAAAATCATCATTTTCAGAAATGATTTCTGAAATAACTTCCCACAATACTTGAGGATTTCTTTCAGATAATAATGATCCTATATGTGAGAACGTGAAATTTTCATCTTTCTGGTCATTCGTTACGTTATGACGATCATAACCATTTGTAATTACTGTAATAGGTTGGCTTGTTTTAGAGGAAAACCCAGTTTTAGTATTATTACTAGTAACAATTATCTCATCAGCACTGTTGAGTACCTGAGATTCGAGAGTTCTATGCTTTCTCTCAGCTCTAGGAGTTAATTTTAACTCTTTATGATATCCTATGGTTGTCCATGGATCTCTAAAATCGGCTATCCACTTTACTCCTATGGCATTCTTTATATTTAAGCCTATTAAATGAAGACTATGTGGTGGTCCTGTAGTTACAATAGTATTTATGCCACTTTCAGTTAAGTATTTGGTAAGAAATTTTACGGAAGGATTAATCCAATTTTTTCGTGCATCTGGAATGAAATAGTTTCCTCTAACATAAAGCAATAATTTTTCTATAAAAGATTGCTTTTTTACTCTAGGGATAATACCAGAGCTTATTTTATTTGCACTTTTTTTTGAAAATATACGAGCTAATCCATACGGTTCCCTAATTGTTTTTTTTATTACCTCTATATCATTTGAAACCTCATCAATTAAACTCTCATCAATTATTGGATAGCTTGGGTTTTCTGGACAATAAACTATAGGGATTATATTAAAATCTGGTAGATATTTTACAAATTTTAACCATCGCTGTACACCAGGACCTCCAGCTGGTGGCCAATAATAAGTTATTACTAAAACTTTCTTAGATTGCATTAGTTCAATTAAGCATCAGTTTTACTCCGTTTATACTCGTAAAATACACCCAATATTAATAAGATGCCTAATATGGCAGAGCTGGCTAATGCTATGTTACTTCCTGTTTTAACCACTTGAGGTTCAAATTTAAATTCTATAATATGATTACCCTTAGGTATAAACATTCCCCTTAAAACATAGTTAACACGTTGATGAGGAACTTCTTTACCATCAATTGATGAAATCCATCCTGGCTGATAGTATATCTCTGAAAATACAGCGAAACCATCATTGCTATTATTAGACTCGTATTTTAAGTAATTTGGTCTAAATTCTTTAAGCTGTATTGAGGCAATAGAATCTACCAAGAAGTTATTTCTAAAATTATTAGTTTCAATAATGGACGTTTGTACTACCGCTTTTGTTTTAGTATCTAAACTATCGAGTGCTTTTATTTCTTCGTTAGCACTTTTGACACTTTCAAATCCTGAAATAAACCAGGCGTTACCATTTGTCTCTTTATTTGTGTATGGTAGCAATTGACCTTGTTCTTCAATAATAATGTACTTTGTATTAAGCATATTCAACACATTCATATTATTACGATAAACATGAAAATCTAATAGCTCATTATATCTTCCCAATTTTGCCGCATGATAGCCGAATAATGAGTTATGAAAATATGCTGCTCTTCCAGGCTGACTCTGACCTTGAGATGACATGTCCAATACTCTAAAATGACTTTTGTCTTGTAGTATTTCCTTATCTGCTGCGTTAAGTTGATATGGCTTATCTACTAAACGAGCTGGTTTAAAATTATCATTATTTACATATTCTCTGTTAACAGAAACTGAATCGAATAACAATAAAATTGCAAATACAATAATCACTAATTTTTCTGATAGCTTTTCCTTTATATAAAGTAAAACAGTGCCAGCAGACAGTAGGACAAAGATTAAAGTTCTTAATGTATCTGAAGTAAATAAAGCCTTTCTGTCTTTAACCAGGGCATCTACAAAAGGTTCGCCATAGGCTTGTGCATATCGATCATCACGTAATCCTTCAAAATCAAATAAAGTAGATTTAAATAATAAGAAAACAAGGCACAGACCGGCAGTAATAATGACTGTGTATTTTAAATACTTTAATTTTTCTTCATTCTTTTGAAAATCATTAAACAACCGTACTAATGCAAAAACACCAAGTATTGGAATACACAATTCTAATATTACTTGTATAGAACTTACTGCTCTGAATTTATTGTATAATGGCACATAATCAATAAAGAAGTTGGTTAAAAAATCTAGGTTTTTGCCATATGATAATAGCAATGACAGTATTGTTCCACCAACTAACCACCACTTTAATCTTCCCCTTACTAAAAACAACCCAAGTACAAATAGAAAAATTATAACTGCTCCTACATAAGCAGGTGCTTCAACTATGGGCTGATCTCCCCAATACATCGGTGCTTCTCTAGATGCCTCCAACGCCTCAATTGGAGAAGCTCCTAAATTTACATAAGCCCTATAAATTGCTGATTCCTTACCTACATCTTCCCTATTTCCACCACCCATGAATTTAGGTATATAAAGATTAAAAGTTTCCCATATTCCGTAACTATACTCAGTGATGTATTCGTTAGATAATCCTGTTGAAACTTCTTTTGGTGAACCATCAGGATTTATTGTTAGCTCACTTTTGCCACGTGTACTTTCTTTTACATACTCCTGAGTAGCCAAGAAATTAGTAGCATTTAATCCTACAGAGATAATAGCAGCAACTCCTAATATACCCACAGATTTAAAAAAGTGAGGTAAGAGTTTCTTTTTATACGCGTCAATTAAATAGGCAATTCCTAATACTAAAACCAGTAAAAGAAGATAATATGTCATTTGAAAGTGATTGGCGACTATCTCTAATCCAAGTGCTATAGTAGTTAATAAAAACCCTAAGATATATTGCTTTCTAAAGGTTAAAACAATTCCAGCTAAAACCAATGGCATGTATGCAATAGCATGCGCTTTAGAATTGTGGCCTACTCCAAGTATAATTATTAAATATGTAGAAAAGCCAAATGCTAATGCCCCTAAGGCTGCAAGTCTAAAATCAACTTTTAAGCAAAGCAAAAGAATATAAAAACCTAAAAAATATAAGAATAAATAATCTGCTGGTCTTGGAAGAAACCGTAAGGTTAAATCTAATTTCTTAATATAATTATGAGGATATTTTGCCCCTAACTGGTAGGTTGGCATTCCTCCAAAAGCACTGTTTGTCCAATACGTTTCTTCACCTGTTGACTTGGCAAATTCCTTTTGCTGTTGGGCCATACCAATGTAATGCATAATATCACTTTGGTATATTTTCTTACCTTTTAAAACAGGACTAAAATAAGCCAATGATAAAATAACAAATCCTAGTAAAACAAAAAGATGCGGAAGGAATTTCTTCAAAGAAAATGACATGAATTATGTATAAATTGAATGATTCTGAAAAGTAGTTATTTTTTTGAAAAGAATTGAGTAGGAATTACTCAATTTCCTCGTAATCGATATATTCACCTACTTTATCATTTGAGTTTTTGGTCTTATTAGGCATTTTGTCAATAACTGTTTCACCCTCTTTTCTTATGTCATTTTGAGGATTGTTTTGATTTTGAAATCCACCAAATTGATCTCCAAATCGTTGTTCTGCTTGTTTCGCCACAAATCTCAATAATAATGGTGTGAAAATGCGTGACAGTATCTTTAATCCAAAATAGATTAATAAAATAATTAATGTAGTTCTTAATAATCCCATTACCGAGGCGGTATATATCATTTTATCAAATTCATATCAAAAATACAATTCTCATAATTTATAATACGTTATAATTCCCTAAAAAAACTATAAAATATATATATTTGACTTTAAACAAAAACCAATGAAAATACTCAGATCACTACTTACCTTACTAATTTCATTCAGTTTTTTTTCAGCTTTTGGTCAATACACAGAAGTCATTAATTCTAACAGACCTGGTGTTTCAGAAAGTGCATTTTCTGTAGGTACTGGCATACTTCAATTTGAAGCTGGTGCTTTTACTGTTAAAGAAGAACACACACCTCTCAATTATGAAGTAGGTGGTTTTGGCTTTGATTTTTCCATTAGATATGGTGTATTATTTGAACAACTTGAATTTTCTCTTGACGGTATATATCAGAATGACAAAATAACGTTTAATAATGCAGCAATCCCAGTTGAAAACAATAGGTCAAATTTTAAAAATTTTACTCTGGGTGCTAAATACTTGGTTTATGACCCATATAAAAATGCTGAAGACGATAAACCAAACCTCTATAGCTATCATGCAAACAGAGCGTTTAAGTGGAAATCATTAATACCTGCGGTCGCAGTATATGTAGGTGCAAATTTTGATAGTGATCCTAATCCTTACACAGCAGCAAGCGTAGAAGGTTTTAGTCCAAAAGTAATGATTGCAACACAAAACAATTTTAATGGAGGTTGGGTGTTTGTAATGAATTTGATACAAGACAGAATAGGGAGTGATGATTCAATTTTTCAATATGTACTTACATTGACACATTCGTTTAATCCACAATGGGTAATATTTGGCGAAGCACAAGGAATAAACAGCGACTTCTATGCAGATAATATTTTCAGGGTAGGTGGTGCATATTTATGGAGTAAGGATTTTCAATTAGATGCTAATATTGCGTTTAATACAAAGGACACACCCTCAGTATTTAATATAGCATTAGGTGCATCTTATCGTTTAGATTTTCATAAGGACAAGAAAATTGATAACGGTTACTAGACTAAAATTACCTTAACCAACCATATGATTACAATAAAAGAAGTTTCTTCAAAATCAGGATTAAGAACCTTTGTTAAATTTCCGTTTAAGCTTTACAAAGGTTCAAAATATTGGGTTCCCCCTATTATTTCAGAAGAAGTAAAAACATTCAATAAAGACCAAAATCCAGTATTTAAGGATGCTGATGCACGATTTTTCTTAGCTTATAGAGAAAATGAAGTTGTTGGCCGTGTAGCTGCAATAATAAATTGGTTAGAAATTAAAGGCCAAAAACAAAAGAAAATGCGTTTTGGGTGGTTTGATTTTATTGATGATTTTGAGGTTAGCAAATCTTTACTGGAAATGGTTGAAAGCATTGGTAGGGAAAATAAATTAGATTATGCTGAAGGACCTGTTGGGTTCTCTAACTTGGACAAAGTTGGAGTAATGACTGAAGGGTTTGATAGTATCGCACCAATGATCACATGGTATAATCATCCTTATTATGTAGAGCACTATATAAAGCATGGCTATCAAATTGAAAAAGAATATTCCGAAAGTAAATTTCCTTTTAAAAATGTTACCCCAGAAAACTTTGCAAAAGCACAAAGGCTTATAAAACGTCGTTATAATCTCACAGCCCTTAAGTTTACAAAAACTGAAGAGGTGATGCCTTATGCGGACAAAATGTTTGATCTATTTAACGAAAGTTATGCTGCGCTTTCTTCCTTCGTTGAAATCACAGATATCCAAAAAGAATATTTTAAGAAAAAGTTTATAAGTTTTGTTAATCCAGAGTACATTAAATTTGTGATAGATGCAGACGATAATCTGATTGGGTTTGCTATTGTTATGCCTCGTTTTGCAGAAGCCTTGCAAAAAGCTAAAGGGAAAATATTCCCCTTCGGATTTAGACACATATTAAAAGCTAAAAAGAAAAGTAAAGATGTCATTTTTTATCTTATCGGTATTCATCCTGACTATCAAAATAAGGGTGTACATGCTGTGATTTTTAATGAATATTACGAAACTTTTAAAGCTCTAGGTATTGAAAATTGCTATAGAACACCAGAATTAGAGGATAACGATGCTATTCATAAAATATGGAAGCATTTTGATCCACTGGTTTATAAGAGGCGTAAAACATTCAGGAAAAACCTTTTTTAAAAAAAAGAAAGACTTTGTATCCACAAAGTCTTTCTTATTTATTTTGAATGTAAATGTCTATTCGCCCATGGCAGCTATTAAAGCCGCTGACATTCTTTTATAAGTTCCATTGGTTAGGCGCTCTCTAATTGCATCGAAGGCATCTAACGTAAGTTTTACATCCTCTAATGTATGAGTAGCAGTCGGAATCATTCTTAATAAGATCAATCCTTTTGGTATAACAGGATACACGACAATAGAACAGAATATACCGTGGTTCTCTCTTAAATCTCTTACTAATGCCATTGCTTCAGGAATACTACCCTTTAAATACACAGGTGTTACACAACTTTGAGTTGTACCAATATCAAAACCACGTTCTTTAAGACCAGATTGTAATGCGTTTACAATCTTCCATAGATTTTGTTTTAATTCTGGCATAGTCCTCAACATATCCAAACGCTTAAGTGCACCCTTAGTCAATGTCATTTGCAATGACTTTGCGAACATTTGAGAACGAAGGTTATATTTAAGATAATCGATAATTTCTTTATCTCCAGCAATAAATGCTCCAGTACTTGCCATAGATTTTGCAAACGTGGCAAAATAAACGTCGATATCATCTTGTACACTTTGTTCTTCACCTGCACCTGCACCTGTTGCTCCTAAAGTTCCAAAACCGTGTGCATCATCTACTAGAAATCTAAAATTAAACTTCTTTTTTAATTCAACTATCTCTTTTAATCTTCCTTGCTCACCTCGCATTCCAAAAACACCTTCTGAAATAACAAGAATTCCTCCTCCTGTTTGCTCTGCCATTTTAGTGGCACGTTCAAGATTTTTTTCTAAACTAGCAACATCATTATGTTTATAAGTAAATCTTTTACCCATATGTAATCGCACACCATCAATGATACATGCATGTGCATCGACATCATACACAATAATATCATCCTTGCCCACTAAAGCATCAATTGTTGACATAATACCTTGATAACCGAAATTTAAAAGATATGCTGCCTCTTTACTAACAAATTCTGCAAGTTCATTTTGTAACTGCTCATGCAATTCTGTATGCCCAGACATCATACGAGCACCCATTGGATAAGCAGAGCCATATTCAGCCGCAGCTTCTGCATCTATTTTTCTAACCTCAGGATGATTTGCCAAACCCAAGTAATCATTTATACTCCAAGTTATCACTTCCTTACCCTGAAATTTCATTCTGTTAGAAATTTGACCTTCTAATTTAGGAAACACAAAATAACCTTCAGCTTGAGATGCCCATTTACCTAAAGGACCCTTATCTCTATAAATCTTTTCAAATAAATCTTTCATTAGTTAAGTTTGCCATTAATCGATTCATTAGTGATTTTAATTACACCATGAAACTCTTAAAGTTTAGTTAATTTAATCTTGTTAGTTCGTGCAAAATTAGTTAATAATATTATGACAGCATAATTTATTTTTTTTGACTATTCACACGGTTTTCAACATAAAAAAAACCTATCATGGAACTACCATGATAGGCTTATATTATTAGTGTTATTTTATTACTTTATATATTCTATGGTAGTATGTACTTCGTGCTTACTATCAAAGAATCCTTGATCTTGCATCCATTTATCACTATATACTTTGCTCATATATCTTGATCCATGGTCAGGAAAAACAACGACTACCTTATCGGTTGATTTAAATTCTCCACCTTCATTTAATTGCTTAATAGCCTGCATTGCAGCACCGCTTGTGTATCCTACAAAAAGGCCTTCAGTATTAGAAATTTCTCTTGCTGTATGTGCACTTTCTTCATCAGTAACCTTTACGAATTTGTCAATGGTATCAAAGTCTGTTGCAGAAGGAATAAGGTTTTTACCTAATCCTTCGATACGATATGGATAAATCTCTTTGTCATCAAATTCACGTGTTTCGTGATATTTTTTTAAGACTGAACCATAAGCATCAACACCTATAATTTTTACCTCTGGATTTTGCTCTTTTAAATACTTAGCAATACCAGAAATTGTCCCACCAGTACCACTACAAGCCACAAGGTGAGTTATTTCACCTTCTGTCTGATCCCAAATTTCAGGCCCAGTTGTGTTGTAATGAGCATCAATATTCAATTGATTAAAGTATTGATTAATATATATAGAACCTTTTATTTCTTCGTGTAATCGTTTTGCTACTTGATAATAAGACCTTGGATCATCAGCATTAACATGAGCAGGACAAACATATACTTTCGCTCCCATTGACTTTAACATATCAATTTTATCGGCAGAAGATTTTGAACTCACTGCAAGTATACACTCATAGCCTTTAATAATACTAACCATAGCAATACTAAAACCTGTATTACCAGATGTAGTTTCAATAATTGTATCACCAGGTGTCAAAATTCCTTGACGCTCTGCTTCTTCAATTATGTGTAATGCTATTCTGTCTTTAGAGGAATGACCTGGATTAAACGCTTCAACTTTAGCATAATAATCGCCTTTAAAGTCGGCAGTCATTTTGTTTAATTTGATTAAGGGAGTACTGCCAATCAGCTGCAATACGTTATCAAATACATTTTTGTTGTTGCTCATAAATGCTATTTATCACTCATCAATTTAATAAAATGATGACTTAAACCTCGCAAAAGTAACATTTTTTTTTGAATCAGGTCTTTATTCCTTCAAGATGTAGTAAGAATGCAAACTCCTCGGCATCTTCCTTAAGACTTTCAAATCGTCCTGAAGCACCGCCATGTCCGGCCTCCATATTAGTTCTTAGATACAACGCATTAGAATCTGTCTTCATATCGCGTAATTTTGCAACCCATTTAGAAGGCTCCCAGTATTGAACTTGAGAATCGTGTAACCCTGAGGTGACCAACATGTTTGGATAGTTCTTAGCATCTACATTGTCGTATGGCGAATATGATTTCATATAGTCATAATATAACTTGTCATTTGGGTTTCCCCATTCATCATACTCACCAGTTGTTAATGGTATAGAATCATCTAACATTGTTGTAACAACATCTACAAATGGCACGGCTGCAATAACCCCGTTGTATAATTCTGGTGCCTCATTAATAATTGCACCAATTAAAAGGCCTCCTGCACTTCCACCCATAGCATATAGGTGCTTAGAAGATGTGTATCGTTGTTTTATCAATTCTATTGAACATGCTAAGAAATCTGAAAAAGTATTCTTTTTGTTTAGTAATTTACCATCCTCATACCACTTTCTGCCAAGGTATTCTCCTCCTCTAACATGTGCAATTGCATAAATAAACCCTCTATCTAACAAACTTAGTCTAATCGTAGAAAAATATGGATCTACTGTAGAACCATAACTACCGTAAGAATATTGTAATAGTGGGTTTTTACCATTTTTTTTGATGCCTTTTTTATAAACAATGGATATTGGTATTTTGGTCCCATCCTCTGCTTTGGCCCAAAGTCTTTCGGAAACATAATTTTCTTTTTGGAATTTACCACCTAAAATCTCTTGCTCTTTTAACACCTTTTTTGATTTGGTTTTCATGTCGTACTCAATAATTGAGGCAGGTGTAGTAAGTGCATTATAGCCATATCTTAAGACATCAGTGTCAAATTCAATATTTGTAGTTGTGTAGCACGTGTATGTCTCATTATCAAAAGGTAAATGATAATCCTCATGATTATCCCAACGCTTAATACGTATTTTGTTTAAGCCATTGTTCCTTTCACTTATCACTAAATATTCCTTGAAAATATCTATATTTTCAATTAAAACATTTTTTCGGTGAGGGATTACTTCTTCCCAATTATCTATAAAAGTGTTGTTTATAGAGGTTTTCATAAGTTTGAAATTAGTAGATTTATCCTTATTCGTAAGGATAAAAAAATAATCCTTATAATGAGAGATACTATACTCTACACCTCTAATTCTTTCTTGAAACAATTGAAATTTTCCATCTGGATTATCAGCATTTAAAATGTGATACTCATTAGTTAATGTACTATAACATGCAATTATGATATACTTTCTAGATTTGGTTTTGTAAACTGTGACACCAAAAGTTGCATCATCTTCTTCAAATACGAGGCTATCCTTGGTTGCTCCAAGTTTGTGCTTAAATATTTGATAAGCTCTCAATGTAACCTGGTCTTTTTTTGTATAGAATATCGTTTGATTATCATTTGCCCAGCTAGAAGACCCGGTTGTATTTTCAATGTTGTCCTTTAAAATTTCATTGGTTTCAAGATTCTTAATGTGAATGGTATATTGGCGTCTTCCTGTTAAATCAATACCATATGAAACTAATTTATTATCTGAGCTAATACTAATACCAACAATTTTAAAATAACTCTGCCCTTTGGCCATTTCATTGCCATCAAATAATAGTTCCTCAGGATTTTCAAGGGTGTCCTTTTTTCTAGTATAAATAGGATAATCCTTACCCTTTTCAAACTTAGTAATGTACCAATAACCATTATATTTATAAGGTACAGACGAGTCGTCTTCCTTAATTCTGGCTTTCATTTCCTGGAATAGCTCTTTTTGAAACTCCTTTGTGTGAGACATTTGTTGGTCACAATAGTCATTTTCAGCCTTCAGATAATCAATTACCTCATGGTTATCTCTGTCCTTCATCCAGAAGTAATTGTCAATGCGAACATCGTCATGTATCTCTAATTTATGTGGTATTTTCTTTGCAATTGGGTATTTCACATTTAATTTCTTTAACATTGCTTTATAATTATTTAGGCCAAAAAAGTTGAGCAATTTACTAATTTTGTGCTCTATAATATAAAATTGAAGATTATGTTTGGAGATATGATGGGTATGATGAGTAAACTTAAAGAGGCCCAAAAGAAAGTTGAAGAAACCAAAGAACGTCTAAATTCTGTGCTCTTAGATGAGTCTAGTAGTGATAATAAACTTTCGGTGACAATTACTGCAAACCGAACGATAAAATCATTAGAAATTAATGATGAGTTGCTGGAGGATAAAGAAATGCTAGAAGACTATTTGATTTTAACTATAAATAAAGCTATTGAAAAGGCAACAAAAGTTAATGAAGCGGAATTAGCTGCTGTTGCTAAAGAAGGCATGCCAAACATTCCAGGAATGGATATGTTTAAATAATCATTTAACTCGCGAAAAGTTATTCAAGCTTAAATCTTCAAGTTTTTTAGAATTTCTAAATGAGCATTATGCATTTCGTCTGTGTAATCTAAATGGGTCACCATTCTCAACTTATTACTACCCATACCAATAATCTGTATATTTTTAGATGTTAATACATTTAAAAACCTTGTTTCGTCTATTGAATCTTTAAGTTCAAATATTATAATATTTGTCTCAATAGGCTCAACCTTTTTTATCATACTTAATGCCTGAAGAACCTCACCTATTTCCTTGGCCTTATTATGGTCTTCTTTTAAACGATCTACATTATGTTCTAATGCATACAACCCTGCCGCTGCGAGATAACCTACTTGTCGCATACCACCTCCTAAAATTTTTCTAACTCTAATCGCATTTTGCATTAGTTCTTTATTACCTAACAAAACTGAACCTATTGGGCAACCTAATCCTTTGCTTAAGCAAACTGAGATAGTATCAAACAAATCACCATATTGTTTTGGTGTATGATTTGAAGCAACCAAAGCGTTCCAAAGTCTTGCTCCATCCAAATGATAACCAAGATTATGATTATCTGCAACTTTTCTAAGTTTTTTTAGTTCTTCAAAATCCCAACAAGCACCACCACCTTTATTTGTGGTGTTTTCTACTTCTATTAATGAAGTTAAAGGGCTATGATAAAAATCTGGAGGATTAATTGAAGCTTCTGCTTGCTCTGCTGTGAACATACCTCTTTCACCATCTACTAATTTACAAGAAATCCCACTATTAAAAGAAGCACCACCACCTTCATAATTATAGATATGTGCATATTTATCACATATGACTTGTTCACCAGGATTAGTGTGTAATTTGAGTGCTGCCTGATTGGCCATACTACCAGTAGGAAAAAACAAAGCTTCATCCATACCAAACATCTCTACAAGTCTTTCTTCTAATGCGTTAACAGTTGGATCTTCTTTATAGACATCATCACCAACCTCAGCATTTATAATAGCATCTAACATTCCTTTAGTTGGTTTTGTCACGGTGTCACTGCGTAAATCTATTATCATTTAGGAAAAGGTTTTTTCAAAAATACTTCTAATTGAAAAACTTAAAAGAATTCAAAATAGTTTTTAAAACTACGGAAAATCAAAAAAACAGCATAAAATTATGGCACTTTATTAGAGCAACTTATATTTGTCAAAATAGTACTTGTATATGATAACATCAGATCAAATTAAAGATCTAAATACACGCCTAGCTAAGCTAAGGCAATATCTTTGACTTAGATGCTAAGTTGATAGAAATCGCGAACGAGGAAGAACAAACGTTCGACCCTAACTTCTGGAACGACTCTAAAAAAGCTGAGCAGGTTATGCGTTCCTTAAGAGAAAAGAAAAGCTGGGTAAAGGATTTTGAGTATGCCAATACGCTTTATGAAGACCTAGAAGTTATTTACGAGTTCTACAAAGAAGATGAAGCTCCCATGGAAAATGTTGAAGTTCGCTTTGAAAAAGCTCTTAATGCTTTAGAAAAACTCGAATTCAAAAACATGCTTTCAGAGGAAGGTGACAGCCTTAGTGCAGTTCTGCAAATTACGGCAGGCGCAGGTGGTACGGAAAGTTGTGATTGGGCAAGCATGTTAATGCGCATGTATTTAATGTATGCCGAAAAAAGTGGCTTTAAAATAAAAGAACTCAACCATCAAGAAGGCGATGTTGCTGGTATAAAAACTGTAACGTTAGAAATAGAAGGCGACTATGCCTTTGGTTGGTTAAAGGGCGAAAATGGTGTACACAGACTAGTAAGGATTTCTCCTTTTGATAGTAATGCTAAGCGTCACACAAGTTTTGCCTCTGTTTACGTTTATCCATTGGTTGATGACTCCATCGAAGTTGAAATAAATCCTGCAGATATTGAAATTACAACTGCGCGTTCAAGTGGTGCTGGAGGACAAAATGTTAATAAGGTCGAAACAAAAGTTCAACTTTTGCATAAACCAACTGGTATTCAAATTCAGTGTTCAGAAACAAGATCTCAACACGATAATCGCGCTAGGGCATTACAGATGTTAAAATCTCAATTGTATGAGATTGAATTACAGAAACAAATGGCACAGAGAGATGATATTGAAGCTGGCAAGATGAAAATTGAATGGGGAAGCCAAATTAGAAATTATGTAATGCACCCATATAAGCTAGTGAAAGATGTAAGATCCAGTCATGAAACTGGCAATGTAGATGCCGTAATGGATGGAGATATAGAACCCTTTTTGAAATCTTATCTTATGATGATGGGACAAAAAGAAGAAGACTCAAATGCGTTATAAATGATTAAGATTGATACAATAATATTTGATTTAGGTGGTGTTCTAATTGATTGGAATCCTGAGTATGTTTATCTCGATGTGTTTAAAGGTGATCGTGATAAAATGAATTGGTTTTTTGAAAATATTTGCACAAATGACTGGAATGAAAATCAAGATGCAGGTTACCCATTAGAATTGGCAACTGAAGAAAGAGTCGCCATGTTTCCTGAACATGAGGAACTCATTAGAATGTATTATGGTAGATGGGTTGAAATGCTTGGTGATTCTATTGAAGGAACGGTCAAAATCTTGCAAGCATTAATACTTGATCCAAAATATAAAGTTGTTGCTTTAACAAATTGGAGTCATGAGACTTTCCCAATTGCTTTAGACCGTTTTGAATTTTTACATTGGTTCGAAGGAATTGTTGTTTCTGGTGAAGAAAAAACAAGAAAACCGTTTAAAGACATCTATGAATTAACTTTAAATAGATTTAATATTACGCCTCAAAATTCAATTTTTATTGATGATAACCTAAGAAATATTAATGCTGCAAAAGAATTAGGCATAAATGGCATACATTTTGAAAGCCCTAAAGCATTAATTAAAGAATTAAACAACTACACAATCAATTTATAGAATGATTACTATTTACCATAATCCACGATGTAGAAAATCAAGAGAAGGTCTTGCGATCATTGAGTCAACAGGTAAGCCTTTTAGTATTGTAAATTATTTAGATGAAAAACTTAATGTATCAGAACTAAAGGATATTATTGAAAAACTCGAAATTAAACCAATTGAGCTTGTAAGAAAGAATGAAGCAATTTGGAAATCAGACTTTAAAGGTAAATCGCTAACCGATACTGAGATCGTTGAGGCAATGATTACCAATCCAAAGTTAATTGAGCGACCAATTGTGGTAAATGGCAGTAAAGCTGTAGTTGGCAGACCACCAGAAATGATAAATGAAATTATTTAAACTCTAAAAATGAAAAAAATAATTATAGCATTAATATTACTTTTCTTAGGACTAAATGTATACAGTCAAACTAGAAGAGATAGAATGGGTAATCCGCAAGTGAGCAGTGAACCATCTCAGCAAGACATTGAGAAACGCAAACGAATGATTGAAGAACGTAAACTAGAGTACATTGATAATTTTTTAACTACTCTTGAAGGAGATGAGTTTCAGAAAGAGATAATAAGACAGCATTTATTAACCTTTTACGATGCGAAAATTGCAATTTTAAAGACTCGATTTGATCACAGTTTAGATAGACAAAACGCTATAAAAGGTCTTGAAACTTCACACTTTAAAGAATTACAAACTTTGATTTCAGAAGGTGACATGAAGAAAATTCAAGCTATGATTACGGGAGATTTCGACGAAAAAGAGGCAAAAAAGAAAAAGAAGAAAAAGAAGAAAAAAGGATAAATCCTATACTAAAATAGCCTTTTAAAAAATAATCGGTTGCGCTTTACAGGTAAAAGTATGTCATTAAGGTAATAGTACTTACCATTCACGTTTTTCAACTAAACACCGTATAATAAAAACGTATTTTTGCGGTGTGAAATCAAATATTAACACATCACCGCTTAATTTAAAAGAGCTTTTTTTTCAAATTGCACTTAATATTATTGTGTTCATATTTTTTGCTTTTGACAGGCGCTTACCTGGTATAGAAGCTCATCAGATTTTATTTTATCTAAACTTTGCAATTGCAGCGCTAATTATTAACTACATTCTATTACCAAAATTTCTTTATAAAAATCGGTACTGGCATTTTGCGCTTTACTCGCTTCTTTTAATTGCCATAGTGATTTTAACAGAAGAAGCTGTTCTAGAACAAATCTATTATCCTGAAACACGAGGCAGAAGGTTTTTGGGCATTTTTTATAACTTAATGAGCACCTTGCCTACAATAACCATATTGGTTGGTTTTAAGTTTGCATGGGATGCACTCATTAAACAACGTGAAGTTCATGAGTTAAAGAACTATGCAAAAGAGAGCGAATTACAATATCTTAAATCACAGATTAATCCCCATTTTCTATTTAATAATATCAATAATCTTTATGCCTACGCGGTAGAGCAATCACCAAAAACTCCTGATCTTATCTTAGAATTATCCTCAGTGCTTCGTTACATGTTATACGATTGTAGAGCGAGATTCGTCGCTTTAAACAAAGAAATAGAGCATCTTAAGAACTATATTAATTTAAGTACACTCCAAATAGAAGGTCGTGGTAAGGTTAACAATACTATTGGTAATATACCAGAAAACTATAACATCGCACCCTTAGTTTTATCCGTTTTTATAGAAAACGCCTTTAAACATAGTGCATCAAGTCAGACAGAAAACATTTCAATTAACATAGATATTAATGTTAGCGATAATGGAATTCTCAATTTTAGATGTACAAACTCATACCAATCAGAGACAAATGTAAATAAGTTGGATCAAGGAATTGGCCTTCAAAATGTAAAAAAACGTTTGGATTTGATGTATCCCAAATCACACGAATTGAAAATTTCTGACGATAATGAAAACTTTAAAGTACAACTTGCTTTAGATCTTAATAAAACTAAAAATTAATGAACTGTATAATAATAGAGGATCAATTACCTGCTCAACGTCTTTTAAAAAAATATATAGCAGACACTGGCTCTTTGACCTTAGTGGCGACCTTTACAGATTCATTAGAAGCAATTGAAACACTAAATTCAAAACAAATTGATCTCATATTTCTAGATATACACCTGCCAAAAATATCAGGAATGGATTTCTTAAAAACTTTATCTAATCCTCCTTCAATAATTCTCACAACTGCATTTCAAGACTATGCTTTAGAAAGCTATGAATATAATGTTGTGGATTACCTATTAAAACCCTTTTCATTCCAAAGGTTTATTAAAGCAATTTCTAAGGTGAATAATGCTTCTGTAAATAAATCCACTAATGAGCTTTACATAAAAAGCGGTCATGAGCATATTAGAATTATACCAAAAGAAATCATTTATATAATGGCAGATTCTGATTATACAGAAATACATTTTAACAACAAAAAAGTTATTTCGGCTGAACCTTTACGTCATTGGGAAAATCAACTTTCTAATACTATGTTTTACAGGATACATAAATCCTTTATCATTAATACTAATAAAATTATTAAGATTTCTGGTAACGAAGTATTCCTTCAAAACAATGTTATCGTTCCTATCGGTAGAACTTTTAAAAATGATTTTATTAAAAAATTTGCCTCATAAATTAAAAATATATGAAACTGAAAAATAAATTAATACTTACAATATTACTTGTCATTTCTATTAGTGTTAGCAACGCTCAAAGAGAAGTAAAAGTTGAAGGAATAGTTGTTGAACAAGAAAGCAATATTCCATTAGAATATGCAACAATCACATTTAAATCTAATACAAATAATAAAGTTATAACGGGAGGCATTACTGATTTGAATGGAAAATTCAGTATTAAAGTTGCAAGTGGAACCTATAATATATCTGTAGAATACATTTCATATAAAACCAAAGATTATTATAATAAAACTATTAATCGTAACATCAATTTAGGAACTGTAGGATTAGTACCAGATGTTGAAGCTTTGGAGGAAGTGGAAATAATTGCTGAAAAAACTACCGTTGAGATAAAGCTAGACAAGAAAATTTATAATGTTGGTAAAGATCTTACAGTCAGAGGAGGAACCGTTAGTGATGTTTTAGATAACGTCCCATCGGTTTCAGTAGATGTTGAAGGTAATGTGGCCTTACGAGGAAATGATGATGTAAGGATCTTGATAAATGGTAAACCTTCAGGCCTAGTTGGTTTAAATTCTACAGAAGCCCTCCGTCAATTACCTGCTGAAGCGATTGAGAGAGTTGAAGTAATTACATCTCCTTCAGCAAGATATGACGCAGAGGGTCAAGCAGGTATTTTAAATATTATTTTAAGACGAAGTAAATTAACTGGATTAAATGGTGCAGTTACTGTTAATGCAGGTTATCCTGAGCAAGCTGGAGCTTCTGGGAATATTAATTTTAGAACTGGGGATCTAAATTTTTTCAATACAACTAGTTATAACTACCGTAATGTACCTGGCAATTCTTTTACAGATACCGAATTTATTAGTACTAATAATTCAATTGAAGAAGAACGAGAATTTGACAGAATTAGAAAAGGATTAAACACCAATATTGGAGTAGAATGGTACATCAATGAAACGGCTTCACTTACTACAGCAATCCAGTATAGAGATAGTAATAATGAGCAAGAAACAACAAATATCTTAAGAGAATTTGATGAAAATAACACTCTAAATAATACAACTTTACGTTTTGACCCAGAATTTGAAGATGACAAAACCATCCAATATTCAGTCAATTTTGATAAGCAGTTTAATGGTAATTCGGAACATAAATTAACGGCTAATTTTCAATATGAAAATAGTACTGAATTGGAGGCTTCATTGATTCAGCAAGATGGTATTAATGTTGAAGACGTTGTAACAGACGAAAATCAAGATCGTATTTTTTTACAAGGAGACTACGTGCAACCAATTGGAGAAGTAAGTCAATTTGAAGCTGGTTATCAAGGTAGGTTCCTAACTTTAGATACCGATTATGCCCTAGCTTTTAGTAATGATAGTGGAGATTTTATTCTTGATGAAAACCTAAGTAATAATTTAATATATAAGGAATACGTTAATGCTTTTTACACGCAATTTGGTAGTAAAATGGGTGAAAAATTTAGCTACTTATTAGGTCTTAGAATGGAAGATTCACGTATTACTATAGATCAGATAACAAGTGGTGATTTTGAAAAAAAGAGTTATGTTGGTCTTTTTCCAACTGTGAATTTGGCCTATGAAATGAGTGAAGATCAAAATATCACCTTGGGTTACAACCGAAGAATTAGACGTCCAAGATCAAGATTTATCAATCCATTTCCATCTCGTAGTTCTGCAACAAATTTATTTCAAGGGAATCCGGATTTAGACCCTAGCTATTCCAACACTTTAGATTTAGGGTATTACAACAAGTTTGGCAAGCTGGCCTTAAATAGTTCAATTTATTATACCCATGCCACTGATATATTTGTTTTTATAACAGAGGAAACGGGAGAAACTGCCATAGTTGGTGGTACAGAGGTACCAGTAATTCGTCGCTCACCGATTAATTTAGCTACTAATGACCGTTATGGATTTGAATTTACACTTACCTACAGACCATCTAAAAAATGGAATATGAATGGTAATTTTAATTTATTTCGATCCATAACTGAAGGGTTTTACGAAGGCACTGATTTTGGTGCTGAAAATACAAGTTGGTTTGTTAGACTTAATAACAAATACACTTTACCTGGCAACATAGATTGGCAAACACGTCTAAATTATAGAGGCCCTTCGGTAGATGCTCAAAATGAACGTAAGGGTGTTTTTTCAATGAATCTTGCTTTTAGTAAAGATTTATTCAAGGATAAAGCCTCATTGGCATTTAATATAAGTGATGTTTTTAATTCAAGAAAGCGAATTACCGAAACCACTACTCCAACATTTACTTCAGAAAGTGAATTTCAATGGCGCGTAAGATCCTTTAATCTTGCATTCACCTACAGATTTAACCAACAAAAGAAAAGGGAGCGTTCTGGACGAGGTAATGGTGAAAATGGTGATGACTTTGAATTTGAAGGGTAATTTCCTAATCGCTTAGTCTAGTTCATATAAAAGCTATATCAATTTAGCAAAAAAGATGACTATTCTCATATTAGTCTCTTAATTTTTTAGCTAAATTGCTAAAATGAATACCATAGCTGAGCGGATATATGATTTTTTAAAGGACTTCCCTCCCTTTAATATGCTCACCATAGATCAACTATTCTCAATTTCCAAAGCAGTTGATGTAATTTATATCGAAAAAGACGAATCTATTTTTAATATAGATGAACCCATTGAAAACTTTTTCTATGTAATTAAAGATGGTGCAGTAGGTTTATTCAATTCAGTCAATTCATTAGTTGATCAATGTGATGAAGGAGATATTTTTGGTTTAAGGGCACTTTTGAGAAAAGGTAATTACAAATTAAGAGCTAATGCCTTAGAAGAAACTATTCTATATAGCATATCTTCAAATCTATTAGAAGATTACATAACATCAAATTCGAAGGCTAGTCAGTTTTTGATGCATTCATTTATCTCGAACACAAAATCAAATAATATTGAGATTGATGACTCAGAGAACTTAGGAATTCTAGTTAATTCTGACTTACAAACTGCAGATTATTCAAAAAACCCAATTACTTGTACCAGTACAACCACAATTCAAGAGGCCGCACAAATTATGACTACTAATCATGTAGGATCAATCGTCATTGTGGAAAACTCAAAACCAATTGGTATTATAACGGACAAAGATCTAAGAACAAAGGTTGCTACAGGTAATTGGTCAATTTCAGATTCAGCTGCGAAAATAATGTCCTCACCAGTAATAACATTCCCATTAGATATCACTGTAGCTGAAGCTCAAATTGCCATGCTAAAACATCGCATAACGCATCTATGTATCACTGAGGATGGAACAAACAACGCGGATTTAAAAGGAATCCTCTCAGAACATGACATAATCGTTCTACGAGAAAACAACGCTTCATCACTAATTAAAGAAATTAAACGCAGTAAGAGTCCTGAACAACTAAAACAGATCAGACTTAGAACTGAAGGATTATTAAAACGATATTTGGGACAAGACATTCCAATAGATTTCATCTCAAAGATGATTTCAGCTATTAATGATGCAATAACTCAAAAAGTAATTGACTTAGCTATAAAAGAACAAGATGAAACTCCACCTAATAAATTTGCTTGGCTTGCAATTGGAAGTCAAGGAAGGCAAGAACAATTACTCCTCACTGACCAAGACAATGCACTTGTATTTGAAGATGTTTCTGAAACAGATTACGATAAGGTTAAATCCTATTATCTGAAATTGTCATCGACAATTAACAAGTCTTTAGAAATTGTTGGATTTGAACTATGTCCTGCAAAAATGATGGGTAGTAACCCAAAATGGTGTTTGTCTTTATCAGAATGGACTAATCAATTTAACAAATGGATTACAAAACCTGACCAAGATAATTTAATGCTCTGTACAATCTTCTTTGATTATCAACAAATTTATGGTGAAAAGGAAATAGTTGAAAACCTATCTGATAATATTTTTAATAGTATAAAATCCTATGATATTTTCTTAACCTATTTAGGAAGAAATGCTTTACAAAATCCTCCTCCATTAAGCTTCTTTAGACAGTTTTTAGTTGAGGATGATGGAGCACACAAGGATCAATTCGATATTAAGGCACGTGCTTTGATGCCTTTAGTCGATGCGGCTAGACTATTAATCTTATCACATAATATTAAATCCATAAATAATACGGTTGAGCGCTATGATAAGTTGATGGAACTAGAACCTCAAAACAAGGATGTTTATTTGTTTTGCGCAGAAGCCTTTATGGATTTACTGAAATTCAGAACCGAACAAGGGTTGGCAAATAACGATTCCGGTAGATTTATTGACTTACAATCCTTAAATAAGAGTGATCGATTAAAGCTTAAAAGAAGTTTCAGAGCTGTAAAATCTATTCAAGAACTTATTAAAACCAGGTTTAAACTAACACAACTCTTATAAAATGAAATGGTTAAGGCGCAAATCTCATCCTGAATTTTGGGTGAATTATATAAATCATTTTAAGTCTTTACAGACTCAAGAATTAGAAAAAATCAGGTTTGTAGTTTTTGATACTGAAACTACTGGACTCGATACCAAAAATGACAGAATCCTATCAATAGGATGCATTGCCATTGAGGATTTAAAAATCAAAATTTCAGATCAACTTGAATGTTATCTCAATCAAGATAGTTTTAATGCCGAAACGGTAAAAATTCATGGACTACTCAAAGAAGGGAAGCTTTCAAAAATTGAAGAAAAAGAAGCCGTTATAGAATTTTTAAGCTATTTGAAAAATGCGGTTTTAGTGGCTCATCATGCTGCTTTTGACATGGCCATGATAAATAATGCCCTAAAACGGAATGGACTCCCCAAACTAAATAATAAGGTACTAGACACAGGGCATCTATTTATAAAAACAAAACTAGAAAGTGGTAAAGACCATTATAGTTTAGACGAACTCTCAGAACGATTCAACATACCAAAGCATGATAGACATACTGCATCGGGTGATGCCTTTATTACTGCATTGTTATTTCTAAAGTTGATCACTTATTTAAAAAGAGAAAATGAAATCAAGCTTAATGATTTGATGAAATCAAATAATAGAATTGGTTTATTATAGTAAAAAACACACCCATTTCTGAGTGTGTTTCAATCTAACTAATTAATAAACAGAACTGATTATTACATAATCAACTTTATTAAGCAACAACACCAAGTTTTTGATTGACCTTTTTAACTTCGGTCTTATCTTCAAACTGATTTGAAGTGTTCTTTTCACCACCAGCTTTTAATGCTTTATCTCCTGCAAAGAAAGCTTTATGGTCATCACCAAGGTCAGAACCGGCCATTCTTTGATGCTTAACACAAGATACTTTCTTTCTTATTTCTTGTCTCTGCACACCTTGCACATATGCTAACATGCCTTCATCTCCAAAATAACCTTCGGTTAAATCATTCATATGTAATGCTGTTGTATGATATGTTGGTAAAGTGATTAAATGGTGGAAAATACCTGCTTCTTTTGCACCATCTTTTTGGAACGACTTTATTTTCTGATCTGCACGATAGCTCAATTCAGTATCATCATATCTTTCATGCATTAAATTATTTCTATCGTATGCCGTCATATTCTCACCTTCAGACAACATTTCTTCATAGACCTGATCCCTAAAATTTAGAGTCCAGTTAAATGATGGCGAATTATTGTAAACCAATTTTGCATTAGGTATTACTTCTCTAACACGATTAACCATAAGTGCAATTTGCTTAATGTTTGGTGTTGGTGTTTCAATCCAAAGTAAATCTGCACCATTCTGTAGACTGGTAATACAGTCTAGCACTACCCTATCAATATTAGACCCTTCTTTAAATTTATAAAGACCATTTGCCAATCTCTTAGGTCTTACAAGTTTACCATCACGCTTTAATAGTACATCATCTTCCCTAGCATCTTCAATAGCTACTTCTTCTGCATCAACAAATGCTAAATACTGAGAGGCTAAATCCCCAGGTTCTTGACTTACAGGTAATTTTTGAGTTAAGCCTGCGCCTTCAGAATCAGTACGTGCTACAATAATACCATCATCAACACCTAGCTCTAAAAATGCATATCTTACTGCATTAAGTTTGGCAATAAAATCTTCATGTGGTACTGTAACTTTACCATCTTGATGTCCACATTGCTTAGCATCGGACACCTGGTTTTCAATCTGAATAGCACATGCTCCTGCCTGAATCATCTTTTTAGCTAGTAAGTAGGTTGCCTCTTCATTACCAAAGCCAGCATCGATATCTGCTATAATAGGAACAATGTGAGATTCAAAATTATCTATTTGATCTTGTACATCTTCACCATTAGCTAATCGTCTAAACAAATCATTTAATTCTATAGCATCTGCCTGTCGGAGAAAATCATAAATTTCTTCAATAAGATTAGGTACAGCTGTTTTCTCATGCATAGATTGATCTGGCAGTGGTCCAAATTCTGAACGTAAAGCTGCAACCATCCATCCAGACAGATATAAATACCTCTTACTTGTGGTTTTATGATGCTGCTTTACTGCAATCATCTTCTGTTGCGCTACAAAACCATGCCAGCATCCTAATGATTGTGTATAATTAGAAGAATCTAAGTCATACTCTGCCATATCCTTTCGCATAACAGAAGCAGTATATTTTGCAATGTCTAAACCTGTTTTAAAACGATTTTGAAGATTCATTCTTGCTACATTTTCTGGAAGAATTGAATTCCATGTTTCTCCGTATTTACTTTTGAGGTCTCTTACGGTTTTAAGTACTGAGCAGTAATTGCTTTGTGGTAAATTTTTCATAATTTAGATTTGTATTAATTATTTAATATCGATCCCGTGAAATGTTGCCGCATTAGCGGGATTTGTTTTTTAAAGTTGTTTATATGCTGAGAGTGTTAAAAATTCTTCAAATTCATCTTGAGTTACTAAACGCTTAAATAGTTCAACAGCTTCGCAGAATTTGGTGTTTTCAATTTTTTCTTCACTCACTTCCGTTACTATTTTTTCTACTTCGTCATCAAAGAACTGCTCAAATAATGAATTATTGAACTGACGTCCATCATCTAGTAAAACTTCATTTTTAAGCCATTGCCAGAGTTGAGTTCTAGAGATTTCAGCAGTGGCAGCGTCTTCCATTAAATGGTAAAGGGCTACCGCTCCATATCCTCGAAGCCAAGCTTCCATATAAAGAATACCAACATTGATGTTTTTCCTAATTCCCGCTTCTGTAATGGTACCTTTTGGGATTTCTAATAAATCTGACTCAGTGATTGATAAGTTTTCTCTTTTTCTAAAAATTTGGTTTGGAGTTGGCATATATTTATCAAACTCCTTAATGGCAACTTCAACCAGTGCTGGATGTGCAACCCAAGTGCCATCATGTCCGTTTTTTGCCTCACGTTCCTTATCTACTCTAACTTTTTCCAATGCTTCTTCATTTGCCTTGGGATTATTCTTAATTGGAATTTGAGCTGCCATTCCTCCCATAGCATGAATTCCTCTTTTATGGCAAACCTGAATTACCAAATTTGAATATGCAGCCATAAAAGGTGTTGTCATTGTTACTTGATCTCTATTTGGTACAATAAAATTCTTATGATTTCTGAATTTCTTTATATAGGAAAATATATAGTCCCAACGACCACAATTGAGACCTACTATATGATCTTTAAGCTCGTAGATTAATTCATTCAATTGAAAACTGGCTGTTATTGTCTCAACCAATAAGGTTGCTTTAAAGGTACCCTTGGGAACATTTAAGAATTCTTGTGCAAACTCAAATACACTGTTCCACCAACGTGCCTCCAAATAATGCTCTAGTTTAGGGATATAAAAATATGGTGCCGAATCTCGGTCCAACAAGATCTTAGTATTATGAAACACATATAAACCAAAATCAAATAAACTACCAGACACTTCTTCTCCATCAACTAATAAATGACGTTCATTGAGATGCAATCCTCTTGGTCTAACCAATAAAACTGCTGTTTTATCATTTAATTTATAATGCTTTCCTCTTGTTTCATCAATAAGTTCAATTTCTTTTTTATTTGCATCTAACAAATTTTGTTGCCCTTCTAAATTGTTAGACCAACTCGGCGCATTACTATCCTCAAAATCTGCCATAAATGTTTTCGCTCCAGAATTAAGAGCATTAATGACCATTTTTCTATCAACAGGACCTGTAATCTCAACGCGTCTGTCTAATAAATCTTGAGGGATTTCACTAACGGTCCAATTACCTTCTCTTATATCTTTCGTTTCCTTTGGGAAACTTGGGTATTGACCTTGGTCAAATAAAGCCTGTTGTCCTTTTCGTTTTTCTAATAATTGTAATCGTTGTGAATTAAACTTTCTATGTAGTTGTTTAATAAACAATAAAGCCTCCTCAGTTAAGATATTTGGGTAGTACTTATTTACGTCTTTTGCGAATGTAATTTGTTTTGGTGTTTCGATTATATATTCCATATTGATTTGATTTGATGAAACAATGTTACAACAAGTTTTTGAAAAAAACAAGCGAACGTTCGCTAATCCAATTTATTCGCTTTTTATCGATATTCGCAAATAAGTTTATATTTGTTTTATGGAACAAGATTATATAAAGTTAATATTCGGTCTAAAACTGAAGCAAATACGCTCAGAACGAGGGCTTTCGCTATTTGGCTTATCAAAATTATCAGGTATGTCTAAATCATATTTGAACGAAATCGAAAAGGGTAAAAAATATCCTAAACCCGATAAAATAGTGCTACTTTCAGAACATCTTGATATCCCATACGATGATATGGTGTCTTTAAAACTAGACAAAAACCTAGCGCCAATTGGTGAGATTCTACAATCTAAATTGCTTAAAGAAATTCCATTAGAGTTATTTGGTATACAAGAAAGTACCATGATAGATATTATATCAAATGCTCCAGTAAAAGTTACCGCCTTTATAAGTACCATTATAGAGATCGCAAGGAATTACAATTTTAGCAAAGAGAGTTTCTATTTAGCTTCAGTCCGTTCGTTTCAAGAAGCCAACAATAATTATTTTGATGATTTAGAACAAGCTGTAATTAAATTTGCTAAAACCTATCAAATTAATCTTAATGAAAAGATATCTACCCAAGAATTAGAGGACGTCTTAACAGAAGAATATGGATACACCATCAATAATGATGAATTAGGCGCACATATAGAACTTGAAAATTTAAGATCAATATTTGTCCCAAAAACCAAAACATTATTAATAACCAAAAGTATTGACGACTCACAACGTGCATTTATCTACGCAAAGGAACTTGCCTATAATTATTTAAACATTAATGAAAGGCTATATACATTTTCATGGATAAAATTTGAAAACTTTGACGAAGTCCTCAATAATTTTTATGCGTCATATTTTGCAGGTGCTCTTACAATACCAAGGCAAAGTTTTGTCAATGACGTTAAAAATTTATTTGAGCAAAAACAGTTTAATACAAAAGATTTTAACGCAATACTCTTTAAATACAACGGTTCTCCTGAAAGCATTTATCAACGATTAACAAATATCCTACCAAAGGATTTTAATTTAAATAACCTCTTTTTTCTTAGATTTTCTCATCGCAAAGATTCTAATCTATTCTATCTCAATAAAGAACTGCACCTCGCAAAACAACAAACACCGAGGGCTAATGAAAACAATGAGCATTATTGCAGAAGATGGATGTCACTCAAGGTATTAGAAGAGGTCAGCAAAAATGATTCGGAACATGCTTTTGATATTCAAATCTCCAATTACCCAGAAGAAAACACTCAATATTTAGTATTTGCTTCTGCAACCAAAGACCCTTTTAGGTCAGATCGTTTTAGAAGTATTGCTATCGGCATAAAATTAAATACCCAATTACGTCGAAAAGTTAATTTCCTAGACCACAAATCTTTAAAAAGAATTGATGTTGGTGTTACTTGCGAGCGCTGTAGCATTCAAAATTGCGATGTTAGACAAGTGCCCTCAACAATATTGGCTTCTAAAGCTAAAGAAGCCAAAACAGCGGAGGTAGTAGAAGAAATCACAAAAAGGTACGGTTAGTGACCCAATGCACCATTAAGCTTATGAAGTTTTATTGCGTCAAAATCTGAAATTATTAAATCTGCCTCTGAATAGTCTTGGCCGGATGAGTGAGGGCTTTTAAAACCAACACAGAAAATTTCAGCTCCTTTTGCCGCTTTAATACCATTTGTAGAATCTTCAATAACCATGCATTCTTTATTTGAAAAACCAGTAAACTCTGATGCCTTTATAAATATTTCTGGATGTGGTTTTGACTCCTTTAAATCAGCACCACTAAATTTTCCAGAGAAGTATTGATTTAAATCAAACTTTTCAAATACCCTGTTGATATTAGACATAGAAGCAGAAGAAGCCACAACAAGCTTTATATCATTATCGTGATAATCTTCTATTAATTCTAATACGCCATCAATTAATTTCAAGTCTTTGTCGTGCTCAAATAAATATTTAAAATGTTGACGCTTCAATTTTATCAAATATTCTGGTGCAAAATTCAAATTGAAATGATAGACTAAGCGTCTGCAAATATTAATTGTAGATTGCCCAGTGAATGATTCATACAAATCTTCATCAACATTAATATTTACATCTCTAAACATCTTATGATAGGCCTTATAGTGTAAAGGTTCAGTATCTACAATAACACCATCCATATCAAAAAGAACAGCTTTAAGCATCGGTTTCTAATTTGCGGCGAATATAAAAACTTAAACATAAAAAAGCATCAAACCACAATTTGATTTGATGCTTAACTTAAAGGTTTTGAATATTAGAAATATCTAAACAACATTGTCCATAATATCTTGAACCACCTCAGGGTTCAACAATGTACTTGTATCACCTAAATTACTCGTGTCATTTGACGCTATTTTTCTTAATATCCTTCTCATGATTTTTCCAGATCTTGTTTTAGGCAAGCCAGCAGTAAACTGAATTTTATCAAGCTTTGCAATAGGGCCAATACGATCGGTTATCAGTTGGTTTATTTCTTTTCGAACATTTTCATGAGAACGTCCTTCTCCTGTATCCTTCAAAGTAATGTAACCATAAAGCGCATTACCCTTAACATCATGAGGGAATCCGACAATTGCAGATTCGGCAACAGCATTGTGCTCATTGATGGCATCTTCGATTGGTGCAGTTCCTAAATTATGACCAGAAACAATAATTACATCATCTACCCTACCTGTTATTCTATAATAACCAACCTCATCTCTTAAAGCACCATCACCTGTAAAATACATGTTTTCAAAAGCAGAGAAATAAGTGTCCTTATAGCGCTGATGGTTTCCCCAAATTGTTCTCGCCATAGAAGGCCAAGGAAACTTTATACACAATCGCCCATCTACTTGATTGCCTTTGATTTCTTGTCCATTTTCATCCATTAGTGCAGGCTGAATACCAATAAATGGTAAAGTTGCATATGTTGGTTTTGTAGGAGTTGAAAAAGGAATAGGTGTAATCATAATTCCACCCGTTTCTGTTTGCCACCAGGTATCTACAATTGGACTTTTCTTCTTACCAATATTGTCATTATACCAATGCCATGCCTCTTCGTTAATAGGTTCACCTACCGAACCAAGCACTTTTAAAGACGACAAATCATATTTATCGACTAATTCTGTACCATGTTTAGCTAAAGCTCTGATAGCGGTTGGTGCTGTATAAAATTGATTGATTTTATGTTTCTCAACTATTTCCCAAAACCGTCCAAAATCAGGATAGCTAGGAACACCTTCAAACATCACAGTGGTTGCTCCATTAGCTAAAGGACCATAAACAATGTAGCTATGCCCAGTAATCCAACCTATATCAGCTGTGCACCAATAGACATCTTCCTCTCTATATTGGAAAACATTTTTAAAGGTATATGCTGAATACACCATGTAACCTGCCGTTGTATGCATCATACCTTTTGGCATACCAGTAGAACCCGATGTGTAAAGAATAAATAATGGGTCTTCAGCATCCATTTCAACAGCAGAATATTCCTGATAGGCATTGTCTAAAAGCTTTTGCAACCAATAGTCCCTGCCCTCTTTCATATATATATCAGAATCTATACGTTTTGCAACAAGAACAGATTTAACTCCTGAGCAATCTTCCAATGCCTCATCTACAATACCCTTTAAATCTATTGTTTTAGCACCACGAAAAGAACCATCTGAAGTGATAACCATCTTTGCATCACAATCATTTATTCTAGTTGATAATGCTGTTGAAGAAAAACCAGCAAAAACGACTGAATGTATAGCACCAATTCTGGCACAAGCAAGCACTGAAATTGCAAGTTCTGGTATCATTGGCAAGTATATACAAACACGATCACCCTTTCTTATACCTTTATCGTGCAATACATTAGCGAATTTGCAAACTCGTTGATGCAGATCTTTATACGTGATATGCTCAGCTGGTTCATTTGGGTCATTTGGCTCAAACAAAATTGCCGTTTTATCACCTCTTGTGTGCAAATGTCTATCTATACAATTTTCGGTTATATTAAGCTTTGCGCCTTCAAACCATTTTATTTCTGGTTTGCTAAAATCCCAGCTGAGGACGTTATCCCATTTTTTGCGCCAAACAAAATGTTCTTCAGCAATTTCTTCCCAAAATCCCTCTGGATTTCTTACTGACTTTCTATAAACTTGAAAGTATTCTTCAAAATGTTTTATATGATAATTACTCATGGTTGATTATGTTTTTGTGTATTCCTATTTGATTTAATTTATATACATTTTCAATTTCCGAAATTATTTTAACATCATCAATTGTTGACGGTATATTATATTCTAATTCATCTGAAATATTACGAAGTAATTTACGTAAAATTTTACCAGAACGTGTTTTGGGTAAGCGTTTTACAACAAGAACATCTTTAAACGATGCCACAGCACCAATTTCATGACGCACCTCACTTATTATTTCATAAGCAATATCAGATGCGTCATATTCATTATCAGATTTCAACACAATAAGACCAAGCGGCTTCTGCCCTTTTAAATCGCAGTGCACACCAAATACTGCACACTCGGCAACCGAGTTGTGCGAAGCAACAATTTCTTCCATCTCAGCCGTCGATAAACGGTGTCCTGCAACATTTATAATATCATCCACCCTACCGGTTATAAAAACATAACCGTCTTCGTCTTTGTAGCCTCCATCACCTGAGAAATAATAACCTGGGAATTTATTTAAATACCCAGATTTAAACCTTTCAGGATTTCCCCATAAATTTAACAATGTTCCTGGAGGTAATGGTAATTTTACAGCAACGAAACCTTCAACATCTGCTTTAACCTCTTCTCCTTGTTCATTTAAAATTTGAATATCATATCCACATACTGGTACTGAGGCAGAGCCAGGTTTAACAAGTAACAATTCCACACCACACATATTTGCTAACATTGGCCAGCCACTTTCTGTTTGCCACCAATGATCAATTACTGGAACCTTTAGATGTTTTTCGGTCCAATTTAACGTAGAAACATCACAGCGCTCACCAGCCAAAAACTGATACTTAAGACTAGACAGATCAAACCTTTTAATAAATTCACCATTCGGATCTTCCTTCTTAATGGCCCTAATGGCAGTTGGTGCTGTAAACATAACATTAACTCTATGCTCACTTATTACACGCCAAAATGTTGAAGCATCAGGCGTTTTAATTGGTTTACCCTCAAACAATACAGTTGTATTACGATTTAATAACGGTGCGTACACTATGTAGCTGTGACCCACTACCCAACCTACATCACTTGCGGCCCAATACACCTCATCTTTCTCTACTCCATAAACATATTTCATAGAAAATTTTAATGCAGTTGCATACCCACCAGTATCTCTTATAATACCTTTAGGTTTACCAGTAGTTCCTGATGTGTATAAAATATATAATGGATGTGTAGATTCTACTGGGAGAGGTTCTACAGGAACTGATTTTGAAACCAAATCAGAATAATCTATATCATAAGATTGATGAGGTATATCTACACCAAGCATTCTATCAAAAACTAGCACCATATCTGGTTTATGTATTGCTAGTGAAATGGCCTCGTCAACATAAGGTTTGTAAGGGATTATTCGCTTAATTTCAATTCCACTTGATGCAGTAATAACAGCTTTTGGTTTACAGTCATCTATTCTTATTGCCAACTCATGTGGTGCAAATCCACCAAAAACTACCGAATGTATAAGACCCAGCCTTGCACAAGCAAACATAGCATATATTGCTTGTGGTATCATTGGCATATAAATTATAACTGTATCACCTTTTGCAAGTCCGAGTGCCTGGATACCTCCAGCAAGTCTTGCAACTTCACTATGGAGTTTATTAAAGCTTATAAACTCTTTGGTGTTGGTAACTGGCGAGTCGTATATAATGGCATTTTGGTTTCCATGACCATCTTCAATATGTTTATCTATACACAGATAGCTAATATTAAGTTTACCATCCTGAAACCATTGCGGATAACCGTATTTATCCTTTCCTAATATTGTCTTTGGCTTTTTGTACCAAGATAAATTCTCTGCTTGTTCCTTCCAGAAATCTTGAGGATTCTCAATACTCTGATTATAAAAATCTTGATACTTCATAACTTGGCCTTTTTTGTATTAAACAATCCAAACCAGTTTGGGTTTAAAACCTTAAGTTTTATCAAGACCCAAATGATAACAACAAAGCACAAACCCATAACCATAGATTCCAAAGCTCCTGTCGCTGTTTCACTCTCTAATTTAAAACGGAAAAATAATGTAACAATAGCATATAGACTGATGATAATATCAGACGCTAATGCATTTAATCGAAGTCGTTTCATTGTATTATACTTTAATTACACATTGTTTGTTTGCACACAAAACCAATGGGAATTAAAGTTGAAATTAATTTGCTACTAACTCCTTAATTTCTGAAACTATTTTTTTTACTGAAAACGGCTTTGTTAAATATTTATCTGCTCCAAGTTTTAAGCCTTTTTCAATATCTGAAACTTTATTTTTTGCAGTTAAAAAGACAACTTTTGTATCCTTCAACTTATTTTTTTCTTTAATTGACTTAAGTGTTTGATAACCATCAACATTAGGCATCATAATATCTAACATAATGACATCTGGAATTACCTCTTCTAAAATCTCTAATGCCTCACTTCCATCTCTGGCGATATACACTTCAAAATTATGTTTTTTGAAAGTATATTCTAATGTCATTACTATATTTGGTTCGTCATCGACGATTACGATTTTCTTCATTCTTCAAACACAATTGTAATTTACTTAAAAGGTAGCTTAAAACCAAAGGTTACACCACCTTTTTTGTTATTTTTTACCCATATTTTACCATTATGGTTTTCAATGATCTGTTTAGAGATCGCCAAGCCCAATCCACTCCCTTCAGGTTTTTGTATATTTTGATTTTTCGATTGGTAAAACTTATCAAAAATATACGGTAAATCTTGCTCTGGAATGCCCTTCCCATTATCTTTTATTGTCACCTCCAAAAAGCCCTCGTCATATTTGTAATTTGCTACAACTTTTCCTTCTCCTTCTTCACAGAATTTAATAGCATTAGACATTAAATTAGTTAGCACCTGTACAATACGATCTTCATCATACTCTGCATAAAATTCACTTTTGTTTGAGTGCTTTAAAGCCACACCCTTTTTTGAAGCTACATTATGAAGCCTATCTACAGTATTTTGTATGGTAATTCTAATGTTGTGTTTGCCAATATTGAGCTGTGTTCTTCCTTTTGAAAGTTTTTCAAAATCTAATATGTTGTGAATAAGACGTGATAATCTATCACTATCTTGAAGCATATTCTTTAAGAATTGGGTCTTAATTTCAATTGGCATTTCATCTTCATCATCCATCAATAATTCTGTTGTTGCTCTTATCCCAGTTATAGGCGTCTTTAATTCGTGCGCAACAGTATCTAAAAACTCATCTTTTTGTCTGTCCTTTTCAATAAGCTCTACATTGGCTTCTTTTAATTGATTTGTGAGCTTGGTCAATTCCTTAGATTTCTCTCTTAACAATTTATTTCTAGAATTGGCCTCCTTGGACTCTTCTAATATCTTTAAAACCTCAACTAAACTTACTTCTTCCTCTTTTACAACACTGGCAATCAAAATTTTTGCAGATGCACTACCAATACTACCCGTAAGAAGTTTTTCTGAAAAGTTTATAAGCCTTGCATCGGCCATTTGGGTATCTAAGGGTAAGTTATATTTTTTGAAAAATAGATTAAACGCTCGTTCGGTTCTGGTCTCCCCGAGAAATTTAGACAACACATTTCTGATTTCCGCAACATAAGCTTCCCCTTTCCAAACCAATGCTTCATCCTGAAGATCTGTATAATTCTTACTGTCTACAAACATTTCAGCGTAATTACGTTCTCGATAATTACCTTTAACAATTACAGAAATAATCATGTACAATAATGTGTTTACAATCATTGACCAAAAGAAAGCATGTGCTGGTGGACTTAAAAAATCAATACCAAACAAGGCATGTGGTTTTAAAAATTCAATACCACTTAATCCATATTGTGTAAAATCATCTGATCCTGTAACTGCATGAATTGTAAAAGGCAAAACCAACGTATAAAAGGTTACCGCAAATCCTGCAATTATACTAACTATACTTGCCCTAGATGAACCTCTATTCCAAAAGAGACCAATAAAAAATGATGGTGCCAATTGCGATATAATCACAAAAGCCATTAGCCCAATAGAATAAAGGGACAATTCATAAGAAAAGTTGACATAAAAAGCATAGGCAATAATGATGATAGTAAATATTGAAATTCTTCTAATATTCTTAATATACTTGGCATTTCGCTCTGGGTGACTTCTCACAAAACGATCCAAAAATCCATATGGAATTATCAAATTGTTACTTACCATAGTAGACAAAGCCAAAGTCGCTACAACAACCATAGAAATTACAGCAGAAAAACCACCAAGGAACACTAACAATGCAAGAAAGGTATTATCATTTTGAAGTGGTAATAACAATGCATAGTACTCTGCGGATTCTGAATTATTAATAGTAAGATTACCAGCCCAGGCTATAAAAATTACAAATACGTTAAACAGTAATAGATATAATGGAAACATCCATATTGTATTTTTTAAATGCTTTTCTCTAACATTTTCTACCACAGAAACTTGAAATTGTCGAGGCAATAGAAATATAGCCATGAAGGACAGCATTATTGTATATAACCAATTAAAGCCATTCTCAATACCCCCAAAATGAATTAACGATTCAAAATTTGATGTCGTTTTTATCTTATTATAAATATCTGTTGTACCATCAAACAAGATGAAGGTTACATAAAAACCAACGGCCAAAAAGAAAACTAATTTTAAAACGGATTCTATCGCGACAGTAGTCACAATTCCTTTATGTTTCTCAGAAGCATCAGTGGTTTGAGTTCCAAAAAAAGTTGCAAAAATTGCCATTATAAGTGCAATATAGAAAGTTGAATCATCATAGACCGAAGTAGAAACATAACTACTCTTATCTGATAATATCTGAAACGTTTCAGAAACTGCTTTTAGCTGTAATGAAATGTATGGTACAATACCAAATAGGCAGATTATAGTTACCAAAGCACCTAAAAACCTATTGTTACCGTATCGCAAGGAGATAAAATCTGCAATAGAACTTATTTTATGCTGTTTAGAAATCCTAATGATTTTCCTCAACAATACAATCCATAATGGAGCAGCGATTACTGGGCCAAGATAAATTGGTAAAAAATCAATACCCGAGTTTGCGGCTATACCAATACTTCCATAGTATGTCCAGGCGGTGCAATACACTGCTAATGACAATGTATAAACTATGGAATTGTTTACCCATTTACTTTTTGAGTTCTTTTCTGAAACAAATGCGATAACAAATAATGCTACTAGGTAAACAACAATTATGGAAAAAAGCACGTAATTATTCATAATGTCTTTTTAAAACGATATATGAAATTACTGTAGACAATAACCAAATACTGAAAATTGAAAAATAGAATATCGGGATTCCTAAAATAGCACCATTAATATCAAACACCATTAATAACGGCATATTTAGCAACAAAAAAACTGCTAAGGAGAGAATAATTAATTTTTGCTCGTGTCTTTTCTTCATTGGAAACTAAAATACAAAAAACAGTGTTGCCGTAGCAACACTGTTTCACCCTAACTAATAAATCAGCCACTAATGGCTTTGAGCTTCTCCAGCTCCTGAAGGTATTCTTATATTTTCAACTATTTCTTGAACATGCTGTGGTGGTGGCGGTGTCATCCTAGACACTACGACAGAGATAACAACATTAACTAACATAGCAATAGTACCAAAACCTTCTGGTGAAGTACCGAACCACCATTCACTTTTAGGTCTTGGGTCCATGACTCCAATTAAACCTGTTTTGTAAACAATCATATAGTAAAGCATAAGAACAATTCCAACTATCATTCCCGCAACTGCACCTTGTCGGTTCATTCGTTTATCAAATATCCCAAGTATTATTGCTGGAAAGAATGATGCAGCTGCTAAGCCAAAGGCCAGTGCTACTACTGCCGCAACAAATCCTGGTGGATAAATACCGAATAATCCTGCAACGATAATCGCAAAAACTATTGCAATACGTGCTGCCATTAATTCTCCTTTTTCTGAAATATTTGGTTTGATCTGTTTCTTGATCAAATCGTGAGAAATAGATGTAGATATTACTAATAATAGACCTGCAGCTGTAGATAACGCTGCAGCTAAACCACCAGCAGCAACCAATGCAATTACCCAATTTGGAAGATTAGCAATCTCAGGATTTGCCAATACCATAATATCTCTATCTACATAAAGCTCATTGGCTTCTGCATTTGGATTAGAAATCTTACGTTCTCCATATTCACCTCTTCCATCAATATAAACTGGTTTTTTACCTTCTATTGCACTACCTGCTACGTATTGAATTTTACCATCTCCATTTTTATCACTCCATGCAATTAAGCCAGTATCCTCCCAGTTTTTGAACCATTGAGGGATTTCTTTATATTCTGTATTACTAACAGTTTCGATTAAGTTTGTTCTTGCAAATACTGCAATCGCAGGTGCAGTTGTATAAAGAATTGCAATAAACAATAATGCTAAACCTGCAGACTTTCTGGCATCTTTTACCTTTGGCACGGTAAAGAATCGTACAATTACGTGAGGCAATCCGGCTGTACCAACCATTAATGCCAAGGTAATTGCAAACACATCCCATGTTGATTTTGTTCCACTTGTATATTCGTTAAACCCAAGTTGCGTATGCAGTTTATCAAGTTTGTCTAGTAAAAACTCTCCTCCTTCAACAGATCCACCCATACCAATTTGAGGAATAATATTTCCTGTCATTTGCATTGAGATGAAAAATGCAGGCACCATAAAAGCAAAAATCAATACACAATATTGTGCTACTTGTGTATATGTGATTCCTTTCATTCCTCCTAGGAAGGCAAATACTAAAACAATTGCCATTCCTATTACTACACCAAGATTAATATCTACTTGTAAGAATTGTGAAAAAACAATTCCTACTCCACGCATTTGTCCTGCAACATAGGTAAACGAAACAATTAATGCGCAGATCACCGCTACAGTTCTTGCTGTATTAGAGTAATAACGATCACCTATGAAATCTGGAACAGTAAACTTTCCAAATTTCCTGAGGTAAGGTGCTAATAATAATGCTAATAGCACATATCCACCAGTCCAACCCATTAAAAATACAGAACCATCATAACCCATAAAGGATATTAATCCTGCCATTGAGATAAATGACGCTGCACTCATCCAATCTGCTGCAGTTGCCATACCATTTGCCAACGGTGATACACCACCACCAGCAACATAAAAGTCTTTAGTTGAGCCTGCTCTAGCCCATATTGCGATTCCGAAATATAGTGCGAATGTGATCCCAACTAATATCCATGTCCAAGTTTGTACACTCATAATATTTTAATTTTTTGGTTATTAGTTAAGACTATTCGTCAAAACCGTATTTTTTATCTAGTTTGTTCATTATTCTTACGTAAACAAATATCAGTATTACGAATACGTATATAGAGCCTTGTTGTGCAAACCAAAAGCCAAGCTTAAAGCCACCAAGTCTAATTTCATTTAAGGCATCCCTAAATAGGATACCACAGCCATAGGATACCAAGAACCAAATGGCTAATAGGATGGATAGGTATTTTACATTTTCCTTCCAGTATGCTGATGCATGTTTTTGTTTTTCTGACATAATAGTTAGTTTTTATAGATATATCATCGCTTGAAGGGTAACAGTACCAACGCCATCGTTACTACCATACTTCGTGTTTTGATATTCTAAAGTTAGTTTTGAATGATGCCCACTAAAGTAAACATTAGAACCAAGACCGAATTGGTTAGCGCTATCATCAATAGCATCAATGCTTCTGTTTGTATAGTGAACATAAGGTTGAAACTTTGTTTTATTCCCACCAGGAATTACATAACCAACATGTGCATGTAGCATAGAACCTGTTTCATAAGTTTGTCCTAAGGTGAAGTCTTCACCATAATCGTTAAACTGTGCTAAGGCATATGCTGTAATTGCACTGCCATTATCACCAAGTGGCGCGTCATAAAAAGCATCTACTGCAAAAATAGAGACATCTTCACCCGAAAGTGTACCTGAGTTATCTGTAGCTACAGCACCCTTTGGATGCAAGAAAAAACCAGCACCTACATTGAAGACTTTTTTGCCTCCTAAATATGTTCCTACTTTATAAGGTAAGAAATTAGATTCTTGATCTAAAAAGTTAAAATCGAAATAACCAGCATAAGCTCTACCCGCTTCTTTAGATCCAAGCAATCGTCTACCAGAATAAATCGCTGCCCCACCATTAACTGGTGTTGTAGACGCCTGAAGGTTATTTGTAAGTGCATCGTTCACAGCAATACGGTACTGTAGTTTACCAAATTTACCTTTTAAGTAAACACCCATATGACGCGCAAATTGATCTGACAAACCAATTGTTGCCCATGCCTGACGTGTATTATCTAAGGTCATCATGTTTAAAGTACTCTGATTATTAGCTCTAGAAATACCATTCCAATAATGCAAACCACCGCCAATGGCATGGTCATCACTTAATCGGTATTGCCCCCAAACATCATGAAAGAACAATTGAGATCTATCACCTGTACCTATAGCAGACATGTTATCTGCGTTTAAACTGTTAAGACCAAAATGAGTTAGAATTAAAAAATCTTTGTTTAACTGTGCGTACATAAGAACACGTGCACGCCTTATACTGAAGTTTGTATCGCTCTGATCATTACCATTGGCATCAGCCGGTCTATCAGAGTTATTTTGAGCCCAAACCTGTGCCCATGAGATAATACGGAAGTACTTGGTACCATCTTCATTTAGTTTCACCTTCATGCCTCCAGTATAGTCTGGTGCACCTTGGGCAAAAAAAAGCTGACAAGAAAATAATAATCCTATCAGCATTAGACTTGTTTTTTTCATTGATTAGTAATTTAGTTAGTTAAACATTGGTTTTGTGTGCACTACTAAACTCCAAAAAAGTAAGCCATCAAAAAAAGATACTATATATATTTGTTAATTACATATACTTAATCTCTGAAACGTTCCCATTTTATAAGCATAAATTTGTCACCTAGCTCAGTGACTAATGTTCCTGCGCCAGACAGATTATCTGCATTCGAAAAAAAACGAGCAAGCTCTTCTGAGTTTAAAATTTTATAGGTAGGATGGTATTTAGAATTGTAAGGACGTTTTATATTATACTTCTTTACCCAGTTCATAATACTTACATGGGAAATACCCAATATACGTTCTATCTCACGATAGGTTAAACCCTCTAAATACAACTGAAGAGCCTTATTTACATAATAATCATCAATCTTTTTACCAAGTTTATTTACAGTGAAATAATAATTACATGATTTGCATTTGTATCGCTGTCTGTTATTAACGATTCCACTCTTTACATAATCGTCTGAATTACAATTTGGGCAAAGATTAATTTTCATATATATTAATTTAGCATAAATATATCAATTTAGCATAATATATACAAATATGTAAGGATAGTAACACAGAATTTAACAAACCAATATTAATATTAATGAGTTATGACTCTGATTTCAGCTTCGAAAAATAGGATTTAGATGCCTTAAGAACTTTAGGCGCAAGAATTATTGTAGAGAGCATTGTAGGTATAGCCATTAAGGCAAATACGCCGTCTATAAGATTAATCATAGCCTCAAACTCTGTTGTTGCGGCTAATACTATACTTGCTATATACAAGTAATTATAATAATGCTTTCTGTCTGCACCTATTAAAAAAGACACGCACTTTGTACCATAATATGCATAAGAAAACAAGGATGACACACTAAAAAAGAATACACACAGCATTAACAGGTATTGACCATAAGGCATTGCAGTCTTAAATGCCGCAGCCGTTAAACTCACACCATTATCACTAGTGGTTTCCCAGACACCTGTTACTAAAATGGCCAATGCTGTTAAAGTACAGACTACTAAGGTATCTATTGCTGGTCCCAGCATTGCTACCAGTCCTTCCCTAACGGGTTCATCTGTTTTTGCTGCACCATGTGCTAATGGCGCAGTACCCAAACCTGCTTCGTTAGAAAATGCTCCACGTTTTATTCCATGTAATATTAATGCACCTAGAACACCTCCTAGAAACGACTCATCTTTTGGATAATAATCTGCATTAAAAGCATCTGTGACTATTAGTGCCAAATATTTAGGAACTTCCGTGTAATGTATTGCAAGAATTATCATCACCAAAATGAAGTATAGGACCACCATTGAAGGTACCAAGCGAGATGCCATAGTACTAATGCGTTTTAGACCACCTAGTATTACCATACTCGTAAAAAGCACTAATATCAGGGCAATGACTAGATTAGACTGAAAGGATACCTCTACGCCGTTTGGTATCAATATTATATCGTTTATTGCTTGCTTTAATTGGTTAACGTTGACTACTGGTAAAGCACCCAACATACCAAAGAAACTAAACATCACCGCAAGAGGTTTCCAATGCTTACCTAAGCCTTCCATAATAAAGTACATTGGCCCACCTTGTACCACACCAGCACTATCCTTGCCTCTATATAAAATGGCAAGCGTAGATGTAAAGAATTTTGTAGACATCCCAACAACGGCACTTACCCACATCCAAAACATCGCACCAGGTCCACCAACGGAAATGGCCAAGGCCACACCAGCGATATTTCCCATGCCAATGGTTGAGGACAGTGCTGTTGTTAAGGCCTGAAAATGCGATATATGCCCAGGATCATTTGGGTCATCATACTTACCACGTAAAACACTAATGGCATGTCCTAAATACCGAAATGGTAAAAACTTAGAGCGAATAAGCAGATATAAACCACCTCCAATAAGAAGTATGAGCAATGGTAAACCCCAAGCCAAGGATGAAAAATGCTCTAAAAGATAATTCAATGTCTTCACTGCCGTTAAAAATAAGGAATATAAAGGACTGTTTATAATTTCTTACAATAGCATAGCTAATCTATTGAATTCCAATTTTCAAACTTAAAACATCGTTTATCATCTGATAAAAACTTATTAAGTTTTATTTGTTTAACTTGTATTGCCTCTCTTAAAGAAATTCGATATGTAAATGGGTACTGATCGAGAATTACACAAAAGAATTCAAGAAAAACAATCAAAGGGAACTCTGGCCGAGAAACTGGCCAAAGTAATTGAGTCCAACCTTAACAACGATCAATTCGGAGTCGATGCACTTGCACGAGCATCCGGAATGAGCCGATCTAGTCTTCATAGGAAATTGCAAAAGCTCTTAGGAGTTTCTACAAGTCAATTTATTCGGGAATATCGATTAAAAAGGGCCTTGGAGATTATGACAAATGAAGGAACTACAGCCTCTGAAACCGCTTATCGCGTAGGATTTGGCAGCCCAACCTATTTCAATACGTGTTTCCATAAGTATTATGGTATTACTCCTGGCGATGTCAAATCAAAAAACAGCGATGAAATTATAAAACTTATCCATGGAGAGAATACTAAACCTGTAAAAGTTAAAACTAAAAAAAGGTTGATTTGGCTAATATTATTAGTACCTGTTTTTATTTGGGCAATCCTTAATTTTTTTGGTCCATATTCCAAGGACAAACAAGAATTGGCAAAAAGGGGCACAAGCATTTACGAAAAAACCATAGCTGTACTACCCATAAAAAACTGGACAGGAAATCCGGATTTAGAATATATCTCTGATGGTATGACAGATGCTGTAATCTCTAGACTTACAAAAATCGATGCTATTGAAAAAGTGGCGCCCTTTGCTTCAGTCTTGCAATACAAGGATAGTGAAAAAACAATTGATGAAATCGCCCAAGAATTAGGTGTTGCTAACCTTTTGCAAGGAAATCTTCAAATTTCAGGTAATCAGATTAAAATCAACTTACAATTAATTCATGGGAATTCTAATGTGCATCTTTGGTCTGAAGAATATACAAAAGAATGGAAAAGTGATGAAATATTTAAGATTCAAGCCGAAGTGGTCGAGTCCATAGCCAAAAATATGAGCGCAAGTATTTCTGAAAACGAATTAGCAGCTATCCAAAAAATACCCACAAAAAGCAAACTGGCCTATTCCTATTTCCTTCAGGCCGAGTTTCAACGTAACAAAGCCAATGAATCAACCTACAAGAATGCCATTGACCTCTATAAAAAATCCATTGCCTTAGATTCCAATTTTGTAGAAGCATATACCAGTCAGGCAAGAGTATGGAGTTTTGGAGGATTGGTTTGGGGCATTTTTGACGAACGTACTGCATGGAAGAATACCAAGGGTCTATTAGAAAAAGCACTCAAAATTGATCCAGGTAATAAAGAGGTGGAAGAAGAACTGTATTCTGGCTATTTCTATTATGACTGGAATTTTGAATTGGTAGAACCGTATTATCAGACTATATTCAAAGATGCATATTATGATGATACGCCCTCTTTAATTGCAGATTATGCTATCAAAACAGGAAGATACACACAAGCGGCAGAGGGAATGGATCAACTTCTCTTGATAGATCCCTCTTTTGGAGTTCTTTTCTGTTTTAAGGCCGAAACGCTAATGTTCCTCAATAAACCCAAAGAAGCACTAAAATTGTTGGAAAGCTCTAATAGTTTGTACGACGACAACCTTTGGTATTTGCGTGAATCTGCAAAGAACTACTATTATCTAGGAGAATTTGAAAAGTCAAAACATCAACTAGATAAAATATTAACCAAATTTCCTGATTACCCACCTATTTTAATGTGGATGAACGCCGTATATGCCAAAATGGATGGCGATGAAAAAAATATTGCCAAGTACTTGACTCAACTGCATAAGGAATACCATTCAGGTTCATCAGGAAGTCCTGCCTGGTTTCTGGCCATGTACCATTGCCATTTAAAAGATTACGAAGAAGCCTTTGTTTGGTTACAAAGGTCCTATGAACGGCATGAGGTGGAACTCACATGGCTCCGCGAAGAACCTCTTTTGGCTCCAGTAAGAAACGATTCCCGATACAAAGAACTGTACAAAAATATCGGTTTCTCAAGCATTGGTTTGGCCATAAAGTCGACTTCCGAATTTTAACTAGGACAATCTGCCATTTCAACATCATTTGAAGGTTCTGCACCATAATTTTAATCTCCGCACAAAATTTAAAAACACCGCAACATGCCTATTAAGTAATGCTTCACTCTTCTTTACATCTTTGTTTCATTCAAATATCGGTACAAGAAAATCTTGTATTACAATCAATTATAAAAAATTAAATCATTTATTATGAAATCAAAATTAAAATTGACATGTATTATTTTATTGGGCTTTTTAACGAGCAGTTGTAACGCGCAAATGGAGAAGACACCTGTAGATTTGATCAATGATGAATTCCCAGAAGCAAAACAGGAAGTAATGGAAACTTTTGGAGCAATAGCTCAGAGTATCAAGGATAAGGATTTAGATAAACTAATCTCCTTTCATGCCTATAGCGAAAAGTTTACAGAATTTAAAAATGGCGAACCAAGAAACGGAAGCGAAGCAAATGAAGCTCATGAACGTGGCGTTTTTGGATCTGTGAGCGAAGTCATTAAATTTGATGCTAATGATTTAAAGATTGCTGTTTATGGCGATGTAGCCAATTTAACATTTCACTCAGATTTTCATCTCAAATTCGGTGAAGACATAGTTGTAGTAAATGATCAAATTACTTTGCTATTCGTTAAAACATCCGATGGGTGGAAAATGGTTCACGAACATCATTCGCCTTTAAAAAATGAGGGAAAATAAAACCATCCTACAACAACCATTAAAAATAGTTAATAAAGCGCAAATCAATATAACTTGCGCTTTTTTTTTATGCTTTCATTTATTTCGCAAAATAAGCATCCCTAAATCCATAAAGGCTAAAAACTTAGAACGAATAAGGAGATATAAATCTTCACCAATGAGAAGCATAAGCAATAGCAAATCATAGACTCCTAATGACAATTGCTTTGAAAGCTAATTGAGTTTCTTCAAGGACTGTTATAATTTCTTACAATTGAGCTACTTAATCTATTGATTTTTCAAAAAATAAAACATCTATACTACTAAACTACTTTATTTATATAATTTTTTAATATAGTATAACGCATTCTTTTACAGATATTTACATAAATGAATCCTAGATTTTATTATCTTTAATATTATTAAAATCTAACATTATGAATCGATTAATCACATTATTCTGTGCGTTAGGTTTAATTTTTCAAACATACGCGCAACAAGACGCCCCATCTCCAATCTTATTTATCTACGACGCAAGTGGTTCTATGTGGGGACAACTAGACGGCAAAACCAAAAAAGAAATTGCTTCAGAAGTTTTAGGAACTTCAGTAAACAGTCTTCCAGAAAATCAGACTATAGGCTTAATTGCCTATGGACACAGAAGGAAAGGCGATTGCGATGATGTGGAATTTATGGTTGATATTGCCAATAATTCAAAAGATAAAGTAAAAAACGCTGTGAAAGGCATAAACCCGTTAGGGCGAACACCTTTGGCGCGTTCAGCGACTTTAGCAATCAATTCATTAAGGGAAAGCAACTCAAAAGCAACAATTATTTTAATTACGGATGGCATAGAATCTTGCGATGGTAATATTTGTAATGTGGTTACTAAAGCCAAAGCAGATGGTATTGATTTTAAACTTCACATTGTGGGCTTTGGATTAAAAGAAGGTGAAGCCGAACAATTAAAATGTGCGGCTAATGCTGGAGATGGTAAATACTATGACGCTTCGGATGCTAGTGGTTTAGGTGATGTACTTGCAGAAGCTACAACAGAAACTGTTGATGATCCTGCAGGTAATTTTTCTATTTATGCCACCAAAAATGGTGAACCAATTGATGCATGGATAAACGCAACAAAAGTTACTACCAATGAAGTTATTGATGGTTCAAGAACATATCGTGATTCTGGTTGGGTCTATTTACCTCCAGGTAAATACAATATAGCCATTAGACCACTTGAAGGTACTGACATTCCTGGTACCTCCATAACTGTTGAAATGAAAGTAGGTGATGTAAAGCACGAAAATATCAGTTTTGATGGTGGTACTTTAGAAGTTACTGCAACAAATAATGATGAAGGTTGGGATACTATGGTAAAAATGAAAGACATGAATACAGGAAAAGTAGTTGCTCAAACACGGACTTACGGTCGTTTGCAACAAATGGAAGTACCACCGGGCAACTATACAGTAACATTTCAAGCACTTGTTATGAAAGGTGTTAACACCTACTACGAAATTGATAATATTGAAGTGAAATCCAATACAACCACTCCAATTGCACATAATTTTGAAACAGGAGTTACAATGATTGGTGTGCAAACCTCTAGTGGTGAATTAATTGACGCCACAGTAAATTTTACAGAAATAAATTCTGGCAAACGAGTTGCTGGCTCAAGAACATATACTTCAAAAACTAACAATCCTCGAAAATTTTTATTAAATCCCGGAACTTATAGCGTAAAAATTGTGACTTTGGGCGTTCATAAAGGTAATACTGAAACCTTTACCATTGAAGTAAAACAAGGAGAGACTGTTACGAAAATAATTACTTTTTAGTCATGGCACATTCAATGTTAAAACCCTATAGTTTTTTTATGTATTTCTTAGCACTAATTGCCTTTTTCTTTTTAGGATTAATTTACGCTGGCATTACTGAAGCTGGTAAGGGGCAAATGTTAGCAGGAGGCGCCATAGTGTTTGGCTATGGTGTTATTGGAGCGTTTATTGGTTTGTGTTTGTCCCTTTTCTTGGCCTGTATCCTTAAAAGGTCTTTAATTATAAAAGTCAATGGTTTACTAGCACTTATTATAGTCGCTTCTTTTAGTTATTTTACGATTAAATATCAAAAACGCCAGCGACAAAAGTTAGAACATGAATCTCAAAAAAAGGAGCAACCCAAAACTTATGAAGCGCCAAGTCAAGCAGAAGATAAGGCACAAGCTAAGCAAATAGCAATGCTCATAGAATTAAAGGTTAAAATACAATCTGAAACTAAAATGGGATTAGGCATGTTTACACCTAATTTTTACGACAATAAAACACTCTACTTCTATGGCAATTTAACACCCGGAAAATCTTTAGTAGAACATATGCCAACAGACAGCATTACCTTTATACAGACTGAATATGGTACGTATGATATAGCCACAGCACCACCTTGGTTGGTTCCAGAGCATTTAAAACTAGATTATGGTATATTGTATTTCAAGGTAAAAACTATCGGACACGATTTTACCGAAGTTATTGTAAACACAATCAACAATCAAACGGCCTATGTTGACAGATATGGTGGTAAACTACTTTATTGGCCTGAATTTTTAATGGGCATTCACAGTGTTGAGTTTCATGATTCTTCAAAACATAAGGTATATGTAAAACCATTGGATTATGCCACGACGGTTAATACTTCTCATAGTTTTATGCGTCCTATAAAAATTCAAAATGAATGGTTGTACGTTGCATTGCAAAATGAAGATTTTAAGGAGGTTAACAGAGGCTGGATTCGTTGGCGTAAGGATGGTAAACTGCTAATCACCTATTCGTTGCTAAGCTAAGTGCGTGATAATATTTTTATAAATGAGTTTTTTTATCAATTGATTTTCAAAATTGAATTCTCTAACTTCGTTTATCTATCAATTAAATTAATTAAAACTGAATTTATTTTAAAGATATGCGCAATTACCTAAATCCCATTAATTCTCTAAAAACTACATTTGTATCTATACTAACTAATCTTTGAGTACTAATAGGCTATATTTTATTGATGCATTACGTGCATTTGCCATCTTAATGATGTTGCAAGGGCATTTTATTGACACCTTATTAGACGTTAACTTTAGAGACGAAAACAGTACTGCGTTTCAAATATGGACCTACTTTAGAGGTATAACGGCGCCAACTTTCTTTACCATTTCAGGTCTTATTTTTTCATATCTGCTCATTAGAGCGAAAAAGAAAGGTACAGTGAAACAACGTATGCGTAAAGGATTGATACGTGGGTTAATGCTCATTGGTATTGGGTATTTATTGCGTGTACCGATATTAGAATGGCTAGTTGGTGAATTTAATAGTTACTTCTTGGTTATAGATGTTTTGCAGTGTATCGGTTTGTCACTTATTGGTGTGGTGCTGGTATATAAATTAACACTTAAAAACACCTTGATGTTTTCGGTTTTAATGCTACAAATTGGAATTTTAATATTTACCACAGAACCCTTATATCGTGACTTAGTTCTACCCAATGTACCAGAGTTTTTGGCAAACTACATGACCAAATCACACGGTTCCGTTTTTACCATTTTACCTTGGTTTGGGTATATGGCGTTTGGTGCTTTTATTGCAACATTGTTTTATGGTTATGTTGACAGACCAAAGTTTAAACCAAGCATTATAGCTGGTTTTATTATCGTTGGGTTGTTTTTAATTAATACCTCATCTTATGCGCTGATGAAACTATATTACTGGAGTGATTTTGAACTGCTAAAAGACGTAGCCTATTTTAATTATCTTTACACGAGACTGGGTAATGTACTTGTTATTTTCGCTGTTTTCTATATGTTTGAATCTCTTGTAAAACAACCACTTATACTCAAAATAGGTCAAAAAACATTATCTATTTACGTCATCCACTTTATAATAATTTGGGGAAGTTTTACTGGGTATGGATTACATCAGCTCATAGGTAAGACCTTGGTGCCATGGCAAGCTATTGTAGGAGCACTGCTGTTTTTAACTACGGTATGCTTTATATCCTTCCATTATGCCAAGACCAATGCCTTTGTATATTCTAAAATCAGGATATTAATAGATAAGATTAAGCGTATTTAATATTGGTTATACCAATCGAAATTCTCTGCTATAATTCGTTCTTTTTCCTCTTTAATAAACTCCAGGAAAGCATTTGCCGTAGGTGAAAGATTCTTGGATTTTTGCCATACCAAATTCCACGTGGTAACTATCGGCAATCCTTTAAATGGGATGATTTGTAAATCTCCATTTTTAAGTTCGTTTTTAATACCTATCAAAGGCATAATAGAATAACCTAAACCAGCTATAACGGCTTGTTTTAATGCCTCATTAGAGGTAAGTTCCATCTTTTTTGGTGTGGAAATATTTTGACTGGCAATAAAGTCTTCCATAGCATTTCTGGTAGCAGATCCATCTTCTCTATATAGCATAGGATAGGTTTCAAAAATTTTCTTCTTGCTTACATTTCTATCAAATTTCTTCTTAGTACTGCCAACCAAGTACAATTTATTAGCCATTAACTCAACACGTTCTAAATTCATCTGATCTGGTATCACAGAAACTAGTGAAAAGTCTACTTTATTAGTCTCAAGACTCTTTACAACGCTCTGTTTATTGGTAACATCCATAATAAGATCTACCCCTCTATTTTTATTGGTGAAATCAGACAAAAAGTATGGCATCACATATTTGCCTGTGGATACTATGGAAATTTTTAAACGTCCTGCAACCTGCCCTTTAAACGATAAGGTTTTATAGTTAATAGCCTGTACTTCGTTTAGAATGTTCTCTGCAGCTTCTGCTATTTCTTGCCCAAAATCTGTTACGTATAATTGTCTACCAACAACTTCAGTTAAAGGAATCGAAAATTGATCTTGAAACTTTTTTAACTGAATTGATACTGCTGGTTGACTTAAAAACAAAGCTTCAGAAGCCTTAGTAATACTCTTTAATTGCGTGATTTTTAAAAATATTTGAAGTTGATGCAAGGTATAGTTCATAACTTTTGTTTATGTATATCATTAAAAATATATATAAAAATAAATAAAATATTTGTTTCAATTTTGCACCAGAATAAATTTTAATAAACATTTAATAACCTATTTAACATGTCGAGATTAGAATCAAATGCATCCATTAAAAACTTAAGAAAAGAAGAGGCTAAAAAGTCTGCTGTTAAACCTAAGGTATATGCTGCACTGACCATATTAGGGTTCTCAGGATTGCTAACAATGTCTTATATGAATGGTAACATTTTTATGGAGCAAATAGCAATTTGTGCATTTATAATTACCTGTGTAGCCATTATTAGAATAATGGAAACGAATTAATTTTTACCAAACAAACTTTATAAAATTTATACCATGACAAATACTGAAACAAAGCAAATCGTAGAAAAGGCTAGACAAGAAGTACAATTAGTAGAAGGTCTATTTACACCATCTGAAGCTACTCATATTGTAAATGCTTTAATAGATCAAAAGGTGAATTTTCATAAAATTCAGAAATTAAGACTTTGTGAAGGACACGAAGCGTCTGACACAACTTACGAACACAATCGCATCAATGAATTAAATGATGCAAAACAAACTGCTAAAGATTACATAGCTATTGCCAGAAAAGAAGGCTACAATGTAGTAATCAATGGTACGCTCAACATCTCATTTGTGAAGTAACTAATTGCATCTAGCAATTTTTTAAATGGACTTACATCTATTATTCGACAATTTAACGAATCCAGCGCTCCTATTCTTTTTTCTAGGCATAATTGCTGTACAACTGAAGAGTGATTTGGAAATACCTCCCAACTCCTCAAAGTTTATTTCGTTATATCTGCTCTTGTCTATAGGGTTTAAGGGTGGACAAGAGTTGTCTCATAGCGACCTAAATATGGAAATTATTTGGTCGCTATTTTTTGGAATCATTCTAGCAGTTATTGTACCTATTTACAGTTATTTTATTCTAAGACGAAAATTTAGTGTCGCTAATGCAGGTGCTATTGCAGCAGCATATGGATCTGTAAGTGCTGTAACCTTCGTTACAGCCATTTCGTTCTTAGAAATAGAACAAATATCATTTGGCGGTCATATGGTAGCAGTGATGGCATTAATGGAAGCACCATCCATTATTGTGGGTCTATTACTAATATCAATGTTTGATAAAGAAAATGCCGTAAAAATCTCAATGGGCAAAGTAGTAAAACACGCTCTAACCAATGGCAGTGTTTTACTAATATTAGGAAGCCTTGTGGTTGGGTTCCTTGCCAGCGAACAACAAGCTGAAGGTATAAAACCATTCACTACGGATATTTTTAAAGGGTTCTTAGCTGTATTCTTATTAGATATGGGAATAACTAGTGGAAAGAAGCTTTCAGCCTTTGTTAAAAAAGGTTGGTTTGCTTTAATTTTTGCAATTGTGATTCCAATAATAAATGGTAGTGCTGTAGCTGTAATTAGTTCACTTTTTACACAAAGTGAAGGTAACCGCTTATTATTTGCCATTCTTGCAGCTAGTGCATCTTACATTGCTGTTCCTGCTGCAATGCGTATAGCAGTACCAAAGGCAAACCCAAGTTTATATCTGCCAATGGCTTTAGCAATAACATTTCCTTTTAATATTACATTGGGAATGCCCTTATATCTATGCATTATTCAAATGTGTCAGATATTTTAATTGGTTGTAGTTAGTAGTGTGAAAAGGTTTCCAATATAGGAAACCTTTTTATTTTTAAATCTAACCCATGAGGTCTCTGCAAGATTTCCTTATCTTTATAAGACTAACTATACTAAATTATGAACGAGAAAATAATTGATGATTTTTATACAGCTTTTAACAATTTAGATGGAGAAACAATGACGTCATTTTATCACGATGAGATTGTTTTTGAAGATCCTGCATTTGGTGTTTTAAAAGGTGAAAGTGCAAAAGTCATGTGGCAAATGTTATGCAATTCACAAAAAGGTAAAAATTTCAGAGTAGTACATTCTAATATTCAGTCTATGAACGGAAGTGGTTCTGCACATTGGGAAGCGTTTTATAACTTTAGTAAAACAGGTAGAAAAGTTCATAATAAAATAGATGCCTCCTTTGAATTTAAAGATGGTTTAATCATAAAACATACTGATATTTTCAATCTGCACAAATGGGCAAGACAAGCCATGGGCTTTAAAGGATTGCTCTTGGGTGGTTTTCCATTCTTTAAAACTAAATTAAATCAGCAAACCAATTATCTATTAGAAAAGTATATTAATGAAAAAAAGCTATCTAGTTAAGACTTAGATAGCTTTTTTTATAGCAATGTTTCTTTTTAGGGACTTTATTAGTTTACTTTATGTTTCATTGCATATTACTATATTCAAATCTTATGCCAATAATTTGTTATCTAAATTTAAATAATAGGTCCCAAATTCCCTTATTAACAAGAAAAACGGAAAATAAATTGGACAAAATAAAACCGAAAGCAAATTTTAACGATTAACTGTAGGCTTTCACCTTACCTTCTACCCCTTTAAAAAATGACTTCATGTAATCAAAATCAGCTTCAATATTCTCTGTTGGATAGAATGGTTCAGAAACCTTATTTTGTTTGTTTTTAAAGTCTAACGTGAACATAATAATGGGAACATTTGCTGCTTTTGCGATATAATAAAAGCCTGTTCTCCATTGGTCTACTTTTTTGCGAGTGCCCTCAGGTGCTAAAGCCAATCTAAATTCGTCCTCATCTTCAAACAATTTTGCAATGGCTTCAACTTTATTCTGACCTGAAGTTCTATCAATTGGTCTACCACCAATAGCCTTGAAATAATAATTAAAAGGCCATTTAAATAGTTCTTTCTTACCAATAAAATTGGTCTTAATATTCACTATTTGCCTTAGTAATAACCCAATAAAAAAGTCGTGCCAACTGGTATGAGGTACAGCAATAATTACTGCCTTCTTTACTGTATCCTTAGAAAAATTGGTGTTTCCAACAATTTTCCAGCCAAGAAGTTTAAAATAAATGAATTTTGATAACCAACGCATTCTACATCTTTTTGTAAAGCGTCATCAATTTTTCTCTGGTAATTTTAGAATTCCAGTTCTTGCCTATGGCATTTTCCCATAGAGGTTCTAGACTCAAAGCTACATTTATCATAATATCTATCTGATCATCATGTAAGTCTGCGCAAATACCTACAGGCAATTCTATATTATGTTTAGCCTTCATTTCTTTAAACATAGCAACACCTTTAGGATAATACTCGTCAAGATGATCAAAGACTATGCAGTTGCCTATGCCATGCTTTACACCTAATAAATAACTTAGACCATAGCTCAATGCGTGGGCAACACCTACTTGAGAATATGCGATACTCATACCACCATGCCAAGATGCCATCATTAATTTATCTTGAGACTCTTCCTCACACAAATTATCACCTAAGAAAATTTCTTTACAAAGCTCAAATGCCTTTTCACCATAACTTTGACTGAAAGCATTTAGATAAGTGCCATTTAAAGACTCTACACAATGTACAAAGCAATCCATACCAGTATAGAACCATTGATCTTTTGGTACATCTTTAGTTAATTCTGGGTCTAATACAACTTGATCAAACGGTGTGAAATCACTATTAATACCCAATTTTCTATCAGGTCCGGTCAATATTGTAGTTCTAGAAACCTCAGCACCTGTACCAGAAATTGTAGGAATACCAACATGGTAAATTGCTGGATTTTTAATTAAATCCCAACCTTGATAATCTTTAGATTCACCCTTGTTGGTGAGCATTAATGAAACTGCCTTGGCAATATCCATAACAATTCCTCCGCCAATACCTATAATACCCGAGGGCGATTCACTGAACTCAAGAATGATTTCTTCAACAAGCTTATCAATTTGAGAAGTTTTAGGTTCTTCTTTTGTAGGAACATATATGATTTTATCCTTATAGGACAACGAAATTCTTGAAGTTAGCCAATGGTTTCCTTTAAAAACATCATCAACATAAAATATGAATGGTGCGTTGCGTCCTTTGCGCTTTGGAGCTAAAATTTCATCTAATTGATTGAAACTTCCGCGTCCAAATATTACTCTAGACACCATTGGATAATTCTTATATATCATTTACTATAATTCTTAAACAAAAATAAAACTTAGTTTAATTATTTGCTTTGAAATACTTTAAAATTTCGGTTAAACTTTCTACTGTTTTATAGGATTTCCCATTTGTCTCCTTTTCTGTCACTTTTTCATGTTGCCAAGTTGTGTGAAATGGTACATGAATAGCTTGCGAACCAATATTAACTAAAGGCAAAATATCGGATTTTAAGGAATTTCCAACCATTAAAAATTCAGCAGGATTAATATCTAAATGCATTAATAACTTTGAATAGTTGCTTTCTTGCTTTTCACTTAACACCTCGATATGATGAAAATAATCTAACAAGCCAGACTTTTCAAGTTTACGTTCCTGGTCTAGTAAATCTCCTTTAGTTGCCAATATTAACCGATATTCTTTTGATAGTGTTTTTAGCACTTCTTCAACACCTTCTAATAATTCTATTGGTTTATTTATCATTTCTTTACCAATATCTAGAATCTGACTAATTATATCATTTGAAACCATTCCATTAGAAAGTTCAATAGCCAATTCTACCATTGATAAAACAAAACCTTTAACACCATAGCCATAAGTGATAAGGTTTTTCATTTCCATTCTAAATAGTTCTTGGTCTATTTTATTTGGAGTCTCATAATGAGACAACAAAATACCTACACGCTCTTCAGCTTCACGAAAATAAGTTTCATTAACCCAAAGGGTATCATCAGCATCAAAACCAATCACTTTTATATTCTCAAAATTTATTTCCACAAACGTTTTGCTCTTTCTAAATCTTCAGGTGTATCAATTTCTACGCCTTGGATTTCGGTTTCAACCATTTTAATTCGTTTACCATATTCTAGATATCTAATGCATTCTATTTTTTCAGTTGCTTCTATAAATTGCATTGGCAAAACCGTAAAATCTAATAATGCTTGCTTTCTAAATGCATAAATGCCTTTATGCTTAAAATACCTTGCTCCTGCATCTTTATCCCTTGGATAAGGAATTGCACTTCTAGAAAAATATAAGGCAAAACTATTTTGGTCTACAATAACCTTAACAGTATTTGGATTATTAATTTCATCCCAATCTGTAATTTCGACCATCAAAGATGCTAAATCTATTTCCTTTTCGACATCATCCTTAAAAACCTCTAGTACCTTGCGTAAACTTTCACGCTCCGTAAATGGTTCATCACCTTGAACATTAACAACAATATCACAATCTACCAATTCTACAGCCTCAGCAATTCTATCGCTACCCGACTCATGCTCTTTTTTGCTCATTATGGCTTTACCACCATTATTAACAATTTCGTCATATATAATAGAACTGTCCGTCACAACATAAACCTCACTGAAAAGTTCAGTAGCAACAGTGGCCTCATATGTGCGTAGAATTACAGATTTACCAGCCAAATTTTGCATTAATTTACCTGGAAATCTAGAAGCACTATAGCGTGCAGGTATCATTGATATAATCTTCATATATCTATTTTAACAAAATCAAAAATACGGGTTTAGGTTGATTTTCTTCGTTTAGGTTTTAACTTTTTGTACACTTTAAAAATCAAGTAAAAAAGTAGTAGAACTAAAACAATAGCTAATATTGGTAAAAAAATTGAAACAATAGACATTACAACTGACGTACCCGTTTCAATTGTTGAAACTAAGGGGTTTGCAATGCCAGCTGTTGATACTGTTGATCCTAGTCTAGTAGTACTCGTAGTACTTTTTATTGCAGCAGCTGTTCCTCCTCCTGCAATAATGGCCAATGCCCATGTAATTACAGGGCTTAAATCCGTAACAGTTGAAACCATAACTGCAGTGCCCGCTATAGTTGCCAAGGGTATTGCTATGCTATCTAATACATTATCGATAAGAGGTATGTAATAAGCAATAATTTCTACTAAAGTTGCTACTCCTAAAGTAATTATAGCTGTTGTACTACCAATCCAAGCCCAAGACTCGTTCAGTTCCCAAACATTAAAATAGGCTGCTAAACTCAAAGCAAAAAGTGGTAGAAAAACCCTAAAACCAACAGATGCTGCGAGACCGATGCCTAGAAAAATACTTAAAACTGTTTCTGTTGTCATAGTTCTAATTTAAGTCATTTTCAACAAACATTTCATTTTTAAATCCTATAAGATATAATTTCTCCTTAGCTCTTGTCACAGCAGTATACAACCATCTTATATAGTCTTTATCCATACCATTTGGCAAATAGGGCTGCTCCACAAAAATTGTGTTCCATTGTCCACCTTGCGACTTATGACATGTAATAGCATATGAAAACTTTACCTGTAATGCATTAAAGTATTTGTTGTTTTTTACACCTAAAAATCTTTTGTAATTTGATTTTTCATTTTCATAGTCTTTAGCGACTTCTTGGTATAATCTGTTTGATTCTTCATAACTTAAAGATGCACTTTCTACATCAATTGTATCTAGAAGCAAAACCGTTTCGAATGGACGCATTCTTGGATAATCTACCATTTTTACCTTCACTTCAGCAAATCTAAAGCCGTATAATTCCTTGATACTAAAAATCTCTAATACCTCAACTATATCACCATTTGCAATAAATCCTGCTTCGGTAGTTGGTTTTATCCAGAAATAATTATTCTTCACAACCATTAAATAATCACCTGCGGACAGCTCACTTTCATTAAATAAAATACGTTCTCTTATTTGTTTGTTATAAAGATTGGCTCGCTTATTACTTCTTACGATAATTGCTGTTTCTTCATAGCCATCATTGCTATAGGAATCATTAATTGCATCCATTATTTCATGACCATCAATTAATCGAACAATATCTTTGAAAGGATTTACATTAAATTTGAAACTCTCATAAAAATTAGATTCTAAGACGGCTCGTAGTTCTGTAGCATTTTCTAGAATACCAGAATCTTGTTCTTGTCTAACAACTTCATCCAATTCTATACTTGTGACATCTTTATTATAGTTAAGACTCAATTTGTCATCGTCTAATGCCGGACTTAAATCTGATTTTACAGGTGGTAATTGCGCTTTATCACCAATTAGCAATAATCTGCATTGGTGGCCAGAATACACATATTGCATTAAATCATCTAAAAGTGAACCGTTTTCAAATAGCTTTGAATCTGATGGGATATCTGGTATCATTGAAGCTTCATCAACAATAAAAATTGTATTTCGATGCTTGTTAGGTTGCATCACAAATTTTACACCACCACTCTTTTCTTTTTTAGGAAAGTATATTTTCTTGTGTATGGTAAATGCTTCTTTTTTAGAATAGTTTGAAATCACCTTGGCCGCCCTTCCTGTTGGCGCCAACAAAACTGCACTTTTCTTTGCTTGCCATAAATTAGACACCAAAGTTCCTATAATACTAGTTTTACCAGTACCTGCATAACCTTTTAATAAATAAATGCTGTTTGATGATTTGTCAAAAACGAATTGGGATAACTGCATTAACACCATATCTTGCTTGGATGTAGGCGTAAATGGAAATTTAGATTTTATTAAAGTGTAGAATGCAGAAGCATTGGTAATCATACATCAAAAAATATATAAGCAAGATAGTACTATTCTACATTTAAAAAAGGGTTATTTGATATAGCTGGTTATTTTGAATGATTTTTATTTAGATAGTTTTTACGAACAAAAAAAAATTGTAGATTTGCGATAGACCTAATTAATTAATAAGAATATGTTAAACGTAATCATTGCAATTGTAGTTATTATTTTATTGACCATTGGTATAGTATGGTTAATTGACAAGTTTGTACCTAGTAAAATTAAACCAGTAATAAACATCCTTTTATGGGGTTTAATAATTTACTTGGGATATATTACGTTCATGTCTGTTTACAAGGAGATTCAATTTAATCAACTAAAAGTAAAGCGATATGCAGTTGTAATCGAGCGGTTAATTGATGTTAGAGATACTCAATTAGCATATAAGGAGGTAAAAGGAGAATATGCAGACTCTTTTGATAAATTAATAAGCTTTATAGACGTTGATAGTGTTCCTATTACACAGAGGAGAGATACATTAATATTAGACGAAGAACGAACACGTGCATTTGGTGGTGTAGAAACTATGAAAACTATTACACTTATTGATACTTTAGACCATTGGTTTGTTAAAGATTCCATCTTTAGAGGTAGTGACCGTTATAAAAACATGGCTGATGTTGGTGTTGGTAAAGAAGGAAGTAAATTTACGCTTCAGGCAGGCAAGATAGAAGACATACCAGTATTTGAAGCTAGTGTTGAGAAAGCAATTATATTAGACGATCAAGAAAAGTACTTAATCGAAAAAGAAAAACAAGTTGTTTCGGTAGATGGTGTAAACGGACCAAAACTTTCAGTTGGTTCTATGGAAGAAGTTAATACTACAGGTAACTGGCCTAAAAACTATTCTAAAAAACAGTAGTTTTGACTAAAAATAATATTAAAGAACTGTCCATTCAAGTTAATTTGAATGGACTTTCTTTTTGCATTTTAAATAGAACTTCAAATACTGTAGAATATCTTAAAAACTTCATTTTTGAATCTAAGCTAACACCTTTTGACGTTTTGAATAGATTGAAAACAGAATTAAGTTCTAATATGGCTTTCGCTGATGATTTCAATGAAGTTCTCGTGATACATCAAAACGAATTAGCATCGCTTGTACCAAAACAGCTATATGATGATAAGTACAAAGCCGATTATCTAAAATTTAACTCTAAAATCCTAAAGACAGATTTTATTGCTACTGATGAATTAGTAATAAATGAAAGTATAAATGTCTATGTCCCTTTTGTAAATATTAATAATTTTGTTTTTGATACTTTCGGAACATTTATTTACAAGCATTCGTCTACAGTACTAATTGATTCGATATTACAAAGGGAAGAGAATTCAGAAACTTCCAAAGTATTTATTAATGTAAATACAACTAGCATAGAACTGGCTGTGTTTAATAATAAAGAATTGCAATTATTCAATGTTTTTGAATATTATAGTAAAGAAGATTTTATCTATTACATCCTTTTTGTATTTGAGCAACTAAAATTAGATACAGAAACAACACGTGTAGAATTAAGTGGTAACATTGATGTTAATGATGAACTATATAAAACTTTATACACTTATGTTAGACATGTAGACTTGTATAAATCGAATTATTCATTTAATTTTTCAGAAGAATTTGATGAAAAGAAACTTCATAATCACCATCTAATTCTAAATTCATTTTAGTGAGAATTATCTCTGGTACATATAAAGGTAGACGAATTACCGCACCAAAAAAATTACCGGTAAGACCAACAACAGATATGGCCAAAGAAGCATTATTTAATATTTTAAATAATCGGTATTATTTTGATGAAATTTCAGTGTTAGATTTATTCTCAGGTACTGGGAATATAAGTTATGAATTTGCATCTAGAGGAACAGAAAGAATTATGGCTGTAGATGAAAATTACGGTTGTATAAAATTTATAAATGAAACGGCTGAAGCCTTTGATATGCCTATCAATACAATGAAAAGTGATGTGTTTAAATTTTTAGAACAAACTAATGCTAAGCATACAATTATCTTTGCAGATCCTCCTTATGATTTTAACATAGAAGTCTTCTCTACAATACCTGAATTAGTATTTTCAAATGAATTACTTGAAGATGGTGGTCTACTCATTATAGAACATTCTAAACACACAAATTTAAGTGAACTAGAATACTACTCTAAAACTAAAAACTATGGTGGAAACGCCTTTAGCTTTTTTGAAAAATATTGATTCTCAATTATGTAGGTTTTTTCCTAATTAATTTTTTTGATTAATTTTAATAGCCTTTGCAACATATTGCATAACATTTCTCCTAAGAATTTCTTCTCTTATTAATGGTAAATAGCTATTAACTAAATTCAAAACAATCATGAAAATTCTTAAAGCAGGAGTATTACTCTTAATGACTTTATTGTTTGCATTTAACATTGCAAATGCACAAGACTACCAACCAACCATGTTCGCTGTACATACGGATAACGTTAAATTCGGAATGATGGCTCAATATGAAGAAGCAGCCAAAGAATTAAAAGCACATTGTGACAAGCACAATATAGAAGGAGCCAATTGGACGGCAATTAGTGTTGAAGATGGCAGATACGTCTACGTTACACCAATTAAAAACATGGCAGACCTAGACAAAAACCCAATGGGAAATTTAGGTGAAAAAATGGGCAAGGATGAATTGGGAAAACTTTTTGACAAGATGGATGACTGCTACGATTCACATAGTGACGCTGTAGTACATTATAGAGCAGACTTATCGCATATTCCAGAAGGTTACAATACGGAAGGTAAGAATCATAGAGAATATCATTTCATGTACTATTCCCCTAGACATTCGAAGGAAATGAACGAAGCAATGGGTAATGTAAAAAAGTTGTTTGAAACTAAAGGTGTAAAAAACGGTTATGAAGTTTATCATAGTGGATTTGGAAGTGAAGAAAGTTACTATATGGTCGCTATTGCTGGTTCAGACGACATGTCAATTGCCAAAGGTGGCATGGAAAATGACAAATTATTAGGTGAAGAAAAAGATGCTATTTTCTGGGAAGTAATTAAACTTGCAACAAAATATGACCAGGTAGAAGGAACTGTTAGACCAGACCTTAGCTATATGTCAACAAATAACAATAATTAAAACTAAAAAATAAGAACCCTTTATATCAAACTATAAAGGGTTTTTGAAAATTCAATAAAATAATAGAGAAAAATTATTATTATAATTCCACGAATCTTCATTCAGAGCCTACATTTTATTAATAAGAATATTAACCAAAAATCCATTATATGAAAAATTTATTAGTACTAGGAATTCTAATTATATTCCTAACTTCTTGTCGAGAACAAAAGCAAAGATATTTTGCAGAATCAGCAGAAACAAAAACCTTAGAAGCTGGAATAGCGGCTTATGAAAGCGGAGATTGGGATACATGGAAAAGTCATTTTGCTGATACTGCAAAAATTTATGTCAATTCTAAGGATGCCATAACATTAGAAACAAGAATAAAAGATCTAACTGCAATGACAGGCGCCTTTTCATCTTATGGTTTTGAAAAGGATGATGGTTATATTGAAATGGTACTTGACAAAGATGATGAAACTTGGGTATATTATTGGGGTCAGCATAATGGGACTATGGTGAATGGTACCAAATTGTCAATACCTGTTCATTTAGCAGTACAATTCGCAGATGGCAAAATTACCGCAGAGCACGTCTATTTTGATGGTACTGAAATGAATGCCGCAATAAGTGCCATGCAAGCTGAGGCTGAGGCTGAGGCAGAAACTGAATCTTCTGATGAATAAAACACTAATTATTTAATAATAAAAAAAACCTTCTTTAACAAGAAGGTTTTTTTATTTAGCAAATCTATAAGCCGAATTCTGTATATTTTCTATAAAGAAAAAGTTCTTATCATTTATCTGAGTTTATTGTTACCAATAAACTTTAGCTGTCTACCCTCCAACAATCGAGCGTGCAACTCTCAAGCGTTGGTTTACATGACATTGCACCACATAGAGTTTACCTGATTTCACTACAGCATTACCTGTACATACTTTCTGTTGCACTTTTCCTAGCCTTTCGGCCGGTGGCCGTTAACCACTATGTTGCACTACGGTGTTCGGACTTTCCTCCATTTCATAAATGAAACAGCGATAAGACAATTTGCATGAGCAAAAATACAGAAATTGTTAATAACTACTATTAATTTTAAGATTGTAAAAACAGCTATTTATTGGTTATTATTAAATTTGTAATTCAGTTAGTTTTCAATGGAACATTTCGTAGTATCGGCTCGTAAATACAGACCTCAGACATTTAAAGATGTTGTGGGACAACAGGCTATTACTAATACTTTATTAAATGCCATTGAAAACAATCATTTAGCCCAGGCCCTTTTATTTACAGGTCCGCGCGGTGTTGGTAAAACAACATGTGCACGTATTTTGGCTAAAATGATAAACAGTGATGGTAACACCCGTGAAGATGAAGATTTTGCCTTTAATATTTTTGAACTTGATGCCGCATCTAATAACTCAGTAGATGATATAAGAAGTCTTACGGATCAAGTAAGGATACCTCCTCAAATTGGTAAGTACAAGGTATATATCATTGATGAGGTTCATATGTTATCACAAGCTGCTTTTAATGCTTTTCTAAAAACTTTAGAGGAACCACCTAAACACTGTATATTTATTCTTGCCACAACTGAAAAGCACAAAATTATACCAACTATTCTTTCTCGTTGTCAAATATTTGATTTTAAGAGAATTACTGTAACAGACGCTAAAAATTATTTAAAGTTTATCGCTGATGAACAGGGTGTAAAAGCTGAAGATGACGCACTTCATATAATTGCCCAAAAAGCAGATGGTGCAATGCGTGATGCACTTTCTATTTTTGATCGAGTTGTGAGTTTCTCAGGCAAAAACTTAACAAGGCAAGCCGTAACCGAGAACTTAAATGTTTTAGATTATGAAACCTATTTTACTAGTACAGATTTAATTCTAGAAAATAAAATTCCTGATTTACTTTTACAATTTAATTCAGTATTGGCGAAAGGTTTTGATGGCCATCATTACATTGCTGGACTTGCGTCTCATTTTAGAGATTTAATGGTTTGCAAAAACCCTGAAACTATAGAATTGCTGGAAGTTGGTGAGGACACCAAACAAAAATATATAGAACAAAGTCAAAAGGCTTCTAATTCCTTTTTATTACAGGGTATTAATCTGGCAAACGATTGTGATTTAAAATATAAAACGAGTAAAAATCAACGCCTTCTTGTAGAATTAACTTTAATGCAATTAGCCTCTATCACTTTTGATGGAGAAAAAAAAAACAATAAACACTTTATAATATCACCTTCGTATTTTAAAGCAAGGGGAATTCAACCTGTTCCTGTCCAAATTCCTAAAAAAGAGCATATTCCTGAGGAAAAGACTGTAACTGAAGAAAAGGTATTAGTCGTGGAAGAGCCAATCAACAAAATAGTTGCAGAGCCGATAATTCCTAAAATTTCAATAACAAAACCTACCAAAGTTACATCTGGTCTTTCATTAAAAAGTATTAGAGAAAAGAAAGAGCATCAAATAAGACAACTTGATGTTGTCATCGATGAAGAAGATCTACCAAAAGAGCCTGTAAAACAAGAAGATTTAAACAACGCTTGGAATGAATATACTGAATCACTTCATAGAAAAGGTGAGAAAATATTAGCATCAATTTTTGAGATGGAAGTGCCAACAATAAAGGATTCGGCCATTTGCCTTACATATTCAAATAACACTAATAAGATTGAACTAGAACGTGCTCAATATCCATTATTGGCATATTTGAAGAAGACTCTGAAGAACTATGATTTATTTCTAAATATAACTGTTAATGAGGAGATTGCTAAAAAATATGCTTTCACACCACAAGAAAAATACGAAAAACTAAAAGAGAAAAATCCAAATATCGAAATGCTTAGAAAGACTTTTGGATTAGATATTTAATACAGATATTATGTTAGGATTAAAATTACCAACAGACCCAAGATGGGTTAATATTGTAGAAAAAAATATTGAAGAGATTTTAACCGACCACGCTTATTGCGAGCAAAAAGCTGCCAGTACTGCAATTTCATTAATAGTGAGTTTTCCAGAATATACTGAACTTGTACAGGAAATGACTGAACTCGTAAATGAAGAAATCAGCCATTTTAAAATGGTGCATGATAGAATTATTGAAAATGGTTGGATTCTAGGGAGAGATCGTAAAGATGAATATGTAATACAACTCTTGAAGTTTTTCCCAAAAGGCGGTAGCAGAACTACCCAGTTAGTGCATAGATTATTGTACGCGGCATTAATTGAAGCACGCAGTTGTGAAAGATTTAGATTATTATCAGAAGAATTAGAAGATAAAAAATTAGCAAAATTTTATAGAAAATTAATGATCAGTGAAGCCAGCCACTATACTATGTTTCTAAATTTTGCAAGAAAATATGGAGAACGAAAAGAAGTGGATGTAAAATGGCAACAGCTTCTTGATTATGAAGCTGAAATAATGAAAAATCTAGGGAAAAAAGAAACCATACATGGATAAAAAAAGCTTCGGTATTACCGAAGCTTTCTTATAGTTATATTCTTGTTTGTCGACTAAATCTTCATTCCAAATCCAAATTGTATTACATTATTTTTGGCTTCAATGGCAGTTGAATCTTCATCTAATATATTTGATAGACCAAAAGAAAATCTAGCGTCTACAAATAAATCTGAAGTGATCATATATTCCGCACCTAAAACACCTGAGAATGCAAATGTCGAAAAAGCATCTTCATTCTTCCATGTTTTCAATGCTATTTGGGGTCCTACTCCAAAAGTTAATCTGTCTGAGGTTGAAAGTCTTAACTGAATTGGTAACTGAATATAATCAGCTCTTAAATCTTCATCCTTGCCACCTTCTGCAGACCATTGTAGTTCTGTTAATAATGAAACAGTATCAGATAATCCAAATTCTGCAAAACCACCAAAGGCAAATCCATTACGGTGTTTATTTTCAAAATCAGCATCTGGATCAAAATCTAAATTAGAGATATTTAATGCTCCTCTTACTCCATAACTTGTACCTTGTCCAATACAAACACTTGTAAAACAAACAAACAAAATGGTTAATAAATAATTTTTCATAATAATAAATTTGAGACCGCCAATATAATTGAAAATTTTAAACTTATACTAAATGACTAGATTTAAAGGTATTATTTATAGTTAAAATCACATTTTTTCAAGTTTTTTACACTTTTTTACTTGACACTGTTTCGTAGTAAACACTTTTAATTATACCATCTGATAATCCAATCTTAGGAACATAAATATGTTTAGCTCCACTCCATTTCATTGCTGAAAGATAAATTCGGGTCGCAGGAATAATTACATCAGCCCTATCCTGATTTAAATTTAATTCAGTAATTCGTTCTTCGTAAGAATAGCTCTGTAGCATTTTATAATAAGTGGTTAGATAAAAATAGGTCAATGGTTTGCCAATGTCCTTTCCTGAAATCTTAAATATTTTATTAATATTACCACCAGACCCGATAAGTTCAATTTTAAAATAATGTTGGGTGTATTCTTTTATCCATTCCTCCAGTTCAACCCAAGTTTCATTCCTAACAATATCATTTAACAATCGTACAGTACCAATTTTAAAAGATTTTGATTGAACCTTTTTACCATTATGTATAATTGAGAACTCAGTACTACCACCACCAACATCAACATATAAATATGTTTTATTTGGGTCTATATATGTGTTTAAATCTGTTGCCGCAATAATAGCTGCCTCTTCTTCACCACCAATAATATCAATGCTAATGCCACAGGCATCAAATATCTTTTTTGTTAGAATATCACTATTACCCGCTTCTCTCATCGCTGAAGTTGCACAAGCTTTATAGCGGACAACACCATGAGATTTAATTAATAGGCTAAATGCTGTCATAGTATCTAGCATTCGTTGTTGGTTATACTCAGAGACTTCACCCTTCATAAATACATCTGCACCCAATCTAATAGGTACACGTACCAATGAATTTTTTTTAAAAACAACTGGTTTGTCTTTCTGTTCAATTGTATTTGAAATTAATAATCTAACTGCATTAGATCCTATATCTATAGCAGCATACTTCTGTATCTTCAGCATTTTACCCTTCTAGTTTTTTTAAATAATAATTATATGTTTCAAATTGCGACCTTACTTTCTTTTCACCATTTCTGAGGTATGTATTATCTTGAGTATCATTAATTATTCTGGCCTTTACATTATCACTCCAACTTATCGCAAATTGCTCCTGCAACTCATTTTTTATATCCTGATCATAAATCGGGCACGTCACTTCTACTCTGTTATCTATATTTCGAGTCATCCAATCTGCAGAGGAGATAAAAACTTTTGGATTATCATTATTCGCAAAAATAAATAATCGTGTATGTTCTAAAAACTTGTCAACAATACTTATCACTTCAATATTTTCACTCATATCTTCAATACCTGGTACCAAACAGCAAAGGCCTCTTATTATCATCTGTATTTTAACACCGGCCCTACTCGCTTCATAGAGTTTATCAACCATATCATAACTTGAAATGCTATTCATTTTTAGTTTTATATAGGCAGGTTTACCTTGTTTTGCATTTTCAATCTCATCATTAATTAAAGCAAAAAGTTTAGTCTTTGTATAATGAGGTGATGTAATAATATGCTTATATCTATGGATTTTATAATTCACTTCAAAGAATGCAAATACCTTATTTATATCTTTTAAGATTTTAGAATTTGCCGTTAGTAAAGTGAAATCAGTATAAACTTTAGCAGTAGATTCATTAAAATTTCCTGTACTTATAAAACCGTAACGTTTCAACTTACCTTCTTCCTCACGCTCTACAACACACATTTTACAATGTACTTTTAACCCAGTTACACCAAATAGCATTTTAACTCCAGCATCTTGCATTTGTTCCGCATAATTAATATTCGCTTCTTCATCAAAACGAGCTCTTAATTCAATGGATACAGTAACTTCCTTTCCATTTTTTGCAGCATTAATCAATGAACTAGCGACGTGAGAAATTTGTGCTAGTCTGTAAATTGTAATTTTTATGGTCTTGACACTAGGATCTAGTGCAGCTTCCCTTAAAAACTTAACTATATATGAGAATGTATGATACGGTGTATATACTAAATAGTCTTTTTCACTAATTGTTTTAAAAATACTTTTTTGAAGACTTAAACCTTTAACTGGCAGTGGATTAATTTTACTATAGAGTAAATTTGTTCTGCCCAAACTTGGAAAATCCATGTAGTCCCTTCTATTATGGTATCGTCCTCCTGGAATAATACTATCCTTAGAATCAATACCCATAATATTGAGTAAAAAATCTAATGTGTCACTATCAATTTTCTTGTCGTAAACAAATCTCACAGGATCACCGCTCTGTCTATGCTTTACACTACTCGATAGTTTTTCAATGAAACTCTTACTTAAATCACTATCAAAATCTAACTCACCATCCCGTGTAATTTTAATCATATGAGCAGTAATTGAGTCATAATTGAAAATATTGAACATGTCTGATAAACAATATCTAAGAATATCATCAACCATAATAATATAGTCAGAACCATTCTTTTTGGGTAAAACAATGAAACGATTCATTGTTTTTGAAATTTCAATTAATGCAAATTTGTCCTTACCATTAGAACTAGACATTTTTATTGTGAGGTAGGCTGCACTGTCCTTAAGCTCTGGTAAAGCTATTTCTTCATTTAAAATGATTACAACTAAAGCAGGGCTAAGCTCTTCATAGAAATACTTTTTAATAAAATCATGATGATCTGATTCAATTCCAGCTTCATCAATAATATGAATATTATGTTCTTCTAATTCCTTATAAATTGAAGCTAAGATTTCTTGACTTTCACTTTGCTGATTAATTACAACTTCAGTTATCTTTTCTAAAAGTTCCTCCGCTTTTATTCCACCAAGCTGACTTTTACCTTCTTTACCAGCTTCATAAATTCGCTTTACGGTGGCATATCTTACTTTAAAAAACTCGTCCAAATTATTGGAAAAAATTCCAAGAAACCTAAGTCGTTCAATTAAGGGAACACTTTCGTCGGTAGCTTCTTGTAGTACTCTTGCATTAAATTGTAACCAGCTAAGTTCTCTATTTATATAATTGTTTTTGTGTTTAACCATTATCGTAATTCCTTCGGGACGATTATTAATTCTGTTTTTCCTTTTTCTAATGATTTCCAGTTATTAATATCAAAATTAATCTTCACTAAACCACTTGTTGGTAAATTATCAATAAATCTGTCGCCAAAGATATTAGAAATAGACGTGAATGCATGATTATGTCCAAATATCATTACGGAATCTATGTCATCATCCAAATTTTTTATAAATCCAATAACACTTCTACCGTTAAAATCATACAAATCATCGATAATCGTCACCTTATTTTCACTTTTTTCTGAAGTTTTTAAGAATATTTTACACGTTTCATGGGCTCTTTTAGCAGGACTTGAAAAAATTTTGTCAGGCATTTCTTGGTATCTTAAGAAATAACGTGCAACAAGTCTAGTATCATTTAAACCTCTGGTTTTCAGAGGTCTTTGCCTATCACCAACGTCATAATTCCAAGATGATTTGCCATGTCTAACAAGAATAAGTGTCTTCATAAAACTCGTTTAAATGCATTTTTTATCGATAAAATGTTGCGTATGTCCGTTTTAACGATTATTTTGCCGCTTCAACTCTAATGTTTGTATATATGTATTTATATAAGTTCATTTGTTTGTAAAATTAATGTAAATGACCCCAAATCAAAAATATATTAATCCCTCCGTGAGCGATTTTGCATTAATAATACTTCCCTCAGTATTTCAAGTAAAACAAAAACAAATGATGTTAAACGAGTAGATTCTATGCTGCACTAATTAATGCAGTTTTAGTTTTTGTGCTTTAGCGCCATATGGTATTAGTAGTTATTATGTGTAATATGAGAAATAAGTACAATTGTATTTCAGTATTAAGTAAATTGAAAAGACATTATATTTTAATGTTATTTCTTGTTATTCCATTTTTTGGAATAGCTCAAGCTGTTGGGCAACAAGAGCCCTCAATAAGGACAGGTGTAACATTCCAATGGGTAGATATTCAAGATATCAATGGTAATGGTGATATCGATGGTACCGAAAATAACAGGGCAGCAACAATTCAATCAATTACTGTAAATGGTGACATTTTTAGTACTTTCGCCGTACCATCAGCTTACCAATTAACACGTTTAGGTCCCGGAGGAAATAACCCTAACGGTATAGTACTTAATAGTCAAAATGCCGTACCACCATTTACTGCAGGTCCTTTCAGCGGTGAGATAATAGGTAATAGCTCCTCAGCAACTTTGAACATAAATGATAACAACCCATGGGATGATGCGGCCTTAGCAGCTTTTCAATCACGTAATCTTAACTTTTTCTTTGCATCAAATGGCAATGGACGCAATATATGTTTGGATTTTGACGAGGCAAATGGAAATAATGGTTCTGCCGAAACAGATGCTCAATTACAAACAATATTTTATGATCCTGCTATTCCATCAAATGCTGGTGGGATTTTAGCTGTTACAGAACGAGGTGGTAATAACTGTTTCTATGTCAGAATGATTGGAACCTTACCTGGAGAAACAGTAGAAAAAGTATTAGGGGATACATTTGTTAGAACAGATGGTAACTTAACAGGTGGTGATGGACCTAATCCTCCTTCTGGAGGGCTTGCACCTGCATCAGGCTCCGATTATTGGGAATCTGATAGAGAAATTGATAATGGTCAGTCTATTGCTATAGCTCTTTATGAGCTTAATAGGATTGCGCCCACAGGGTCGATGATTACTAGGATTGAATTTGTTTCTGCAACAACTGATGATGGTGACGGAAAATTTTTCATTTTACAGAAATATGCGGTCGACCAACAACAATTTGAATGTATAGATGGAACCGCCTCTGGTAATTTAGGTAAAACAAATAATGTACCACCAGGCTCGACATTTACACTTATTACGCCACCTAGCCCAACGGGACAATCTTTTACATTTAACACAAATGGAACGTACACTTATGAGCCAACACCAGGTTTTATTGGTGATGTAACTTTCGAGTTTGAAGTATGCTTACCCGCACCAAATACACTTGTATGTGACAGAGCGATAGTAACAATGTCATTTGTAGAACTACCTGATGATCCAACTTTTACTATTAGTTGTAATAGTTTTCCAAATGATTCTAATATAACTGTTACCAGTCCATTAGGATCTGAATATGAATATACAATTGATGGCGGTACTAATTATCAAGATTCTACTGATTTTAATAATTTACCTCCTGGGAGTTATACCCTTTTAGTTAGAAATAAGTTGGTTGGTTGTGAAACGCCTTATACAAGTAATCCAATATTAATAACATTACTCAATGCAACAGCAGTTGAAACAGATGTAGACTGTTATGGAGAGAATACCGGTTCTATTGACCTAACAGTTAATGGTGGTTATGCACCATACACATTTTCATGGAGCAATGGAGCAACAACTGAAGATCTCAACAATATTGGTGCTGGTACTTATACAGTTTCAATTACAGATAGTAATGGATGTACTTATACTGATAGCTATACGATTTCAGAACCTTCTGAAGCACTAAATATTTCTTCTGCAAATATTACAGATGTCTCTTGTAATAATGGTGGAGATGGTGCAATTGATATTACGGTATCAGGTGGCACAGCACCATACTCATACAGCTGGAGCAATACTGCTCTAGTAGAAGATTTAACAGATCTAGGAGCTGGCACCTATACAGTCACAATTACAGATGCTAATGGATGTGAAGTTATACAAAACTACACAGTCAATCAACCAGCTGCAGCTGTTGATGTAACTATAGTTGCACAAGCAGATGTAGTTTGTTCTGGTGATAGTGTCGGTGAAGTTACCGTTGCAGGAAGTGGCGGTGTCCCACCATATACGTATTCTATAGATAACGGACTTAATTATCAAAGTTCTCCAACATTTTCATCATTACCAGCTGGTAATTATACGATAACTGTTAAGGATGCTAATGACTGTACCGATACTGTTAACTATATGATTAGCAGTACAAACGGTCCTATTCCAGTATTTACTTATGCTCCAGATGTAGAATGTGGATACGAGATTAACTTTGATGCTAGTACATCAATAGACAATAATGGAAATAATTATAATTTAAAATTTGACTGGGATTTTGAATACGATGGCACTTTTGTTAAGGATGATAGTGGCGTTAATAAATCATATGAATATCCTGGTTGTGGCACATATACTGTAGCTTTACAGGTAGAGGATCCTGATGTACCAGAGCCATGTAATGTAGCAACATATGTTACCACCATAACAGTTGAAGACAATATAGCACCTTGGTTTACAGATTTTCCAATTGATGAAAACAACAATCAGCCATGTGCTTCTTTCCCAATATTAAAATTTAACAATCCTTATACTCAAGAACCAGGCTTCGGAGATAATGACGGCGTTGTAGAGGAAGGCGAAAAATTCCGATACCCTAATGTTTCAACAGGTATGGATGTGTTGGTTACCATTGTAGATATTAATAATGTAACGCTTCAAGACTTAGATCTTAACGATTCTGAACCCAATGCCTTTAAGCCAAGTACAGCTTGGAATTTTACAGATAAAGATGACTTTGGTTATGTAGAATTTTTATTTGAATTTGTAGAAGTTGGTACAACAATTCCTTACGCAATACCCGAATTTATCGCTAACTTTAATGATATAGATGGTCAAGAAGCGTACTCAGAGCAAAATTGGTCTATAACCCCAACTAACTATACGGTAGATAATCCTACGGATTTAGATCTAGATTTAAATCCATCTAATAATGCAGGTTGGATGTTAGCTACAGGTCCAGATTTTTCATTTCCAGGTGGTCTAAGTAATAATACTACGGTAAACCTTACCACAACACATACTAGCTCTACTAATTATAGATTTAGAGTTGGTGGTGTAGCTTTTGAAGATGGTGCTTCTTCCAGTGGTCGCTTACACAATGTAACATTTTCTTGTTTGGCTAATTATGAAAACCCAGAAACTATTACAACAGAAATAACTGTTAATTGTGAAGACTTAGAACCATTAGAGCTACTAGAAGCAGAAGATAACTGTGATGGCGATGTTGTAGTAACTGCAAATGAAGTTATTTCAGATCAGACTTGTGGTAACAACTATACAATCACAAGAACATGGACAGCAACTGATGCATGTGGCAATGTAAGTGAGCGTTCACAAATTATTCATGTAGAAGATAATGAAGGCCCAACCTTTGTTGTACCTAATGATATAACTATTGATTGTTTTGACGACCTTACAGACTTAACAGTTACAGGTGAAGCTGAAGATCCAGAAGATAACTGTACAGATGGAGCTTCATTAACAGTTACTTACACAGATGATATTGTTCCAGGAAGTTGTGTTAATCAAGCAGTAGTTACTCGTACTTGGAGATTGGAAGACGAATGTGGAAATGTAACAACTGAAGACCAAATTATTACTGTAGAAGACGACGAGGCTCCAGATTTTGATAGACCTTCTGATATTACAGTAGATTGTACAGTAGACACCTCAGATACGTCAATAACTGGTATACCTACTAATGAAATTGATAATTGTTCTACAAATCTAACAATTGCATATACAGATATTATTAATCCAAAAGGATGTGATAACGAATATGAAATTACGAGATTGTGGACAGTCACTGATGAGTGTAATAACGTAAGGACCAAGCCTCAAAAAATTACAGTTGAAGATGAAATCAATCCAACATTTACAGTTCCTGCAAATATTACAATAAATTGTGACCAGGATGAAACTGATTTAACCCTTACGGGAGAACCGCAAGATATCGTAGATTGTGATGACAATCCAAGTGTTAGTTATGTTGACAATATTACTGCTGGTTCTTGTCCTAATGCTTATACAATCACAAGAACTTGGACAGTTGAAGATGATTGTGGTAATGAAACAGTATTAGACCAAATCATTAATGTTGTAGATACAACAAACCCTACAATTGTTGGTGTTCCTGCTGATACGTCTGCAGAATGTGATGCAATTCCATTACCAGCAAATCCAATCGCTTCAGACAATTGCGATACAGATGTAGACCTAACATTAACTGAAAATATTATTCCAGGCTCTTGTCCAAGTACATATACGCTTCAAAGAATTTGGACAGCAACAGATGATTGTGGAAATGATACAATTCAAGTTCAAAACATATCGGTAACAGACAATACCAATCCAATACTTTCAGGTATTCCAGCTGATGTGACTGTTGAGTGTGACAATATTCCTGATCCAGCAATACCAAGTGCTTCTGATAATTGTGATGCCAATGTAGATATTGCATTTAATGAAACTACAGCACCTGGTACATGTCCTAATAGTTTTACATTAACCAGAACATGGACTGCTACAGATGATTGTGGCAACAGTAGTGTAGCATCTCAAACTATTACGGTTGAGGATACTACCGCACCGACATTTAATGAGAGTTTACCAACGGATGTAACCGTAACACCTTCAACAATACCATCAGCCGCTGTTTTAACAGCAACTGACAATTGTGATACTGATGTACCTGTAACTTTTAATGAAGTTGAAAACGGAAGTTATTGTGATCCTTCATACACAATAGAACGCACTTGGAATGCGATAGACGATTGTGGCAATACCATAGAACACATTCAATACATAACAGTTACCAACCCAGTACTTACTGCTACAATTAATACTGTTACTAATGTTTTATGTAATGGTGAAAAAACAGGAAGTATAGATGTTAATGTTACAGGAGGTACTCCACCATACACCTATTTATGGTCAGATACTTTTGCTACTACAACTCAAGATTTGAATAACGCAAATGCAGGTGCATACACAGTTATTGTCACAGACAGTAATGGGTGTACAACTTCTGTTGGTGCAACAATAAATGAACCTTCTAGCCCATTAAGTCTCAACATTAGCAAACAAGATGCCACAACAGCGCAAGGTTGCTCAAATGGCGAGGCAACTGTGTCCGTATCTGGAGGAACACCTCCTTATACTTATGCATGGAGTAATGGTCAAACTACTGCTACAGCAACTGGATTAAACGACACAACGCATTCCGTAACAGTTACGGACGCAAATGGTTGTCAATCAACACAAAGCATCGTAATATCTTGTGTAAATACATGTGATACTGAAATTACGATAGATAATGTAACGGATGTATTATGTACTGGAGACGCAACTGGATCTGGTACTGTTTCTGCAAATTCATTAGCAAACTCAAGTGCAACATTTACATTTACTTGGAGTAACGGTCAGGTTGACAGTGGTGTAACTTCTAGTACCTTAAATAACGTTGTCGCAGGAGTTTATACTGTAAGCGTAACAATTGATGGAACTGTTTGTCAACCCGTTGAAGATACAATTTCTATAACTGAACCTAGTAATGTTTTAAATGTTACGGCTTCTTCGACTGATGAATTAGGCCCTTCTACTGGTGATGGTACGGCTACAGCTACCACAACTGGTGGTGTAGAACCATATACTTATTCGTGGAGTAATGGAGAAACTACAGAAACTATTACTAATTTATCCGCTGGTACTTATACGGTAGATGTTACTGACACTAACGGGTGTACCGATCAAACTACGGTAACCGTTAATCCTGGTACGTGTTTAAACTTATCGGTTTCCGGATCATCGTCTCCTGTCATTTGTAATGGAGAAAGCAACGGTAGTGTTGCTGCCACTGTAACTGGTGGTTCTGGTAATTTTAGTTATGCTTGGGATTCAATTCCTGATACAACCCTATCAGTAAATAACTTACCTGCCGGTGATTATACAATTACCGTAACAGATAATGTTACGGCATGTACTTCAAATACTACAATTACTATTAACGAACCTAATGCATTGAGCTCTGGTATTGCTGTTACTAATGTATTATGTAAAGATGATGCTACCGGTTCTCTTGACTTAACTGTCAATGGCGGTGTTTCTCCTTATACATTCTTATGGAGTGACGGGTCTACCAATGAAGATCTTATTAATGTTATTGCTGGTACATATAGCGTAACTATTACTGATGCTAATGGATGTACGTCAACTGACTCTGCAACCATTATAGAACCAGCAACCAACGTATCTATTTCACTTGTATCGCAAACTAACATCGATTGTTTAGGAAATTCCAATGGTGAATTTACTGTTCAAGGTAATGGAGGTGTACCACCTTACACCTACTCTATTGATAATGGTGTAACTTATCAAGTATCTGATACGTTTTCAGGGCTTACAGATGGTGATTACACCGTAACTGTGCAAGATGCTAATGGCTGTACATTAAATACTTTAGTGATTACACTTACAACTGACGATATTGAAAGTCCAGAGATTACTGTACCAAGTACAGTTACTATCGAAGGATGTTCAACTTCTGATATTACATCTTTAAGTGCAGTGTTTAACTTTAGTACTACGCAATCTTCAGACGTGCAATCAACTTTTGCAACTAATTCTGAATATAATGCCACTGATGATTTTAATATACAAAGTATAACTTATATTGATGTTGTAACATCAACGGATAATTGTCCAATAATTGTGTTGAGAACATTTACAATTACAGATAACTGTTCTAATACTGCTACTGCAACACAAACAATCACAGTTGAGGATACAACGCCTCCTACTATTACGGTTCCTTCCGATGTAACCATCGAGTGTACCGAGGATGAGTCTTCTGCAAACACTGGCGTGGCTACCGGTGCGGATACTTGTGGTTCTGTAACTATTACGGAGTCTGATGTTGAGACGGCTTCTTGTGGAAATACCAAAACGATTACTAGAACCTGGACGGCTACCGACGAATGTGGCAACAGCGTGTCTGCTGACCAGACGATTACGGTTGAGGATACAACGCCTCCTACTATTACGGTACCTGCCGATGTAACCATCGAGTGTACCGAGGACGAGTCTTCTGCCAATACTGGTGTGGCTACTGGTGCCGATACCTGTGGTACGGTAACCATCACGGAGTCTGATGTTGAGACGGCTTCTTGTGGAAATACCAAAACGATTACTAGAACCTGGACGGCTACCGACGAATGTGGCAACAGCTTGTCTGCTGACCAGACGATTACGGTTGAAGATACAACGCCTCCTACTATTACGGTACCTGCCGATGTAACCATCGAGTGTACCGAGGACGAGTCTTCTGCAAACAC
>NZ_JBKQXM010000010.1:0-16970 GCF_046762865.1 Winogradskyella sp. A2
AATAAGTCTATTGTAAGCATTTGTTTCAAACCTATAAGGTTCAATTTGCTCTTCTATCAAAGTCAAATAAGGATTATCTCCATTTTTATTGACTGTATAATCAGATACTTTTAGAGTTTTAGAAAGCGCTATATTTGATAGTGAATCTCTTCTTTCGTTAAATTCAATTTGAAAATTTATAGTTTTAATTAAGTCTTCTTCTAAATCCTTATAAACGCTAGTTAAAATTTTTTCTACCTGGTCATTGTTCGTTTTTAATTCTTTTTTGGTATTGAGATTTAGAGCAACAAGAATTCCAATAACCACAAGTATGATTTCCCCAATAGCATAAAGTAGATATTTGCTAAACTTATTTTCAGTCAACATTTTTTGTCTAATTTTTCTAAAGAATTTTATCATTGGTTATTGGTTGGTTATAATGAAGCACAACGGTCTCGGCTATGAGTAGTTGCGTGGGTTAGCACTTAATTTTGCAAGTACACACCAAGCTGAAAATCCGCGAGACACGAGCACGCAGTACGAACTGTGCGCTAGCAAATTTTCAGAAGTAGGCGAGAACAAGCAATTACTTATAGCCATTGTTGTGCTTTCGTTATTTTTTATCAAACTTTTTTAATTCCTTACTAATCGAACCAAGTAATTGGTCAGCTTTCTCTTTTGCCTCATCTAATGGGAGTTTTACATACCAGAAGAAATAGCTTTGTTGCGTTTTTAAGAAATAACGGTATTCTTTGTCTTTCTTTAATGCTTCCCAGTTATTTGGGACCGATTGGTTTTGACCACCACTTGGAGAGTATGCGAAGCTGGTAAATCGTGTATTAAGAATATTTCTAACGCCGTATTCATGTATATAGTCTTCGTAATTTTTAATAGAGGTATCGAATTTTCCGGAAGCGTATGAATAATATGATATGATTTCTTTCTTCAATACGTCATTCGAAATGTTATTTAGATCACCTGAGGTTACGGTAGCGAAAATTTCCTGGTCAATATTAACCCACCATGTCGCAGTTGCATGGGCAAACTGCAAGGAATCGCCAGAATAAGCCAAATCTTCTTCTATATAGCGAGCGATTCGGTTAATTTTTTTTTCAATGATTGAAAATTCATTAATATAATAATTTAGTGTTATCGTATCAGTTTCAATACTTGTTCTAAAATTTTGTAATAGTTTAATTTCCGCCCCTTTCAGTTTTCGATTCTCATTCCAATTGTTTATTTGTAAGGCAATCAAAATTCCAACAACCACAAGCACTATTTCTCCAATTGCATATTTAAAATACTTTCTTGTTTTATTTTTTTCCATAAGGTCGTACCGTATTTTTCTAAAGACTTTTATCATTGGTTAGCAGTTTCTCGAAAGGTAGGATAATTAATTCACACGAGTTTTGGTTAATGAAGCACAACGGTCTCGGCTATGATTTCGTTACGGAAAAATCCGCAGGATTCTTTCCGCCGTGGCAGAAAGGTAGCAAAAAGGCTCGAAATTCTGATTAGGACACGAGCACAACGTGCGAACTGGCGTAAGCAATTTCAGCCGTAATGAACTATAGCCGTTGTTAGGCTCAGTAATTTATTCTTTAAATTGTTCAAGTAATGCCAAACTACGGACAAGGGCTGTCATATGCATGTTTTTATTTGTCTCATCCTTTTTTGCACTAAAAAAAGCAATAACCAATCTTTTTGTTGGTGATATGTAAAGACCCTGTCCTCCAAACCCAGTTTTAAGGAAGTCGCCATCTTCAAAAATCACATCCCAGTGATAACTCTGAAAATCTGCACCTTGTCCTTCATAATACTTTTTCCTTAAATGCTGATCTGTTCCTCCTTCAGATCTAAATAATGCTCTATCTCCCGTATTAATTTGATTTATATATCTTGCCGATGCTATTTTTGTAGTAGCGTCATCTGTAAAGGCCAGTCCATATCTGGCAAGATCTCTTAAGCGCATTAGCATTGGACCGTAACTTCCAGCAACACCAGTACTGGATAGTGTTACCCTTGCATCATCTTCAGCTCCGATTCTTGTCCATATATAGTCCTGAACCAACTCATGAAAAGGTTTAGAAGAAACTCTTTCAGCAATGGTAGTCAGAATAACAGAATTGGCGGAAGTATAGTCAAAGGTTTGTCCAGCGGGTTCAATTTTTCCCGAACTGGCCAATAATTCTATTAAGCTTTCTTCAAATGCAGGATTTGGCTCCGTATAAACAGCAGAATGCTGAAGCATTTTATAAAAACAATGGTTTGGGTCAGTAAAGGATCCCTTATCGCTTTCTCTGCAGTTGATTCCTGAGGTCATCCTTAATAAATTTTCAATAGTTACATTCTCCAATGGCTTATCCTTAAACTCTGTAATATGCTTCCCAATCGGATCTTGTTCGTTAAGTTTTCCTTCATCTGCCAAATGTGCTATTACGGTTCCTAAAAATGTTTTACTCACAGAACCAAGAAAATGCTTGTCAGAAGGTTCCATTTCGGGATACCCTTCATAAACCACTTGCCCTTTGTGAAGAACAATTACACCATTAACTTGTTTTTCATCGCAAATTTGGTCAAGTGATGTTTCCTTTTCAAAGAAGGCACTGGTGAGAATCTCTTGACCGAGGGTTTGACTTATATTTTCTGTAAGCTTTATTGTTTTTGTATTTCCTTTTTCTATCAGAACAGTAGGAATATAGTTTTCCATATGGCTAAATACCTCTGTTATTTGAGGTCCTCTTCCAATAAGCGATTCAGGAATCGTAAAGATTATTTTATGGTCTTTTGATGTGGGAATTTTTCTTGATTCTACAGCTAATGCAATTTTTTCTTCTAATGTGAGCTCTTTGCCTTGTTTTTTACATCCAACGAATAGAAGCAAACAGAAAGTGATAAGTACCTTTAATGACAGTTTGTTGGTTATCATATTTAATTTCGTTTTTATTGAGCCTAACTCAAGTGTTAAACGTAGTTCTGGTTTGAGAATGAAAAGATAATAAATTCTCCAACAATAATTAGAGAAGGGTACTTCCATATAATCTCTAATTATTGGTCGTCAATTAGCCTCGCGGAGCGAGGAGTAAATTGTAGAATTTATTAGATTGGGAATTCGAGGACCAGGGCCAAATGCGAAGCATTCATGAATACAGATTTATTAAAATAGAAATGCTATGAACTAAATTACTTTTAACCGACGATGGCGCACGTTTTGGCTTGAAGCCCGTCTAAGGCGATTGTTTATTGTAAAGTCATTTGTGTAATTTGGTTTAACCCTTGAGATGAGAACACATTTACTTTAAGGACGAGAGTGCGAAAGCACGTAGTAATTAAAGTTCGCCTTTGGCGAATGTGTTCTCATCGGTCTCGGCTATGAGTAGTTGCGTGTTTTAGCTCTAAACTCTGCAAGTACACACCAAGCTGAAAATCCGCGAGACTCGAGCACGCAGTGCGAACTGTGCGTTAGCAAATTTTCAGAAGTAGGCGAGAACAAGCAATTACTTATAGCCATTGTTGTGCTTTCGTTATTTTATTAGTAAGAGGTTAATAATTCCAAAAGGTTTTCAGCCTTTTCTTTTATGTTTTTATATTGTCTATTTTGACTCACTGTTATTTCACGTTTTGCAAGTAAAGCTCCCAAATATGTTGTGCTCTGACGCAATGTTTCTAAATCCAATCTAGGACGGTTTAACGAATTCCCTATTTTGTTTTCTAAAAATTCTCGAGTTATTAATTCACTTAGAATATTCACCGAAATGAAATTGTGTTGGTAGAGCTGAGTACTTATCTCACCATTTTTTTCATTTCTATCGTTTAGCGTGTAGTATTGATATAGATTATCTCTTAAATTCTTACTGAGGATAAGGCTTGCATTGCCGTTTGCATCTAATTGTTTAAATGCACCAGTCTCTGGAATAAAATATGATTCACGCATTAACAATTCATTTTGTTCAAAAAATAGTGTTGCTTCCTCCTTAGAGAGTTCATTTTTTGTAGCTAGAGTGGTTAAAATAGCATTTACGTTTTGAGTCATTCTTTCATTACTAGCTATTCTTTTACTCAATGCCACAATATCAGAATTTATTTCTCTTTTAAAATCTTCAATATATATGCTCGACAATTCCTTGAACTGTTGTCTTTGATTCCAATTATTTACTTGTAACGCAATTAAAATTCCAATGACAACAAGAACAATCTCTCCAATCGCGTAAATTAGATACTTACTGAATTTGTTCTCAGTCAACAATCTTTGGCGAATTTTTCTAAAGAATTTTATCATTGGTTTCTTATTTCATTCCTAATGAAGCACAACGGTCTTGTGTATGGTTTGCTTCGCCAGTTCGACGCTTTGAGCGTCTCGTGTGTTGCATGGTTGAGCAACTAATTTAGCAAACAAATCACAGATAGAAAATTCCAGCGGAATTTTCGTAAGTCGGCAGTGAACTAGCAATTAATTATACACGGTGTTAGCAAAAGTTTATGTTAAAATTTTGAATAATATTTTTTCTTATCCATAAATAGCAACCATGGCTAATGATATATAAATAATTGACATGACTATTGGTAAAGCAAAGAGTACTGTCCTCATATTTACATAATTATTTCCTGATTTTAATTTTTCATGCCATTCATGAGAAAAAGGCTTTAAAGGCAAATAAGTTTCCATTTCTTCCAGTGTTTCATGTTTTGCGGTTGTTAGCTTATAATGAGATTTTGAAATCAGTAGCCAAATAGCACAAATAAATAATCCAGACAACATGAGCATTATAATTCCAAATATTCCAATTTCAACTTCTTTTTTTATAATAATTAAAAAGCCAGAGAGAAATATAAATTGGATTGAAATAAAAAATTTAATGGTATTCATAAACCTGTTATGATGTTCATCTAGTATCTCTGCGTAAAGTTTGTATTGTTCCATGATTGAAGAATGATATGACTCACTACTATAATCACTTTTCAAATTAGATTCTAGTTTATTTCTATTATCAATATCATCTTTTTTTGGCATAGTTTATTTAATTTTTGCTAACGTGTTTGTGTATGATTAGTTGCGGGAAAGGACGCGAGTCATTTTCCGCCGTAACCGAAAGATAATTAATAAGATTGAATTTCAGAGAGGAAATTCAGCCGCAATTAATTATACACTTTGTTAGCCTTTCGTTATTATTAATTCATTTAATAAATTTGAAAGATTCTCCGTCTTGCTGCCAGATGAAACTAACATTGACACAATTGTTAGTGCTCTCAAATGTTATTGAAAAATCATTATCAACTCCAACAAATTTGGTTAGGGATAAGTCTATAAGTTCCAAATTTTCAGAATCAAAATTTAAAAGCAATTTATTATTTTTTATTATTATTTCGCAAGACGTGTTAGTACCAAATGAATACGTTCCAGCGTAGCAATCTAATAATTCTTGATTTAGAGTATATTTATTTGATATTGAATCTGTTTCTGCTTTTAGTCTCAGAAAGTCAGAAATGGCTGTGTGTGCTTTGATTCCTTCATTTCTAAAAGTTTTAATGGATTTAAAATGTTCTTCGGATAAAAAGGAATACTGAGATACTAAGTTTTTATAAATTGGGTTATTTACAAAGTACTCAAAGGCTTCTAAATTTGATTCTTCAAAATAATAAATCTTGCTAAACCAAATGTAATTATCACTAAACTTGGCAATATTTGCATTTTCTAAATTGATTATTTTTGTATTCCATTCCATTACTAAAGCTATATATTGTGAATAAACTTTGTTAGTTTCTTCTAGAATTGGATAAAAATCACTGGGTAGTTTGTCAGTATTCTGATTCAACTTAACAATACGATTATTTAGAGTGTTTACTTGTGTAGTATTGAATATGATATAACATAGTCCTTGGCCATTAGAAGTCTTAATATTTATGTTTTTCATATCTGAATCGTAATCTTCAATGGTCAAAGAATCAGCCATTACAGCTGCTATGAGATTGTCCTTGATTAAATAATAATTTATGCTATTGGTTGTGTTTTCAATATTTGACTCAAGTTCCTTTTGAACCTGCAAAAGATTTGAAATGAATTTATTTTCAACTATTCGAACTTCGTTTTTATTATTTATAAAAAGCGCGATTAGTATGCCAATGATAACAAGTATAATTTCTCCAATGGCATAAATAAGATATTTGCTGAATTTATTTTCAATTAGTAGTCTTTGTCGAATTTTCCTAAAGAATTTTATCATTTAAAGAGAGTTTCTCTAAAGGTAGACTAATAAAGTGGATTACAGAGTTGCGAATAATGAAGGCTAACGGTTTTGGCTATGGTTTCGTTACGGAATGGTACGCGAGTATCATTCCGCCGTAACCATAAATTTAGCAAAAAGGCTCGAAATTCCGATTAGGAATTTCAGCCGTAATGAACTATAGCCGTTGTTGTAGCACGTTTTTAATTTTCCTCTTTTTTCAGAGGGGAATGATGCTCGTGAACCAATTTCCAACCATTCTCTGTTTTTACAAATAGTAGCGTAATTTGGTCATTAACAACCACAAGATCTTCCCCAAATTTAAAATGAAAATCAGAATGAAAGGTTACATTCGCAACCTCGCCATAAACTGCAATTTTTAAGTCGTTTGAATCGAATTTAACCACCTCTGTTACAGAGCTGAAAATATCTCGTTCATAAGTTTCATTTGCTTCACCACCATTGCGTAGTTCTCCATTTTTAAACTCGGTAAACTTTGGACTGTAGGCGTGTAATGAAATAAGTTTATCTATATCACCTTCTTTAATGCTTTGAACAATTGCCTCATAAGTTTCCAATACTTCCTGTTTTGCTTCTGGAAATTCATCATTGATTAAATCAATTTTTACTTCTTCAACTTCAATTTTCTTTTCTTCTTGCTTACAACTTGTAATTAGAATCCCAAAAAGAATAATGAATGCAATTGTGATCTTAGTTTTCATAATATTGTATTTGATTAGTTAATATTTTGATTATCAATATACAACATTTAATATACAGTAGGATTTCGGTAATGTGCTACAACGGTCTTGTGTATGGTTAGTTGCGTGGATTAGCACTCAATTTTGCAAGTACACACCAAACTGAAAATCCGCGAGGATTTTCAGAAGTAGGCGAGAACCAGCAATTACTTATAGCCATTGTTGGGCACAGTTTATTTTTCATTTTCTTCAAGTCTTAAGAACCTTGCGGCATTATTGTAAAAGATATCGGCCTTTTGTTCGTAGCTCAAAAATGGGGTTTCATTAATTATTTCAATCGAATGCGGAATAAAATCAGGCCAGATAATCATATCTGAACCAAACATAATACGTTTGCCAAATCCAGCTGAGATAATTTTTTTAAGATGGTATTCATAAAAATATTCTCTAGGATAATTCCATTGGATTCCACCAAGGTCAATATATAACTGTGGATAGTGATAAAGCATAGTAATCAATTCATCAATAAAAGGGTCTGCATAATGCATTATTGAAACTCGTAACTTTGGAAATTTTCGTAAGACTTCTTCCAATGCCATTGGATTGGATAATTTCGCACGATATTCAGGTTCCCAGTAGTACATTATGCCTGGAAGTCCACTACCTAGATGTATTGCAACTGGTATATCTAATTCTTCTGCCAGTCTGTAATACGGAAACATTCTTGGGTCATTAGGCGCAATATTTCCATATTGATTTGAAATCTCTCCAATTATTTTAATATCATTTTCCAAAATAATTGTTCTCATTTCCTCGGCAGAAATACTGTCTCTGCCAACACGGAACTGAATACCTGATATAATATTATTGGGCATTTTTGACTTAAAATAACGGACATTATCAATTGTTCCGCTTGCCACAGCTATCACTTTGTTTTCAGTTAATTTACTTTCAACTTGATTTATATAATCTTCATAGTTTTTTGGTGACCAAAATGGATTGTCGCATTTAGGATTAGCAAATAAGTCGTCCCATACATCATTAAAATCTTGTCGTGTATCATAATATGGAAGCATAGTTGAAACAGGTGTGCAAAAGCCCATTTTCACTGGCGGAATGTCATCTTTGCCATCAGCGTGAAGATGCATGTCGATTATTGGTCCATTATAAATCTCTTTCTTTATTGAGGGTGTTTTATTTATTTTATCCTTATTAGTACACCCAAAAAGGATTAGCAGAAAAAGAAATGATTTGAATAGTCTCATATTTTTTATAATTGTGCCCAACGGTCTTGTGTATGGTTTCGTTGCGTCTGTACTAAGATAGTAAATAGGAGCGAACCCATTGTTCAGCAGCGAGGATTTTCCGAAAGGAGAATCAGAAGCAATGAACTATACACGTTGTTACCCAACGTTTATTTCAGTATTGGCTTTCAGTTTCTAAATCAGTTTAATATTAGATCTTATGCGTTCAATACTGTATTTTCGAAACGTTTAATACAGTTCTTAAAACTCATCATTTTTGAACCTAAAATATTTGAGCTTGCTTAAATTTAATTTGTAGGTTTTGATATTTTCTGAAAATAAAAGTGACCTACTCATATTAATCCAGTAATAAGACGTTTCTTTACACAGATTGCATATTATTTATTTACTTATGACTTTCCTTCCTAACCAGATTCTGTTACTAGGTTATTTTGTGGTTAATTTATGCTTTTCATAACATAAAGTTCATTTGAGAATGGTGGCTCATTATTATTCGGACGATTCAATTAAACCTTGTTTTAAATGAGATCACTTAAAATAACTGAGCAAATTACAATTAGAAATGAAGAATCACTTAACAAATACTTAAATGATATTAGTAAAATTAGCTTAATATCATTAGAGAGAGAAGTTGAGTTAGCAATACAAATCAAAGCAGGTAATAAATGTGCTTTAGATGAACTCACAAGAGCTAATTTAAGATTTGTAGTATCAGTTGCAAAACAATATCAAAATAAGGGTTTGTCACTTCCAGATTTAATAAATGAAGGCAATTTAGGTTTGTTAAAAGCTGCTAAGCGATTTGATGAAACTCGTGGGTTTAAATTTATATCTTATGCAGTATGGTGGATTAGACAAGGCATAATACAATCTTTATCAGAAAACTCAAGAATGGTCAGGTTGCCTCTAAATAAGATAGGTGTTATTAACAAAATAAAAAAAGCAGTAACTTTTTTTGAACAAAAACATGGTCGTGAGCCAACTTCATATGAAATTTCTGAAGTCATTGAAGTATCTGTTGAAGAGGTGGATATTTGCATTAAGAGTTCAGCATATGGTGTTTCAATAGACGCACCTTTATCTCCTGAAACAGATATTAATATGCAAAATATTATTATTACAGATATGTACCCTCAACCAGATAATGTGTTATTATTAGACTCGCTCCATACAGACTTAGTAGCTGTACTGAATTCTCTATCAGAGAGAGAATCAGATATTATTAAACTTCATTATGGAATTGGTTTCGAATCTTCAATGACTTTAGTAGAAATAGCTCAGTTATTTGGAATAACACGAGAACGCGTAAGACAAATCAAAGGGTCTGCAATTTTAAAAATCAAAAAATCAAACAAGTCTCATCTATTAATAAAATATTTAGGATAGCAACAATTATTAAATAAAACTAGAAATTATGATAAAAAGATTTATAAATAAATTCATTAAAACTAATAAAGTTACAATTATGAAAGAAGGTACAGTAAAATTTTTCAATAGCACCAAGGGGTTTGGTTTTATTACAGTAAAAGATTCTGAAGAAGAAATATTCGTTCATACATCAAATCTTATAGATCAAATAAAAGAGAACGATAATGTAACATTCGATGTGGAAAAAGGCGAAAAAGGCTTAAGCGCTATAAAAGTAAGTGTAGTTTAATTTACCCAAGTCTAAAAAGAAAAAAAACCATCTTAATAGATGGTTTTCTTGTATAATCAACCTAAATTATATAAAAGAAATTAAGATTGTAAAATTATAGTATAATGAAATTATATGTCAAGTACATGGTAAGTTTAAGGTGCAAGCTTATGGTAAAACATGAGGTAGAGAAACTTGGATTACATTATATAATTGTCGAACTCGGTATGATTGAAATAAAAGAAGATATTTCCGAATCTCAAAGACAAGAACTTAAATCAAATTTAGCTATGTCAGGTTTAGAATTATTAGATGATAAAAAAAGCATTCTAGTAGATAAGATAAAAAACATAATCATAGAAATGATTCATTATTCCGATGAAATGCCAAAAACTAATTATTCAGATTATATAGCAGAAAAATTGGATTATGATTATACATATTTATCAAATCTTTTTTCTGAAGTTAAAGGAATTACTATTCAACATTTTATTATTAAGCATAAAATTGAAAGGGCAAAAGAGTTGATTCTTTATAACGAACTTAATCTCACAGAAATTGCTTATAAACTCAATTATAGTAGCACAGCACATTTATCTAATCAATTTAAAAAAGTGACAGGTCATACAGCTTCTTACTACAAAAAAATAGGTGAAAAAAGAAAACGTAATCTTGAAAATTTATAAAATGAATAATTATTCTGTAAGATAAAAGAATGTATTTCTCATTATTATAAAATCAGTATTATGTGTAACTAAATCAAATAAGTATGTAACTAAAGTAGTGCAGTTCATTGCCATATTTGTGTTGCTATTAATCAATTAGGGAAGTCCAAGTAATGAGGTTATTTGGCATGAGAAAGCAGACTAATCAGTCTGCTTTTTGAATTTATACGACTAAGACAATCTGTGATGTATGCAACTTATTTAGTTTTTATTATAACATAATAAAGGATGTTTATATTAACTTAAGGCAAACACATTAAATAATTAAAAACGATGTCTAGAGAGGAAAAAGGGAAACAAAAAAACGGGAAAACGCCAGCTGCTAAAACTGCCAAAGAAAAAAGAGCAGCCAAAATTTTGAAGAGAAATTTTAAAAAACATTCAGAATAGTAAAGGAAGATGAAAAATGGTGAGTTTGAGGAAAACGTTACATTTAACTTGTCTGATATAGTACAATTTATTTCTAATAAAATTGTTGCTAAAAATATTTTGGTTAGAAATACGTGTGTTATTCAAGTACTGCTTTTAGATTTTGGGAAAGTTCAGGTATATAAAAAGTCACCGTTCACTAGATTTATTTATATAATCGAAGGAAAGGCCGAAGTCGTTATTAATAACAATTCTACATTTATGCAAAAGGGCAGCTCAATTCTTATTCCAGGTACGGTTAACAGTTCAATTGAGGCTAACCAACCGTTTAAAATGATTTGTACTACAATTAAAAATGATTAGGAAAATACGCAAAAATTAAAACTTAAAAATTATTATGGAAGATAAATTTAAATCAGGTGACATTGTGTGTGCGAAAGTTAATCCAACAACACCTTTAAAGGTTAGAGTTTTTGCTCGTAAAGTTTACTATTGTGATGTCTTAGATCAGCCAGATGAAAAAGAAAAAGTTTACTTTGAAAGAGAGATCAATTTATATAGTACTAAAGATTAAGTTATTGAATAGAGCCACTTTTTTCCGAAATGTTGGGTAACGTGTTCGTGTATGGTTAGTTGCTGTGAGCACTAAGATAGCAAAAAGAAACAGCGCGAAGGAAATTCGGAAGAATTTCCGTGGTAATCATTAAACACCGTCAAGCAATTGATTATACACGTTGTTGTGCTTTGTTTTTACTTTTTATTAATTTCTAGAGTCAATCTCTTTATTGATTTCTGCTAGCAGGTATTCGGCATATTCTTTACTTCGCTTAAAAACACTTCTTCTATAAATATTACTCGAATTTTGATTAGAATTAATATAGTGTTCAACTGCTAAATAAGTTTTTGAATTAGGATTGTTAATCCAAGTTGTATCGATTTTTTTTAGATCTATTTTAGGATTTCTTAACTGATTAACTAAGGAAAAGTAAGGAAGCATTTCTGGCGTTTTGTTTTTCAAATAATCTTGTTGCTGATTCACATTTTTGATATAATTTTTATCTGCTTCAACAAGCAAATAATATCTTATAATATATTCTTTCAGCTCTTTATTTTTCATAGAGTACATACTCCCAGTGCTTACCATTTCATTGTAAGTATTGTCATTTATGTAAAGAGCATTCCAAAAACTTACTGTTAATTTGTTAACAGAATCAATGTCTTTTGTTGTTTTTGCCTTATAAAAGAGTTCGATTCCTTTCGCCGAATTAAATTCGAATGTAGAAAACACGCTGTCTTCATACTTTAAATTCATTATATCTGAAACAAGATCATTTTTCATATTAATAAGCATAGAGAACTCTTTTTTGGATAAGTTGTCCGATTCATTCCAATTATTAATACTTAAGGCAATCAATATTCCAATAACTACTAGAACAATTTCACCAATAGCATATTTTAAATACTTTCCTGTTTTGTTTTTCTCCATAAGGTCAAATCTGATTTTTCTAAAAAACTTAATCATAGTTTAATTTGTCATTTTAATCTCTCCGCAAGCGGCTATCTTAACCAAAGTTCTACCAGACCTTTGATTTTGCTTCGCAAAATAATATTTCGATAATCTAAAGAATATTATCATTGGTTAGCGGTTTGTCATAATGAAGCACAACGGTCTGGTGTATGATTTCGTTGCATGTTTAAGCACTAAATTTAGCAAATAAATCACAGATAGAAAGTCCGCGAGGACTTTCGTAAGTAGGCTATAACTAGCAATGAATTATACACGTTGTTGTGCTTTCGTTATTTTTTAAAATCTTTCAAATGTCTTAATATTAATTCAGAAATAATTTTCATTCTTTTTAAAGCATTAAGATTATTAAAATTAAGAGTTGATTGGTTTTCTAAAGTAGCAAGGACTAAAGGTGTATTGATTAATTTTGTGTACTGTTCTACATCTAGTTGCTTTTGAGAATATATACTTTTTGCGCCTCTAATATAATCTAACGTTCCAATTGATTTTTTTAAATCCCAAATGGAACCATTAAAAAAAGAATTAAAGTTTTGTTCTTTTAGTCCATTGTAAGTGCTTAAATTTCTTTGAAAACTTGTGAACTCTTGGGATAGTTCTTTGTTCTTTAGAAGAGTTAAGTTTCCATTTTCTTTGGCTGCATCATAACTTGTCATTAATGGAAAGAAAGTAGAAGGTCGAAAAAATGCATCACTTAAAGTTTTTAATGAATCTAACGGAATTTTTAAATTATCTGAATATCCGTTTTCAAAAAAGGCATCCATTTTTATTTTTAAACCTTCACTATAATCAATTTCGGATTTAAGCATATTAAAATTTTCCTCAAAGTCGTCAATTAAGTTTATTATTAATTCCTGCTTTTTATTTGAGAGCTTTCTATTTTCATTCCAATTATTGATTTGTAATGCGATTAAAATTCCGATTACTACAAGTAAAATCTCTCCAATTGCATATTTAAAATACTTGCCAGTTTTGTTTTCCATTAGTAAGTTTTGTCTAATTTTTCTAAAGAATTTTATCATTGGTTAGCTGTTTCTGATAATGAAGCACAACGGTCTCGGCTATGAGTAGTTGCGTGGGTTAGTACTTAACTTTGCAAGTACACACCAAGCTGAAAATCCGCGAGGATTTTCAGAAGTAGGCGAGAACAAGCAATTACTTATAGCTATTGTTGTGCTTTCGTTATTTTTTTAATTTATCAAGTTCCTTGTTTATAGATTTATTCAGCTCATCCATCTTTGAAAACAACTGATTATAAAAATCGAAAACGATTGAATTAATAAATAAACTTTCTGCTAGAACTAACTTGAATTCTTCATCATCTTTCAAGTTCTCTTTATTTTTTATAGCAAAATTATATCTGTCAAATTCTTGATTCCAAGTATCATCCGCCGAACCCACTTGAATAGTTGTTCTTTTGTCAATGACCTTAAAGTGTTTTTTAAAATAGTCTAACTTTTCTTTGTAAGTGCTAGTATATACATGCTCATTTTCAACTTTTTTCAAAGAGAAAACATAAAAATCGTAGAACCTTGTTATTTTTTTATAGAGTTCATTGTTAGAAATTAATCCGATATCATTATTCTGTAAATTATTGAACGAAGCATTATGGAATGCAGTTATCACATCTATTCCTAATGCATCTACAAAGCTAATACTGTCAAGATTTTGCTCTTTATTCTTTAATAGAAAATCTAGTAAAAGTTGTTCATTTATTAATGTTTGTTCTAGATATTGACGATTTAACTCGCAATCAATTTTATCTGCTAAAATATCTTCTTGTATATTTTCTAATATAGTTACTTCAAAATCCTTCTTCTTATTGTTTTCATTCGCATTGTTAATTTGTAATGCTATTAAAATTCCGATTACCACAAGGATTATTTCGCCAATCGCATAAATCAGATACTTACTGAATTTGTTTTCAGAGAGTAATTTTTGTCTAATTTTTCTAAAGAATTTTATCATTGGTTATTGGTTGGTCATAATGAAGCACAACGTGTTCGTGTATGGTTTCGTTGCGATTGGTACTAAGATAGGAAAAAGGGTAGAACGTACTAGAAATCCGCTAGGATTTTTCGAGAGACTTTTAAATGGCTACGCAATGAACTATACACGTTGTTAGGCATAGTTTTTCACTAATTATTTTTCTTAATTTTTGTAAAAGGAATAACCATAGGCACTTCCTTTTGGTAAGTTTCATATTTTTCTCCAATAAATTTTCGAAGGTCTTTTTCCTCTAAATATTTTACCGCTATTAGAATATAGATAGTCGTAACTATTGTAAATAATAAATGTCCAACAGTCATAATAGGTGTTGCCCAAAAGGCTATAATAAAGCCTAGCATAATGGGATGTCTAACAATTTTATATAAATAGTTGGTTTGAAATTTTGGATTAGGAGTTTGTTTGTTCTTTAAATTATCAAAAATCTGTGCTAGACCAAAAAGCTCAAAATGATTAATCATAAATGTTGATAGAAGAACAATAAGCCAACCAAGAAAGAAGATACCTGTTAGAATATATATAGCAATTTTACTTTCGGTTTCCCATACAATTATCGTGATTGGTTGCCATTGCCAGTATATTAAAAGTAGTGCCAAACTTGACAAAAGTATATAGGTGCTTCGTTCCATTGCTGGACTAATAATAGTTGTAAACCACTTTTTAAATACTGGTCGAGCCATTATGCTATGTTGTAAAGCAAATACGCTTAATAAAATCACATTGATAAATAGGGAAGAAAGCAATGTCGTTTCTGTACCAGAATCTATTGATTTTGGCACAATGATATTACCTACAAATCCAATGGCATATAAAAATGCAATTAGAAAAACACAATAAGCTAAAATTCCGTAAATAAGGATGACTAGTTTTTTCATAATGTATGTTTTTAGTTTTTAATTTTAATGTTGGTATGTAAAGTAATAGGGATACCTTTTTTTATAGTTTGATAGACGATACAACTATGTTTTGCTCCTTTTATTAAGGTATGCAATAGCTTTTCATTTGTGTTTTTACCAATAATTGATGCGTTAATATGCATAGATTGAAAATTAACTGGAACAGACCTATCAATCATTAATGTTCCTCTAACATCTACTTGAGCATTAGCGCTTACTTCTGTTTGAAAGAGTTCTATCCCCAACTTATTAGAAATCATTCTAATGGTACTCTCAAAACAAGATGCTAAAGAAGCACATAGTAAATCGCCTGGATTTGGGAAATCGTGATCGCCACCAACTGCTTTATGAACTCCAATTTTGAATGGAACCTTCATTTTATCATTGATGGAAACCGTTGTTCTAAATGGGTCTTGTAAATTCATTCCAATGACCTCGGCAGAATCAGTAATCCAAGCTGATGCAGAATCATTTCGATATTTTTCATTAAGAACTTTATGTCTTTGGTGAACAATAGAAGTGTTATTAATGAATTTTAAATTCTTGGTTGAAAATTTTTGATTAGGCATTACATCAATTTTTTACTTAATGATGCAAAGATTAGATTTCTATTACCATTTGAGATTTCTTAAAAGTCCAAATAATGTTCTTAAAAGGTCAGGAAATACAATTATGCTTCTTTTTTGAGTATCCTAAATCTATTGGGAGTTATTTTTACTTTCTTTTTAAAGGCTTGAATAAAATGAGAATTATTTTTAAAGCCACATTCATAGCCTACCTGACTTATGGTTAGATTTGTGCCTAGTAAAAGCATTTTGGAGTGTTCTAATCTTTTATTGATTAACCACCTACTTGGTGTAGTATTAAAACTTTCTTTAAATTCACGTTTAAAGGAGGATAAACTTTTACCACAAAGTTTAGCAAATTCAGCTATTTTTAAATCGTATTGAAAATTTTCGTTCATCATATTTTCAATATGTGATTTAGTGTTTTGCGATATTGAATTGAAGAAGAATAGTAACTCTTTATTATTTGAATTAAGTACAATATTGAATAGTAATTCTTTAAATTTAATTTCCACTAGTTCTTTAGGAATTTCCACTCCTTGGTTTAAATATTGGAATATGCTTTCTATTAATGTTTTAAATATATCATTAGTAGTAATCTCGAATATTTGATTATGCTCTTTCTTATGATTTAAACTTCTTTTAAAATATGGATTTTCGCTAATAAACCTTTTGATGAATTTATCATTGATGAAGAACAGCATTACACAATAATCACTTTCTAGATATTGCTTTGTTGTATAAACTCCTTTTCTAACAAACAGAGTGTCACCTGCTGTAAGCTTATGTGTTTTTTTTGAGGTAATCCAATCCTTTTTACCACTTATAACATATGTTATTAAGTGATTCTCAATCCATAGTTGATATTCTTCAATATTGAGAGGACATTTATATTCTACGAACAAGAAATCATTACCAACAAGCTTGTTGAATTTCGGATGATTTTTAAAGTATTCGTATGCATTAATCACTATGCAGTTTTCAGTTTTTTTAAATTATGCCTAACTCAAGGGTTAAACGTAGTTCTGGTTTGAGAATGAAAAGATAATAAATTCTCCAACAATAATTAGAGAAGGGTAC
>NZ_JBKQXM010000011.1:0-12083 GCF_046762865.1 Winogradskyella sp. A2
CGGTTTTGGCTATGGTTTCGTTACGGAATGGTACGCGAGTATCATTCCGCCGTAACCATAAATTTAGCAAAAAGGCTTGAAATTCCGATTAGGAATTTCAGCCGTAATGAATTATAGCCGTTGTTAGGTGCTGTGTTTTATTTTTCGAATCAATTTTTTTTCAAAGTCAGACAGAATAAATTCTTTTGTTTCTGAATTATAAGTCATAATCTGCATATTTCTTTGGTCAACCATATCAATCAAAAAGTTTTCTGTTTTATGAATTTGATTATGTGAAAAAATGGCTTTTATGTTTTTTAATTCACTTTCTGATAATTCATTCAGTGTGTTTTGGATATATCTGTCTATTAGTTCGTCAACATTTGGAACGTCATATTTGGATAGAAAAATTGGAAGGTTTAAGTATTCACTACATTCAGATTTAATTTTTAACCGAATATTGTTTTGTTTCCTGTTCGGCTTTAAGTTTACTTTTTCTATCGCAAAAACTAATATTCCAGGACTTGGGTTTTTGAAGTCAAATTCTACACTTGAATTATCTTGTTTTCTTTGGATGATTTCCTTGGTAGTAGGCAATAATCTGTTGATAGAATCGGAAAGAATTAAATCATTTGAATTTTTAAAGTCAAATATTGCAGAAAGTGATTTATTCTGGCATTCTATATTTCCACCAAAATTAAAATGCAGTTCAGTTATATAATTTTTAGCTGTTTTTTCTGAAACACCAAATACAAAGTGAATTTCAGATTCATTTTCATACCAAGTCGGTCCAATTTTTAACCGTAAACCTTGTTTTCCTAAATCAATTGATCCAATGTCATTAGTTTCATTAATCTCAACTGCACTTACTGTTTTTTGATTTGAACCGCATGAGCTCAAAATGAATAATAAAGTTATAAGTAAGTTTAATTTTCTCATTGGGTTTTTGACATTGCACCTAACGGTCTCGTATAACCGTCAGTTACGGGTTAAATTAGCGATTATTTTCGGTTAAGCACAGACGTTAGCAATTCCGAGTGGATTCGGACGTAGTCGAATCCGCCGTAATTGCGGTTATACATTGTTGTGCACAGGTTTTTTTTCATTCAGTTTCTTTTCGGAAATATGTTTTATACTTTTTGTCAGTCCAAAATGCTTTTACTTTTCGTTGGTCAAGAGTTCCATTTTCATTAATTCGATAGAGTTTGTTTCTTTTCCAATAAATTTTAGTTGGTGGTTCATATCGATTTTGTCCACCGCTTGATATGGATGATATTATAAGTTCATTTAGTTCAATTCGGTCAATTTTTTGGTCAGATGAAATAACCAGAGAATCGCGAATAATATTATTTTCCGAATCTCTTATTTGCAAAGTGTCCATTACTAATTCGGTTTTCAGATAGATTGTGTCATTTTTCACACGCCATTTTCCAGTTGTCCAACTCGCAGACAGGTCAAACCTCCAATTGTGAATAAAAGTTGAGTCAGCTTTTAATTCGATACTTTCCGAAAATCGGTCTTTGTAAATTCCGACATATTTCTCCTGTCCAAAAGTCAATTTGGATATTAATAAAATCAGAAATAATTCGGTTAGTCTCATTTTTGGTCAACTTGTGCACAACGGTTTTGTGTATGATTTCGTTACGGAATGGCACGCGAGTGTCATTCCGACGTAGACCGAAAGATAGCAAACACAAATGGAATTTCCGATAGGAAATTCCGCCGTAATGAATTATACACGTTGTTGGCAATAGTGTTTTTATTTTCGGTCAAAATGGCCATCCATTTATCATTTTATAATTCGTTTTCGGGTCAAATTCGATTCCGATTTCTTTTTTCGGATTCCATTGTTGGTTTATAAATTCCGCTGGATTTTTGGTTATGTCAGTCCAATTAGTGTTCGGGAAAACATAAAGTTTCCAATGGTCAGAATCCCAAGTTCCGTACAGTTTTTCATTCGGCAAGTAGAGTAGGATGTATTCAGGGTCATAATGTTCACACTCGTCAGTCAGATTAATTGCAGGAATTTCGTAATAAGATTTTCCACTAACATTTCCCTCAATCCATACTTTTCCGAGTTCCAATTTGTCAAAGTCAATTATTCCAACAAAATCTGGTTCGACAGATTTGTGGTTGTAATTCAATTCCGATTTTGATTTTAAGAATTCAGTTAAGTCTTTAGGTAAATCCATATTCTGTCCAAAAATTGGAAAGGCAATTAAATAAACTATAATTATGATTCTATTTCGCATTTCCGACATTATTGCCAACGGTTAGTATATGAAGTATAGCGACCGAATGGGAGCTATGATTTCATATACATTGTTGGCGGCTGTTTTTCATTTTATCTATTGCATTACCGTATTTGTAAATCGGTCTACTTTTACTCAATTCTAATTTGTCCGCAAGGGATCAATGTTTGATATTTTGGTGCAGAAACGCTTACACCGTAAAACAAATTTATGGGACTGTTATTGAGTTTATATTCATTCTTGGACGCAACCTTGAAAAATGGTGCATCTTGGTCTTGACCCTCAACAAATAACTTTGCCCTGGTTGTACCATCAATTATTTTGCTCTTTAAGAGAATTCCTACATAAAGGGTTCGCTGTTCATTTGGCTGAATGGATGTTGATAGATCAAACTGGTAATTATGCCCTGATTCAAACAGATCTTCAAGTCTAGCTCCATAATTGAAGACGTTCTGTATTGTATCGGGAGTGAACTTGTCAGGTATTAAAAAGACCTCAAAAACAACGGTCGAATCTGGTAAAAGCCCTATTGGACTATTAGGGAAATTGATATCTAATTTTATTGGAATGATCGTGTCATTGAGAATCTCGACTCTGAATACTGTATACCTGAAATTGTCTCCATTGGAACTTTGATAGGCTCCTCCTCTGGGACCAGTATTAAGAATACGGATACCACCAAAATTTCCATCGCTCTCCGTGAGATGGATGCCCGTGTCGGAATTAATGTCTGATTGCTTTTGAGCTACGGTTCCTCTGTCTTGAGTTTGTATACAAGATGTGAGAATGAATAATACGAAAATGTAATGATTAAAGAATCTCATTGTTTCTTAATAGCCGCCAACGGTCTCGGCTATGAGTAGTTGCGTGGTTTAGCACTTAATTTTGCAAGTACACACCAAACTGAAAATCCGCGAGGATTTTCAGAAGTAGGCGAGAACAAGCAATTACTTATAGCCATTGTTGGCATTTCGTTATTTTACGAATTTAAAAGTCTTTATGTTGTCAATATTCAATAAATATATTCCGTTTGTTAGATTACTTATATCAATCGAATTATTATTTGAATTTGAAATTCTTTCTAGAACCTTTGAGCCAGTTAAACTAAATATTTTAACGTTACGATTTTCATTACTTAAGCCATTAATATAGACTTCATTCTGATTGTTATAAATAGATAAATTTAGAAGTTGACTGTTAAAATTATTTATTGATAGTGTCAAATCTTCTTTTGTTACAATCTTTCCACTAGTTTCTTGTGGCATATATAAGTTTGTACCCGATATTACAACATCTCTTAAAAATTCGGGATTTCCATCATTATCAATAGCTTCGGTTGTTATATTAGATGGATTTGAAAAAGGTGCTTTCTTAATGTTACCACTATCAGAGAAATAAAGGAAGTCGTTATAAACATAAACACCTCTGGCATTGACATTAGATATGAATGAATTAAGTGTTGGTGTACCTGCAGATATATCAACGGAATAAATAATACCTGTTCCACCTCCAGCATCTCTATCGCCAATATATAAGTCATTTCCATTGTATTCCATATCTTGAGGGTTAGTTAAGCCACTTACAACAGTCTCTATAATTGGATTTGAAATATCTACTTTTTTTAATTCTGTTCCCCCATTTGTTAAATCTTCATCTGTGAAATAAAGGTCATTATTAATTTTCTCAATTGTAGATACAAAACCTAAATTAGAAACTATTGTAGTTGTAGAGCTAGGTGTATTAATATTAAAACTGATTAATGAACTTACTCCTGTAGAATCATCATATCTAGAAATATAGATAATGTCACCGTCTTTGAATATTCCTCCAATTCCGAATCCGTTAGGTGTAGTAAAAATTACATTACCACTTGGGGTTGAATTTGCTAAATCAATTTCAATTATTTCTCCTGGTGCGGAAACACCTATTACATAAATAACATCATTATCTATTATCAGTCTATTGGGTTCATTGGTTAGACCAGTAACGAAATCAGTTACTTGAGCTTGTAGATAAAAGGAAGTAATTAAAAGGGTAAAAAGTAATTTTGTTTTCATAATTTATTTTTAAGTTAAATTCAATATTATAAGTCTTTAAAATTTAATTCAATAACCAATAGTAGGTAATTCTGCAAAAAGTTGATCATAATGAATGCCAACGTGTTTGTATATGATTAGTGGCGTGATTTAGCACGGAATTTAGCAAACAAAAACCGAATAGAAAATCCGCGAGGATTTTCGTAAGTAAGCTAAAACCAGCCATTAATTATATACGGTGTTGCCATTTCGTTGTTTTTATTAGATTTATAATTATTCGGCTTAATTCTGTTTTTTGTTTTTCTACATTTGAGTGAATTCAGTCAGCGTATTGTTCCGCAATATTTTTCAATTCCGATTGAGTGAGCAATTCCGCAACTTGCTAAATTCCGCAAACAATTCAGATTTCATATTGTAATTACTTTTTTCATAAAAATCCATTTCAATTGGGTTTGTTTCCCAGATTGAGTTTCATATTCCGTTATTCTTGGTGAAAGCAAACCAGCAATTCCACCGCTAATCATACCTTTATACGGACTTTCTAAATTTCTAAATGTAAAGTGCAAAATTGTCCAAACGATTAAGAAAATAATCAAAAAAGACAAGTACCATAAAATTCTAACTTTTGTTTTCTTGTTCATAATTTTCAATATTTGAGTGCGTTCCGCCAATGAATGGCAACGTGTTTGTGTATGGTTAGTTGCGTGTTTGAGCAACTAATTTAGTAAACAAAAACGAACGCGAGAAAATTCCGAAGGAATTTTCCAAATAAGCAACGACCAAAGCAATTAATTATACACGTTGTTGTGTGTAGTTTTTTTGAAATATTATATTCTAAAATTTTGAAAATGGTATAATTGCTCCTCTAGCATTTATAATTATATTGCATTAAATATTCTGAATTACCTTATGAATGAATTAAGTAAGAAGGCCAAAAAATTAAAGCAAAACCGAATTGTAAAAGCAGGTTTAGCTTATCTCTCAGTATCTTGGTTAATCATTCAAGTATCTTCAACTTTATTTGAAACTTTTGAATTTCCGTCTTATGCTTTAAGGATTGTATTTTTTGTTTTAGGTATAGGATTTCCTATTTATTTGATTCTGTATTGGAAAATAAGTTTAAAATCAGACTTCGTAAAAATCGATGATAATTCAGGGATTAGTGAAGAGGTATCTGTAAAAGAGGGTCAAAGACTAAATAGAGTTATTATAGGTGCGTTATCTATTGCTGTTATTATTCTAATAACTAATTTAATAATTATTAAAAGTTCCAAAATTACTGCTCCTAATGAACCAATCAAGGTCAATAGGAATAGTACAAAAGCAAAAAAACCAACATTAATGGTTGTGCCAAGTGATGCATGGTGCTTTAAAAATGGATATGTGATTAATAATAGTAATAATGGAGCAATTGTTCAAGCTCCTGATTACAAAAGAGCGTTTCAAGAAAACGTAGAATTACTTCAAGTAATTAGCAAAATAAATGGATTAATGAGTGATAGAGGATTTCCGTTAAAAAACATGGAATCGGTTATTAAAACTATTGAATTCAACAAAAAAATAGATGAAAATCGTAAATCAAAACAAACTAATAGTAGCTTGGCAGAAAACCAAATTGATATATTGAAGAACGTTGCTAAAGCGGATATTATAATACAGATGACTTGGAGTGTATATGAGTCAAAAGGAAAGAAATCTGTGACTTTTAATCTGCAAGGCTTAGATTCTTATACTGATAAACAAATAGCAACTGCATCAGGAACAGGAATGCCTTCTTTTTCGGCTGAAACCGCTATATTATTGAATGAAGCCGTATTGAGTCACGTTGATAGTTTTGTTAATGGACTTCAATCTCATTTTGATGACATTTATACAAATGGAAGAGAAACTATTATTAGAATAAAAAAATGGGAAGATTGGGAAGGAGATTTGGAAAAAGAATTTAATGGTCAAGAATTAGGTTTTATTATAGAAGATTGGTTAGTAAATAATACAGTCAAAGGAAGTTTTAACACTACAGAAATATCTGAAAATATGGCGATATTTGAACAAGTCAGAATACCCATTTGGAATGAAAATGGAAGAAGTATTGATGCACGTACATTTTTAAAAGGATTAAGTGAGATATTGAAAAATAAACCATATTATATTAGTAACAAAATTACGAGTAAAGGTTTAGGTGAGGCAACTATTATTTTAGGGAATAAATAATTTACAATAAATGAGGTTATAAACTTAAATTATTTTTTAAGTTTATAATTATGATTATTCGTGTTTTTTATAATTACACACAACGGTCTCGTATAACCGTCAGTTACGGGTTTTAAGTTACTGTTTTTCGATTAAGCACTGACGCTCGCAATTCCGAGTGGATTCGGACGTAGTCGAATCCGCCGTAATTGCGGTTATACATTGTTGTACGCTAGCTTTTTTTATCAGTTATCATATTCCGCCATTTCAATTTCTTCGTCGTTTGGTAACCAACCATTATTTATTTTTTCAACCAATTCAGTCAGATGTTTTTTTACTTTTCGAGTTGTAAAGTCAACGCATACAATTTTATCAATTTCCTTTTCCCCATCAAATGCACAAAACCCTGAAAACCAAAATCCTTCACTAAAATTTTGGTGCATAGTTGTCATTGGCGATTGTTCATAGTCATATTCCTTTCCAGTTTTCTCCTCAAATTGAACTCCACGCCAACCAATTTCCTCGTCAAAATATTGTTCAGTCAATCCTGCAAGTTCTCCTGCGCTACAAGTATAAGTCACGTTTTTATCTAATATTCGAGTAGTACTTTCGTGAAGTATTTCTCTGTTTTCCTTGTCCGCAATGGTAAAAACAACCCATTTTTCAGTCGGAAGAAAATCCAACCAATTCGAGTTGTCTTTTGTCGAAATGTAGAATACATCTCTGTTATTTATTTTTCCTATACGTTCCATTTTTCAGCTTGCGTACAACGGTCTTGTATATGAAAAGTAGCGGATTTTAAGCACTAATATTTCGGTTTATCACTTACCTTTATTTTATTATTTATCTTTTGTTTAAGCACCAAAACCGCTATTTTTTATATACGTTGTTGTGTTTTCGTACTTTTTTCCGCAAACTTGCTAGCGTTGGCAAAGACATACTCTTTTGCAATTTTGGGCTTGTGTGTTGGCTGTAGCGAATTGCAAATGTGTATGGCTTTTAGCGTTGGCAAATCCGTTAGAGTATTAATTCCGTTAACATTTGTTTAATGTCTAAATGTTTTGCTCCTTGAACTGACTTTGAGTTCACTCCAACCAACTCAATCCAATCCATAATTTTTTTCTTTTCGGTCGTTTTTTCATTCCAATATTCTGTTAGTTCAATTGCTGAAGTGTTAATCAAAATTTCCAAAACAGAATCTATATTATCAAACAATTTTATAAATACTCTAGGAATGTTTTTATACGTTTTGTTTTTAATCAAATAATCTGCTTTTCCGCCAGCAGTAAATAAATCTCTTACATTCGGACAAACAACAGCTTCTCGTGTTACAAGCCATATCGCAAGTCGAGCAAATTTATCTCCACGATTACTAAAAACCTCTGGGAAATAAACCATTGCTCTGTTTTTAATCTCTTGCTTTTCTTTTAAGCTTAAGTTGTTCCAAATATTTATAACAAGATTACTTGCTTGTTCTGTGTCTTGAATCCACCACAAATCTTGACCAGGTTTCAACTTGCTTTTGTAGTAGTCCGTAATTGGTTTAATCGGATTTTTCTTTTGACGCAAAGTATCGTAAGGTGTATTGATTTTGTCAAAAATGGTTTTTCCCTCTTCCAAGTTCATATCGATTAAATACCTTGGCGAATGTGTAACAACCACCTCTGATAAACATTCTTCATAAGCTCGACACCTAAATTCAATTGGTTTTCCAAGTTTACCGAAAAGCATAAAAATTCGCTCGACATCATCTACTCTTGTAGATTCTAAAACACTATTTCCTGTTGTTTTCCAATGGTTTTGAGTTGTAGTTTTAACTTCTATTCCATAAAATTTTTTCGCAACAATGTCTGGAAACTTTTGTCCTCCAATTAATTCAATTGAATTTTCAAATTGTGAACCAACAGCTAAATCAGTCATTACATCTCTAACATAGGGTTCAAGTTTGTTCCCTCTTAATTGTTCAATCTTTTTAGGTGATTTCTTTGCGTGAATATTTAATTCTTCAATTGTAGAAGTTAATAAAGCGTTGAACTCGCTTTTATGTGGTTCTGAATTAACTGATACTACCATTATTTTCTAAAATATAAATCCCAAACATCTTCTATTCTCTTTGCTAAATTGTAAGCGAGTAGTGGTGGAACCGCATTACCAATTACTTTATAAGCTTTTGATGGACTTACTAAATAGGAACCTTTACGACCGTTTTTGTTTGGTATTACAAATTCATAATCAGGTGGAAAAGTTTGTATTAGTGCACATTCTCTAGGTGTTAAACGCCTTTCCTTTAATCCTTTAGAAAGTTCGTCTGTTAAAATTCCACCGTTTTTTTTCGATAATCTTCTAAACTCTATGTTTCCGTGATGTTCTGCTCGAATTGTAGGGCTGATACCATCTGGTTTTATTTCTATTTGGCCTTGACAATGTTTACCCATAAATTTTGCCTTTGAGTAAAACTGTTGAGATAAATCTTTTGACTTTTCAGGCTCTTCTAAATCCGAAAAAAGTTCTTTTAAATCTACGTGACGTTTTAAATCTTCTCCGTCAGTTGTGTATGCGTGAGTTGGTCTAGGATACGGATTGTATTTATCCGAAATGTCTTCTCTTTCTAATTGTTCAAGAGCGGATTTTTTTAATGCAGATTTTTTTATACCAATAAAGAAAACTCGTTCCCTTGATTGCGGAACACCATAATCTGCTGCGTGTAAAACACGAGGATTTAAAACTAAATATCCATTATCTCCAGCAGAAGAGAAATCATTTTGAATAATGTCCTTGACGTTTGAAAGATTTACTAAACCTTTTACATTTTCTGCAATGAAAATTTTTGGTTGAGTTATTTCGATAACTTGTTTCATCCACATATAAAGCTGACCACGAGTTTCTTCTGTTGCACAAGTTTCTGTATTTAGTTCTCCTTTATGGTTTTTATGTGAATTAAGTCCGTTTCTTTTTCCGGCAACACTAAAATCTTGACAAGGAAATCCACCAGTTACAATGTCTATATTTTTCGGGAAAACCTTTGTTCCGTTTTGGTGTAGTTTTACTAAATCGACTATACTGTCTGTTTGGTAATCTTCTGCGTTATGTCCTCTTTTTGAAAAGTGGTTTACCCAAGCATTTCTTGCGTCCTTTAAAATATCGTTTGCAAAAACTGTTTTAAAACGTGTTTTTGAAAGATTAACGAAGTTGTTTTCTAGTTCTTTGTTTATGAAATTGGGATTTAAAATCTCGTTCACAGATGATTTTAAAACTGAAAAATCTCCCTCAAAACCTAAATCCATTCCACCACAGCCAGAAAACAAAGAAAGCATATTCAAGGTAGATTTTCCAGTGTGTTTTTTCTTTTCGGTTTTAGGATAGAATTTTACTGCTAATTGAGGTTCTTCAACTACGCTAGTATTTTCTTTATCAGTTGTTAATGTTCGCATAGTTAGTTTTGAATTGTATGTGATTTTAAATATTTGATTTTTTTCTCTGCAACTTTTAGCACTTTACTTGCACAATCTTCGTCTGCTATTTCATAAGCTATTTTGTCGCTTATAAATTGCACTAAAAGTTCGTCTTTATCAAGTTTTAGAATTTCCGAAAGTTTTACCAACATTTCTTTCGTCGGTTTCCTCTCGTTTCTTTCGATTTTGCTCAAAATAGCTTGGTCGATATCGACATAAGCAGAAACTTGTCTTAAGAGAAGTCCGAGAGCTTGTCTTTTATTCCGTAAAATTTGTCCGATTGTTTCCATTTGAAAATTATTACTTGACAATAAGTGTCAAATATAGTTTGTCAAATTTTGGAAAGCAAGAAATTCAGATTGTATTTTTCCGAGCGTTGGGAAATTTTAGCTCTTTTGGTTTTTAGTGCGCTGGAATTTAGCGTTGGCAAAAACCGAAAGTGCTAAAATATGCGGCTGGTAGTATGAAACACAACGGTCTTGTGTATGATTTCGTTGCGTGTTTAAGCTCTAAAGTTAGCAAATAAATCACAGATAGAAAGTCCGCGAGGACTTTCGTAAGTAGGCTATAACTAGCAATGAATTATACACGGTGTTAGCCGTTCGGTTTTATTAATCATTTTCTAAGAAAGTTTCCCAATATTCAATATTCATTCCTTTATTATCATTTTTAGTTTTGGATAAAAAGCTATCCAATTCCGTATCTGAAATTGGATTTTTGTCAATTTTATTTGGATTTTCTCTTTCAATTGATAAATTTTTTAAATCATGTAATATTTGACCAAAATTTTCAATTGAAATTGCAATATTAATTTCTTCCCATTCTCCATTTCCATGCTCAGCAGTATAAACAGGTAAATTTGGTTTTTCAATATCGACAAATATCGGGTCATCCATGTCATCAGTTGCAATTACAATCCAATTTTTTTTCCAATCTCCATTGTTTTTTCCAATTAACGATTTCCAGTTTTTTGTCAGGCTATATCCAATTTGTTCTTTTTTAATATTTTCTAATTTGAATATATTTATTTCGCTAAAACCAATTGAAATATCTTGGGCATTTGAAATAAATCTTTTGAAGTTTTTATTCTCCAACAACGCATTCAAGTTTGGTTTTTCACTACCATTAAATATTTTACTAAAAACACTCATTTACTTTATCGGTTAAATTAATATTTTGTTTCAGATTTCTGTAGTTGTTGCAAACTGACGGCTAACGTGTTTGTGTATGATTTCGTTGCGTGGTTAAGCAACTAAGTTAACAAACAAATCACAGATAGAAAATTCCAGCGGAATTTTCGTAAGTAGGCGAGAACCAGCCATTAATTATACACGGTGTTGTAAAACGTTTTTTTGCCTTTTAAAATTTTCTTTATTACTTTTTCAGCTTTGTCATAGTTAAGCCCAGGCTTCATTTTCGGATGATAGAGCATTTTAATAATTTCTATATCCATTTTGGAATAATCCACTGTAATAATGCTATCTAATTTATTCTCATAAAAAACACTATCAGGATATTTTTCGGAATCATTCATTAAACCTATACTTTGCGTTATTTCCTCTAAAATAGTTGTTTCAATTGATTCCTTTGGTTGTAGAATATCAATAAAAATTCTTGCATCCAAAATATGGAAAGTCTCTAAATCAAATCCAATATCTGCTAATCCATTAATATCATATTCGATATTCTCGAATAAGTCAGGCATTAATGGTTCTAATCTTTCTTTTTCCATGAGAAAAATAATTGCATTACACTTTTTAGGGTCGTCAATTAATTGGATGTAAAATTCATCTTTAACGAGATTATTGATTTTTTCAATGGTATTTTTAATCAATGAAACCTCGTAACTAAGTTCTTTTTCCTTAATTATAAAAAGTTTCATAGGTTTAGTCCATTTTGTAATTCTATTAGGACTTACATCATATTCGGCATTTAAGGCAACTTCATTGAAGTAATCTACCAATTCAATATCATATTCGGAAAACTCATATTCGTTAAAGTCAACTAAACTATAAACAGCAATTCCAATTATTATTAATAGGCTAATAAAAAGTGTAGTTTTCTTCTTCAATGCGCAATTTGTTTCTCAAATGTTTTACAACGGTTTTGGCTATGGTTTCGTTACGGAATGGTACGCGAGTATCATTCCGCCGTAACCATAAATTTAGCAAAAA
>NZ_JBKQXM010000012.1:0-7021 GCF_046762865.1 Winogradskyella sp. A2
CCTTGGAGATTTTCAGTTCGGTGTGTACTTGCAAAGTTAATCGCTAAACCACGCAACTACTCATAGCCGAAACCGTTAGCACCCATTCTGGACAAATCAAAACACTAATAAATGGCACTATTTAAAATTGACGGGAATGACAATCTAATAAACATAAAAGAGCAACCCTTCAAGCTTGAAAAAGAGATTCAAAACCTAACCGAGAAAAATTTGAATTCAATATTTGACCTTGAATTTGTAAAAACTGAGTTCAGTATTAACAGTTTTCGAATCGACACTTTGGCATTTGATAAAGAAGCGGGAACTTTTGTGATTATCGAATATAAAAGGGACAAGAATTTTAGTGTAATCGACCAAGGATATGCATATTTATCCTTGATGCTTAATAATAAAGCAGACTTCATACTTGAATACAACGAAAATGCGAAAGGAACTTTAAAAAGAAATGATGTAGATTGGTCTCAATCTCGAGTAGTTTTCATTTCTCCTTCATTTACGACATATCAGAAAGAAGCCATAAATTTTAAAGATTTACCCATAGAACTTTGGGAAATTAAAAGATACGACAATCACACAGTAAACTTTAATCAGATAAAAACTTCTGGTGCACAAGAAAGTGTCAAAACTATTAGCAGACAAGACAAGACGATAGAAAATGTAACAAAAGAGATTAAGGTTTTTACAGAGAGTGACCATTTGAAAAATGGAAACCCTGAAATTCAAGAGCTTTATGAAAAGGTAAAGGAGAGTATCATTAATCTCGACGATAACATTTCAACTCAGGCGAAAAAACAAACCATTGGGTTTAAGATTGACAATAATATATTTTGTGACATCGTAGTTTTAGCCAAGAGTTTAAAATTGTATTTGAATCTGAAGAGTGGAGATTTAAAAGACGAAAAGAATATAACTAGAGACGTTTCTAATGTCGGACATTGGGGTAATGGTTCGTATGAAATCAAAATGAAAGACACCGAAGACCTTGAATACATTTTGAGTCTAATAAAACAGTCAATCCGAATGAATAAAAAATAACGGGTGCTAACAGCAAGCATAAAATATAGGGCGGTTCTGTGGTTTGCCACGGTTTGTAACTCGCAGCTTCTTTTTGTTCCGGTGGAATGGGAATCGCTCCGAAAAGCCCTACATTTCATGCTTGCGAACCGTTGTGGTGCATTTAAGAAATGGAGAACTTAATAGAAAAATCTGCTGAACAAATAAAAGACCGAATTGAATTTTGGTTCTTAAAATATTTCAATAAAACCAAAACGGATTTTAATGGAAGTGAGATTTTTACACTATTCGAACTTCTAAATGCGGAATTACGAGCCGAACTTAAAAAACGACTGAATTTATACCCAAATGAAATTCCTGTTTTAGTTTTAAAAATTTCAAAATCGGAGTTTATAATTAATACAACCAAAAAGTTTGTCCAGATTAACTCAGATTCGACTGAAATAATTGATTACGCAGAGTTTGAATGGCATAATGGATATAAATCATTTGTTGTTGACAAGGAGAAAAAGACAATTACTAAACACGATGGACATTTTGCGGAATTTGGATTAAGAAAAACTAATGGAGAAATTATCTATTGGAAAATACCAACGGGAGTTCCTGGATTTGGATTTTGGAATGTTACCAAGAAGTGTGAATTAATCGGACGGAAATTTATAACAACTGAATAAAAAACGACACCACAACAATGGCTATAAGTAATTGCTTGTTCTCGCCTACTTCTGAAAATCCGCGAGGATTTTCAGTTTGGTGTGTACTTCCAAAGTTAAGTGCTAAACCACGCAACTACTCATAGCCTAACCGTTGTACACAAGCTCTGAAAAGCAAACAGCACAGTCAAGCACATTTCATTTTGCTCGTGCCTCACAAAATAAAAAGAGCTTGCCTTTCCCCTACGCTAATTACCATTGAATGATAATTTTTATACTCATTTAGTGAGTATTTTCAAAATTGTTGACTACATTAGTTGACTGAATTAAAAAAATTCAAAAATGAACCGAATAAAAGAGGTTTTAGAGCAAAAAGGAATAAAGCAAATTTGGTTGGCTGAACAATTAGGAAAGAGTTATAATATGGTACACTCATACGCTCAAAACAAAAGACAACCAAGTTTAGAAGACTTATACAAGATTGCAGAAATATTGAATGTAGAAGTTGCTGAATTATTAGAAAAACGAAATACAACCAATGAACAATAACTGGAGAACATTAGTTGAAAACAAACTCAACAAACAAAAAAATATAGTTGCAAAAATTGATGTTGAAAAAGCAACTGTCAATTACTCTGAAAAAATAAAAAGCAACAGAACTTTAAAAGCCCTAACTGGTGATGAAGAAATAGTTAGAGCCTTTCTCATAGACAGACTTGTTAATGAATTAGATTATAAACCACAAAATTTAGAAACGGAAAAAGAATATTCTGTAAAAATTGGTAGAGATACTAAAAACCCAAGAATTGATGTATTAGTAAAGGATGACAAAGGAAATCCGTTCTTTTTCATCGAAGCCAAATCACCACAAGATTACGAGAGTGGAAAAGAAACTATTGAAGGACAACTATTTACTCTAGCACAAGAAGAAGAAAAAAAGCATAAAACCAAAGTGAAATATTTGGTTTATTATACTGCTGAAATACAAGACAATGAAATAATCGACAGAGCAATTATTATCGATTTTGACACGTACAAAACTTATGACGATTGGGAAAAAGACGGTTATATTTCAATTGGCACTGAATTAACAGCTGGTTATGGTGAACCAAAAAAACAACCTTTAATAAAAGGTGATGAAAAATATGACTTACGTGTTAGAATTAACAGAAGCGAAATCGAAGGTTTAGGAAAAAATCTACACAACGTACTTTGGGGTGGTGGTGGAACTAATGATAGTGAAATATTTTATTCATTAGTAAACATAATACTAGCTAAAATCCAAGATGAATACGAAAAAGAAGACGGAGAAGAATATGATTTTCAAATTTATCAGTATGGTTCACATATTGAAGCTCAAAACAAAATATTTACAAGAATAAATGAGCTATACAAAAGAGCTTTAAGAGAACAATTAAATGTTACTGACCAACAAAAAATTGATGATGATAATATCATTAATAGAAACAAATTTCCATTAAACAAGTTAGTTTACACAGTACAATCTCTTGAAAGTTTTTCATTTCTTGAAGGTCGGAGTTCTCTTGATGGCAAAGATATTCTTGGTGACTTTTTTGAAAGTATTACAAGAGATGGTTTCAAACAAAATAAAGGTCAATTTTTCACGCCTACACCAATTGTAAACTTCCTTTTATATGCTTTACAATTAGACGATTTAGCCTTAAGTAGATTAAATAATAATCGTGAATTACCATTAATAATTGACCCATCAGCAGGAAGTGGAACTTATCTTGTTGAGGCAATGAAACTTATTACTAAAGAAGTAAAATATAAACAAAGAAAAAAAGTAAAATCTAGTCGACAAATAAAACAAAGATTTGAAGAATTATTTACACCAGATTATAACGAAAACAAATGGGCAAGAGAATATCTTTATGGCTCTGAAATAAACTTTGATTTAGGAACATCTTCAAAAGTAAATATGATTTTACACGGAGATGGTTCTACCAATATTTTTGTGAAAGATGGTTTATTACCATTTCGTTTTTATGTAAAAGAAACTTCACCAAACTTTCTAGAAACAGCAACAAATGAAGAAATCTACAACAATAAAGAAGTAAATGGAAAATTTGATGTAGCAATTAGTAATCCACCTTTTAGCGTTGATTTAGATAATCAAACACAAAGAGAAGCGAAAAACGCTTTTCTTTTTGGCGATAAAAAGAATTCGGAAAACTTATTCATTGAAAGATATTATCAACTATTAAAAGAAGGAGGTCGTTTAGGTGTTGTTCTACCAGAAAGTGTTTTTGATACGACAGAAAACAAATACATTCGTCTTTTCTTATTTAAATTCTTCAATATTAAAGCAGTTGTAAGTTTACCTCAAATAACATTTGAGCCTTTTACTTCTACAAAAACAAGTTTACTTTTTGCACAGAAAAAGACAAAAGCAGAAGTTGAAAAATGGAATGTAGTTTGGAACAAATATGGTAATGAATGGAGTTTATTAAACACAAGAATTAAAGACTATAATTTATACTTTATTGACAAAAAACCTCTAAATAAGAAATGGGCAAAAGATGTAGTTTCAGACATTGAGAAAAAGAACAATAAAAACATATTAAATAATATTTACAGGTTCTTAAAGGACTACTTGACAGAAGAAGACAAAACTTTAGACATAACAGATATTTTAGCAAAATACCAAGATGAAATTAAAAGTTTGTCTAAATATGATAAAGAAACAGAAGCGTTTGGTTTTTATAATACTTGGTGGGTTTTTGGTGAAGTTGCCAAAGAATTTGACTACAATATATTTATGGCAGAAGCCGAAAATGTTGGTTACAAAAGAACTAAAAGAGGTGAAAATCCAATGCCAAATGACCTTTTCGACAAAGAAATTGCACCTCAAAACATAGATACTAATTTGATTATTGAAAGTTTTGAAAACAACATTTTAATTTCTAAAAAACAACAAAAAGAATTATCATCAATTCAAGCCGAACTTGAAAAGAAATTGAAAACAAATAAAACTAGTTCTAACGAAAAGAAGTTAGAAAAAGTTGAAAATGATATTGAAATTATTATCAGTAAAATTGACTCACTAGAGTCTGAATTAGAAAAAATCACAACATTTTTAGAAGCATATTATTCAAATGATGAACTAAAACCAGAATATTACGAAAGAATTGACGAAAGTTTATTATTCGAATTTAATCAAGGACTTTTAACACAATATAAAAGTGATGATGTTTTACTTCGCAAAACAGAAGTTCTGAAAATACTTGATGCAATTAGAAAAGATGTTATATGGGAATAAATTATTCTAAAATAAAGACAAGTAATTTATCTATTGATTCCTTATTAAGATTGGATAGTAAGTTTCATTTAGATTTCAATGACTCTGGATGGGATATTTTTAAAACATCATCAAGTAATTTAGTTAAACTAAAGGATTATATCGAACCTTTTTATGAAAAATTTAATTATGAAGAAGATGTTGAGTATTTTGGTATACCCACAGGTAGAGATTATTTAAATGATTTCGGTCAAATAATATCACATCAATTAGTCACAAAAGATGACCATCCTGGTAGATTAAAATATAGTGCAGATGAAAATTGTATTTTAATTTCAAGCTTGAAAGGTGCTGTTACACCTGCATTAAACTTTGATTTCAACTTAAGTAAGTATGTTTTTTCTAACGGTTTTTACATATTTAAACCTAAAGGTAAAAACAATAAAAAATTTATACTTTATTTATTAAGGTCCATTAGAATTAAATACTTAATAGATAATGTAATATATAGAGGAATAGGTATTTCATCATATCGTGAAGATGATTTATTAAACATTCAGATACCATATATTGATAGTGAAAAGCAAAACTCTATAGTTAAAAAGATTGAACCACTAGAAAATGAAATAATTGAATTAATAAATAGTAAAAAAAGTGAAATAGATATCATTAATGAAGCTTTTTCAAATGAATTCAATTTTGATTTTGAGGTGTTCAACAAACTTAAATCTGAAAAAATAGTTTCTTCTTCTTTATTAAACTTTTCTAATAATATAGATTGCAGATTTGGTTATAGATTTCAGCATAAATCTGGAAAATATATGATGGACTTTTTAAAATCTAAAACTCAAAAAAGGATAAAAGATTATGTTGCTATCCCAATTACTTTAGGAAAAAGTGTTTCACCTTCTCAATATGACGAAGAAGGAGAATATTACTACATATCTATGGCAACTGTTAAGAAATTTTATTTCGACAAAGAAGATGCTAAAAAGGTTTCAGATGAATATTCAAATCAAAACCTGAATAAAGCTGTTAAGAAGAACGATATAATTATGACAAGGTCTGGAATGGCTATTGGTAAGTTTGCATTAATTAAAAAGAATATTAAAGGTATTTACGCAGATTTCACAATGCGAATAAGACTTGAAAATTACAATCATCAATTAGCATATTATTATTTCAGAAGTGTATTCTTTCAACAATTAATCACGACTAATAAAAAAGGTTTACAGAACCATAATATTTTTCCGAGTATGATTCAAGAATTTCCAATTCCTGATTGGTCGATTGAAAAACAAAATGAAATCTGTGATAGCATTACAAAGCAAATTGACAAACAAAGAGATATTGATAAAATAATTGAACAAAAACAGAATGAGATAAATAGGATAATTGAAAACGCAATTGAATCGGAATAGTCAACGCTTAAAGCCATACACATTTGCCATTCGCTACAGCCAACACACAAGCCCAAAATTGCTAAAGAGTATGCCTTTGCCAACGCTGAATGACAATCTGAACGGAAAAAAGCCAGTGTACAACAACGTATATAAAAAATAGCGGTTGAAACGCTTAACCAGAAGAAAATGAATAAATTAAAGGTCTGTAATAATCCGAAAAGTTAGTGCATAAAATCCGCTACTTTTCATATACAAGACCGTTGTGCTTCATTATAACCAACCACTAACCAATGATAAAATTCTTTAGAAAAATTAGACAGAAAATGCTGACTGAAAATAAGTTCAGCAAATACCTGCTTTATGCTATTGGGGAAATCATACTTGTGGTTATTGGAATTCTAGTCGCATTAAATCTCAATACCAAAAAAGAATTAAAAACGAACAATGACCAGATAGAAAAAATTTTAACTAACGTTTATAAGGATTTAGAAGAAGACTTAATTAAAACTATAAACTTTCAAATTGAATTTAACGAAAGGAGAGATTCACTATCAAATATAGTGCTTTCTAAAACTCTAAAAGTATCTGATTATGCAGTCAATAAAAATGGCAATAATCCTTATTTGACTTTGATAGAAGAGCAAATTGAACCTTATAGGTTTGAAACAAATGCTTACAATAGACTTATT
>NZ_JBKQXM010000013.1:0-5510 GCF_046762865.1 Winogradskyella sp. A2
GGAAGTACGCTTCTCTAATTATTGTTGGAGAATTTATTATCTTTTCATTCTCAAACCAGAACTACGTTTAACCCTTGAGTTAGCCACAAGCGGATAAACTAAAAAATGTTATGAACAATCATTATATCTCTTTAATGGCAGCCTATGGAACCGGAGTGTTATTATGGTTTTTAGCTAATTACATATTTAAATCATTATGGAAAGATCATAAAACAATAACGTTCAAAAAACCGTGGTTGGAATTCATATTTTCCATCATGGCTGTAATAGTCATAATAGGTATAGGACAATTGTATATGAGGGATTTATTGATACCACATGATGGTAATAAAATAATTGACGCAATAAATCAGTTTTTAATTTTTTCTCCCACTTTGTTACTTATTTATATTAGAAAACAACCTATCGAAACAATTTGGTTACCTAAATCAAAAGTTTTATATCGTTTTCTTGTAGGTGTTGTTATTGCAATATGTTCCCTTATTGTTTATTGGTTAGTCAGAAAAAATGCGCCATCGTTTGAAAGCATATTAACAAATACATTTCATCCCAAAAATATATCCCATCTAGTTCAAGTCTTTATGGAAGATATTACGATAGCGCTCATTTTCGTTAGATTATCAGCTTGGATTGGAAATCAAAAATCTATTGCTATTGTTGCTATTTTATTTGCTGCTGGACATATCCCAAGTTTGTTATCAAATGGTTTTTCTGTTTTGGAACTTAGTAGTTTATTCCTTGATGCATTTATAGGTGTACTAGTTTTAAGTGCTGTCAGTAAATCTAGAGACGTATGGTGGTTTTTTATTTTACATTTCACTCTGGATATGTCTCAATTTTATGGTGGACAGTAAAAATAAAGTAAGGGATTGAATATTAGTTAAAAATAGCCAGTGGCTAACACCGTGTATATTTAATTGCTTGGTCACTAACGACTTACGAAAATTCCGCTGGAATTTTCTATCTGTGATTTGTTTGCTAAATTAGTTGCTGAAACACGCAACTAACCATACACAAACACGTTAGTGGCAAGCTGTGAAACTTTTTAACTAAATAGAGAAAACTTATGAATCCTATAATTAAAACTATAAGAACAACTATTTTAAGTTTATGTGTTTTATTGGTAGCATCTGAAATAGAAGCCCAATCATACGAAAATCTTAATCGGCTGGAAGGCAACTATTTGGACACTTACTATAGTGAAGACACCTATGAACAAGCAGTACATATGGCAAAACTTTGTGATAGCGTAATGTCCTTTTATAATGCGCTAATTGGATTTAAACCTTCAGTTTCATTACTGGTACTATCACCAGCCGATTGGAGTAATTATACCAAATTTCCCGTTTATGGCATGCCTCATTATCCCAATAGCAAAACACTTGTAGTCGCTTCCGATGACAATGATTTTTGGAATAGCATGCTTCCCTCATTAGAGAAGTTGCCAAAGGAAATTGCACATGCGATCTCGAATACATATTCTGACGATTCTGGTAATTTAACAATGAGAGGCTTTTTTGACCTGTTAGCTATTCATGAATTGGGTCATACCTTTCATGAGCAAGGTGGTCTTACCACACAACGTAAATGGATGGGAGAATTATTTGCCAATATATTTCTTCATACCTATATAGCTGAAAAGGAACCCACATTATTACCAGCCTTAACAACTTTCCCTAAAATGGTGGTATCCTCAACTGATCCGGGGCAATTAAAATATTCGACCTTAAGTGAACTGGAAAACAATTATGACTTAATAACACAACAATATCCCCAAAATTATGGCTGGTATCAATGTAAGTGGCATATCGGAGCAGCAAATATATATGATGAAGGTGGCGTGGGTACTTTTCAGAAATTATGGGACGTTTTAAAATCGAATAATGAGCCATTGAATAATCTATCATTTGCAACACTTTTATCAAATAAGGTTCATAAAAGCGTTGCGGACGTACAATTAAAATGGAATAAATAAAAGCCTGCCACTAACAATGGCTATAATTCATTGCTTAACTATGGCAAAAACCAAGATTAGTTTAACTTTAAACGACTCGATTTCTACGGTCGAAAATTCCATCGGAATTTTCAACGCAACGAAATCATAGCCGAGACCGTTACAGTCAATTTTGACCCACCGCTTATTATCTAAGCAACACGCTACACTACACTTCCATTCAACCTTCAAAGTATTTCTATTAATTATTAATAAACAAGTTTATACATATTTGAAACAATAAATTTGCATATAATAGTTGTGTATATTATATTTGCGACAACATAAAATAAATAGAAATTACATGAAGCATAAACCAGACCCTTATAAGCCCGAAAATGATTTAGGCTTTTTATTATGGCAGATAACCATGACTTGGCAAAGACAGTTAAATAGAGCTTTAGATGAAATAGATTTAACGCACACTCAATTTGCTCTCATATCAGCGCTAAGGTCTTTGCTCAAAGAATCGAATACTGTTACACAAAAATCTATTGCAGAACGCAGTAATACCGATACTATGATGGTTTCTAAAGTGCTTCGAACTCTTGAGAAAAAAGGCTTCGTAGAAAGAAAAGAGCACGAAACAGATACTAGGGCAAAATGTGTGTTTCTTACATCAAAAGGAATAAAAACTTATAATCTTGCCTTTAAAATCACTTCGGCAGCTAATCAAGATTTTTTGAGTAAGCTATCAGATAAAGATAAGTTTATCCAAGAGTTACGAAATATAGTTAGAATTGAAAAAATATTCAATACATAACAGGTATGGTGTTAAATAACAGAAAAATAAGTTTAAAAGCTAGGGTACTACATCGTTATTTAGGGTTTTTCTTAGCTGGCGTAATGGCTATGTATGCCATTAGTGGAATCATTATGATTTTTAGAGAAACAAATTTTTTAAAAACAGAAACAGTTGAAACACGACAATTAGAACCTAATCTAGTCGGAGGAGAATTAAGTCCAAAGTTGCGAATGGGTGTAAAAGTGGATAAGCAAGAAGGTGATATATTATATTTTGAAGAAGGTAATTATAATCAAGAAACGTGGGTGGCGACCGTTAAAAAAATGAAACTGCCATTTGTACTTGAAAAGATGGAACGACTACACAAAGCAACTACAGATAGTCCACTCTATTTTTTCAATATCTTCTTTGGATTGTCACTACTATTATTTGTGCTTTCTGCATTTTGGATGTTTTTGCCAAGTATGCCTATTTTCAAAAAAGGGATATACTATGCTATTGGAGGTGTGATACTAACACTCATTATGCTATTCCTCTAAAAAAAATTCTCATTAAATAAATCAAAAAAAATCATATAAAAATGGATAAATTAATCGTGGTCTTTTTAGGACTCTTGCTATTCGTCGGTTGTAATGAACCGAAGCAAGGAGCAACAAAAAATTCAAATTTTGAATTAGTGAAGCAAAAATCTCAAGTGTTACTTGAAAAAGATGGTGTACCATTCAGGGACTTAAATGGAAATGAACAATTAGACATTTACGAAGATATCAATCAACCTATCGAAGCGAGAATTGATGATTTGTTGAGCCAAATGACTTTGGAAGAAAAGGCAGGTATGATGTTCATTAACGGTGCACCTGTTAGTGCCGACGGAAAACCAGATGGCAAAGAAGGTCTTGAAGGCCATTTGTCAAGAATGCCTTCCGTTGTTGAAAATATGGACAAACTAAAAATGACATATTTTAATATTTGGAGTATTCCTGCTGACCCAAATATTTTTGCGAAATGGTATAACAATACACAGCAAGTTGCTGAGAAAACAAGATTAGGTATTCCGATTACTATCGCTTCAGACCCGAGACATCACTTCAGTAATACCATTTTCTCAATGAGTGCAAAAGGGTTTGCTCAATTCTGTGAAATACCAGGCTTTGCGGCTATTGGCGATGAAAAATTGGTAGCAGAATTTGCAAATATCGTTCGTGAAGAATATTTGGCTATTGGTATTAGAGAGGCATTACATCCTCAAATTGACTTGGCTACCGAACCTCGTTGGGCAAGGATTAGTGGAAACTTTAGCGAAGATGCGGAGTTAACAGCTCGATTAGTCAAACCTTATATCAAAGGTTTACAAGGCGACAAAATAAGCAATGGTGTAGCTTGTATGACGAAACACTTTCCAGGAGGTGGCCCACAAAAAGAAGGTTTAGACCCACATTTTTCATTTCAAAAAGGACAAATATATCCGGGTGATAATTTTGACTATCACTTGATTCCTTTCGAAGCTGCTTTTGAAGTCAATACGTCTGCTATCATGCCTTACTATGGTGTACCGACTGATCAAACGGATGAGAATGTCGCGATGGCTTATAACAAAACCATTATTACCACTTTATTAAGAGAAAAATATAAATATGATGGTGTTGTCTGTACCGATTGGGGCTTGATTACTGACCGACCGATGGGACCCGATGTGGTTTGGAAAGCAAGGGCATGGGGTGTGGAAGATTTAAATGCTGCAGACCGAGCGTTGAAAATTATTGAAGCAGGTTGTGACCAGTTTGGCGGTGAAAATAGACCAGAATTAATTGTGCAATTAGTTGAAGAAGGTAAATTGACAGAGGAGCGAATTAATATTTCGATTAAACGTTTACTAAAACAAAAATTCGAGTTGGGCTTGTTTGACAACCCTTTTGTAGATGAAACTAAAGTCAATGAAGTTTTTGGTAAAGAATCATCAAGAGCATTAGGAGAGAAAACACAAAAGATCTCCATGACACTTTTAAAAAATTATAAATCAACATTGCCATTAACACAAAAGAAATTTAAGGTATACATCGAAAACATAGATAGTACAACGGTCGCTAACTATGCCGAAGTAGTTACAACACCCGAAGCGGCTGATTTTGCTATTATTAGATTAAATACGCCGTGGTACCCTGCTGAGACAAATGTTCCTATGGCAAAAGGTTTTCATCATGGTGATTTGGATTTTAAAGGCGCTGAAAAGCAGCGAATTTTAGATTTATTGAATAAAGTACCAACAATTGTTGATATTTATTTAGATAGACCTGCTGTAATTCCTGAAATCACTAATGCTGCAACGGCTCTAATTGCTAATTATGGTGCAAGTGATAAATCAGTTTGTGAGGTACTTTTTGGAAATACTACACCGCAAGGAAAGTTACCTTTCGAGTTGCCGTCTTCTATGCAAGCCGTAGAAAATCAAAAAACGGATGTGCCGTATGATAGCGAAAATCCATTATTTGAATTTGGGTTTGGATTAGAGTATGAAAAGAATTAAAAACTGACTGTAACAACGTATATAAAAAATAGCGGTTTAGGTAATTACCTAAGCCGTTTTTGTGTTTAATTAAGTATCTTTCTTTCTGGAAAGGTAGAACATTAAAATCCGCTACTTTCCATATACAAAACAGATGAGAACACATTATTCATATCATTCCTATTGTTTTTTAAAGGAATTCATGTGTTCGCTGTGCTCGTGACGCCAAAGGCGAACTTTAATTACTACGTGCTTTCGCACTCTCGTCC
>NZ_JBKQXM010000014.1:2500-5280 GCF_046762865.1 Winogradskyella sp. A2
CACCACGAATGGCTCCGACCGCTTGTAAGCGTATGGTTTCAGGTTCTGTTTCACTCCCTTATTCAGGGTTCTTTTCACCTTTCCCTCACGGTACTAGTTCACTATCGGTCTCTCAGGAGTATTTAGCCTTATGGGATGGTCCCCACAGATTCATACAGGGTTACACGTGCCCCGCACTACTCAGGATACTGCTATGGTTAATGGTCTTTACCTTTACGGGGCTATCACCCTCTATGGCCGCTCTTTCCAAAGCGTTCTAGTTCATTACACAACCAACGACGCAGTCCTACAACCCCAGCATTGCCGTAACAATACTGGTTTGGGCTAATCCAATTTCGCTCGCCGCTACTATCGGAATCACTTTTGTTTTCTTCTCCTCCGGGTACTTAGATGTTTCAGTTCTCCGGGTTTGCCTCCTTGCGGATAACATGTCTTCAACATGCTGGGTTGCCCCATTCGGATATCTGCGGATCGATTTGTATGTGCCAATCCCCGCAGCTTTTCGCAGCTTATCACGTCCTTCATCGCCTCTGAGAGCCTAGGCATTCCCCATACGCTCTTATTTAGCTTATTGTACTTTTGTCTTTTTAATGAGTTACAATTATTGCTCGTTACAATAATTTATTTTTATTAAATATTTCTATCTAACTATCATGTATCTTTTTTCAATATGTCAATGAACGTTCACGGCACTGGCCGTACGTGGAGAATACCGGAGTCGAACCGGTGACCTCCTGCGTGCAAGGCAGGCGCTCTAGCCAGCTGAGCTAATTCCCCATTTAGAATTCAGAACTTGAATTCAGAATTTTGAACCTTGAATCCCAGCTTCCAGAATTTCCTTTAATCAGTAGTCTCAGGCAGACTCGAACTGCCGACCTCTACATTATCAGTGTAGCGCTCTAACCAGCTGAGCTATGAGACTCTACTTAATTATTGATATTTTAAATTGACAGCAAGAGAACAGACTAATCATTTCCCTGATAATGAAATTTCCTTATCAGTCGTCTTTCTCTAGAAAGGAGGTGTTCCAGCCGCACCTTCCGGTACGGCTACCTTGTTACGACTTAGCCCTAGTTACCGATTTTACCCTAGGCCGCTCCTTGCGGTGACGGACTTCAGGCACTCCCAGCTTCCATGGCTTGACGGGCGGTGTGTACAAGGCCCGGGAACGTATTCACCGGATCATGGCTGATATCCGATTACTAGCGATTCCAGCTTCACGGAGTCGAGTTGCAGACTCCGATCCGAACTGTGATATGGTTTATAGATTCGCTCCTTCTCGCGAAGTGGCTGCTCATTGTCCATACCATTGTAGCACGTGTGTAGCCCAGGACGTAAGGGCCGTGATGATTTGACGTCATCCCCACCTTCCTCACGGTTTGCACCGGCAGTCTTGCTAGAGTTCCCATCTTTACATGCTGGCAACTAACAACAGGGGTTGCGCTCGTTATAGGACTTAACCTGACACCTCACGGCACGAGCTGACGACAACCATGCAGCACCTTGTAGATGGTCCGAAGAAATAGCTGTCTCCAGCTAATGCAATCTACATTTAAGCCCTGGTAAGGTTCCTCGCGTATCATCGAATTAAACCACATGCTCCACCGCTTGTGCGGGCCCCCGTCAATTCCTTTGAGTTTCATTCTTGCGAACGTACTCCCCAGGTGGGTCACTTATCACTTTCGCTTAGCCACTCAGACCGAAGTCCGAACAGCTAGTGACCATCGTTTACGGCGTGGACTACCGGGGTATCTAATCCCGTTCGCTCCCCACGCTTTCGTCCATCAGTGTCAATATATTGTTAGTGATCTGCCTTCGCAATCGGTATTCTATGTAATATCTATGCATTTCACCGCTACACTACATATTCTAACCACTTCACAATAATTCAAGACCGGCAGTATCAAAGGCAGTTCTACAGTTGAGCTGCAGGATTTCACCTCTGACTGACCGATCCACCTACGGACCCTTTAAACCCAATGATTCCGGATAACGCTTGCATCCTCCGTATTACCGCGGCTGCTGGCACGGAGTTAGCCGATGCTTATTCTTACGGTACCGTCAGCCGCCTACACGTAGGCGGGTTTCTTCCCGTATAAAAGCAGTTTACAACCCATAGGGCAGTCTTCCTGCACGCGGCATGGCTGGATCAGGCTTCCGCCCATTGTCCAATATTCCTCACTGCTGCCTCCCGTAGGAGTCTGGTCCGTGTCTCAGTACCAGTGTGGGGGATCCCCCTCTCAGGGCCCCTATCTATCGTTGCCTAGGTGTGCCGTTACCACACCTACTAGCTAATAGAACGCATACTCATCTCTTACCGCCGAAACTTTAATCATAGACCGATGCCGGTCCATAATGCCATGGGGTATTAATCTTCATTTCTAAAGGCTATCCCCCTGTAAAAGGTAGATTGTATACGCGTTACGCACCCGTGCGCCACTCGTCAGCGGAAAAGCAAGCTCTTCCCTGTTACCGTTCGACTTGCATGTGTTAGGCCTGCCGCTAGCGTTCATCCTGAGCCAGGATCAAACTCTTCATCGTTAAATTTTAAGTCTCGCGACTATTTCTTAACAACCAATAGGAATTCTCTCGGTACTCTAAATGATCTATTCTCTTGTCCGATACCAATCGTTTCCAATCGATACCTTACGCTGTCAATTCAATATGTTAATGAACTTTTTTGTTTCACTAAAACAGCCCTTCGGCGTTTAAGCGGGTGCAAATATAAAACCCTTTTTCGTTACCCGCAACATTCTCGACAAAATATTTTTAAAAATATT
>NZ_JBKQXM010000015.1:0-4666 GCF_046762865.1 Winogradskyella sp. A2
GGACGAGAGTGCGAAAGCACGTAGTAATTAAAGTTCGCCTTTGGCGTCACGAGCACAGCGAACACATGAATTCCTTTTAAAAACAATAGGAATGACATGAATAATGTGTTCTCATCGGTCTCGGCTATGATGCCGTAGCGATAGAGACCTAAGTTAGCAAAAAGAGCACTGCGTAGTAGAAATTCGACAGAATTTCTTGAGAGTCCCTTAAATGGCTAGCTATGGATTATACACGGTGTTAGCACACGTTTTTTATTCATTTCGTATTATGATATTCTCCGTTAATTTTATTTCGGAAATATCTGCTTTTCCATTTTTTAATAAAAGGTCGTTTATTACCTTAAATTCCGCACTTCGTCCAGCAATTTTAAGTATTACCTCACTTTCTGCTTTTCCAGCGTAATAATTGTCAGTTTCTTTTTCGATTATCCTATAAAAACTATTTTCGGCAAAACTTTTGGTTCTTTGTTTTTTGTCTGATAATTGTTCAATATAATTTTCACGCCAATTTACGTTTGGTAACATTTTACGAACGAATGCGATTGGTAGAAAAATCACAATTTCAATTGCGTTACTTTCTTTAATTCCGTTTTGAGTTAGAAAATTCAATAACTTTTCGTCTTCAAGACTTTCTTTTAAATTTCCAATCAGATTAATTGAAGTTTTTACTTCAGATTGAAATTCAGATGATTTTATGTTTGTTAGGTAATCCACTTTTTATTCCATCTTTTTAAATTCATAATGCTTATCAAATAGATGGTCTTTGACTTTGTAAATCAACTTTTCTTTGTCAATTTTAACAATTATATATTCGCGACTTCCAATAGTCAGATTTGAGTCAATCAGTTTATAAGTCGCATTGTATTCATTTCCCATTTGGTTAATAAATATTGATTTGTCTTTATTAAAAGTCAGAGTGGTTTTCAATTCCGATTTTGTGTCAGATTCAGATTTAGAGTCATTTTCCGTAAGTGGCTCAATACCCTTATCAAAAGAGTCAGATTCCGCAACCAAAATCCATTTTCCGATTAGTTTTTTTTCAGATTCAGATTGTGCTGTGCAAGAGTTAATTCCTAAAATTAAAGTTATTAAGACTAGTAGATTAAGAGATGATTTCAAATTAGGTAGTTTAGCTATTGTTCGATTTTATTTTGTAATAATCATATAAATAAATACCAAAAGTTATAGCAACGAATAGAATAACTGCTACAACAAGACTAGGATTAAATTCCATTGGTCTATTTGGGTCTCCAGTCGAAATATGTAATAATTCTGCTGTCATTCCGCCTCCAATTAGACTAATAATTATTCTGAACCAAGTTTTTCTTAATAGTTTCATTATCTGTTTTCAAATGTGTTCTCATCGGTCTTGTGTATGGTTAGTTGCGTGTTTCAGCAACTAATTTAGTAAACCAAAACGAACGCGAGAAAATTCCGAAGGAATTTTCCAAATAAGCAACGACCAAAGCAATTAATTATACACGTTGTTGTGCTTTCGTTATTTTTTGGTTTCCTCTAAAATTTGATTAATTAAATTATCGGTTTCTTCGTAAATATTTTCCAAAAATTGTGAAAAAAGTACTTTCTCATCAATCTGATTTTCAAATCTTATATCACTAAATAGCTTAACATTATTAAAATCCAAATCCGATTTTTTTATCGAAATCCTATTATGGTTGACATTTCTTAATGAAGCGTTGTTTTTAATGTAGTCAATAATGTCCTGCGAACTTTTTTCCATTCTTCTATTCCAATCATTTACATATTCCGATTGTCGCTCATATTCAAAAAGTAGGTCTTTAATCTTGCTATTCTTATATAACGATAACTTTCCAGTGCTTTTGAGTTCGTTCAAGACAAAATTGGTTGGTTTCCAAGTTGGCCAAAAGAGTGAAATCTCTATTATACTATCAATATTGGTAATCATAAGTTCACTCTCTGATTTTCCTATCATTGAAAGTACTTTTAGACTTCCTTGTTTTGTCCATTTCAATTGGTTTATTGCTGTATTCAGAGCCTTTTGATTCGATTCAAATTCCTGTAACAGGTTTTGGTTTATCTTATCTAATTCTCGATTTGATTTACGTACTTCGTTTGCATTATTGACTTGCAGGGCAATCAAAATTCCTATAACTACAAGAGCGATTTCTCCGATGGCATATTTAATATACTTTCCAGTTTTGCCTTCGGTAAGTAAGTTCTGTCTAATTTTTCTAAAGAATTTAATCATTGGTTAAGGGTTGGTCATAATGAAGCACAACACAAGGGTTAAACGTAGTTCTGGTTTGAGAATGAAAAGATAATAAATTCTCCAACAATAATTAGAGAAGCGGACTTCCATATAATCTCTAATTATTGGTCGTCAATTAGCCTCGCGGAGCGAGGAGTAAATTGTAGAATTTATTAGATTGGGAATTCGAGGACCAGGGCCAAATGCGAAGCATTCATGAATACAGATTTATTAAAATAGAAATGCTATGAACTAAATTACTTTTAACCGACGATGGCGCACGTTTTATTCGCCAAGATTTTATTTTATTTTTTGAGCTCATGAATCTCGCAAGCTCGATTTGGCTCGAAGCCCGTCTAAGGCGATTGTTTATTGTAAAGTCATTTGTGTAATTTGGTTTAACCCTTGAGATGAGAACACATTTACTTTAAGGATGAGAGTGCGAAAGCACGTAGTAATTAAAGTTCGCCTTTGGCGTCACGAGCACAGCGAACACATGAATTCCTTTTAAAAACAATAGGAATGACATGAATAATGTGTTCTCATCGGTTCGGCTATGATTTCGTTGTGGAATCATCCGCAGGATTATTCCGCTGAGAAATCAGCCTTTGATTTATACTTTTATTTTAGTGTGGCACAAAACCACAATGAATTATAGCCATTGTTGTGCTTTGTTATTTTTTCAAATATTGGATATGACTATCAACATGCTCTATTAATATAGACACATCGTTCCTGATATCGTTATACAGTGAATGCATAAATTTGCGCATGAATATATTCATCTTAATAACTTCTAAAAACTCTCTATCTTGCATTAATTCTTCATAATTATTAGGTGTTCCAGAAACCCACATTTTGTCTATGTTAATGTGCTTTAAGATTTGTGGATAAAGGCGATCCCATTGAATTCTGTCATCTGCATTTCTTTCTGTATTTTCCAAGTATGGATATCTCGTAGAATAGAGGTGAGATAATGAACTTCGTAAGGAATCATTTGATATCAAATCTAATCCAATAGATTTAAGATTTTCCCAAGCGGCTGTATTCTCAGTTAATTCCCAATTGCCAAAAGTATTGCCAAAGTGATATTTTAATGAATCATTAAAAGCTGTTTTTGTTTCAAGAGAAAGTTTAACTATTTCATTTGAGCGAATTCTTTCTTTATCTGCTCGAATAATACCATCCAAAGTGTTCAAATCTTGCTTCAGGTTTTGTTTCATTTCGGCTAACAAAACGAGCTCTTTTTGTTTTAACTTGGATACTTCGTTGCGATTATTAATATTGAGAGCAATTAAAATTCCGAGAACCACAAGTACTATTTCTCCAATGGCATAAACCAGATACTTGCTGAACTTGTTTTCAGAGAGGAGTTGCTGGCGAATTTTTCGAAAGAATTTTATCATTGATTAGCGGTTTGTCATAACGAAGCACAACTTGTTTGTGTATGGTTAGTTGCGTGGTTAAGCAACTAATTTAGTAAACAAAAACGTACGCGAGAAAATTCCAAAGGAATTTTCCAATTAAGCACTTACCAAAGCAATTAATTATACACGTTGTTGTGCTTTCGTTATTTTTCATTCAATTCGTTGCTTAAAGCTTCACTAATTTCATTATTCTTTCTCATTAGTCTTTCTAAAGTTTCAATAGCCCATGAAGTTTTAATTTTTAATTCAACTAATATTTGATCGAATTCTGCAGATACGTCTTGAGATTTTAGTCTATTATTACTAATAAAGTTGTTATCAAGAAGAGGATTGAATTTATATTTTTCCGATTGAAATGCTTTTTTACTATCATATATCCTATGTCGAATAAAAAAAGGAATAATTATTTCATCTTTAAAATCATTAAAATTTTGATTGGCTTGTAGTACATTAGATTCACTATCTACTTTTTCATTTAGTAGTTCTATTATTTTATTATTGGTAATTTCAGAAATGTTATTCTTATGTTTAATGGTCACAACAAAATCAAATACGTTATGCCATCTTAAAATGTTATAAGTGTCTAATTTATTACTAGTTGAATCATAATTTGCCTTACCTATTGTTTCATAATAAATTTGGTAATATGCATCAGAGTGCTGTTTATATTGACCCAAGGCACTATTCAATCTGACATCTTCATTCTCCAAGTCGGTTAGTATATTTTGATATAGTGACTGTTCTCTTAAGTTAGCTTTTCTTTCTTCATTCCAATTATTAATTGATAATGCAATCAAAATTCCAATAACCACAAGAACAATTTCACCAATTGCATAAATCAGATACTTACTGAATTTATTTTCAGAGAGTAGTTTTTGTCTAATTTTTCTAAAAAATTTAATCATTGGTTAGTGTTGGTTATAATGAAGCACAACTCAAGGGTTAAACGTAGTTCTGGTTTGAGAATGAAAAGATAATAAATTCTCCAACAATAATTAGAGAAGGGTAC
>NZ_JBKQXM010000016.1:0-3202 GCF_046762865.1 Winogradskyella sp. A2
TTTAATCGGCTGGATTTCTACGGTCGAAAATTCCACTGGAATTTTCAACGCAACGAAATCATAGCCGAGACCGTTGTACCACATTAAAGAACCGAGATAATTAATGGGAATATTTAACAGAAAAAAGAAATGGGGGAATTTTAGTGGAAACATAAATATCCATTCTGACCTCAAAAAATCTGATATCCCAAAAATCATAGCAGAAAAGAATATTCACTCATTACAAATATTCCAATTTCCAAATCCGAAAAGGCAAACGTGGGAAACACTTAATGAATTCTTCAGTAAGTATCCAGATATTGGATTAAGAATTCTTTGGTATGAATGTCAAGATTTATCCTTTTATAAGCTTATTCCGAATATTAGAAAATTTACAATCGCCACATACAATATAAAAGACTATTCCATACTAAAAACGAATACAAAACTTAAACACTTTGGAATAGAGGAAACTAAATCCAAAGCTGTTGATTTATCATTCATAAAAGAGTTTACGGTTTTAGAATCATTGTATGTTGACGGAATGAAAAAAGGATTAGAGAACGTTAAACATTTATCGAACCTACAAACTTTGACGTTTCGTGGTGTGAAAATGGATAACCTAGACCTTTTGACCGAATGCGCAAAACTTCAAGAATTAAACTTACTTTATGGCAGTTACAAAGACCTAAATGCAGTTTCAAAACTAAATGCTTTAAAAGAATTAGAAATAAGTCGAGTAAGACAAATTCCTGACTACCAATTTTTGAGAAACCTTGTGAATCTTGAGAAACTTTGCTTTGAGGGTATGTCCGAAATGTCCATTTTACCAGATTTAAGTGGACTAAAATCCTTAAAAAGAATCCAAGTTGATAACAACAGTAGGCTAAACGATATTTCTTCAATTTCGCAAATTCCCAATCTTGAAGAATTTTTATTGTTTTTTCCCGAAAACTTTAAAGCTTCAGTAAGAAAAAAATTAACTGAACAAGCATATCAAATTGTAATGGAATCCAAAACGATTAAGTCTACAAGTATATGGCTTCGAGTTAATAACGAGCAGAGAGAAAATTTAAGAACAAAAGGTGTCGAATTTTGGAATTATAGCAAAGAAGCTGAAGATTTAGTATCAAAAAAATAACGTGGTACAACAACGTGTATATTTAATTGCTTTGGCAAGTGCTTATTTGGAAAATTCCTTCGGAATTTTCTCGGGTTCGTTTTTGTTTACTAAATTAGTTGCTAAACCACGCAACTAACCATACACAAACACGTTGTACACAAGCCTGAAAAAAATATAAGATTAAGAGAAAGACTTTTGGAATTAAGAGAACGACAAAAAAAGTCGATTCCTTCAAGAGTTTTCTTCAATCATTTTTTTGCAATTACTTATTGCATTTCTTGTAATGATGAGAGATTTAAGCTCAAGAAAATACCCTTTTACAATAAAATAAAAATCAAAAACCCTGATTTTAACATCAAAGAAGTTAAAAAACTACTTTGGAATTCTTGGAGTACTGAATACGCTTATAGAATTGGAGAAAAAATTGATAATTCCGAATATTACAAGTTTTCACTTCATTGGAATTTCCCTCAAGCTTACTATTCTGCTTATTTGTCAATGACCGCATTTCACGAAACACAAGGAATTGCAAACGACCAGCACGAGAAATCAATAAAACTTTTTGGAAATTCAGTAAAAGATAAACATTATCCATCTGCGATTAGTTTCTACAGTAATGGACTAAAAGATGAATTTCAATATCAAGGACTTCCAACTTTCAAAGGTTTTCCGAAAGACAATAGTTCATTAACAAAAATTGATTGTTTAGAAGACGCTGAATTACAAGTAGCAACATTTCTGAAAACTACAAGAAGACAAAATGCAAATGATAAAAGAGAACGCTTTAAAAAGCAGAATGACCCAAGATTTTTGAACGGAAAAAAAGAATTTAGAAAAGCGTTCAGTAAAAAACATTGGGACATTATTTACGGAGCAATTCCTGAAACATCTGTATTTAATTTGCTATACCGGTTGCGGATAAAAGCAAATTATAGAGACATTGAAACTTTTATAAATGCAGATATAGATTTTAAGAGTTTCCACACAAGTCTAGGAGAATTAATTGACTATTTGAATTTTGTACACGAAGCATATATTACCAAAGCAATTGGAATTGACAAATACGAGAAAATTCTAGATGGATTTCCAAGCCATTTAAACGACCAAACTGCGTTGAAAAGATTTGAAATAATCAAAAAAATATGAAAAAAGGCCAGTGTACAACAATGTATAACCGCAATTACGGCGGATTCGACTACGTCCGAATCCACTCGGAATTGCCAACGTCAGTGCTTAACCGAAAAACATTAACTTTAATCCCGTAACTGACGGTTATACGTAACCGTTGGCAATAATTAGAATGAAAATCGAGAATTTCATCACAAATAGAAAATCAATTGAAAAATTGACATCTGAAATGACCCAAATCGAAAGTGATGGATGGGAAACTAAATATATTGACAAAAAAGATCAATCTGAATGGATAAAAACTCAACTTGATTCGGAATATCACGGAGGCGGAAATCCAATATTATTCAGATTGCCGAAACCAACTCAAACGGATTTGATTAAAATTTTGACTAAATCAACGGATTTGAATCAAATATCGGCTATCTCTTGCTTGCTAAAGGATTCGGAATTTGACGAATATGACAATCACCACGAATATCGCGAAGAATTAATAATCGAATTGGAAAAAATAGTCAATAACATAGATTTTAAATGGAATGGATTTGAGAAAAAACGACTGACAACAATTATTTACGATAGTGACTTGAATTATCCACACAACCAAAGAGAGAGTTTAGGGAAAAAATATAATGAAGTAGAAAATGACTATCAGTATTATAAAAACATAGCAGAAAGAGCTGAAAAAGTAATCGCCCTTTCCAACAAAAACAATTCAATATTAGAAAGAATTAAAAAAGTATTTGATTAATAAAAAACCGAATTAAAAAATAACTATTGCCAACACCGTATATAATTTATTGCTTGGTTCTAGCCTACTTACGAAAATCCTCGCGGATTTTCTATTCGGTTTTTATTTGCTAAATTACGTGCTAATCCACGCAACAAACCATATACAAACACGATGAGAACACATTCGCCAAAGGCGAACTTTAATTACTACGTGCTTTCGCACTCTCGTCCTTAAAGTAA
>NZ_JBKQXM010000017.1:0-2303 GCF_046762865.1 Winogradskyella sp. A2
CAGACCCTATCTCAGATAGACCAGGACATAGAGGATCTTAGGCTCTACTATGCGATGGGCAGGAAGAAGATCGTGGTGATGAATCCTAACGGCGTGGGCATAGCGCATATCAGCGTTACGAACATACTCGGCCAGAGGGTGTACCAGAACGGCAACGCCTATCCAGGGTCCTACAACGAGTACGACCTGCAGGGACTGACAACAGGTATATATATTGTTCAATTGACTACAGATAATAATGCAATATTTTCTAAAAAGATAGTTATAAATTAACCAGATATAATAAAGTTTTTAATCTTGATATGTTGCATTTAAACGATTAAAAAATACAGTTTATCGTTAAAAAGTACAAATTTAGCTTGCTTTTGATTTAAATAAAATGTAGAATTGCATAATACTTTTTTTGTATTTAGAAGTATTTCTTCCCTCAAAACATGAAAATCCATTGATTTAAAAACATTTTTAGTTTGTTAGTAAATGTGACTCATGAGTGGTTTTTGTGTCTAAAGATTACCTATGAATCTACTTATTTAATTAATTATGAAGTTAAAAATACTTGTTATTGGTGTTTTGTTTGTTCTTATAAATAGTATAACCTATTCACAAACAAATGCAAATAGTATACAATCTGGTGTTACGTTTCAATGGAATGATAATCAGACTACCTACACACAACCCGCTACAATAGAAAGTATCACTGTCAATGGAAATGTTTATTTTTCATTTGGTGTACCAACAGGATACGAATTAACTCAACTTGGGCCTAATGGTCATCCCACGAATAATATTTCTAAAAATGGATCTTATGTAGAAACTACAAGTGCAAGTGCAACATGGAATGCGACAGCATTGGATGCATTCCAATCAAAAAATTTAAATTATTACTTTGAAGCTAATGGAAATGGTCAAAATATTTGTGATAACTATACAGCTGAAGAAACAACGACTTCCCAACGTTTTACTTTGACCTATGATGACGGAATTGTAGCAAGTTCAAGTGGAGTAATTGCCGTAACAGAACAGAACGCCAATAATTGTTATCATATAGAATTTTTTGGAATACCTGAAGATGGTGGACTAGAGCAATCACTAGGTGAAACATTCGTTAATAATGCTGGTACCCAATGGGGATTTGGAGGAACTGGTAGTAGTGGAAACATTGGGACTCCAGGATCTTTAAATCCACCTCCTGTAGGTTCTGATTATTGGTTAAGTGATCGAGTAGTAAGAAATGCCGGAACTTTGGGTATCGCCGTTTTTTACCTAGATGATATAGCACCAACGGGATCATTAATCACAAAGGCAACTTTAACTGCATCTACGTTAGATAATGGTGATGGAAAAATGTTCATTTTGACCTTACCTGATAATGACAAAGATGGTTTTAGTGATGTTGATGATTTGGATGATGATAATGACGGTATAAAAGATATTGATGAATCAAATGGCCTGGATGCGTCAGGTGATCACGATGTAGATGGTATTCCAAATTATCAAGACTCAGATTTTTGCACCTTGAACTCTTCAGGTGTTTGTGCAAATTTAGATTTTGATTCAGATGGTATTCCAAATCATTTCGATTTAGATAGTGATAATGATGGCATTTCCGATGTTCTAGAATCAGGAGGATTAGATACGAATCCAAGTATTTTCGGAGAATCAAATGATGGTAAGGCTTATGGAAAAGTTGGAAGCGATCCTACCACACTCGGAATTCCTTTTTCAGCTGGAAGGGGTACGGCACCAATCAATACAGATGGTGTAGCAGGACATAATTTTCTAGATTTAGATTCAGACAATGATGGCATACCAGATAATATTGAGGCTCAATTAACATTTGGTTATAAAACTCCAAGTGGTATGGGTTCTTTAATATTGGATATAGATGTTAACGGACTGGACGATACATATTCATTTCAAGATAAACTTGTTGATACTGACAATGACAGAATTTATGATTATTTGGACTACGACTCAGACAATGACGGCATACTGGATATCGAGGAGAACGGTATGGCGAATGTACTTTCTGGAGTAGATACAGATAATGATGGATTGGACGATAATTTTGAAGGCAGCAACATAAACGATCCATTGGACGTCAACGACGAGATCAACAACCCAAGTTCTTCCATTTTACCAGATATGGATTTGGATAAAAGTTCTGGAGGCGATTTAGATTATAGAGACTTATTCGATATAAATCCAGCTTACACATCTACCCTCGACTTCGACGGCGTTGACGATTATCTTTACGGTGGCAGTATTCTGGACGGCGAGGGCGAGCTGACCATGATGTCGTG
>NZ_JBKQXM010000018.1:0-2297 GCF_046762865.1 Winogradskyella sp. A2
TGCGAGAACACCACCTCGAACCTCTCCGTATGCTCGCCGGCCTCCGTGGAGAACTCGTAAGGCTGTACGTTGTTTACCAGGTCATAGTATTCTCCCGTTAGGTTGTCCCTAAGGTAGATCTCCTGTTCCTCATCCATGTTCTCGGTCTCGGTAAGCGCTATCGTATAGTTGTAGTCCCCTGATGCCGTCAGCTTAAGTGGTACGGCCTTGTCCTCGGTTATCGCACCGTAGGCCTGTATGGTCATCTGATCCTCACCAAATGTCAGGTTAAGGTCGTCATCGCCCACCTCGGTGTTCTTGGCCTCGTAGCCGTAATCGAAGTCATCAGAGGTAAAGCCGCTAAAGCCCAATAACAGCTCGCGCCTCGTATCCGGTCCGTCCACCGACGAAAACTCCAGGCGCAACGTCTGCATAAGGTCCTCATCTTCCTGGGACTTGCCCTGGGCAGTACCGTTCTTGAAGAATATAGAGCCGTTGTTATATGTGCCATCATGGTCGGCCTCCTTTACAAAAAGGCGCTGTCCGTTGTTGAACATCACCTCGCCGTCAGCAATCACCTCTACCATGAAGCCTTGCCCTACCGGCAAGTATCTCGATGGCTTCTTCGTACCGTCCTGGCTGCCGTTGTTGGCGCCCTCTATACCCACGAACTGGTAGGCCCTTACCGATCCGGTCTTGTTCACCTGGGCATAGCCACCATTGTACTCGTTCAGTATATGGGAATCGCCGCTCCACTGTTGCCACAGCTGGATGGTACCGTCTATAACGCCTACGTTGTCGTCTATGAACTGGTGAAGATCCATTGCGGATGGATATGGGTTCCCCAACAAGAAGTCCGTCTTTGATACCGCTGGTACCGAACCGCTACCTCCCGTATCGGAAACGTCGATTATTATCGTACCGTTGTTAGGCTTACCCTCGAATAAATATTGCTGTTCCGTACCTGTAGCTCCCGTGCCCTTCTGCGTATAGCCGATTCCAGGCTCCAACGGCGTGTTGGCGTCCATAGAGCCCCAGTCGTTGTAAGTTACTCCGTTTATATAGGTGTAGAGCCAGAACACACTGATCTTGCCAGGCGCGTCCAGCGCTCCCGTGAACTCAAAGTTTGCCCCGCTCGGTTGCCTTAGCATCCCGAGGTTGAACTCGGAATTGTTATCGTTGTTGCCTACCGTATTGTTGTCCGTCAAAGGCGTTGCGCCCAGACTGCCCAATGGCGAGCCCCAGTAATTGTACCTGTACTGGCTGGAGCTGCCCTCCTGCCTTCTCTTTACCTTGCCCGTAGCAGAGGTAACAAGGTCGCTGCGCAAGCCCTGTACCAGCTGCGAGTCGTCCCTCAGGTCCAGCGTACCGTTTAGCTCCAAATAATAGGTGTTCTCTATCTTGTTGTCGCCGTTTACAATAAGCTCCTTGTCCGCGTCAACTATAAGCCCCAGGCTGGTGTGGGAACTGGACGTGGTAATGTCGTTCTTTATGGAGACTATGCTCCAGTCCTTGTTCTGGGAAGCATCCTCGATGTCCCATACATCGCCGTAGAGCCATGTGGACTCGTTGCTCCAGTCGCCGTCAGCAACAGTCTCGTAAGGCATTGGTGCCGTCTGGTCCTGTAACGTGGTTATGTTCATCAGCGTTAGCTCGTAGTCGTTGCTAGAGTAGTCCGCCGTGGTGTTGTTCTTTATGTCCGTCATCGAATAGTACGCCAAAAGGCTGGACCACGATATCTTCTGTGCCGTGTCCCTGTCCTCTATTGGCTTCGGTACAACCGTGCCCTTTACGAAACCGGCGTCATTGGATATCTCCTGGTATACCATCTGCTGCAACTGGTCCGCGCTTAGGGCCGTGTCAAAGACCCTGATCTCGTCGATGTCGCCATTGAACTGCTCGCGTGCCGACAAGGTCGTAGAGCGCCTGCCCACCTCGAAACTGCCGTTCCAGTCCGATGAAGGCGATATTGTTCTGCCTACAAGGGAAGGCTCTAGTACGTACCCCTCGAGGTTACCGTCCACATATACCATAAGCTCGCCCGTAGCGCTAGAGAAGACACCAGCGATGTGGTGCCACTCGCCAAAGTTGACGTTTATGCCCGTGGCCGTATGCGTCGTGCCCGAACTGCTCCTGATCCCGAACATAAGCTTGTTGCCCTCCGTGACGTAAAGCCTGCAACCGTCGTCCTCGCCCATAAGGGTCGTGGACCCTGTAGAATTGGCCGCGTCTATCTTGATCCACGACATCATGGTCAGCTCGCCCTCGCCGTCCAGAATACTGCCACCGTAAAGATAATCGTCAACGCCGTCGAAGTC
>NZ_JBKQXM010000019.1:0-2015 GCF_046762865.1 Winogradskyella sp. A2
CTGGTTGTGGAGCAGGCACCTGTGGCCTTTGACCCTGAGCCTTTGCGCTACTGCGACCCGGACAACGACGGCTTCGGCTTCTTTACCCTTACGGACGCGGACACGGAGATCACGGGAGGCGCACCGGGCCTAACGGTGACCTACCACGATACGGAGGGCAACGCGAGCCTCGGCGCAGATGCTATAGATACCAGTGCAGACTACGGCAATATCAACATAGACATGGAAACGCTCTATGCTCGTGTAGAGAGCGCTACGATAGCGACCGATTGCTATACGATAGTCATGCTGGACCTAGTAGTGGAGCCGACGCCCCAGCTTTTGGAGCCGGATCCCCTTGAGGAGTGCGACGACTTTTCCGCGGACGGCTTTGCGCAGTTCGACCTGACCACGGTAGAGGCGGATATACTGGTAGCCGGCCAGGACCCGGCGGCCTATGTGTTCAGTTACTACCAGGACCCTGCGGACGCCAACGATGGCGTCAATGCGATAGCGGTCCCGACGGCCTACACGAACACTGACGATTTCAACCAGGTGGTCTGGGTACGCGTTGACGACCCGAGCACGGATGCGGGCTGCTACAAGCTCACCGAGCTTGAGCTTAAGGTCAACCCCTTGCCCGTGCTTACGGCGCCGGCACCCTTTGAGCTCTGCGATGTCAACAGCCCAGGTGACGAGCAGGAGGCCTTTGACCTTGTTGAGGAGGTCAATGCGGAGATACTGAACGGACAGGGCGGCATCGTGCTGACCTATCACGAGACCCAGATGGATGCGGACAGCGGCACCAGCCCGATATCGAGCCCTTATACGAACATATCCAACGCCCAGACGGTCTACGTGAGGGGCGAGAACGCTTTTGGCTGCGTCGCGTTTACGACCGTTACGCTCCGCGTGTTGCCGATCCCTACGCCAACGCCCAGCGAGCAGATACCTGTACTGGAGCTTTGCGACGACAACAACATCGGCGACGGCCTTGAGGTGTTCGACCTTACGGTGAACGAGATACTGATACTTAACGGCGAGGCAGGCGTAACGCCTACCTACCATAGGACGGAAGAGGATGCGGATTCGGGAACCGATCCTATAGCCGATCCCGCAAACTATACCAATACGGCCATAGGGGAAGACGAGACCATCTATGTAAGGGTGACCAACGACGTGACGGGCTGCTATAGCGTGGTCAATTTTATAATACGGGTTAACCCATTGCCACAGGATACGGCAGTGACGGACTTTATACAATGCGAGCTCAACACGGACGGCTTTGGCAGCTTTGACCTAGGTACCAAGGACGCTGAGGTGCTCAACGGCCAGGATCCGTTTCAGTTCGTGGTGACCTACCACGACAACCTTGCTGATGCCCAGGCCGGTGCGAATGTGCTTGTGAGCCCTTATACGAACACGAGCAACCCACAGGAGATATTCGTTACGATAACCGATACCTCCACGGGCTGTTCGATATCGACCCAGCGCTTCGATATCGAGGTGCAGGAGTCGGCGCAGGCCAATCCCGACATGCAGGCCATCCTTTACGAGGAGTGCGACGACAATATGGAGGTCGACGGCAACCCTGCCAACGACAGCGTACAGTTCGACCTTGCGACCCAGGACGCCCGGGTACTGGACGGCCAGGACCCAACGGGCTATATGGTTACGTACTTTGCCACGGAGGCCGATGCGACCCTTAACGTCAGCCCGCTCTCGGCCCTTTACGAGAACATAGTGAACCCACAGGTCATCTATGCGAGGGTGGACAACACCAGTACCAGCTGTTTTGCGGTGGCGCCGCTGACGCTCCAGGTGAACCCTTTGCCTGCCTTTGACCTTGAGGAGGGCTATATCCTTTGCGTTAACACGAACGGAACCGAGGCCTTGGACCCGCTCGTTCTGGACACAGGGCTGTCGGATGTAAACTACGGTTTTGAGTGGAGCTTTAACGGTACGGTCATACCTGGTGCTACGGGCCCTAGCCTTATGCCGCAGCAGGGCGGCAGCTACAGCGTAACGGTAACCGA
>NZ_JBKQXM010000020.1:0-962 GCF_046762865.1 Winogradskyella sp. A2
ACGTCAATTGACCAGGGTGTCTGGGATGTACAGGGCGGAACACTCTTGCTGTCATCGGTCAGTAGCGGTAGCACGGCCGTTTGGAGCTCTGAACCAATAGATATTACGGGACACGAGAATGTAACCATATCAATAGATGTCGATGATCTGGACGACAAAAAGGAGAACAGTGACTATGTAGAAGTCTTTTACAGGTTGGATGGTGGCTCCTTGATTCCATTCGGTACAGTAACGGGCAATATAGATTTGACCAACTTTACGGTATCAGGTATTACGGGCAGCGTTTTGGAGCTGGTAGTGGAGACACAGGTAAGTTTCTTGGATGAGACCTATAGTATAGATAATGTTAATGTTAGTGGGACACCTACAGTACCTATTGCGGTTTCCTCTGTTACATTATCGCCTAGTACAATATCGGTTGAACTGGGAGATAATTCTCAGCAACTGACCGCAACGGTCAATCCTTCCAATGCGGATGACACTTCGGTATCTTGGCTTTCAAGCGATGAAAGTGTCGCTATGGTAGATGAGAATGGATTTATAACACCAGTAGCTGTTGGCGAGGCAACCATTACGGTAACAACTACCGACGGAGGTTTCCAGGACACGTCTATTGTAACTATCATTGAGGAAGTGATTGTCCCTGTCACAGGCATTACATTAAGTCCATCGGATGCTACGATGAATATTGGAGGTGCCACATTGTTGTTAGAGGCTACTGTTTTACCATTTGATGCAAGTGACCAAAGTGTTACATGGTCTACAAGCGATGCCAGTGTAGCTAGCGTAGACATCAACGGAGAAGTTACGGCAAATAGTGAAGGTGTCGCAGTAATTACGGTAACAACTACTGATGGGAATTTTGTTTCTAATTCAACGATTAATGTAATTGCAATTCCAACAGACCTACCATGGGTTGAGGATTTTGAAGATTTGGCAGATGGCACAACGATAGATACGGG
>NZ_JBKQXM010000021.1:0-917 GCF_046762865.1 Winogradskyella sp. A2
ATTAACTTTAATTGGACGGTTACGGGTCCATTGGTAGTGACCAGTATCGACGATCAGCAAGACCAGATAGGAACGACCGTAAGCATACAGGTGCTTGCAAGTGGCGGTGATATCAATGAACCATTGGTATTCAGTATTAGTGGTCAGCCTACGGGATTGGCAATAGATAGTAGTACAGGGGAGATCAGCGGAACCATAGATGCTTTAGCACTGATAGGAGGTCCAAATAGCGATGGTGTACATTCTGTTGCAGTAACAACCTCAAGATTGGGTTCTGCGGATGTTATGACGAATTTTACATGGACGGTAACGGATGTGCCCTTGGCGCTGTTTCGTATTAATGCCGGTGGTCCCGAGTTGACTTACAATAGCGAGGTATTTTCGGCTGATGCCAACTTTGTTGGAGGCAAGACATTTGAGAATACGAGCGCAACGGTTTCTCCATTGTTCCAGACGGAACGTAGCGCAAACCCGCCGACATTTGAGTATGCCTTTAGTGTTCCTAATGGTGACTATGAGGTGGTATTGCATTTTGCCGAAATATTTTTTGGGGCGACAGGTGGAGGATCAGGAGGTGTTGGAGACCGAGTTTTTGATGTGGAAGGCGAAGGTATTACATTATTGGATGATTACGATATATATGCTGATGTGGGTCCACAGACCGAAGTGTCGAAGACCTTTATGGTAAGTGTATCCGACGGAGAGTTAAACCTTTTGTTTGATGCGGAAGGTGCCGATGGTGTAGACGAACCAAAGGTATCTGCCATAGAGGTTTATAGCCTAGTACAGTATCCGGCTATTTCGGTTGATGCGATAGCAGATCAGGATAACCTTGTGGACGATGTGATCAGTACCCTAGGGGTTTCGGCAAGTGGTGGAAACCCAGCTGCTAACTTCACTTATGCTATATCAGGACA
>NZ_JBKQXM010000022.1:0-845 GCF_046762865.1 Winogradskyella sp. A2
ACAGTAGCTATGCTTGGATCTTGATCCGCATTTACCGTCTCGCTCTCGTCACTGTCTACTGCCGTGTCGCCTGTGCCATCACCATCCGTGTCCGCTGATCCATCGCCCTCGGCCGTGTTCGTATATGAACCGTTGTCAAGGTCTGCCTGGGTAACCGTATGTGAAGCCGTGTAAGTCCACGTCTCGCCCACATCTAATACTCCATCGTTGTTCCCTGGTGCATCTGTGCCGCGTACCGGAGCCGCATCTGCTGTTGCATCTGCCATCGTCGGGTTGTAGACCGTGACGTTTCCGTCGTTGGTAAGGGTGATCGTATAGTTGATCACCTGGCCTACGGTCGTATATTCTGTTAAAGCGCCACCATCGATATCTGCAAAAGTCTTGACAGTAGCTATGCTTGGATCTTGATCCGCATTTACCGTCTCGCTCTCGTCACTGTCTACTGCCGTGTCGCCTGTGCCATCACCATCCGTGTCCGCTGATCCATCGCCCTCGGCCGTGTTCGTATATGAACCGTTGTCAAGGTCTGCCTGGGTAACCGTATGTGAAGCCGTGTAAGTCCACGTCTCGCCCACATCTAATACTCCATCGTTGTTCCCTGGTGCATCTGTGCCGCGTACCGGAGCCGCATCTGCTGTTGCATCTGCCATCGTCGGGTTGTAGACCGTGACGTTTCCGTCGTTGGTAAGGGTGATCGTATAGTTGATCACCTGGCCTACGGTCGTATATTCTGTTAAAGCGCCACCATCGATATCTGCAAAAGTCTTGACAGTAGCTATGCTTGGATCTTGATCCGCATTTACCGTCTCGCTCTCGTCACTGTCTACTGCCGTGTCGCCTGTGCC
>NZ_JBKQXM010000023.1:0-831 GCF_046762865.1 Winogradskyella sp. A2
GCCCAGCCACTTATATCACGGTTGAACATCAGGGCCGTGTCGAACATTCCTGCCATGTCGGTAACACTTGATACGTCCCAGCCGACTATGTTACCGTTGAACTCTATCGCTGCAAAGAACATTTCCTTCATGTTCCCCACGTTGCCTAACTGCCAGCTACTCAGGTCCTGGTTGAAGGCATTGGTCTGGCGGAACATCTCCTTCATGTCGGTAACGTTGGATACGTCCCAACTGCCTATATCTTGGTTGAATTCTGCAGCAACGTTGAACATGCCGCTCATGTCGGTAACGTTGCCTACCTCCCAGCTACCGATATCCGCATTGAAGCTGACGCACCACTTGAACATGTTGCGCATATCGGTAACGTTGGATACGTCCCAGCCGCCAAGGTCCTGGTCGAACAGGGTCGCCTCGTTGAACATGTCGGCCATCGTGGTCACCGTGGATACGTCCCAGCCGGACATCGAAGCATTGCCTCGGAAGTCAATGCCAGTGTTCCTGAACATTCCCGACATGTCCGTAACGTTCGAAAGGTCCGGAAAATCCATTGCGTTCAGCTCAAAGCTGTCCGCTCCGTAAAAGGCGTTCGCCATGCTGCCCCAGGCTATAGTGCCCCACTGCTCTACACTGCGGAAGCGTCCCGCATTGTCCTGCTCGACCTGGGTCGGCGTACCATTGAAATATATCGAAGGAAAATCGCCAGTGATACTCACCTGGTAGGTGCCCGCGGCAACATAGGTGTGCACAGCATCCCCCGTAACGTTGTTCTCAACGGTACCATCTCCCCAGTCTATGCTGTAATCGTAAACATATCCAGGGTTGGTGGGGATG
>NZ_JBKQXM010000024.1:0-678 GCF_046762865.1 Winogradskyella sp. A2
CTGTGGAAATACCAAAACGATTACTAGAACCTGGACGGCTACCGACGAATGTGGTAACGCTACGTCTGCTGTTCAGATTATAACTGTTGAGGATACTACAGCACCAACATTTACAGTACCTGCTGATGTAACCATTGAATGTGATGTTGACGAATCGGATTTAAGTATCACTGGTGATGTAACCGACGAAGCTGACTCATGTTCTACAGGGCTTGATGCGACATATTCAGACAATGTTGTTGCAGGCAGTTGTGTAAACGAATCAGTCATCACTCGTACATGGACATTAATTGATGATTGTGGAAATACTTCATCATTTGACCAAACAATAAATGTCGTTGATACTACTTCTCCAACATTCACAGCACCTGAAGATTTAACGGTGGAATGCGATATTGATGTAAATGATCTTTCAATTACTGGAGACGTAACAAATGAAGCTGATAACTGTTCTACAGCCTTAGATGCTGAATACAAGGATATTATAATGGATGGAAATTGTCCAAACTCCTACATAATTTACAGAAAATGGACATTGATAGATGAATGTGATAATGAAACAACAGATGATCAAGTTATCACAGTAGTTGATACTACTGCGCCAACGTTTACGGTTCCTGCAGATATCACGATTGAATGTGACGTTGATGAAACAGACTTAACTATCACTGGTGACGT
>NZ_JBKQXM010000025.1:0-676 GCF_046762865.1 Winogradskyella sp. A2
ACGGTACCTGCCGATGTAACCATCGAGTGTACCGAGGACGAGTCTTCTGCAAACACTGGCGTGGCTACTGGTGCGGATACCTGTGGTTCTGTAACTATTACGGAGTCTGATGCTGTTGTTGATGCCTGTGGAAATACCAAAACGATTACTAGAACCTGGACGGCTACCGACGAATGTGGTAACGCTACGTCTGCTGTTCAGACTATAACTGTTGAGGATACAACGCCTCCTACTATCACGGCACCTGCCGATGTAACCATCGAGTGTACCGAGGACGAGTCTTCTGCAAACACTGGCGTGGCTACTGGTGCGGATACCTGTGGTTCTGTAACTATTACGGAGTCTGATGCTGTTGTTGATGCCTGTGGAAATACCAAAACGATTACTAGAACCTGGACGGCTACCGACGAATGTGGTAACGCTACGTCTGCTGTTCAGATTATAACTGTTGAGGATACAACGCCTCCTACTATTACGGTACCTGCCGATGTAACCATCGAGTGTACCGAGGACGAGTCTTCTGCAAACACTGGCGTGGCTACTGGTGCGGATACCTGTGGTTCTGTAACTATTACGGAGTCTGATGCTGTTGTTGATGCCTGTGGAAATACCAAAACGATTACTAGAACCTGGACGGCTACCGACGAATGTGGTAACGCTACGTCTGCTGTTCAGA
>NZ_JBKQXM010000026.1:0-665 GCF_046762865.1 Winogradskyella sp. A2
ACCGTTGTAGCAAATTTAACGCAACCTTATTAACATGCTGACATCTATATAATAAAACCTAACAATTATGAAAAAACACCTATTAATTGTCTTGTTATCAATTTTTGTGTTTAGTTGCAGTTCTGACGATGACAATTCAAATTCAAGAGTAATAGAATCGACTTTAATTGCTAAGGATAATCTTTATGGCGCGGGAGACGAAGGAATCACGGAACAAAATTTAATTATTTCTAACCAAACTACTTGGAATAATTTAATTACTCAATTGAATTCAGTAAATAATGTTTCTGATAACTTTACGGAAACTGATATAAATTTCTCTGAATATACCATTATTGCCGTATTTGATGAAATAAAAGCGAATGGCGGTTATAGCCTAGAATTGAATATAACATCTAATTCCGAGAACATCATTGTAAATATTAATGAAATAGTTCCTGAAGGCAACGTTACAACTGTTATTACACAGCCTTTTAATATTACGAAAATCCAGAATTCTGCTTTACCAATAATTTTTGAATAAAAACTTGCTACAACAATGGCTATAATTCATTCCTTATTTATGGCAAAACCCAAAATTAGTTTAACTTTAATCGGCTGGATTTCTACGGTCGAAAATTCCACTGGAATTTTCAACGCAACGAAATCATAGCCGAGACCGTTGT
>NZ_JBKQXM010000027.1:0-637 GCF_046762865.1 Winogradskyella sp. A2
ACTCGTCCTCGGTACACTCGATGGTTACATCGGCAGGTACCGTAATAGTAGGAGGCGTTGTATCCTCAACAGTTATAGTTTGATCTTCTGAAATTGAATTTCCACAAGCATCGGTAGCTGTCCAAGTTCTGGTTATTGTCTTTGTATTACCACATGCAGCAACCTCAGTATCAGTGAAGGTTACAACTGGATTTGTACAATCGTCTGTAGCAGTTGCAGTACCAGTATTAGATGGAGACTCATCCTCAGTACACTCGATAGTTACATCTGCTGGAATAGTGATTATAGGAGCTACTGTATCGATAATAGAATACGTAGCCGTTACACTTGAGGCATTACCACAATCATCCGTAGCAGTAAATGTTATAGTAATAGCACCATTAGCACAATCTACATCTGTATTTGCACCATAATCATTAGTCCAAGTTACGTTACCACAAGTATCTGTTGCAGTTGCACCAGCATTGTTAGCAACCCAAGTTTCTAAGGTTCCATCAGGTGTTACACCACATTGGATATCTATATTAGAGACACCTGAACTGTCAATAGTAGGAGGCGTTGTATCCTCAACAGTTATAATCTGAACAGCAGACGTAGCGTTACCACATTCGTCGGTAGCCGTCCAGGTTCTAGTAAT
>NZ_JBKQXM010000028.1:0-614 GCF_046762865.1 Winogradskyella sp. A2
ACTGGTGCTCCTGCCACATCAAGAGATGCACACAAGTCGCCTCCTCCTTGTACCAATAATCCATTGACATCAAAGCCTGTGGTTACTCCTAACTGCACAACGCTCAAGTCTAAGCCTGTTGGATACACTAAGGTATGGATCGTATAATTGCCGGCTTCGGTTACCGCGAAGTCTGGTCCTTCTGTGCTTACCTGTTGGATCACCAAGCCCTCGCCTTGGGTTAGTACAAATAAAGTACTGTAACCTGATGGTACATTTGCATCTCCATTTGGTGTCGCTGAGATCATTGCTGAGCCTCCTGACAAGGTAACATTGCTATCCGTTGCTGTTAACGTGCCTGCATCTGGATTCGTAATATGAACCGGTGCTCCTGCTACGTCCAAAGATGCACATAAGTCGCCTCCTCCTTGTACCAATAAACCATTAACATCAAAGCCTGTCGTAACTCCTAATTGTACGATGCTCAGATCTAATCCGTTTGGATACACCAAGGTATGTATCGTGTAATCTCCTCCACCTGCAACCGTAAATTCCGGTGCCTCTGTGCTCACTTGCTGGATCACAAGGCCTTCACCTTGGGTCAATACATACAATACCGAATAATCAGCCGGTAC
>NZ_JBKQXM010000029.1:0-572 GCF_046762865.1 Winogradskyella sp. A2
GTAAAGAATTCCTCCATTTAAAATGCTAAGATTATTCTGATTCCGAACTAATTCCAATTCCAAACCAGAAGTTTCATTTTTATAATTCCCTACATATGCTTCTAATTCTTCAAATGTAGGAAACTCCATAAGATCGATTTGATTAGACTTCTGAAAGTCGAGGACCAAATCATGATGGATCAAATTATAAGCATAGGTTGCTTTGTGCTTAAGAATAATTAAATGTTGTAACAAATGACTTGTAATTTCTTTATATCTTCTTACATCATTAAGATGTTGCTTGTCATTAAATAGATAGGTCACTTTATCATCATAATCCTTTTTTGCTGTTCTTGAATACCAATCATAATTGCTTTGATATACATCTTGTACTTTCTCCAGGAACACTTTTTTCTCAATCACCACATTATTAGTAACAAGTGCTTCGTCACCATACACATCTTGCAGTCTTTCAACAATATGCATATACTTTTCAGGAATAATTTCTATGTTATTAATAAGTCTATTGTAAGCATTTGTTTCAAACCTATAAGGTTCAATTTGCTCTTCTATCAAAGTCAAATAAGGATTAT
>NZ_JBKQXM010000030.1:0-507 GCF_046762865.1 Winogradskyella sp. A2
GTAACCATAAATTTAGCAAAAAGGCTCGAAATTCCGATTAGGAATTTCAGCCGTAATGAACTATAGCCGTTGTTGTGCATAGTTTTTATTGTTCCACAACTCCGATGAACATTAAATATTCGATTTCGGTGTCATAGATTTCGATTAATTCGTCTTTTGTCAGTTCAACTTTTTCCTCATTCATAGCATATTCCGCCATTTGGTTAATGTCCAATTCTGCATTCGATTCAGGTTCACTTTCGGGATTCGGATTTTCTGTTGTCAGTCCGATTTTACTCATATAGTTTTCCTCCGCAATTAGAGCACTGCGAATCAATTTCAAGTCAGACTTTTTCTTGTTCAGCTTTAAAGCAATGAAACAAGTCGCCTCGTCCAAATCATAAATTTCTTTTCCTGCGTTATTTTCATTTACAGTACAGATTGGTTCGTTTTTACAACCGAAAAATGAGAGTAGAGTCAAGATGAATATTTTTTTCACGTTTTTGTTTGGTTAAATTATGCACAACG